>DATMTA010000145.1:0-13802 GCA_035565055.1 Ensifer sp.
CCTTCGACCCGAGCCGCGCGCCGGAAGGGCAATCGATCCTCTGGCTGCAGCTGCCCGACACGCCGCGCTTTGTGAAGGGCGATGCGGCCGGCGAACTGGATTGCCCGGCGGACGGGCGCTGGTCGGAGGCGCTGCGCGAAGCCTTTGCCGACCGGATCGAGGCCATGCTGCGCCACCGTATCGAGAATTTCGACGAGGTGGTTATTGCGCGCCGCGTCTATTCGCCGGCCGACCTCGAGGCCATGAACATGAACCTTGTGGGCGGCGATCCTTATGGCGGTTTCTGCGGACTTGACCAGTTTTTCCTCTGGCGTCCGTTCAAGAGACCGAATAACCACATGACGCATGTGCCGGGGCTCTACCATATCGGAGCGTCCACCCATCCGGGACCGGGCCTTGGCGGAGGATCGGGCTTCCTGCTCGGATCCTCCTTGAAATGACAACGTGAAGTGAAACCGATTGGGCTGCGACACCGTTTGTAGAAGACGCAGCCAGGGCATGAACGGGAGGAGAGTGGATGGAAAACGGCTTTTCCGGCGAGGTTCTCGGGCCACCCGGCACGGAGGAGGGCCGTATGCCGAGCCTCGGCGAAATGGGTCTGAACCACTTCGCTCCCTATATCATGAACCGCATCATGGCGCGCTGGAACGCCAACCTCTCGGAAGAGCTGCGCGCCCGCGACATCACCACGGCGAAGATGCGTGCGCTCGCCGTGCTGTCAGTCTCCTCCTCGTTGACGATCAACGAGCTCTCCGTCTTCGGCGTGACCGAACAGTCGACCATGAGCAGGACGGTGGACTCGCTGGAAGAACAGGGACTGATCAGCCGCACGCCGCGGCCTGAGGATTTGCGCGTGCGCGACGTCGCCATTACGGAGGAAGGCCGGGCGGTCTTCAACGAAATCTGGCCCGTCATGTATGACGGGCTTCGGCAGATGTTCCGCGATATCGACGACGACGAATATCGCGCTTTCCTCGGAACGCTGCACAAGATCCTGCGCAACGTCCGCAGGAACGAGATATAGTCCACATATGCCTAACGATTTATATTTAAAGTAATTTTAAGACGTCATTCTTAGAATCTCTCCAAAGAAAGTTTTGAACAATGGAGAGTGGGCGTGTTCAAGAACCTTTTCGCCAAGCCGGTCAATTTTCGGCAGGAACTGTCGAACTATATTTTCGAGAATTCTCCGGACTGCGTCTGCGTCTTGCGCGAAGGTCGGGTGATCGAATTCAACGACGCCTTCGCAAGGATCATGCGCCAGCCGCGCGAAACGCTGATGGGACTGACGCCGCCCGATTTCTCGCCTGAGTTTCAGATGGATGGCCGCCGCTCCGACGAAGCGGCCATGGGCTATATCCAGAAGGCGATGAAAGACGGTCACGACCGCTTCGAATGGCGCTGCCGCCGCGCCGACAACAGCCAGTTCCACGTCAACGTAACGCTCATGCGTTGGCAGCGCGGGGAAGAAACGCTGCTCATCTTCGTGTGGCAGGACATCGAGGAAGTGGTGCAGTTGCGCGCGCGTGAGGCCGAGCAGATGGAGCGCATGAACCATCAGGCCGAGCAGGACCAGAAGACGATCACTGCGCTCGCCGAAGGGCTCAAGGCGCTGTCGGCGGGCAAGCTGTTCGTGTCTATCGATCAGGCGTTTGATCCGAAGACCGAAGCACTGCGCCGCGACTTTAATAACGCGGCCGCCGCACTCTGCAGCGAGATTTCCGAGATCGCCGGGGTGGCGGCTTCCATGTCCAAGAGTTCGCGCGAGATCGGCTCGGCCACCAAGGATCTGGCGTCGCGCACAGAGCGGCAGGCTGCAAGCCTTGAGGAGGCGGCCGGTTCGCTGAAGCGCATCGTCGAAAGCATCAGCGCGACCGCCGATTTTGCCCGCAAGGCAAAGAACCTCGTTGATATGGCCCGCGGCGACAGCCGGGCGATCACCGGCATCGTGGATCGTGCCGTCGCCTCCATGGAGCAGATTTCGCGCTCGTCGTCGGAAATCGGCAAGATAATCGGTGTCATCGACGAAATTGCCTTCCAGACCAACCTTCTGGCGCTCAACGCCGGCGTCGAGGCGGCCCGTGCGGGCGAGGCGGGCAAAGGTTTCGCCGTCGTGGCACAGGAAGTGCGTGAGCTTGCCCAGCGTTCGGCGAGCGCGGCCAAGGAAATCCGCCAGCTCGTCACCACCTCCGAACGGCAGGTGAAGGATGGCGTAGAACTCGTCGGCGAGACGGGAGGCGCCCTTTCGCGCATCGCCGGCCATGTCGATGAGATCGGCCGCGCGGTCGGCGAGATCGAGCAATCTGCGCAGGAGGAAAATGTCGCCATTCGCGAGATCAATTCGATGATCGGCGAGATCGATCAGGTCACCCAGCGCAATACGGCCATGGTCGAAGAGACAGTGGCTGCCATCCATTCGCTCAACGACGATGTCAACGAAGTCGAAACCCGCGTCGCCCGCTTCGAATTAGAACGGCAGCCCACGAAACAGGTTCGACGCGTCGCCTGAGGACGGACGGCGCGGAACCATGTGGCGGGGTTTTGCATCCGCGTGTCCTGGCCTGCCCGTCAATCGAAAAGGGACGAGCGTGCCGATATGGATGAAAACAGGTCGGACGACGAAAAGCCGTCCGACCAGAATTCGTCACCAAGATCAGTCCTTTGGTTCTACTGGTTCTACGCCTCAAAGCGTCGCGACTGTCTTCAGCGCCCCGTCGAGCGCAATCCCGCCCTCGTCCAGCAGTGCAGCCTGACGCAGCCGGCGCATCCACGCCGCACCATCTTCGCGCGCCGTCAGCATCGGCAGCGCCGACATGACGCGGTCGAACTTGGAGAGGCCGCGGATATGGGTGTCCGAATAGCCCTTGACCAGACGGCGATTGCCCAAGACCTCGACGGCCAGATCGTAATTCTGCGGCAGCACGTCGAGGGCTGTCTTCAGCCAGGCGTCGCGATGCGCCATCTCGACCGAATGGCGCAGATTACCGCGGCGGAAGCGGCGGAGCGACGAGACGACATAGAGGCCCATAAACCAGAAGAGCGTGCCGGTCTTGACGCGACGGCCCTTGTCGATGCGGCGGTTGAGCCAGTTGAACAGGGCAGGGCGGTTCTCGATGTAACTGCCAAGACCCTTCGGCAGCGTGCCGCAGACCTCTTCCATGCGCGGATGCATGTATTCGGTCGTGTAGAGGATCTGGTCGGCCTTGACGCCGACCTCTTTCTTCACGCGATCGAAACGGCTGCCGCGCGTCTTGAGATCGGCCACGCGGATCACGTCGTCATAGGCCATGGCGATGGCGACATATTTGGCGGCCTGCGTGGTGAAGGCGAAGTCCTTCTCCGCCCCGCCATGCGCCTTGTCGGAGGCATGGAGTTTCGCGACTTCGCTTAAGTATTCGTCGGCATAGGCCGGGTCCTGAAAGTCGGTGAGCTTCTTCACGCCCGCATAGAGCATCGGCTGGATGCTGTCCGGGAAGTCCTTGCGGATGCGGAGGAGCAGCTTGTCGAGCGCCGGATGGCCAGCGGATGCCGGGATTTCGGCGAAGGTCTTGGCCGGATCGGCGGAGACCTTGTCATTGCCACCGCGTAAGACCCGGTCATAGGCGGCGTTGAAGGCGCGGAGGCTGGCCTCGACGCCCTTGCCGCCCTTGCGCACGGTTGCCTCGTAAGCGTCCTTGGCGAAGGGCAGCGCGCCGGAAGCGGCGAGTGCACCGAACATCGAGGAGGAAATGACGCTGCCATTCTTTGTCGCCAGCGTGTCCATGTCGAAGGCGATGGTCTTCTTCGCGGCAAAGTCGGTGGCGTCCACGACCACGGTCGGGTTGCCGATCCCGTCGCCGGGCTTTTCCTTTTCGCCGACCGCATAGGAACGGTGGGTGGAGGCGATCAGCATCGTCTTGTCCGGCGTGACGAGACCGCGCAGCACGGAGCGGCCAGCTTCCATCAGTTCGGCGGCGAGCACGACATCGACGTCGCCGGGCGTCGGCATCAGCGCCAGAACCGGCTCGACGCCCTCGCGGGCCTTCAGCAGTTCGAGATAATAGATCGTCGCGCCCGTGCGCTGGGCAACGCCCGGAACGGAGGTGGTCTGCGCGACCCATCCTTGAGACTCGGCCAGATCGACGATCCAGTCGGCGAGCACCCCGCCGCCCTGGCCGCCCATGGCGAGGATGGCGAGCGACAGCGGCTTGTCGTGGGAGAGGGCGGCAAATGCATTATCGACATGAACGTTCATGATTTTCATCCCTCTCAATCAGCAAAGACGACGCGGCCATTGGCGCGGCGCGACTGGAGCCAGCCGATGACGGCCTTGCGCACGCGATGCGCAAAGCGGTCCCAGCCGGTGGGATTGTGAATGACATCGGCGCGATAGAAGGAGGGGCAGAGAACCGCCGCTTCCGAGACTTCGCCGCAATTGCCGCAGCCGACGCAGGAATTGTCGATCGCCGCGACCGGATCGTCCTTCAGCGGATCATCCGTATGCTTGACCGAGAGCGAGGGACAGCCGGAAAGACGGATGCAGGCGTGATCGCCCGTGCAGACATCCTCGTCGACGCCGAAACGCTCCTTGACCATCCGCTTGCCATCCTTGACGGCTTTGGCGAATTGCGGCTTCACGCGGCGCTGCTTGTTGAGACTGCATTCGGACGAGGCGACAATGATCTTCGGGCCGGGTTCCTTGGTCGTCAGCGCCTCTTTTAGAGTGTCGCGCATTTTCGCGACATCATAGGTGCGGTCGATCTGGCGGACCCAGGTCGCGCCGATGCCCTTCACCGCATTGACGATGGAATTGTTGGTCTTGCGGCGCGGGTTGATGGCGCGCGACGACAGGATGTCCTGACCGCCGGTGGCCGCCGAATAGAAGTTGTCGACGACGAGGATGACGCCATCCTGCTTGTTGAAGACGGCATTGCCGACCGAGGTGGCCAGCCCGTTGTGCCAGAAACCGCCATCGCCCATGACCGAGATGGAGCGCTTGCCGGCCTCGACATTGAAGGCGGAGGCCGAGGCGGGCCCGAGACCATAGCCCATCGTCGTGCCGCCGATATTGAAGGGCGGCAGGATGGAGAAGAGGTGACAGCCGATATCGGCCGAGACGTGATGTTCGCCGAGTTCCTTTTCCACGAGCTTCATGGCGGCGAAGATCGGGCGCTCCGGACAGCCGGTGCAGAAGCCGGCCGGGCGCGGCGGCACCACTTCGGCCAGGGCCTTGACCTTGGGGTCGGTGAGGATCGGATCGGGGTTCGGCACCGGCGGGCGATTGCCGAGCAGGCCCGGCGCGTTCGCCTCGATGAAGGCGCCCAGCCCCTTGATCAGAACCGGCGTCGTATATTCGCCGCCGAGCGGCAGCACGTCCTTGCCGGACACCTTGGTCTGGATGTCCCGGCGGCGGAAGAGCGTGTGCAGCGTGTGCTCGATATATTCCGGCGCGCCTTCCTCGACCATGAGGATCGCCTTCTTGCCAGCCGCAAAGGCGATCAACTCGTCATCGACCATCGGATAGGAGACGTTCATCACATAGAGCGGCACACGGCAATTGCCGTAGACGTCGGCGAGCCCCAGATGCTGGAGTGCGCGCATCGCGCCGTTATAGACGCCACCCTGCAGCACGATGCCGATCTCGCCCTCGGTGGGGCCGAAATGTTCGTTGAGCTTGTTCTGCTTGATGAACTCGACGGCGGCGGGCCAGCGCTTTTCGAGCTTTTCCTTCTCATGGATGAAGGAGGCCGGCGGCAGCACGATGCGGTTCACATCGCGGCGCGGATTTTCCAGCGCTTCCTTCAGCGTATATTCCGGGCGCTTGTTGTCCTTGGCGACGAAATGACCGTGGACGTGGCAGGAGCGGATGCCGACCTGCAGCATGACCGGCGTGTTGGAGGCTTCGGAAAGCTCGAAGCCCTTTTCGACGGCCTCGACGATGGAGGGGAGGTTCGGTCGGGGCGTGAGGAGCCACATCTGCGACTTCATCGCAAAGGCGTGGCTGCGCTCCTGCATGATCGAGGAGCCTTCGCCGAAATCCTCGCCGATGATGATGAGCGCGCCGCCGGTGACGCCGCCGGAGGAGAGGTTGGAGAGCGCATCCGACGCCACGTTCGTGCCGGCGGTGGACTTCCAGGTAACGGCGCCGCGCACCGGATACATGACCGAGGCCGAGAGCATGGCGGCGGCGGCGGCTTCGGACGCCGAGGTCTCGAAATGCACGCCCAGCTCTTCCATCACGTCCTTGGCATCGGCCAGCACGTCCATGAGATGCGAGATCGGCGAACCCTGATAGCCGCCGACATAGGAGACGCCCGATTGCAGCAGGGCCTTGGTGATGGCGAGGATGCCTTCGCCTCTGAAAACATCGCCTTCGCCGAGCTTCAGGTCTTCGACTTCACGCGCAAATGATCGCTCTGCCATGACGTTCCCCATCTTGTTGGCAAGTTATATGCAAATGCATATTTCATCTCTTTAATTGTGTCAATTGCATAAATCACAGCCGCTCTTGCGCGCGATTGCCTTTATATGCGGCGGTGTCAAAATATTCCATTTCATATTATTTTTTCAAAATGGGCCAAACGACCCTTGTCAAAATCCGGATTTTCATTTTAAGTTTCAAACAATCACAAATCCGGAAGAAACCGGAATTCCGTTCAAGGGGAACTTAGGAGTCCAAAATGACTGACTTGACGCGTCGTGGCGTACTGGGATTGGGTGCGGCTACCGTTCTGACCGGCATTCTCGCCGGCCGGATCCCGGTTCAGGCCGCTGAAACGAACACTCTGACGATTGCCTTCAACTCAAACCTGCCGTCCTTCGACGGCACGGTGGGACTGTCCGGCGTGAACCCGGCGATCCAGGCGATCTATCGCTCCATTTACGATCAGTATATCGGCCAGAAGCCGGACCTGTCCTTCGAGCCCGGCCTGCTGACGGCCTGGGGCTGGAACGACGACAAGACCAAGGTCTGGATGGATGTGCGCGAAGGCGTGACGTGGCATGACGGCTCGGACCTCACGCCCGAAGACGTCGTCTGGTCGCTGACCCGCGCCGGCAAGCCCGAGACCGGCAACCCGGTTGCCAGCGTCTGGGCCGGCATCGGCAATTTCAAGGTCGAGGGCAAGCGCATCACCGCCGACGTTCTCGCCTTCGACCCGACCATCTTCAAGTGGATGGCCTTCCTCACCGGCTATGTCCTGCCCAAGGCCTATTATGAAAAGGTCGGCGCGGAAGGTTTCGAGAAGAAGCCGATCGGCACGGGCCCCTACATGTTCGACGCCTATGAAGGCAATTCCTTCCTGCGTCTGAAGGCCAACCCGAATTACTGGGGCGCCAAGCCAGCCTTCGACACGGTCATCTTCAAGTTCGTCACCGACCCGACCAGCCGTGTCGCCGAAATCGAGAGCGGTTCGTCCGACGTGACGCTCGAAATCCCGTATGAGGAGTTCGACCGCCTGAAGGCCAAGAAGGGCTTTGCCGGCGTCTCCTCGCCGATCTCCGATATCGGCATGATCTTCATCACCAATGTCGAGCCGATGCTGGACAAGAATGTGCGCCTCGCCGCCCATCACGCCATCGACAAGGCGGGCATCGTCAAGAAGCTCCTGCGCGGCTATGGCGTGCCGATCGACACGCTGGAAGCCCCGGAATATGCCGCCTTCGATCCGTCGATCAAGGTGCCGTACGATCCGGACAAGGCCGTGGCCCTTCTCAAAGCCTCGGGCTATTCCAAGGACAAGCCGGTCAAGTTCAAGATCCAGACCACGCGCGGCCTGAAGCCCAAGGATTACGAGATGATCCAGGCCATCGTCGGCATGTGGCGCAAGGTCGGCATCGAGGCCGAGATCGAAGTCTACGAAATCGCCAAGCACTTTGAACTGCGCGCCGGCCACAAGCTCGCGCCCGCCGCCTTCTACAACTGGGGCAACGCGATCGGCGATCCGACGACCTCGACCGGCTTTGCCATGTTCTCCAAGTCGCCGCATTCCGGCTGGAAGACCGACGATGTCGACGCCCTGATCGGCCCGCTCTGGGGCGAAAAGGACGAGGCCAAGCGCATCGCCGGCTGGAAGGCCGCCGACAAGTATATTGCCGAGCAGGGCTATGTGATCCCGCTCCTGCAATATGTGCAGCCGATCGTCTTCAAGTCTTCGCTGAAGGTGACGCCGAACGTATCGAGCGCCCTGCAGCCGACGCTGGTGTCGAAGGCCTGAGCTGGGTTTCCCTTCTCCCCCCCTTTTGAACAGGGGAGGGGAGAAGGTGTCCCGCAGGGTCGGATGAGGGGCTTTTGCGCGCCGGGCTTCGTTGAACGTCCTGCCGTGACGCCCCCTCACCCCGCCTCCGCTGACGCTCGGCGACCCTCTCCCCAAGGGGAGAGGAGGCCCGAGAGGCTGCGGCAAACTCCCTCTTCTCCCCTTGAGGAGAAGGTGGCGCGAAGCGCCGGATGAGGGGTTCCCACAGGGCCATTGCGACCAAAGAGACCGCACCATCGCGATCTCCCAATCTCACGACTTCGAAGGCAACAGGAAGGTTCCGATGACCGCTTCCGATCTTCTCAATCGTCTCTTCATGGCGGTGCTGACGCTTTTGGGCGTCGCCGTTATCGTCTTCTGTCTCTTGCGCATCGTGCCGGGCGATCCGATCGCCATGATGATCTCGCCGAGCGCGACGCCGGCGGATATTGCGGCCCTTCGCGCCCATTACGGCCTCGATCTTGGCCTGCCGCAGCAGTTCGGCATCTGGTTCATGGATGTGCTGAAGGGCAATTTCGGCACTTCGATCTCGCAGCGGCGCGATGTGATGGAGCTGATCGGCGAGCGGCTGCCGGCGACGCTGGAGCTGGCCTTCGCCGCCCTCGTCTTCGGCGTGCTGGCGGGCGGCGTGATCGCGACGCTCGGGACGCTGGCGCGGCGCACGGCGCTCGATCCGGCGCTCGACTTCATCAACGGCCTGTTTCTCGCAGTACCAGATTTCGTCTGGGCGCTGGCACTGGTCCTTCTGCTCGGCGTCTTCTGGCCGGTATTTCCGCTGTCGGGCCGTATCGACCCGGAACTGTCGACGTATTTCCATACGAATTTCTACTTGATCGAAAGCCTCCTCACGGGGAAATTCTCGGCCTTCGGCGATCTGATCGCCCATATGGTCATGCCCATGCTAGCGCTCGGGCTGCCGCTGGCCGCCATTGTCGTACGCACGCTGAAAGAGGCGCTGGCCGAGGCCATGGTGCAGGATTACGTTCTGCTGGCGCGGCTCAAGGGCATGTCACCGATCCGCCTCGTACTGCAGGAGGCGCTGCGCAATGCGGTCGGCCCGACGCTGACGCTGACCGGCGTGCAATTCACCTTCATGATCGGCGGCACCGTGATCGTGGAGCGCATCTTCTCCTATCCCGGCCTCGGCAACATGGCCATCGACGCGGTGATCAACCGCGACCTGCCTCTCATTCAGGGCATCGTGCTGACCTTCGGCGCCATCTTCATTCTCGTGAACATTCTCGTCGATCTCATCGCCGGCTGGCTGAACCCACGAGGTGCCGCCCATGGCTGAGATCGTGACCACCACTGCGGACGCGCCCGTCCCCCTCCGGAGCCTGCCGATGAAGACCATCAAACCGCTTTTGCGTGAACCGCGGGTGGTGATCGCCGGCGGCTTCCTCATCCTCCTCCTGCTGATCGCGATCTTCGCGCCTTACATTGCGCCGAAGGACCCGCTGGAGCAGGACCTGATGCTCGGCAACATGCCGCCCGTCACCTCACCCGGCGCGGAGCCGGGCTATTATCTCGGCACCGACGATCTCGGCCGCGACGTGCTCTCGCGCGTGCTCTATGGCTCGCGCATCGCGCTGACCGTCGCCTTCGTCGCCGCAAGCCTCTCCGCCATCATCGGCACGCTGATGGGTCTTGCCGCCGGCTGGTATGGCGGCTGGGCGGACCGCATCATCTCCCGCCTCGTCGATATCTGGATGGCCTTCCCGCCGGTTCTGCTCTCGGTGCTGCTCGTCGCCGTGCTGGGCTCGGGCCTCCATTCGGTCATCGCGGCGATTGTCATCATCGACTGGACGCGCTTCTGTCGCGTCGTGCGGGCCGAAACGATGGCGCAGGCGCGGTTGGATTACGTGATGGCCGCCGAGACGATCGGCTTTTCGCGGAGCCATATTCTGTGGCGCGAGATCCTGCCCAACGTCGCGCCCGTCCTCATCGCCCTTGTGAGCCTCGAAATGGGCATTGCCGTCATCGTCGAGGCGATCCTCTCCTTCGTCGGTCTCTCGCTCTCTTCCGATATCCCGACCTGGGGCGGCATGATCGCTCAAGGGCGCCAGATGATCCATCAGGGATGGTGGGTCTTCGTCTTTCCTCTCATCGCGCTCTTCGCCACCGTTCTCGCCTTCAACCAGCTGGGCAACGGTCTGCGCAAGGCGCTCGACCCGGTGATGCGCCGATGACCCAGCCCCTTGTTGCTATCGAAGGCCTGAGCGCCATTTCCACCCGCGACGGCGGCGCGCCCGTGCTGCGCGATGTCTCCCTGACGCTCGAAAAGGGCGAGGTGCGCGGCCTTGTCGGCGAATCCGGCGCGGGCAAGTCCACCATCGCCAAGGCGCTGCTCGGCATCCTGCCCTCGACCGTGAAAGTCACCGGCGGCTTCATCCGCTTCGAGGGGCGCGACCTGCTTGCCATGCCGCGCCGCGAACTGTCCGACCTCATGGGCCGCGACATCACCCTGATCCCGCAGGACCCGCAGACGGCGCTCAACCCGGCGCGGCGCATCGAGGCGCAGCTGACCGACGGACTTCGCCTGAAGCTCGGCATGGGCAAGGCCGCCGCACATGAGCGGGCACTGCAGCTTCTCGACGAGGTGCAGATCCGCAATCCGGAACGTGTTCTAAACGCCTATCCGCATGAACTTTCCGGCGGCATGCGCCAGCGCATTCTGATTGCCTCCGCCTTTGCGCTGAACCCCAAACTCGTCGTTGCCGACGAGCCGACGACGGCGCTGGATGTGACGGTGCAGAAGGAGATCCTGCGCCTCATCCGCCGCATGCAGGAAGCCCACGGCACCGCCGTGATCTTCGTCACCCACGACCTCGGCGTGGTGGCCAAGATCTGCGACCGCGTGACACTTCTCTATGCCGGCAAGGTGATCGAGGACGGCGCGACCGCCGACATGCTGACCCAGCCGAAACACATCTATACCAGCGCGCTGATTGCCGCCGGCCCCCGCTACGACCGGCCGAATGCCGGGCTCGAGCCGGTGCCGGAGGCCGTGTTCCGCCAGTTGCGCGCCGAGATCGGCATTGCCGAGAGGAGAGTGTGAGATGAGCGATCTTCTCTTTGAAGCGAAGGGCGTCGAAGTCACCTACGGTCAGAGCCAGGGTCTGTTCGGCCATGGCCGGCCGGGCGTGCGCGTTCTGCATGGCGTCGATCTCAAGATCAAGCGCGGCGAGACGGTGGGCATTGTGGGCGAATCCGGCTCGGGCAAGACCACACTCGGGCGGGCACTGCTGAAGCTCGTGCCCGTCTCCGGCGGCACGATCCGCTTCGACGGGCAGGACATTACGAACCTTTCGCCGGACGCCATGCGCCCCTTGCGCCGCCGCATGCAGATGATCTTCCAGGACCCGATGGCCTCGCTCAACCCGCGCCACTCGATCCGGCAGATCCTCACCGAACCGCTCTTCCTGCACGGGCTTGCCACCGACCGGCGCGATGCCGAGCGGCAGGTGCGCGCCATTCTCGACCGCGTATCGCTGCCACCTGTCACGCTGGACCGCGCGCCGCATGAGCTTTCCGGTGGCCAGCGCCAGCGCATCGGCATCGCCCGCGCCGTGCTGATGAAGCCGGATTTCGTGCTCGCTGACGAGATCGTTTCCGGCCTCGACGTCTCGACGCAGGCGCAGGTGCTCAACATCCTCAAGGCGCTGTCGAAGGAAATGGGGCTTTCCATGGCCTTCATCAGCCACGACCTTTCCGTCATCCGCGCCGTCTGCGACCGCGTCACCGTCATGCGCTTCGGCGAGGTGGTGGAAGAGGGACCGTGCGAAACCGTCTTCGACGCCCCGCAATCGCCCTATACGCGCCTGCTGCTCGACGCCATTCCGTTGCCGGAAATCGATGACGGCTGGCTGACGCGGCCGGCGCCGTCTCTCGAAACTGCTGCCTGATTGGAGGACCTGCCATGACCGCTCAACCCACCAAGGGCCTTCCCGGCCTCGTCGGCCACGACCATACCGGCCTCACCGTGCCGAACCTCGATGAGGCGATCGACTTCTTCGACCGCGTGCTCGGCTGCACCCATGTCCTCACCTTCGGCCCGATCGGCGACCCGGAGGGCAGCTTCATGACCGACGCGCTCGGCGTCCACCCGCGTGCCCGCATCGAGCGCGTGGCGATGATCCGCTGCGGCAATGGCTCGAACCTCGAACTCTTCGAATATTCCGCCCCCGACCAGCGCGATCTCAAGCAAAAGAACAGCGACATCGGCGCCTTCCACATCGCCTTCTACGTCCGCGACATCGCTGCGGCGAAGGCCTATCTGGACGAGATGGGCGTCGAGACGCGGCTGGGGCCGCTTCCGATCGAAGACGGCCCGATCGCGGGGCAGTCGATCCTTTACTTCCAGGCGCCCTGGGGGCTGCAGTTCGAGGCGATCAGCTATCCGAAGGGGATGGCGTATGAGGCGACGAGCGAGGTGATGTTGTGGAACCCGGAGAAGCCGGGGGTGTGACCTTCGGATAACATTTATTGCGCAGTTTCTGTTATCGGCGTAAACTCGTTCGCGTCGTAGGAGACGCACATCATGAATGTTTCATTGGGAGAACGCTGGGAGAAATTTGTCGAGCAGACCGTGCGCGAGGGCCGTTACGGCTCAGCTAGCGAAGTCGTGCGCGAGGGGCTTCGTCTCGTCGAGGAACGCGAGGCGCGGCTGAATGCGCTGCGCGACCAGCTCAACGCCTCCATCGCCGCTGGCGGGAATAATGGCGAGGATGAACTCGACGCGGCCCTGGCGGAAGAGGCCAAGGCGCTGGGCGCAAAGGGCTTCTGATGTGGCGCGCCTAAGCTATCTCGACAGCGCCAAGGAAGACCTCGTCCACATCCTCCGTTACATCACCACACAGAGCGGGTCGCTCGCGATCGGCCAGGATTTCGTCGCCGCACTCCGGCAGAAATGCCGCCATCTCGCCGGCTTGCCGGGCCATATGGGACGCCCGCGTCCAGAACTGCGCGAGGATATTCGCAGCTTCGCGTTCCGTGGCTACGTGATCTTCTTCCGCTATGTCGGGGACAAGTTCGAGGTCGTCAATATTCTGGAAGGGCATCGCGATATCGATACCCATTTCGACGATACCGAGTGAGAGGCTACCGCCCCCGCACTCGCCGCAACGTCTCCGACGGGCTCTCCCCATAGACCTCGCGATAGGCCGCAGCAGCCCGCCCCAGATGCCCGAAGCCCGAGGCCAGCACGGCATCCGCGACATTCAGCGTCGGCGTCGGCTTGAGCAGCGCATTGCGCAAGGCCTCCAGCCGCGCCTGCTGGACGCCATCGAGCAGCGTGCGGCCGAGCGCCTTGCGATAGGCGTCCTGAAGGGTGCGCAGCGGAATGCCGGCGGCATGGGCGATGTCGGCCATGGAGATGTTTTCGGCCGCGCGGGCGCGGATGAATTCCTCAGCCTTGCGCACGGCGGCAGAGCCGGCATCGGCGGCGGGCAGGTTGAGGGCGGCGGAGACGTTGTTGATAAGCCCATTCAGCAGCAGCGAGATCAGCCCGTCGCGCAGCATCGCGCGATAGGCGTCCGGCAGACCGGACCCGCCTTCGGCCGCCTCGAC
>DATMTA010000146.1:0-61329 GCA_035565055.1 Ensifer sp.
TATCCCCCAATCCACCAGCATCCCGTCGATCAGCTTGCGCTTCCGAACAGGCCTCAGAGCTTTCGGCGGATGACGTCCTGCAGCATCTCCCGGTCCAGCGTCAGATCGGCGACGATCTTCTTTAGCCTGGAATTCTCATCTTCCAGAGCCTTTAATCGGCGCATCTCGTCGGGCAGAAGACCCGCATACTTCTTGCGCCAATTGAAATACGTCGCCTGGCTGATCCCAGCCTTCCGGCAGATCTCCGCCACCGGCACACCGTCATCGTCCTGCTTCAATATGAACGCCTTCTGCGCGTCCGAAACCTTCGATGCCTTCATCGCTTCCGCTCCTGTTGCCAGCCGGGAAATTACAGCGGAAAACTCCAATTATGAACGGTCCAGTTTTTGGGGATCAAAGCAGGTTGTCCTTGGCATCCTGGTCACCATTAGGGCTGATTGATTTCCTCGCCATCTAACTTCCCTCTGATTTCAATCTGATCGAGGCTGAAGCCGTGGATGAGGCTTATCCATTCAAACTTCGTCTGACCCCATCGTTGAAGCGCTCATGGTAGGGAATGAACTCTATTGGCCCGGTCCCAATCGCTAGGGGCGGCGCAATAACTTTGAACTACCAGGCGCGTTATGGATCTGTCTAAAATCAAATCACTTATCGACTTTGTCGGACAATCGAAGGTGTCCGAGCTGGTGGTCACCGAAAAGGCCGTGACGATCCGCATTTTTCGAAACCACGAGTCAGCTCATGCTTCCTCGACATCTGCGAATGCCGCGGTGGTTGCCTCCACATCTGAGGGTGCCACCGCTGAAACCCAGGCTACTGCGGTGCCCGTCAAGGCCCCTGTCTTTGGGGTGCTGCACCGAGCCCCCGCCCCGGACGAGCCACCCTTCGTCAAGCTGGGTGATGCAGTTGAGGAGGGGCAGACCCTTTTCGTCATCGAGGCGATGAAGGTCTTCAACACGATTTCAGCTCCGCGTTCAGGGCGTATTGCCCATCTCACAGACATCGATGGCGGTGAGGTGGAGACGGGCAATCTATTGGCGGAGATCGCCTGATGCAGTCACTTCCCGACAAGAAGCCGCTATTTGGCACAGTCCTCATCGCAAACCGCGGCGAGATCGCGACGCGCGTTCAGCGCGCCTGCCGCGATCTCGGGCTTAAAACCGTGGCAGTCTGCTCCGAGGCGGATCGCGACGCGTCCTACGGCAAATCTGCGGACGTGTTTCTCTGCATCGGCCCGTCCAGCGCGTCCAAAAGCTATCTGAACAAGGACGCCATTCTTCTCGCAGCCCGTTTGACCGGGGCAGGGGCCATTCATCCGGGCTACGGCTTTCTTTCTGAAAATGCAGCCTTTGCCGAGGCTATCGAGACTGCAGGACTGGTTTTCATCGGGCCCAATGCCGCCTCGATTGCCACGATGGGGGACAAGATCGCGGCGAAGCGCGCAATGATTGCGGCTGGCGTGCCCTGCGTTCCCGGTCCGGACACGGCGTTGCCGGACGACCAGAGCCTCGTCGAACAGATCGCGCTCGACATCGGTTACCCTGTGATCATCAAGGCGACCGGTGGTGGCGGTGGTCGCGGCATGCGGGTGGTGACGGAACCGGCCCGGTTGCAGGATGCGCTTGCGCTGACGCGGGAAGAAGCGCGCCAGGCCTTTGGTTCGCCGGCGCTCTACATGGAGAAGTTTCTTCAGCATCCGCGTCATATCGAAATCCAGGTCCTCTGCGACGCCCATGGTAACGCCGTGTGGCTTGGGCATCGCGATTGCTCCATGCAGCGGCGTCACCAGAAGGTTGTCGAGGAAGCCCCGGCTCCCGGGATTGCTCCCGAGATCATCGGGCCGGTCGGTGAAGCCTGCGTCGAGGCCTGCCGGCAGATCGGATATCGCGGGGTCGGAACCTTCGAGTTTCTTTACGAGAACGGAGCGTTCTACTTCATCGAGATGAACACGCGGCTGCAGGTCGAGCATCCGGTCACCGAGCTGACGGCCGGGATCGATATCGTCCAGCAGCAGATCAAGGCGGCGCAGGGCATTCCGTTGGAACTGACCCAACAGCAGGTGACGTGCGAAGGCCATTCCTTCGAGTGCCGCATCAATGCCGAGGACCCCGAAACATTCATGTCGTCTGCAGGCGTGATCACCGGGCTCGAGCTGCCTGAAGGAGAGGGCATCCGCGTCGATACCCACATCCATGCCGGCTACAAGGTCTCTCCCTACTACGACTCGCTGATTGCCAAGGTGATCGTCCATGCGCCGACGCGTGCCGAAGCATTGGCCAGGATGCGCCAGGCGCTTGCCGACACGCGCGTGGATGGCATCGCCACCAACATTTCCTTCCTGCGCGCACTGTTCGAGGATGCGGCTTTTGCGAAAGGCGAGACGGACATCCACTATCTGGAGCAATGGCTGAAACAGAGGGCCACGCCATGAGCGCGATCGACTTCAGCGATCCGAAAACAATTGCCTTTCTGACCGAAACGCTGACAGCCGCCGGTGTGGACGGATTGGAAATCTCAAGCGCCTCCGGGAAATTGCGCATTGTCGTCTCCGGTGGTGAAAACCACGTTTCGCAAGCGGCCAGAGCTTCATCCAAACCCGCTGTGATCAAGGCACCGATGGCCGGGATTTTTCAGCTCCGGGATTCAGCTTCAGCAGACCTTCCACATTCCGTCGCTGCCGCCGATGTTCCGGCCTTTTTGCGGGTCGGCCATGTTCTGGTTCCCCTGAAAGCGGGACATTCCGGTGTCTTGACCAGGCGGCTGATAGAACCTGGCACGCTGGTCGGGTTCGGTGATGCCCTGTTCGAGATCGAGGCCCAGTCATGATAGCGACAGTGCACACACACATGCAGCCATTGACCATCATTCCCGTCGTCAAGGACCATGCTCGCATCTCCGCGATCGGCAGCCGATCCTTTCTGCTGGAGGCGCCCGGTGAGTTCGACCTGCCTGCCCAGCGTCGCATCTGGGCCCTGTCCCAGACGCTGAAGGGCTGGACCGATCTGGCGGAAATCATTCCCGGTATGACCAACCTTCTCGCCATTTTCCAGCAGACGCCCGAGGATCCGGCTGAGGTCATCGATCGGCTGTCTAACGCCTGGGACGCGGCTCGCAGCATCGATCTTGCCGGGAAAACCATCGAGATTCCCGTCCACTACGGCGGAGAATACGCGACCGATCTGCCGGCATTGTGTGACCTGTCGGGGCTTGCCGATCGCGAAGTGTTCCGCATCCATCACGAGGCGACCTACCGGGTGTTCGCGCTCGGCAGCGCGCCGGGCTTTGGTTATCTCCACGGTCTCGATCCCCGCATCTACATGCCCCGCAAGACCGTGCCGTCGCTGAAGATGGAGAAGGGCTGCGTGACGATCGGCGGGATGCAGACCGGCGTTGCCATGCTCACCGGACCCAATGGCTGGAATTCCATCGGCTTTGCCGATCTGCAGATGTTCGACCCGCAATCACCGAAGCCGGCCATGATGGCGCCGGGCGATATTGTCCGGTTCGTGCCCGCGAGGATCGAACTATGATCGAAATTCTTGAAACTGGCCCCTTCAACACCGTGCAGGACCTCGGACGTCCGGGTTATCGAGATATCGGTGTTTCGGCCAGCGGTGCCATGGACCCACTTGCCGTCAGGATCGGTAACAGTCTTGTCGGCAATGACGAGTGCGCGGCCGCGCTGGAGATCCAGACATTTCCGCTCCGCCTGCAATTCACCGACCGGACCGTGTTTGCCGTTACCGGCACGGATGGCAATCCGGTCTTGGACGGTATCGAACTGCCTGCATGGTGCGCCTTCACTGCCGAGGCGGGCCAGATTCTTGAGCTGAGGCAGCCGCCGAAACTCGCCCGCGCCTATCTCTGTGTTGCCGGTGGCATGGACGTGCCCTCTGTCATGGGGTCGCGCAGCACATCCTTGCGTGGCGGCTTTGGCGGATATGCGGGCCGGCCTCTGGAGAAGGGAGACCGGATAATCGCGGGGGCTGCCTCCACCAAATTTCCGCTGCCCGCCTCGGGTCTGGCGGTGGTGGAGCCGTCGATAGCCCTGCAGGATGTCTTCCCTTCATCCCCTGATGGAACTTTGCTGATCCGTGCCCTGCCAGCCGGCGAGCATGGCCTCTTCGCGGATGATGGCAAGGCGTTCTGGGATCAGACCTGGCGCATTTCCTCTCGGAGCGACCGGACGGGCTACCGCCTGTCCGGCGACGCCATCGTACCGACGGAAACCGTCGAGATGCGATCGCATGGCGTGGTGCCGGGCGTGATCCAGGTTCCGCCCGGTGGCGAACCCATCGTGCAGATGAGCGATGCGAATACCGCCGGCGGCTATCCCAAGATTGCCGGTGTGATCGAATGCGATCTGTGGCGTCTCGGTCAGGCCCGTATCGGCAGCCGCGTGCAGTTCGTCCGTTCGAGCCATGCGGAGGCGCGGGCAGTGGAAAAAGCCGTCGAACGCTACATCGCAGACTTGAGGCACACCATACCGATGGTCAAACGCGCTCTGAAGGCAATGGCTTGAGCATGCGGGCCAGAGCATTTCCAGGAAAAGTGGATACCGATTTTCCCTTCGGAAATGCCTAAAATCAAATAGTTAGAGTGTTTCCGTGAAGCGCGGAAACGCTCTGTCGGCGATGAGAGGAACTTAGGATGAAGATCGATCTGAATTCCGACATGGGCGAAGGATTTGGTCCGTACCGGTTGTGCGACGACGAGGCGATGATGCAGATCGTTTCCTCTGCCAATATCGCCTGCGGGTTTCATGGCGGCGACCCCGACACGATGGCGCGGATGGTGCGGCTGGCGAAGGCCAACGGCGTCGGTATCGGTGCGCATCCGGGTCTGCCGGACCGGCTCGGTTTCGGGCGTCGCGAAATGCCGTATCAGCCAGATGAACTGCGCCAGCAGATGCTTTACCAGCTCGGTGCCCTGATCGCGATCGCCAAAGCCGAGGGTATGAAGGTTGGCCATTTCAGCTTCCACGCGGCCATGGGAACCATGGTCGAGCGTGATCCGGCCGTTGCAGACCTGATGATGCAGGCGATTGTCGCGGTGGACCCAGGTCTGGCTGTTTTCGTGACCGCAGGCAGCGAAATTGAAAAGGCTGCAAAGCGGGCTGGCTTGAAGACGCTGGCCTTGTTCCTCGCTGACCGCGCCTATGACGCGCGTGGCAAACTTGTTGTGCGTGGTCTGCCCGGCGCGCTTGTCAAGGACGAGGCATCGGTACGCGCCCGCGTGCGTCGCTTCCTCGTTGATAGAACCGTCGAGGCAATCGATGGAACGGTCATTCCAATGCAGGCGCGTTCCATTCTCGTCCATAGCGACACGCCCGGTTCACTGGAGCTTGCCCGCATCGTCCGCAGCGAAATCGAGGCGGCCGGCGCCACGCTCGCACCAGCGGCGGAGCTCGCCAGCTGACATGCCTGATCGCCCATCCGGCGTTCCTCCAATTTCAATCCACCATCGAAAGACCATGCTGATGTCCGTCACAGCCGACCGCCTCAAGAATGTCTCCATCTCCGCCTCCGCAGCCATGACCCAGCGCGCCCGAGAGCTGGCAGCCAAGGGTATCAAGGTCGTCAGCCTCTCCTCCGGCGAGCCAGATTTTCCGACGCCGGCCCACGCGATCGAGGCCGCCTATTCTGCGGCCCTGAACGGCGACACCAAGTATCCGCCCATGGACGGTACGGCAGCGCTCAAGGCCGCCATTTCCAGGAAGTTCAAGCGCGATAACAATGTGGATTACGATGTTAGCCAGATTATCGTTTCGGCCGGTGGCAAGCAGGTCATCTTCAATGCGATGCTGGCAACCTGCAATCCCGGCGATGAAGTCGTGATCCCCACACCCTCCTGGGTCAGCTATGCCGATATCGTAAAGTTCGCCGGTGGTGTTCCTGTCGCCGTCCCCTGCTTTGAGCAGGCCGGCTTCAAGCTGCGCGCGGAAGACCTGGAAGCCGCCATCACGCCGCGGACCAAGTGGCTGTTTCTGAACTTCCCGAACAACCCAACCGGTGCCGCCTGCTCGAGGGCGGAGATGGCGGCGATCGCTGAAGTGATGCTGCGCCATCCTGACGTGTTGATCCTGACCGATGATATCTACGAGCATCTGGTCTATGACGATTTCGAATTCTGCACGATCGCCGAGGTCGAACCCCGTCTCTATGATCGCGTACTGACAATGAATGGTGTCTCGAAGGCCTATGCGATGACCGGCTGGCGGTTGGGCTTCTGTGCGAGCGGCTCGAAGGAACTGATGGCCGCGATCAGCAATGTCAATGGCCAGAACAGCGGTGGCATCTCCACCCTGACCCAAGCGGCTGCGATTGCCGCGCTCGATGGTCCCCAGAACCTGCTGAAGGAACGTGCGGCGATCTACAAGGCGCGCCGAGATTTCGTTATCGACAGGCTGTCGGAGGTGGAAGGACTTCGCTGCCACAAGCCCGAAGGTGCCTTTTACGTCTATCCCAACATGGCTGGCCTGATCGGAAAGACCAGCAAGGGCGGCCGCAAGATCACGACCGACGTCGATTTCGTCATGGCGCTGGTCGATGAACACCACGTCGCCACCGTTCAGGGCGCCGCCTATGGCACGAGCCCGTTCTTCCGCATTTCCTACGCAACCAGCACGGAGATGCTGGAAGAGGGCTGCGCTCGTATTGCCCAGTTCTGCAGGGACATGCGCTAAATCTTCAGCCCTTCGGTCAGTTCGACCAGGATGTCCCTGACCGCAAGCGCCGGCTCCGACAGTGGGTTCTGGTCAGAGACACACAAAGACAGCGTCTCCTCGATCCGCGGGGAGATGATCCGGCAGATCAGCGGCTCGCTGGTTTCCGTCATGATGCGGTCGGCGATCGCCTTCGGCATGATCGTCGCGCCAAGACCTGCGGCCACCGTGCGCGCCAAGGTGCGCACGATCTCGACTTCCGCCACCACTTTCATGCTGTTGCGGGTGCGGGTAAAGGCGGTGTCCACCGCACGGCGGACGAAGTTGTAGGCGGGTGGCAGCAGCAGAGGCATGCCGTCCAGCGCCGCCAAAGGCACCGGCTTGCCATCATCTTCGATTGCAAAGTCGCGATGCGCAACCAGATAGAAGTCCTCTCTGAGGATAGGATCGAACCGCACGCCCTTGATCGGCCCCGTGCCGTGGATCAATGCCATTTCCAATCGGCCGTTCATGATCATCTGGCTATAGGTCTGGCCGACACTCTCGGTCAGGTGCAGCAGGATGCCGGGATGACGCCGGCGGGTCTCCGCCAGAAGATCGACCGACAGGGTGGCCGCGCTGCTGAAAGGCACCAGGCCAACGGAAACGCGTCCGGCGAGCGAATTGCCGGCTGCCGATGCATCGGCCTGCGCCTGTTCCATTTGCCGCAGGATGATCTGGGCGTGGCGATAAACCGCATGGCCCGCATCCGTCATGCTGACACCTTGCTGACTGCGTATCAAAAGCTTCTGGCCAAAATGCTCTTCCAGTGCGGCCAATTGCTGGCTGAGCGCAGGCTGGGCGATGTGCAGAAGATCAGCCGCGCGCGTAATGCTCCCGCTGTCGACAATCACGATGAAAGATTTGAAGCGCCTTATGTCCATTTGGATCGGATGCGTTTGTTCAGAATAAGCGCATGTTTACAGACGCACGTGCCTTTTGCAAACGTCTGGCTTCCGGCTAATCCCGTCGATGCCGGGGCCCCATACAAGTTGCTTATTGCTCCAGAGATAATCGGTCTTAGGCAAGGATTTAAAGCGCCGCTAATATCTGAGGCAACAAAAGGGGACTTCAATGCCATTCTCGGATTACAAGACAGCATTGGTAACGGGAGCATCCTCCGGCATAGGGGCTGCGATCGTTGAACGTTTCCGTCGTGAGAATATCGAAGTACATGCCATTGCCCGCAGTGGCGATGCCCTGAAGGCGCTTGCAGAACGGACGGGATGTATCGCGCACGTCATCGATGTGACGGATCGCGCGGCAATTGCGTCGCTCGTATCCGAGGTTCAGTTCGATATCCTCGTCAACAACGCCGGCGTTGATCGACCAAAGAAGTTCCTGGATGCTGACGAAGAGGACATCGACCTGCTTGTTGACGTCAACCTGCGCGCCGTTCTGCAGATCTGCCGCCTGGTCGTGCCTGGCATGGCGGAGCGCGACCGGGGTCATATCATCAACATCTCTTCCATTGCCGGCAATTATAATTTCGGCGGCAATTCAACATACCACGCCGTCAAGGCTGGCGTTGCCATGCTCTCCAACCAGCTGCGGCTGGATTGCTTCGGCAAGCGTGTCCGGGTTACCGAAATTTGCCCCGGCCGGGTGGCGACCGACATCTTCAACCATGTGCACGGCAATGATCCGAGCATTCGCGAGAGGTTCATCGACGGTTTTGAATTGCCGCAGGCCTCCGACGTCGCCGAGGCGATTGCCTTTGCGATTGCAGCGCCGGTGGCGGTCAACATCGGGCATATCGAGATCACTCCGACGCTCCAGGTCATGGGTGGCCTTCAGACGGCCCGACCTCAGCGACTTGAGGGCGGTGAGCCCAGGGAGCCGAAGCCGTGACGGGATTCGACCTTTCGGCCATTCTCAAGGATCCGACCGCTATCGCCATGCTGCTGCATGGCGTCGAGATGACCTTCGCGATCTTTGCCGGGTCGTGGCTGCTGGCCATGGCTCTCGCGATAACGCTCCTTTCCATACGTTTTTCGCCTTTTCGTTTTGGCGGGCCTATCGTCGCAGCCTATGTGTCCTATCATCGCAATGTGCCGACGCTGGTTCAGCTCATGCTCTGGTATTTCGGCATCTTTACCTTGCTGCCGAACGGGTTGACGGCCTGGCTTTCCGCGCATAACGCCGAAACCATCTTTGCCATCATTGGCCTCGGGCTGTGCCAGGCGGCCTATTTTAGCGAGGATCTGCGGTCCGGGTTGCGCTCCGTCCGGTCCGGTCAGATGGAAGCCGCCACCGCGCTCGGCCATGGTTATCTGTCGGCCATGCGTTTCGTTATCCTGCCGCAGGGTGTCCGCAACGCGCTTCCGCCGCTAATCAATCACAGCGTATCGCTCTTCAAGAACAGCAGCCTTGCCATCATCATCGGTGCGCCGGAACTCACGCATGCCGTCAAGGAAATTGAAAATCTCAGTTTCCGAACCTTCGAGATCTACCTTATCGGCACGGCGCTCTATCTCTTCTTTTCGCTGCTGATCATGGGGGCGGGCGCTTATCTGTCGCTTCGTGCAGATCCTGCTCGGAGCGCACGCGCATGATAACCGATATGCTCAACATAATTAGTAATTACTGGCTCTTGCTGTTGGTCGGCCAGTATCCGAACGGTCAGTTGGGTGGCTTGGCAAATACCCTGATTCTGTCGGCACTCAGCATAGCGCTTGCCTTCCCGATCAGTATCCTATTTGCCCTGGCGCGACTGTCGAAATGGCGGCTGTTGCGTTGGCCTGTCACGGGACTCGTCTACATCACGCGCGGGGTGCCGCTGTTGATGCTGGTTCTGTGGAGCTATTTCCTTGTGCCTCTTTTGACTGGAGCGGATGTCCCGAGTTTCGTGACCATGCTGACGACGCTGATCGTCTACCAAGGGGCTTTCCTCAGCGAGGTCGTTCGCGGCGGTATCGCGGCACTCGGACCCGGTCAGATGGAAGCGGCCAAAGCGTTAGGACACAGTTATCTGGGGGCGATGCGGTTCATCATCCTGCCGCAGGCGCTCTACAACATGATCCCGAGCATCATCTCGACTTTTGTTTCCACCATCAAGGATACAACGATCGGCTATGTCATCAACGTGCCCGACCTAACCTTCGCGGCCAGTCAGGTCAACAACCAACTGCTGACCCAGCCCTTTCAGGTCTTCCTGATCCTTGCAGTCGTTTACTACGCCATTTGCTGGAGCCTAACCCAAGTCGCCAATGTCATCGAGCGACGGATCACGCGTCGGCGCGCCGGTGTGACCCGCGGTGCGGCGACTGCAACTCTGGCACCGTCAAAAATCCTATCGGAGCAGCCATGACCATGTCCGCACCAACAACCCAAGCGCTCCCTGCGATCCGCCTCTCCAATGTTTGCAAAAGCTATGGCGATTATCCGGTTCTGAAGAACATTGATGCCTCGGTCGCACGCGGCGAGGTGGTGGTGATCTGCGGCCCGTCCGGTTCGGGCAAGTCGACGCTGATCCGCACCATTAATCGTTTGGAAGAGATCAACAGTGGCTCGATCGTCTTCAACGGCCAGGATATTCACGCCGCCATGCCGCCGAAGCAGCTAAATCTTCTGCGCAGCAGCATTGGCTTTGTTTTCCAGAGCTTCAACCTGTTTCCGCATTTGTCGGTGGTTGAGAACGTTTCGATGTCGCCGATCCGCGTGAAGGGTGTCGCGCCGGATGTGGCCTATGACAAGGCGCTGAAGCTCCTTGATCGGGTCGGCCTTGCCGAAAAGGCAAAGGCATATCCTGCTCAGCTCTCCGGCGGACAGCAGCAACGGGTGGCCATTGCCCGCGCGCTCGCCATGGAGCCGCCGGTGATGCTGTTTGACGAGCCGACCAGCGCGCTTGATCCGGAAATGGTCGGCGAAGTTCTGGCGGTGATGAAGAGCCTTGCGGCGGAAGGCATGACCATGCTGTGCGTCACCCATGAAATGGGGTTTGCCCGCGATGTTGCTGACCGCATCTGGTTTATCGATGCGGGCGAAATTCTTGAGGCAGCCCTGCCGGAGGAGTTTTTCAAGGCTCCCCGCCATCCCCGCGCACAGCGGTTCCTCGCAGATCTGCGCCATTGAAACCCAAAAATCAAAAAAGCGAAGGAGAACAGCAATGAACTGGAAGTGCATCACTCTGGCGGCAGCCCTTGCCGGAACGGCAGCAATTTCGCCGGCCAACGCGGATCAGCTCGACACGATCATGTCGTCGAAAACCCTTCGTTGCGCGACGTTTGCCGACGTGCCCCCTTTCGCCTCGCCCGATCCGAAGACCCGCGAAATGGCCGGCTTCGACGTCGATCTGTGCAACGCGATAGGCAAGGCACTGGGTGTCAAAACAGAAATCAAGCCTGTTTCCGTCGAGGCCCGCGTGCCTGAGGTGAAGCTCGGTCGTGTCGATATCACGGTTGCCAATCTCGCTTACACACTGAGCCGCGCCGAGCAAATCCAGTTTAGCGACCCCTATTATCTCGCGAAGGAAATGCTGATCGTTCCTGTCGACGATCCCGGCCAGAAGAAGGCCGATTTCGAGGGCCAGCGCCTGGCCTCGACCAAGGGCTCGACCTCGGAAATGTCGATCAAGCTGAATAAGTCCGAACCTCTGACCTTCCAGGATACGGCGTCGGCCTATCTGGCAGCCCAGCAGGGTAAGGCGCGCGGCATGGTCGCCAACACGATGACGACGACGAAGCTTGTGCTGGAGTCGAAGACCAAGGGCAAGGAAATGCGGATGATACCGGAGCCGATGCTCTATCAGCCGATCGGCATCGGAATGGCCAAGGGCAATCCGGCCCTCACGGCCAAGATCAACGAGGTGCTCCGCAAACTCGATACCTCGGGTGAGCTCAATCAGATTTGGGACAAATGGCTTGGCCCGAACACGGACTACAAGATGACGCGTACCGATAAGGTCGTGCCACTTTCCGAGCTGAAGTTCGACCCGATTCCGTAAGCCGCGGGGCTCTTTTCCAACTCAATCACCAGACATACGTGCCGGTGGCGGCGGACGATTCCGCCGCCCCGGGGGCACCTGAGCGAGGAAATCCAAGTGATCCACATTAAAGACATCGCAGAACGGCCTGCCAAAGCCGACATTGACGCTCTTGCCAAATTTTCGCCGGCAACCATTCATGAAGCCCAGGGCCGCCGCGGTGCATTGTCGTCACGGCTGAAGCCGGTCGATTACGGGATGAAGCTCTGCGGCCCGGCCTTCACGGTCAAATCCTCGCCGCGTGACAACATCATGCTGCAGTTGGCCATCAACTATGCGAAGCCGGGTGACATCATCGTCGTTTCGGCGGGTGAATATGAAGAAGCCGGCTCTTTCGGTGACGTGCTTGCCAATGCCTGCCTTGCCAAGGGAATTGGCGGTCTCGTGACGGATACCGGCGTGCGCGATACGCTGCAGCTTCGCGAACTGGGCTTCCCCGTCTTCTCGCTCAGCACCTGTATCAAGGGCACCGTCAAGGAGACTATTGGCACGACCAACGATTCCATCATCGTCGGCGGTGAAATCATCCATCCGGGCGACGTCATCGTCGGTGATGCGGATGGCCTGGTCGTCGTACGCCGCAACGAAGTGGCGGAAGCCGCGAAACTATCGCAGGCCCGTGAGGACGCTGAGGCTGGCTACATCGCCGCCTACAAGGCTGGTAGGTCTGTTGTGGAAGTCTCCAACCTCGAACACGTGCTGAAGGCAAAGGGCGTGGTCGTAGACATCTGATCGGTGACGATATCCGTCGATCCATCTGGCGTTTCTCAACGAGGTTTGAAGGACCTTCCCGCTTCTCGACCTTCTGGGAAACGTCCACTTAGGATCTGCTTTGTGCTGGTAAAGAGCCTTTCCGAACATGGCGCTTTTGTCATCCTCAGCCGCCGGGACACTGCAAAACTTTAGGCTCTTGCAGAAAGGATAAGTCAGGGTGGGCATACGGTCGGGCACTGTTGCAAAAAATCCGGCTGGCAAGGAAATCACCTCATTCTCTGCTATCACGCGGTCTGACCTTGTAGATTCTCAGCGAGCAGTTTCACGGCTTCTGTCAACCCGCTCGGCCCGATGCCAAAAACGCGTTCAACGATACGCACTTCCCCACGGATGTGTCTCGTGTCATGTTAAAAATAGCAGCCTGGCCCTTGCGCAACGCCCGCATGACCTCGAAGTCCTTGATCGTCGCTTATGCCGTCTTCAACGTCTTGAACCCTGTGACCGGTTTGATCAGCTAATTCAGCTTACCGCGGTCAGCCTCGACAACATTGTTCAGGTAGTTGACCTGTCGATGCATCAGTTCATCAGTGCATTTGCCTTCGGCCTTCAACTGCGCGATGGCAATCCCGTAGGTGGTTGCCTTGTCAGTGTTAATGACACGCGGCTTTCCCCAGTCTTTCAGGCCGTTCAAAGCCTTCCCCAAGAAACGTTTGGCTGCTTTGGCGTTGCGCGTTGAGGACAGGTAGAAGTCGATCGCGTTGCAGAATTTGTATACTGCTCTGTCAAGATAAGTCCAATGTCCCCGGAATTTCACATAAGGTTTATCAGCGCGCCAACTCGTTGAAGATGGTCGGCGCCAAAGCCAACGCAGCCGTTTTTCAATCTCTGGCGCGTATTTCTGGACCCAGCGATAAATCGTGGAAACAGCGACGGGCACACCGTGCTCACCCATCCCTCTATTTGAGATCGCGGTAGCCGATCCTACAGCGGCAATACCACCGCACCACCAATAAAATCACTTCACCCTGAAACGGGCGCCACTCGAAATCGCTCATCAAAAGTCTCGCTGAAAATTATCAGTACCTTTTCGGACATCGGCAAAAATTTTGCAACATAGCCATGTGGACAGGGCGATCCTTCGGCAAGTCCTGCTGACTGGACTGGATGACATTGACCATTATGGCAATCCCTACGTCAGCTATGAAAGTCATGAGAATGGCGTAACAACCATTCTCG
Source organism: Ensifer sp. (assembly GCA_035565055.1). Lineage (GTDB taxonomy): Bacteria > Pseudomonadota > Alphaproteobacteria > Rhizobiales > Rhizobiaceae > Ensifer_A. The sequence goes on from DATMTA010000146.1 coordinate 13,638, forward strand.
CGGATGGAAGCCGCGTGACCGGCGACGTTCTAGTCGGCGCAGATGGCGTCCGCTCGGCCATTCGCCAGCAGCGGGCGCCGCATGCGCAGACGATGGATACCGGCGTTCGCTGCATCTACGGCCACCTGCCGGCTTCGGAGGCCCGACGTCTGGCGCCTAAGCAAGTTGTCGCCGACGTCTTCACCTTCAGTTCGGACGAGCGCAATGTTCTTCTCGGCATGGGCGGCGGTCTCTACCCAATAGAGCGCGGAGCTGCCTCCAAGTGCCTTGTGCCGGAATCAAAACTTCCTGAACGTCAGGATTATGTCGCCTGCATCGTTGCGACACACCCACTGTTCATAGGCAAGAACGATTCTGAGATGAGCAAGTTGAGCAGCCACGAACTTCAAGCACTCGCCATCGAGCTTACCAAGGCTTGGCCTGAAGAGAGCAACGCCCTGGCTTCAGCAGGAGATCCCGGTGCGTTCTACTACATCGAAATGTACAGTTCGATCCTCTGCGATCTTGGATATTCGCCGAACGTTACCCTCGTTGGGCCGGCGGCAAAGACGATGTCGCCCAGCCTTGGGCGCGGCGCAAACGTCACACTTCGCGATGCCGCCAATCTCGGCCGCCATTTGATGGCCGTCAACAAAGGTGACTTCGCTCTCGCAGAGGCCCTCAGCATCTACGAAAAGGACATGGTCGAGTACGGCTTCGAAGTGGTTCGCAATACAGTGAAAAAGGAACCATGGTCATTGGCCAGAACCCTTTGCCTGAATATAGGAACGCCATTGGATAAGCTACGTCGCCGATCCCCCGAAGCCTGACGCGTGAGCGTACTCTTGCAGCAGGTCTTCGTCTGAATTCCATGGAAAATTTGCACCGTCGGCACCCATGAAGGCAATGCCAACCTAATGGGATTGTTCAAACTAAAGATTGCTGCCTCAGCCCTATGAGACGTTATGCGTGTGGTGAATATCCAGCAGTTCGTCAAAACACGAACGGTTGCTTGCAAGCACCGGCTGGGCCTCGAGCAAGCTTTCACCGTCGACTGCGAAGGGAAGAGTAGCGCCGCCTGCCTCCGCGACCAGGCAGAAGCCTGCCATGCAATCCCACGCCCGCATGCGCGGCTCATAATAGCCGACCAGACGACCCGCGGCGACATAGGCCAGCATAAGTGCGCCCGAACCATTGCGGATGAAGTTGCCGCCACGCGACAGCAGGTCGGCGATAATGGCACCCACACGCTGCGGCATTACGTAGGAGTTGGAGCCGATGCCAGTGAGCGCATTCTGCAGGTTTCGCTTCGGGTCAAGCGCCAGGAGAACCCCATTCAGCGTTGCGCCCTGGCCTTTCGCTGCGGCATAAGTTTCCTGATGGCAGGGCGCGGAGATCACGCCGATCACCGGTGCGCCGTCGTCGATCACCGCAATCGAGACACACCACGACGACATGCCGTTGACGAAGGGGGCCGTTCCATCAATTGGATCGACCACCCAGGTGAAACCCGAATTACCTTCGCGATAGCCGTGTTCTTCACCGAGGAACCCGTCTTCGCTGAACCTCTCCTCAACGCGGTCGCGCAAGAAACGCTCGACATTCTGGTCGGCGATGGAGACCACGTCGTGTAGGTCGCGTTTCGTTTCGATCACCAGCGTGTCGCGGCGGTTGAAATAATCGAGCGCCATGGCGCCTGCCGTCTCGGCCAGCGATTTTGCGAGTTCGAACCGCGTCGCGATCGCTGCTTCTCTTTCTGTCATCTGCTTATTGTCCTGTTGTCTTGTAATTTATAGGTGAGTTTGATTCTCATGCGCCAACAAGCGCGATGCCCTTGGCTTTAAAGCCGAGCGATACTTCGGTTTCTACAAGCAATTGTTCGTCCGATTCATGATCGGTAATGAACAGCGTGCCAACTGCTGTTTCAACTTCATATTCCATATGCGACCCGAGATAGGACGAATGCAGGATGCGGCCGGGAAGTCCAGGGCTGCCAACAGAGCCAATCCGGATCGCGCCGGGGCGAACGGCGAGGCGCCGCGCATCCAGTCCTGCCGTTCCGCGCGGGACACGAAGATCCAGATTGCCGACCCTGACCAGAGCCATCCCCCCTTCCTCGCCTGCGATCTGGCATTCGATAACGTTGGCTTCTCCCATAAAATCGGCAATGAAGGACGAGGCCGGTGCGCCATAGAGCTCCTTCGGCGTGCCGATCTGGGCAATTTCACCGTCCTTCATCACGATGATCTTGTCGGAGACCGCGAGCGCTTCATCCTGATCGTGCGTGACGTACACGGCGGTGAAGCCAAGCCGCTGCTGCAATTCTCGGATTTCGGTGCGGACACGGCGCCTCAAGCGCGCATCGAGGTTCGAAAGCGGTTCATCGAGCAGCAGGACCTGCGGCTCGAGAACAAGCGCGCGGGCGACTGCTACGCGCTGCTGCTGGCCGCCAGAGAGTTCGGCCGGGAGACGGTGACCCATACCGGCGAGCCCGACAAGAGCAAGCCCGTCGTGCGCCTTCTCCGTTGCTTCGCGCTTGCGCAGCCCCGAGGATAGCAGGCCGTAGGCCACGTTATCGAGAGCCGTCATGTGCGGAAAAAGGGCGTAGGACTGGAACACCATGGAAACGTCCCGCTCGTTGGCCGGCAGCATGGTCACATCCTGGCCGCCAATCAGGATGCGTCCGGCGGTTGGATGCTCCAGCCCCGCCAGCATACGCAGCGTCGTCGTCTTGCCGCAGCCGGAGGGGCCAAGCAGGGTGACAAGCGTTCCCGGCTCGATCGAAAGCGATAGTTCGGGAATGGCGGTGAACGCGCCGAAGTTCTTGCGGACGTGTTCGAAAACTACAGAACCGGGTTTGACCTTGATCATGCGATTTTCTCCTCGTGCAGAGTTTTGGAAGCGGGGCGAACCGAGCCGGCGACGCGATTCTCGCGGCGCAGGCGACGTTCGCCGACAAGGAACTGAAAGCCTGCGATGACCGCGATCATGACGACGATCAGCATGGAGCTGTATGCGATGGCGACACCGTATTCGCCATTTTCAACCAGGCCGACGATATAGGAAGTGGCCATGTTGTAATGGGCACTGACCAGGAAGATGACTGCGCTGATGGATGTGATGGCCCGCACGAAGGAATAGACCAGCGCGGCCGTGATCGCCGGTCGTAGCAAGGGCAGGACAACCTTGCGAATGGTCCTGAAGCTGTCGGCGCGCAGGGTCAGCGAAGCCTCATCCAGGCTCTTGTCGAGCTGGGTCATCGCCGCAATGCCGCCGCGAACGCCAACCGGCATGTTGCGGAAGACGAAGCAGGCGATCAGGATCACGGCAGAGCCCGTCATTTCCAGCGGCGGCAGGTTGAACGCCATGATGTAGCTGACGCCGATGACGGTGCCGGGGATCGCGAAACTCATCATCAGCGCGAACTCGAACAGGTTGCGGCCGACGAATTTCTGGCGGACGATGATGTAGGCCGTCAGCAGGCCGACCGCGGCTGTCAGGGGCGCGGAGATGAGAGCGATTTCCATCGTCGTCCAGAACGAATTCCAGGCGACGCCCGTCCAGGCCAACGAACCATCCCGGGTCGCGACCGAGAAGGCGCGGGTGTAGTGTTCGATCGTCAGCGAATTGTCGAGGCCCCAGGTCTTCACGAAGCCGCCCACGAGGATCATGCCGTAGACGACGACGGTGAAGATCATCCACGGAATGACGATGGCGTGAACGCCGATGGAAAGCGAACGGGGAAGCGCAATATGGGCTCCGCTATCGCCCTTGCCAGTCACGGTTGCGAAGTTCTTTCCCGACAGCCAGAAGCGCTGTGCCAGAAACGCCGTCAGCGTGAAGCAAAGGAGAACCACGGCGAGGACTGCCGCACGCGAGGGATCGTTCTGCGATCCGACGACGGCAAAGAAGATCTCCGTCGACAGGACGCCATGGCTGCCGCCGAGCACCAGCGGGTTGCCAAAATCGGCCATGCTTTCGATGAAACCGATCAGGAAGGCATTGGCAAGGCCAGGCTTCATCAATGGCAGGGAGACGCACCAGAAGGTGCGCCAGCGGTCCGCTCTGAGGGTTTGCGATGCTTCTTCCATCGAAGGGCTGACGCCTTCGACCACGCCGATCAGGACCAGGAAGGAGATCGGGGTGAAGGAAAGCACCTGAGCGATCCAGATGCCGGTCATGCCGTAGAGCCAGCGGCCCGGTTCCACGCCGAACAGATGCGACGCCGCACTGGTAACGATGCCGGCACGGCCGAAGAGCAGTGTGAGCGCAAGACCGATCACGAAGGGCGGCGTGATGATAGGCAGCACGGTGAGCAGGCGCAGTCCCTTCTTGAAGGGGAAGCGCGTGCGGGTCGCAACGAGCGCGAAGGCAAGGCCGATGGTGGTCGAACCGGCCGCGGTGGCAAGCGCCAGAGTCAGCGTTCGCCAGGCCACGCCGCAGCGTCCGGCACCCGTCAGGCAGGACGCGCTCCAGATGCCTGGGTCCTGCAGATTGCGGATAAAGCCGGACGGATTGAATGAGCCGTCGAAATCCTGGAAGGCGCCGACCATCATGCTGCCGATGGGATAGAAGACGAAAACTGAGACGAGGAAGATCAGGAGGCTGATGCAGGAGACAATGAAGGCATCGCCCTTCATGAAACCGCGCTCTGCGAGACCGAAGGACGCGACGAGTACGTAGACCAGCGCCAGCGTAACCGCACCGGCACCCATGGACGGCTGCCCCGTGTTCATCGCGCCAAAGAACCGCTCGGTGATGGACCAGTTCCAGCCCGAATGGCCGATCGCCAGACCCTGGGCCGTCAGGAACAGGATCCCGACGGCTCCGGCGATCACGAGCAACGTGGCCCTGCGCATCGGGTCGCGGACAAAGCGGGCACAGCCGGCCATCAACAGAAGCAACACCGCGACGAGCAGCCATGGCCTCCCGAACTCAACGATCTGAAGGACCGCCGGAGCGCTCTTGGGCGAGGCCAAAAACGACGAAAGCCAGCTGAAGCTGAAAAACCCGTCGTCGATGCGATACCAGGGGAGGGCGACGAGCGCTGCAGCCCCAAGGGCCAGAGCGATGTCCAGCCGACGATTGCCATGTTTCACGGCCAACCTCTTTATGAAAATAGGAATGCCCTGCGGGCTGAGGAGCCGGCAGCGCGTCTGGCGCGCCGCCGGCAATGCGTTCGGTTAGTTGGCCACCGCGCCGATTTCCTTGTCCCAGCGCTCCAGAAGCGCCTTACGCTTGGTAGGATCACCATAGGTCTTGAAATCGTAGTCGATCAGCTTGATATCCGCGAACTTCGGCGCTTCCTTCGGCACTTCGGCGGTCTTGTTGGAAGGAAGCTGGAAGGATTTGGCATCCTTCATACGCGACTGCACGGGTGCCGTGAGTGCCCAGTCGTACCAGATCTTGGCGTTTTCCATATTCTGGGCGCCCTTGACGATCGACATCGAGCCGATCTCGTAGCCAGTGCCTTCGCAGGGCGCGACTGCCTTGACGGGGAAGCCTTCGGCAGCCTGCGCCACAGCGTCATGCATGAAGACCACGCCGAGCGCCGTCTCGCCGCGGGCTGCCGCCTTAACGGGGGCAGAACCGGACTTCGTGTATTGCGAGACATTTGCATTCAGCTTCTTGAGGTAGTCGAATGCCTTGTCCTCGCCCATGATCTGCACCAGCGAGGCGAGCGCCGTGTAGGCGGTGCCCGAGGAATTCGGGTTCGCGATCTGGATCTCGCCCTTCAGTTCCGGCGCGAGGAGATCGGCCCAGCACTTGGGCTCCTTGAAGCCCTTGGTCTTGAAAATCTCGGTGTTGTAGCCCCAGCCAAGTGCGCCGGCATAGACGCCGACCGTCTTATAGCCCGCGCTTTCCGCCTGTTTCTTCGCCCAGTCCTGCAATTCGGCGAGCATGGGCGACTTGTATTCCGCGGTCAGGTTTTCAGCGGCAGCCTGCAGGTGTGGGTCACCCGTGCCGGCCCACCAGACATCGGTCTTGGGATTGCGGGCCTCGGCGCGGATCTTGGCATAGGCTTCACCCGACGACATGCGCACCATGTTGACCTTGATGTCGTGAGACTTCTGGAAGTCGGCTGTCATCTGCTCGCAGATTACCACGTCGGCGGCGCAGATGAGGTTCAACTCGCCAGCGGCGTGCGCGGGGAGAGCGGTCAGGGCAGTCCCTGCGAAAAGCAGGCTCGAGATAAATGTCAGTCGCATGTGTTCCTCCTGTTGCTTGCGTCTGAATGTCTGCCGAAGGGCAAGGCTTCGCCGGTCGGCACCAAACGCGATGGAGCCGGATCGGTGCCAAACCGTGATGTCGGATCGTTTATTGGGTTACCGGATGAAACTCCGTCTCGAAGCGCGAGAGAAGCCGCGCTCGTTCCTCGGGCGAACCGAATGTCGCGAAATCGTAGTCCACCATTTTGATCAGCGAGATGTCCGGCGCCCCGTCAGGCAGTTTCGTGCGGGAGTTCGACGGCACTTGATTTTGTCCCGCCGCCGCACCGGTTGCCTGGCCTTCCGGGCTCAGGGCGAAGTCGACAAACTGGCGTGCGGCCTCGAGCCGGGTCGTGCCCCTCACGATACTGACGGCACCGATTTCGTAGCCCGTGCCTTCGCAGGGCGCCACGATGACCAGCGGCGCGCCGGCCTCCTTCTGGGTCACCGCATCGTGCATGAACGAAATCCCGATGGCGATTTCGCCGCGTCCGGCTGCCTTGACCGGCGTTGCGCCGGCCTTCGTATATTCGACAATATTGCGGTTCAGCGCACGCATATAATCGAAGGCCTCTTCCTCGCCGAAGAGCTGGATGAGCGTGGCAAGGGTTGTGAACGCTGTGCCAGAAGAACTCGGATTGCCGGCAAGAATTCGGCCCCGATAGGCCTCGTTGGTGAGGTCCTTCCAGCAATTCGGAGCAGGCAGCCCCGCCTTTGCGACCAGCACCGAATTATAGGCAAAGCCGAGCGCTCCGGCATAAATGCCGGCCGATTGCCCGCCCGAAATGGCGAAGAAATTTTGCGCCCAGGGCAGAACATCCGCCTCGTTGGGCGACGTGTAAGGTTCTAGAAGATTTTCGGACGCCGCCTGAAGATGGATGTCGCCGGTACCCCCCCACCAGACATCGACCGTCGGATGATCCTTCTCGGCGCGAAGCTGATCGAGAATTTCGCCAGTGCTTCTCCGTTCGATGGCGACGGTCAGGCCGCTTCGGGCTTCGAATGCTGCCTTCATGGTGACGCACCAGGCCTCGTCGACGCCACACAGCACCTTCAGCTTGTCAGCCGCAAGCGCTGGGCTGGTCGATACAACCATCCATGCCAGGCCGGCTGAGATCGCCAAGATCGCATTCATCGAAAGTCCTCCCGCCGAAGCCTCCCCGCTTCGAACTTCAACAAACATGGCAGATCGAACGGAGAGGGCAAGGGCCAGAATGGTTACTGTTCTTTCATGGCCCCGGCCGGGATGTTTCAAATATTACAATTTTGAAAATCTCGTTCATCAGGGAATCTTTGAACATTTCGCCCAAGCAACCTATACTCCAGGCCGGGAGGAAGACTGCGTGTTAAATCAGAAGGTTAACATTCTGATCGTCGAAGACGATCCGGATATGGCGGAACTCATTTCGGATCTGGTCGAGGCGGAGGGCTGGGCGCCATGCAGTGTCGCCTCGGCGGAAGCGGCAACCGAAATGCTGGCCCGCGAAACGTTCCAGCTCGTCTTGGTGGATCATAATCTTCCGGGTCTTTCCGGTCGCGCCTTTGCACAACGGCTGAGGGCGCAGACAAAGATCGGCATCGTCATGGTGACGGCCGCCGGCAGCGCAACCGATCGCGTGCTGGGGCTGGAGACGGCTGCCGACGACTATGTCGTTAAGCCGTTCGAACCGATCGAGCTGAGCGCGCGGATCAAGGCTGTGCTTCGACGCACCATCCCCACGCTGCGGCCAGAGCGGGAGCCGGAACGCGATCATGACGTGGCGGCTCTCAGGCTTGGCGACTGGACGGTGGATATCGCCGCACGTCGCGCCGTGTGCCTCAGCGATCGCAGCAAGACGTTGACCTCGGCGGAATTCGCACTCCTCGAGGTTCTCGCCGAAACGCCGAATGTCCCCGTCAGCCGGGCTCATATTCTCGACCGGCTGGGGGCGGAAAGCCAGCGTTTCATCGATCGCAATGTCGATGTGCTGGTCCTGCGACTGCGCCGCAAGATCGAGCGCAACCCGGACCTGCCGCAGCACATCCTGACACGCCGCGGCAAGGGTTATGTCCTGCACACCAGCGATGCAGAGCTTGCGCCGTGATCAACCGACCATTCCTCTCGTCCATCGCGTTCCGGCTTCCGTTCGCCATCGCCTTCATCTGCGTATCCGTGATCATTCTCTCCGGTGTCGCGATTTTCGGCCTGCAAAAGGCGCGGACCGAGATGGCCGACTACAGTCTGCAGGCCTTTGCGAGCCTGGCCCGGGCCTCCCTGGTGTCGCGCCAGGTTTCCGACCTCGTTTCGAGTGCGCCGTTCCTGATGAATGCCACGTCGCCCTACCGCGTCTCGAGTGAAAGCCGGGCAGTCGTGGCGCAGGTCGACGGCCTGCTAGCCGCCATCCGCGGGGATAAAGGCGCGAGACTGACGGAGGGCTTTTCCAGCACCCACATTCTCGAGCTTCTCGAGGGCGTGCGTGCGCAGACGCTCAATCTCGCCAGCGACGCGGACGCGGCGCAGGCCTTCAAGGCAGAGGCGGCGGCAGCGCTAGGCGAGATCGCCACCCGGTCCGAGATCACCGACGTCGCCCTGCGGGGGCGTTTGAATTCCATAGTCCAGTCCGCGTCTAACTCCGATAGCCTGTTCCAGCTGGGAGAGCTGAAGCGCCGCTATGTCGGGGAGACGGCGTCAATGATGCTGGGTAAAGCGCCCGGGCAAACGGCGCTACCTCCGGAACTGCACCCGTATGAGCGTGTCTTTCAGGCGCAGACCAGCTATCTGGTCGCAATGTTTGCAATTCGCGGCGCGGTCGCCCGGCTGCATTCCGTCTCTCGGGACCTGTCGCATGCGACCGAAACGCAGACCTATGCCGTCGCGCAAGGTCTCAACGAGGGGCTGACCTCGGCGTCCAACGCCCTGAGCCGACTTCTCGTCATGATTGCCATGGCTTCGGTCGTCGTCTTGGTCATGGCCACGGTGTCCATCCGCTCCGTAATGCGGGTGTCGCGCGGGATCGTCGCACTGTCTCATGGCATGAACAGTCTGGCGAAGGGGGAGCCGAATGTCGCGCTGCCCACCTATGCCGGGTCGGAAACCGAACTGGTGCAGCTTTCCGATGCTTTCAGAGCCTTCAGGGAAAGCGTTGACCGCGTTTCGCGGCTGCGGCGGACAGCGGAAGCAGCCGCCCGCACCATCCGGTTTACCTTCCGGATGATGAACGAAGGTATTGCACTCTTCGACAGGACCGGCCGGCCTATCACCATGAACCGACGTGTCATCGAACTTGTCGGCCGTACGGGGTCATCACGCAAATATCCGCTCCGGCGTTTCGTCGAAACAATTCCTGGTATCGACCCGCAACTGCTGCCCTCCCACAATGATCCCGGGACGCTGGCCGAGCGGCTGGTCGTGCGCCAGCGCAATGACGAGCAGCAGGTGATCGAGGTCGCGTTGTCGCGGCAGCCCGATGGCGGGATCGTTCTTCTGGCGCGCGACGTGACAATGCTGGACCGACAGGAGGCGGAGGCCGCCAAATCGCAACGTCTGGACGGCATCATGCGCATGACCCATCAGATCAGTCATGAAGTCGGCAACATGATCGGCATCATCACTGGGAGTCTCGGTCTTCTGGAGCGCGAGGCCACATTCAATGACCGCCAGCAGCGGCATATCAAACGCATCCGCAAGGCAGCGGATCGCGGCAACGCCCTGGCTAGCAGCATGCTCTCCGTCGGTAGCCAGCAGCCCATCAGGCCCAGTGAGACCGACGTCACAGCCTTGCTTCGCGGCATGGCCGACGTACTTGAGATCGCCGTAGGGTCTGCCTGCCCCGTCGTCCTCGATATCGAGGAGGCCTTGCCAACGGTTGATCTCGATGCTGCCATGTTCGAGCAGTCTGTCCTCAATCTTTGCCTAAACTCGGCAGCCTCGATGCCGGAGGGGGGCGCTATCCGCGTTGCCGCAAAACAAGACGAAAACCATCTGCTCGTCAGAGTCGCTGATGAAGGCATCGGCATGGAGCCGGAGGCTGTCGATAAGGCATTCGAGCCCTATTTTACAACGCGAGCCGAGGCAGGCGGCGCAGGCCTGGGCCTCGCCGTCGTATACGGATTCATGCGCCAGAGCGGCGGCGAAGCGCGCATTGAATCGCGACGAGGAGCAGGTACGATCGTAGAGTTGCGATTCCCTCTAGGCAAAAATGCAGGTACCAGGTCTGGCTAAGCGTTGTGCACCGGCTGAGGAGATTCGGAGCCAAGAAATGCATCGCTGGAAGCGGAAACAGCAAAGCCGCGACGGCAGTTCGGATTGCTTGGCGTGGATGAGGACTTCCAAGCGAGCTCATGCATTTAGTCGTGAACCGAACTTCTACTCCAGAGGTTATTCAGTCAGCAGTTAGACGACCAGCGCCCGGCTAACTGGAAGGCGCTAAACGCGTTGACGGTTCGATTCCCTTCAGGGCGAGGCTGTGCCCGCTTTACGCCTTCATTGGAAACGTAATGCTATCGCCGGGTCTCCCTGAAAGCGAACAATGGTCACGATTTAATTTAACGCATCATGCCCATCTCCCCAATCGACATGCGTTCGAGTGCACCTCATCTGAAGCTAGTCGGCGAATGACCGTATTTCTGTTTGAAAGCGGTCGCGAGGTGTGCGGAATCCGAAAAGCCGGTTTCGAATGCGATTTCAGTCATCGACATGGCGCCATTCTCGACAAGGAAGCGCGCATAACGCAGGCGAGTTTCAAGAATAAACCGTTTCGGCGTGATGCCGATATGTTGGCGGAAGAGCCGGGTGAATTGGCGCGGTGAAAGGCCTACTGCGCGCGCAGCCTCGTCCGGGGAAATGTCCTGGCCCTTTCGACTCTCAATAAGAACCACTGCCCGTTGTATCCGGGTGTCATCGACATGACGGAAGGCCGATGCGCGACCTTGATCGAAGGCACTCATTGTCTTGTGCTCAGTCAAAGATAGCTGGTGAACGGCTTTAGCCGCTCGGTCGGGCCCGCAATGCTGGCGGATGAGTTCCGTCATCAGCGACAGGATCGACACACCTCCAGGCACTGTAATCCGGCCGTTATCTATCAGGAAATCGTCGCGGGTGGAAAAGGCGAGACGGGGAAAGGCGACGCGAAAATCCTCCGCATGAAATGGATGCACTGATGCTTTCCTCCCGTCGAGCAGTCCTTCTTGCGCAAGGACGAAGGCCCCCGTACAGGCGCCAATGATCGGGACATTTGCGGCGGCCGCCACCCGCAAATAGTCGCGATGGCGGCTGGAGGCCGCCCTTAGGTGCGGTAGAAGCCCGCCGATGACAACGATGTAGTCGAAATCGGTCGGGTTGATATAGGGCGAGTCCGCCTGCACGCGAATCCCGCAGCTCGCGACAGCCGAGTGACTAGGTCCCCCCATGATTGACCAGCGGCAGTGAAGTGGACGGGAATTGTCGGCGAAGTCGGCGGCATGACGCAGCGGCTCGATGATGCCGGCCAGCGACATCATAGGAAAGGTTGGCCACAGCATGATCCCCATCGATAGATCCGGCCTGCGCTCGCGTGACGTCTGAAGGCGCCGGGACCAGATCTCATCCAGCCATTCGACATAGCCCCTCTCTGTCGGTTCGGACGACGTAGAAACTTCCTCTGTTCTCACATGCTCTCCACAAAGACGCGCCCGTGCGTCGAATTTTCAAAGAGAATGTCTGAATTTTAAAATTCAATCAATCGAATGACTGCCAGATTTGCAGGCGTCGGATGCGACGACCGGGGAGATGAACTCCGCGGCTTGGGGAACGTAATAGCAAAAAGGATCGAGACGATGACGCTTTCTCTTACGAGAAGGGTGGTGGTGTGCGCCCTGCTGGCAGCTGCAAGCTATCCCGCATTCACGCCCATAGCGACGGCATTTGAACTGGCAGAGGACGGCAAGTTGACGGTGGCCTTTACCGGCGACATGCCCGGCTCCGGCTGGCAGGATGGCAAGTTGATTGGCTATGACGGCGAAATCATGCAGAAGATCGCCGACAAGCTGGGTCTCAAGATCAAGCCTGCGCTGATGGAATGGTCGGGCACGATCGCCTCTGTCGAGGCAGGCCGCGTTGACGTGATGCTGGGCACCATGGGTTGGACGGAAAAGCGTACGAAGATGATGACGCTGTCCGAGCCTATCCACTATTTCAAGAACGGCATCATGCAGTCGACCAAGACGAATTGGGACAAGCTTTCCGATCTTGAGGGCAAGAAAGTCGGCACCATCACCGGATTTTCGTTTGTGCCGGAGTTGAAGAAGATTAAGGGCCTGGAACTTTCGCTCTACGACACCTCCGACGCTGCAGTGCGTGACCTGATCGCAGGGCGGATCGACGCCGTGATCGGCGATCCGCCGGTTGTCTCCTATGCGATCAAGCAGAATCCGGGCTGGAACATGCAGTTCCTTGCCTTCACCGATGAGAATCCCGATTTTCCGCTTCTGACCGGCCTTGGGCAGGTCGTCTATGGCATCAACAAGAAGAACGAGGATCTTCGCCAAAAGATGGACGCCATCATCGCTGACATGTGGAAAAGCTGCGAAATGAAGGCGATCGGTGCTCGCTACGGCCTATCCGCCGACGTCTGGTACACGCCATCGGGACAAAATTTCCGCGCCGGTGTCGACCGCACCGCCGACTACAAGCTGCCTTCCTGCGCCGCAGGCGGCTGACGGGCACCTCTTGGGGGCCGCTGACAGCGGCCCCTGTCACAGCTGAAAACATGAGGAGAACGGCGATGTCGGTACTGTTGAGCGTAACAGGACTGCGAAAGAGTTATGGCCCGGTGGAGGTGTTGAAGGGTATCGATTTCCAAGTCAAGGCCGGCGAAAAGATCGCGCTAATCGGCCCATCAGGCTCAGGCAAATCCACCTGCCTGCGTTGCGTGAATTTTCTGGAAAAGCCCTCGGTCGGCGACATCAGACTTGACGGGGAACGCGTCGGCATTCGGCCAGTGGGACGAAATCGCAGCGAGCGGATCATGAGTGATCGGCAACTTGCGCCCCAGCGCGCGCAAATGGGCATGGTGTTCCAGCTCTTTCATCTGTGGCCGCATCTTTCGGTTCTGGAGAACGTGGCTATTGCCGCCCGGAAGGTTCGAGGGCTTCCCGCTGCGGACGCTCGTGACCTCGCCATGGAAATGCTCGCCAAGGTGCATATGTCCCACCGTGCAAGCGCGTCGCCGCTCGAGCTGTCCGGCGGCCAGCAGCAGCGTGTCGCCATTGCCCGTGCACTGGCCCAGAAGCCCAAACTCATGCTGTTCGATGAGCCGACCTCGGCGCTCGACCCGGAACTGGTGCATGAAGTGCTGAAGGTCATCGAGGAATTGGCAAGCGAGGGGCGGACCATGCTGCTCGTCACCCACGAGATCGCTTTTGCACGCGACGTCGCCGATCGGGTGATGTTTTTGGATGGCGGCGTGATTGTCGAGGAGGGCGCGGCACGCGACGTGATCCTCGCGCCTCGGGAGCCCCGCACGCAGGCCTTCCTTAAGCAGATCCGCCATTGAGGGGCTCGTCATGATCGGTCTGTATACGTTCCTCACCATCCTGCAGGGACTCATGCGCGGTGCCGGCATCACCATCGTTGTCACGCTGTCGGCGCTGACGATCGGACTCTCGCTGGGCTTCTCTCTGGCGCTCGTGCGGCAATTTTCCCGCGTGAAAATCCTCTGTGGTCTGATTGATGCATACGTGGAGTTCTTCCGCAACATTCCGGCCCTGTCGCATCTGTTCATCCTGTATTTCGGGCTGGCGGGGCTAGGTCTACGTCTGTCGTCCATTGCTGCTGCAATCCTGGGTCTCGGCCTGATCGGCGCTGCAGTCTGCTGCGACATTATCCGCTCTGGCTTCAAGGCCCTTTCGCCGGGTCAGAAGGAGGCGGCGCTCGCAGTAGGGTTCAGGCCGCTGCAGACGATCTTCACTATCCTCACGCCGCAGGTGATGCGGATCGCCCTGCCGTCGCTCGGCAATTTCGCTGTGCAGCTTTTGAAGGATACGTCCGTAGTGTCAGCCATCGCCGCACCTGAAATCATGTTCTATGCCCGCTCCATGGTGACCTCGTCCTTCCAGACGACGCTGATCTACGCCACGGCGGCCGGTCTATACCTCGTGATGAGCCTGCCGTTGATGCACGTTACCCAGGCTCTCGAAATCCGCTACCGGAGAGTAAAATGACCGGGTTTTTCCAACCTTTTGTCGAATATGGCGGCGAGTGGTTGCCGTTGCTTCTCCACGCGATGGTCAAGACCGCGCTCCTGTCGATCTCCGCCTTTGCCATGGCTCTTGTTTTCGGCCTTGTCCTTTGGTTGTGCCAAGAGTCGCGGGCGGCGGCGCTCAACCGGTTCGCTAGCCTTTACGTGACAGTCGTGCGTGGCGTGCCGCTTCTTGCGGTGCTGTTCCTTCTCTACTTCGGCCTTCCCGGCGTTGGCGTGACCTTCGATGCGTTCACCGCCGCCATGCTGGGCCTTGCCCTATGCTTCGCGGCCCAGGTGGCGGAAGTGTTTCGCGCCGGCATGCTGGCGATCCCGATGGGGCAGCGCGAGGCGGCCCTGGCCGTCGGCTTCACGCCTCGCCAATGCTTCACCTTTATCATCCTGCCCCAGGTTGTGCGCGTGGTACTGTCGCCGTTGATCGTCACCTTTGTGTCGCTGCTGAAAGACAGTTCGCTCGCTTCGCTGATCACGGTCGATGAACTGGTGCTGACGGGGCGCGCCATGGCAACGGAATTCTTTCTGCCCCTGCAGATCTATTGCGCCGTCGGGCTCTGCTATTTCCTCGTGGCCTGGCCGTTTTCTCTGCTCTCCGGGCGCCTCGCCGTTCGATGATCCATCCGTCAAGGAAAGATAATGACCACCCAATTCAGTCCTAAATTCCTTCGGCAAAATGATGCGCGGAATGATGGCCTCCGTCGTCGCAAGCCCGTTATCCTGATGACGCCTGATCTCCGCGAGACCTCAGATGCCGCCACCGAGTGCGAATACGTCGTGCGCGTGAACTATGCAGTTGCCATTGCCGAGGCAGGCGGCATACCGCTGATCTTGCCCTACGAACCGGACGGCATCTCCGCTGCGCTCGCCATTGCGGACGGCATCGTGATCACCGGCGCACGCCCCGGTGTCGAAGTACCGGCGCAGCGCAGCGCCTTCGAACGGGTGCTCGTTCGGCACGCAATGGATCTCGGCAAGCCGCTGCTCGGCATCTGTCACGGCATGCAGCTTATCGGCGAAAGCCTTGGCGGCACATTCGTGACAGATCTGTCGGCGACATCCGCCGGTGGTGAAACGGCGCATATGCCCCGTGACATTCCCGACGGTCTCGCGCACGAAATCTTAATTGGCCCAGACAGCGTCCTTGCCGCCTTGACGGGTGATGGAATAGCCCGCGTCAACAGCCTTCACCGACATGCCCTGACAGGATCGGGTCGCTTCCGTGTTGTCGCGCGGGCACCGGATGGCGTGATTGAGGCCATTGAGGGTGAGACTGACGGTCTAACCCTTGGCGTCCAGTGGCATCCGGAATATCGGCTGACGGACTTGGATAGGCACGTGATCGAAACCTTTGTTGATCATGCGGCCCATGGCTTGCCATCGGCGATCGAAGGGACCGGCTGCGGCTTCGCCATCCATGACCGGCTGGAGAAATCGGGACTGACCCTGCCGCAAGCGCCGACGCCACCAGGATCATTTGCCGGTGCCGTGCGACATGGCAATGTCGTGACCGTTTCCGGTCAGGTGCCGTTGAAGGAGGGAAAGGTCCTGCAAACCGGGCGTCTGGGAGAGAATGTCTCGATCGAGGACGGGCAGGAATGCTCGCGCTGGGCGCTCCTCAATGCGCTTGCGCAGTTGGAACAAGTTGCAGGGGGTCTGGAGCGAGTGACTGGCTTTATCCGGCTTGCGGGTTATGTCGCCGCAAGCGCCGATTTCACCCGACATGGCGCGGTGATCGATGGGGCATCCGAATTGCTTCGCGTGCTTTTCCCGGATCGCTGGTCCCATGCTCGGATTGCGGTTGGTGTCGCTTCGTTGCCTCGCGGCGTTCCAGTCGAAATCGAGCTAACCGCAACCATTGTAGAGGAGAGCCGCTGATATGACGGACGTGGCCGTCATCGGCGCTGGTGTCGTCGGCGTGAGCACTGCTTATGTGCTCGCGCGGCGCGGATATAGGGTTACACTGATAGATGCAGCTGACGCCCCCGGCACCGGCGCCAGCGCCGGCAATGCGGCTCAGTTATCGTGGGCCTATGGCGATGCGATGGCATCGCCCGCGTTGATCCGAAATTTACCCCGCATCATGCTCGGTCGCGACCCCGCGTTTCGTATCGCCTGGCAAGCTGATCCCGACTTCCTGATCTGGGGGCTGCGCTTTCTCGCCAATGCAACGCCCCGCCGCTGGTGGGCAAACACTAGCGCCATCCTCGATCTTGCCGCTGTCTCGCGACAGGAACTTGCCACCCTCCTCCGCGAGACGGGGATCGCCTTCGACTACCGCCTCGCCGGCAAGCTACACCTCTACAACGATGCCGCCAGTTTTGTAGCAGCCCGTGCGACGGTGGACAGGAAGAATGCGTTGGGGCTCGATCAGCGCATGCTGAGCCGGGAGGATGCCGAGGACATCGAACCGGCGCTTCGCCATTATCAAAGCGAGATTGCGGGCGCGGTTTACACTCCGGGCGATGCACTCGGCGACGCGGCTGCTTATTGCCGCGCGCTGACGAATTATCTTGTCCGGGAATACGCGGTGACCACGCTTCTTGCCCACCGAGTCTGCGGATTTCGAACCGTCAAGGGGAGGTTGCGCGCCATTCGTTTCCTGGATCGCGACGAGTTTGCGGTCGACTTGGCGGTTCTGGCCGCCGGGCCGGGGGCACCGGTTCTTGCCCGCGAGGTGCCAGAGGCACGTGCCATCCGCCCGGT
Organism: Ensifer sp.; assembly: GCA_035565055.1. GTDB lineage: Bacteria > Pseudomonadota > Alphaproteobacteria > Rhizobiales > Rhizobiaceae > Ensifer_A. The sequence continues at coordinate 30,742 of DATMTA010000146.1, forward strand.
GCGTGGCTATTCGCTGACCATTCCCCTTGCCGAGGGCTTGCCGCGGGTCAGCCTGACCGACGTTAAGCGCAAACTGGCCTTCGCGGCCATCGGCGATCGGTTCCGCGTTGCAGGTCTCGCCGATATAACTGCTGTCGGCGCAGGCTTTGATCGCAAACGCTTCGGCGCTTTGCGGACAGCCGCTTCCTCCGTTCTTCCAGAGTTCCAGGTCGCGAGCTCCGACGATGTCATTTGGTCGGGGGAGCGCCCCACCACACCGTCGTCCCAACCGATTATCTGCGCCTCGCGCCGAACTCGCGGACTGTACATGAACATTGGCCACGGTATGCTCGGCTGGACGCTTGCCCTCGGTTCCGCGCGAAAGATGGCTGAACTGATTGGCTAACTATGTTGGCAACGGCAGCATCAAAGACTTCGATGTCTTGTGTGTGTTAGGTTTTCGAGAGGTTCCAACAAAATACTGCTTTATCCCTATGCCGGGTCACCTCCACATGGGTCAGATGCCGATCCATCGTTGTGGACGCCAGCGCAAAGGCCGGTCGACCGCCAAGCCTCGCGTCTTATCGATCGTCGTCGCATGGCCGTGATCAAAGGATTGGTGACGATCGACCGGTATGGTCACTTCACGGACGCCACCCATTGTCCGTGCAGCGCCGTCGAGTGTAACTTGTATTGTCTGCCCTGACGGCGCTAAGCGTTCCCAGCATGCCGTTCTTCACACCGAGGTCTCGATCGTTTTCCAGGAAGACGATCCGGTCGCATTCGGCAAAATCCCGTTTGCCATCACTGTTCTTGTAGGTCAGCGCCCGCGGCGGCGCTTGCTCACGCCGCCGTTTCTGTGCTTCTCCATTCTCATCAGACAACACGACCCTTGCGAGTTCACCGCGCGCCTGAAGCTCTGATCGGCCGCAGCATTCAGTGCCTGACATCTGCGCACATGCGCCATGGCAACGCGCGGGCCCTCAGCACGGCGTCGCGATCGGCGAGATAGTCCTCCAGAATCTCTGGCCCGCGCTTTATCACCACTGGCCGCAAGGCGAATATTGCCATGCTCCCGATAGGCTGCCAGCCCTTCCGCCGTCTTATGAGTGGCAAAAGCAACGGAGGCCGCCCGCTGCCAATCCTGGCCCTGGCGGCTCCCGACCATGCCAGCCTCGTCGATCAGCAAGACATCGCCTTGGCCAATCCGCGCGCGAACCTTCTCCCAACTGCGGGACTAGGAGGCCAGCGTGAGGTTCTGGATGCCGAAACCCTCCTCCAACCCTTCCGCTGCCTTGCCCGACAGGGCTGCACCATGAACCCTATAGTCCTGAAGTTCACAGGCCACGCGCGCCCCGCAGCCAGCACGGCGGATTTGCCATCGCCGCCCAACCCAACGAACGCTGCGCTCATCTCCGGTGATGTGCTCGATCCACCAGGTGCTGTTCATCCGAGAGCCGCGCTGAAGTGTCACCGGAGCTCAAGCGGATCGCCGCGATCTGGAGCTCTCGCACGTCGTCGTTCAGACAACGATGCAAGGCCACATTTACAATGCCATGTCTCCATCCACAATCCGATCGCCAACCTGTTTGACATCCCTTCCAACCGTCATCGCCAACTGCGCGCGGAAGCGATGAGCCTGTGGCCGAAAATTGAATCGCCCCCATGGAATGCGGTTTCCGCTATGCAAGCATTTGTAACCAACACTTCTGAACAAGTGACCGAAGCTTGAGCGCCGGACCAATACATCGTTTCGCCTCAGATAAAATATCGGGTGAATACCGGTTAGTTGATGTGGTTTATTTCCACACAAGCCCGTCATCCGGGATCCCGCGCGATCCTCATGGAAAGCCCGAATTGTTTCGTTATCCGAGATCCCAGTCACATCAAAACAACCCGGACTTTCCAAGTTTGGCAATATGTTACCGGGCTTTCATCAATCCGGTTTCCTGTGCTACTGACGACCTCTCTTTGTAAGCCCCGAAACTGGACCGAACGTCAGTCGAAGACCGAGAGGCATCATGTCAATCCAGCCACAGCAGCGGATCTACATCTGCTTTTTTTTGTTCGCAATCTCGATGGGGGGCATGCTTTCTCGCCTGCCCGACCTGCAGGAGAACCTGCAGGTCGATAAGTCGCACTGGGGCTTACGCTGATCGGCGCTGCCATCGGTGCGCTGGTGTCGTTGACGTTTTCCTCACCACTCATCGCACGGTTTGGCGCTCGCAACACCGCGTACCTTACAGTTCTGGGAACCTCTGGGCTGCTGGCGCTTGCTCCGTGGGCGGGCAGTGCGCCTCTCGTCTTTGTGATCCTCTTCTGCGAAGGGCTTCTGGCCGGCGCGCTCGAGATCAACCTCAATGTCGAGATCGATCGCGTGGAGGCAAGGCTTGGAAAGGGCGTTATGAACCGGGCACACGGCTTCTGGAGCCTGGGATTCTTTGTCACCGCACTGTTATCCGCCACCTTGCGTCAAGCCGAGGTTTCGGTCCAGTTTCATCTCGGCCTGACCTTCGTCTTTGTGGTCGTAGTCGGCGGCATCGCGATTGCAGGCATGAGGAACGAACAAGCACGTCAGGCGGCGGGACTTTCCGAGGCTGACCACATCGCGCTTCCCACCCGTGGCCTTCTACCACTCTGTGCCATCGGCATCGCCGCCTTCCTCGTTGAAAGCGCGGGCATCGACTGGTCGGCGATCTATATGCGCGACGTCTTCCAGTCCGTGCCCTTCATTGGCGGTCTCGGCCTGACGCTCTTCACCTTCTTCATGGCCGTCACCCGTCTCCTTGCTGACCCATTCGTTGACCGCTTCGGGTCGCGAAACGTGGCTTTTGTTTTGCTTCTGGTGTCGGCGGCAGGGCTCGCCGCCGTATGGCTGGCGCCACACGAATATGTTGCGCTCCTTGGCTTCTCCCTAATGGGTTCGGGCTGCAGCGCTGTCTACCCGCTCGCCGTCTCGGCCGCCGCGCAACGGACCGACCGCGCCTCGCATGTCAACGTTGCAGCAATCGCGCAAATGTCCTTCGTGGTATTTTTCCTTGCCCCACCACTCCTAGGCGTCATCGCCGAACATTTAGGCATTCGCTCTTCCTACCTGGTTTGCTTGCCGGTGATTATTCTGGCGCTGACCTGCCTCAGGGCACTGTCGAACCAGCGTAAACTGGTGGTTGCCTGAGGCGAACGTGATCCGGCAGACAGTCCATCGGAGTGGCTTGGTTGAAACTAGAGGCCGAGAGCTCGGACCCATCAGCAGCGCTGAGACGTCAATGTGGTCTGGCTACGGTGGTCTTGGAGATATAACATTGTACCACCCACCCTTGACGGCGCGGGTTCCTATGCGTCGCCGTACCAAGATATGACAGCTATTTAAGCGCGCCCTTCAGCGCGGATGTCAAGACGAGGCCTCAGTTCTTGAGCTCGGAGCCAGCAATAGTTTCCTGGAAGCGCGCCACGGCGGTATGGTCCTGTCCACGGCCAAGCGTCTTTTGCGCGGCCGACCAGAGTTCAAGACATAGCGAGGCGTAAGGTGTCGTCGTGTCGGTTTCAGTGGCGACGCCGAGCGCGATGCCCAGATCCTTGACCATGAGGTCCAGACCAAAGCCGGCGTCGAATTTGCGCGATAGCACGAACTGCTTGAACTTCTTCTGCGTCGAATTGTTCATCCCGGTTGAGGCATTCAAAACATCGACCATGGTTTCCGGCGACAAGCCGAAACGACTGCCGATCAGCAACGCTTCAATACCGATGAGGAAACCGCCTGCGCTGACGAGATTGTTCAGCGCCTTCATCGCGTGGGCCGCACCGACGCTGCCGACGACCGTCAGACTGGAGCCCATGCGGGTAACGAGCGGGCGCACCTTTTCGATTGTGTCGGCATCGCCGCCGAGCATGATGGCAAGGTCGCCGGTCCTGGCACGGGGCACGCCGCCGGAGACCGGTGCATCGACCAGCGCGATATTCATGGTCGCCAGACGTGCTGCAATGGCGCGGGTGTGGGTGGGCGCCCCGCTCGACATTTCAACGATGATGCTTCCGGGCTTCAGCGCGGCGGCAAGGCCGTTTTCGCCGAAGAGTACGCTTTCGACAATGCCGCTCGTCGGCAGCATCGTGACAACCACGTCAGAGGCGCGACCGACATCAGCTGCAGACCCCGCCGCTACTGCTCCGATGTCGGCTGCGACCCTTGTTGTCGTTTCGGTATTGGCGTCGAGGACAGTCAGCGCATAACCTCCCGTAGCGACATTTTGCGCCATGGGCGCACCCATAGCGCCGAGCCCGATAAAACCGATTTTCGGAAGGCCGTTTTGATCCGTCATCTGTTAGTGTCTCCTCGCTCAGACTATCCGGTCGGCACGCAAAATGATGCCGAGGCCGAAAATTCTCGATTGTCATACAACATGATGATATGACATATCAAGTACGTTCGAAACTGAAGGAGGCCGCGGATGACAGAGACGCAGACGCCGCATTATGAAGTGCTGGCCCTTCGCTACGCGACGACGGAGTTGAATCGCCCGCGCCGCGAGAACTTCTTTCCCGGGATGGACCTGCATGACGGCGCGATGCCGCTGGACTATTTCATATGGGCGATCCGAGGGGAAGGCCGGGTGATCGTGGTCGATACCGGTTTTGGTGCGGAGGCGGCTGCGGCGCGCAATCGCATTCTTCTGCATGAACCGACTGATCTCTTGCGCCGCGCCGGCATCGAGCCGAACGATGTCACAGACGTTATTCTCACGCATCTGCATTATGATCATGCAGGCGGATTGTCTGATTTTTCGAAGGCGCGGTTTCATCTCCAGGATGACGAGATGCGCTTCGCTACAGGGCGTGGCATGGGCCATGTATGCCTGCGCGCACCGTTCGAGTGCCGCGATGTGACGAAGGCGGTCGAACTGGTCTTTGCCGATCGCATCGTGTTTCACGATGGCGATGAGATGATCTTTCCGGGCGTTGAACTGTTCCGCATCGGCGGACATTCGGGCGGTCTGCAGGTGGTGCGCGTTGCGACGAAGCGCGGCGGTCTAGTGCTGGCCTCGGATGCCTTCCACTTTAACGAAAACCGGCTGCGACGTGCGCCTTTTCCCATCGTCTATCATCTGGGCGAGATGCTGGAAGGCTTCGATCGTTGTGAGCGGCTTGCAGGGCGCGATCCCGATCTTTTGATCCCCGGCCACGATCCCGAGGTCGGGCTGCGCTGGCCCGCGCTGGATGCGGACAATCCCGATATCGTCCGGATTGATCTCCCGCCAATCATAAAAAATGACTGATTATCGTATTGACGGTCTGTCATACAATATGTAGAAAATCGCTAAGAGGATTGGGAGTGCATATCCATGCAATTGAATGAGACCGTTACGGCGCGGGGCGCTACCTATGCGTTTTCCGGCGAGTTCGAGCCTGAATTCCAGCCCGCAGTCGACGCTTTCATCGAGAACTATAAAGTCGAGGAGGAGATCGGCTCCGCTTCGTCGCTGATCGTTGATGGGCGCAAGGTCTTCGACGTCTGGGCAGGCTATCGCGACGAAGCGAAAACGAAGCCGTGGGAGCGCGACACGATCGTCTGCATGATGTCGGTTGCCAAGGGCATTTCGGGCATCGCCTTTAATATTCTTATCGATCGCGGTCTTGTCGATCCGGATGCGCCGGTGGCCAAGTATTGGCCGGAGTTCGCGCAGAACGGCAAGGAAAAGCTCCGCGTTCGCCACGTCCTCGACCATACCGCCGGCCTGCCGGCCGTGCTGGAGCCACTCTGGCCCGGCGCAATTTATGAATGCGACACGATTGTCGCAGCGCTGGAAAAGCAGGCTCCGCTCTGGGAGCCAGGTACTGTCGCCGCTTATCACATTCACACGCAGGGCAATATTCTCGGCGAAATTGTCCGCCGCATTACCGGCAAGCGCTATCCGCAGTTCATCCATGACGAATTGATTGCCCCGCTCGGGCTCGACTACCAGATCGGCGGGTTGTCGGAGGCCGATATCGCCCGCTGCGCCGAACTTGTCCCCACGGTCGAGGGCACGCTCTTTGCCCGCAAGGATGCCGATCCGAATTCGCTGCTCGCCAAGGGCTTCCTCCAGCATCCGAAAGAGCCGATCAATGTGACGCTCAATTCGCATGGCTGGCGTACGTCGGAAATTGCCAGCGCCAACGGCCACGGTGCGGCACGCTCTGTCGCCTCGATATACGGCATGGTGGCGCGGGGCGGCGAGATGAACGGCGTCCGTATCATGAAGCCGGAAACCATCCGCGACATGCTGACCGAGCAGCATAACCAGACCGAACAGATGCAGCAGCGCCCCTATCACCAGGCGCGCGGCATTCTGCTCAACACGGCAGAATCGGTGTGGATGGGTCCGAACCCGCATGCCTTCGGCCATCACGGCTTCGGCGGCTCCATCGGCATGGGTGATCCGGATGCGAAGATCGGCTTCTCCTATGCCTGCAACAAGATGCATACGCGCGGCGACAACGGCCCGCGCGCGCGCCGCATCATCGAAGCCATCTACAAGATCATCTGAGGCAACGGATCATGAGCGACAATCGCAAGATTGCGGCCGTCACGGGCGGGGCCGGAGGGATCGGCGAAGCCCTGGTATGCAAGCTGACCGAAGGCGGCTGGATCGTCGCCGTGCTGGACCGCGATGCCGACAAGGCCATCGAGGTCGCCAAGCGATATGGCGGCGTGGGTTATGGCATCGATATCGGCAGTGCCGAAAGCATTGCCGCAGCGGCGACTTACATCGAGGAGCATGTCGGGCCGGTTTCGGGTCTGGCTTGTGTGGCGGCGCATCTCGAAAATCCGCATCGGCCGGAAGCGCAGGACTTCGCCGAGTGGGACGATATCGTCCGCGTCAACCTCACCGGCACGTTCCGCACCATGGTCGAATTCGGTCGCGGCATGCTCGCCCGCAATCACGGCAGCATCGTCAATGTCGGCTCAATTACGGCCTTCAATTCTTCGCCATTGCAGGCCTACGGGCCAACCAAGGCCGGCATCATCAACATGTCGCGCAATTTTGCCGTCGCCTGGGGACGCAGCGGTATTCGGGTCAACACGGTTTGCCCCGGACCGACCCGGACGCCTGCGGTCGAAGCGAGCTACGAACGCGGCGAGCGCAATCCGGATACGATGATCCGCACCACGGCGCTCGGCCGGCTGGTTAAGCCGATCGAGGTGGCGAATGCGATTGCATTCCTGCTCTCCGACGAGGCCGCAGCGATTACCGGTATCGAGCTTTCGGTGGATGCGGGCGTTCTCGCCTCACAGCTCTGGTCCATGTATGGCGGCGTGCCGCAGCCGGACGTTTGAGGAAGATGAAGATGGTAGGATTGTTGGAAAATCAGGTGGTTCTGGTCACGGGCGCCGGCAGGGGCATCGGCCGCGCGGCAGCTGAACTCATTGCCGAACGCGGCGGAGCGGTTGGCGTGGTCGATGTCAATCCGGATGACGCCGTTGCTGTCGCCAAGGCAATCTCGGCGGCTGGCGGCAAGGCGCTGGCACTGCCGGCCGATGTCAGCGGCCGCGCAGCCGTCTTTACGGCGGCAGAGCAGCTTGCCGCTGCGTTTGGTCCGCTTACCGGCGTGGTCAACAATGCGATGTGGATACGCTACGGCGCGATCGAAGGTGTCGAGGAAGAGGTTCTCGATCGCATGCTCTCCGTTGGCGTCAAGGCCGCCTTCTGGGGCATCCAGGCGCTACTTCAGCATGGCGCGAAGGACGGAGGTTCGGTCGTGAATATCTGCTCGCCCGTTGCCGATCTCGGCATGAGCAACACAGCCTCCTACACGGCGGTCAAGGGTGCCATCGCCTCGCTGACGCGCCAGCAGGCGGTCGAGCTTGGTGGCCGCGGCATCCGCGTCAACGCGGTAACACCGGGCGCGGTACCGACACCGGGCGCCCGCACCATCGTCAACGAGGAAGGCTATGCGATCCGTCGCAAGCAGACGCCCCTCGGGCGGCTGGGCGAGGAAAAGGAAATCGCAGCCGGGATTGCATTCCTGATCGGCCCGGATGCGAGCTTCGTGACAGGCGAAATCCTGCACGTCGATGGGGGTATATCGGTCAGGTCGATGTAACGGTTCGGGGCTGGAAAAAATCAGCTCCGGCAAATGCTTATTACAACTGGAAGAATGCCGTGGTGAACACATGCGTTTGCCGCGGCGGTGAAGTTATACCCAAAAGTCTTCGGCGCGACGGTCGGGCTGGAAGCGATCAAGGCAAGGAAGTGGACATGTCCAAGCAACCTGAAAACGAAACGATCGACGAAATGTTCGAACGCGGTCTGGCGCTTCGCCGGCAGGTGCTCGGTCCGGAATATGTCGACAGGTCGATGGCGAATGCCAACGACTTCATGATGTCCTTCCAGCGCGTCACGACCGAATGGTGCTGGGGCTATGCCTGGGGCCGCGATACGCTCGACCTGAAGACCCGTAGCATGCTGAACCTCGCCATGCTGACTGCGCTGAACCGCGCGGCGGAAGTGAAACTGCATGTGCGCGGCGCCGTCAACAACGGCGTCAGCGTCGACGAGATCCGCGAGGTCCTGCTCCACGCCACGATCTATTGCGGCATTCCGGCAGGCCTCGACGCGTTCAAGGCCGCCAATGAGGTTCTCATCGATATGGGCCAGATCGAGCCCAAGCCGGGAGCGAAGAAGTAAGCATCGGAAATTTTGAAATGTCGCCACACGATGACGGGTGGTGAGGGAAGATTGCTATTCACTGGGAGGATTGAAATATGGATAAGTCGTTTGGAAGCCGGCTGCTGACCAGCCGCCGCCAGGTCATCAAGAGCATTGCCGGCGGCACCGCTGCGGCACTTGCCATGCCCTATGTTCATCGCGCGATCGCAGCCGATGACAAGATCAGGATCGGCTACATCGATCAGTTCACCGGCATTCGCGCCAACTTTGCCGAAACCGCGCCCTGGGTCATCGACCAGGTCAAGGCGCAGCTTAAGGACGGTCTCGAGATCGGCGGCAAGAAATACGCCGTCGAAATCCTCACACGCGACAGCCAATCCGATCCTAACCGCATGGGCAGCCTCGGCAACGAACTCGTGCTGCGGGAGAATGTCGATCTGCTTCTCGTGGCTGACGGTCTCGCCGCACCGGCGCTCGAAATCTGCGACCAGAACGGCACGCCGGCCATTTCCACCATCCTGCAATGGGAACCCTTCTACGCCGCGCGCGGCTCGAACCCGGACAAGGGCTATCCGTGGAGCTTCCTGTTCTTCTGGAGCGGTGCGGATATCATCAAGAACTATGTCGGCATGTGGGGTTCCTCCGGCATCGACAAGGTTGTCGGCACCTTCTACGAGGACAACGATTTCGGCCGCGGCTTCTCGGGCGGCATGACCGCCTCTCTCAAGGAAGCCGGCTTCAAGGAAGTGCAGGGCGGGCTCTTCAAGGAGCAGGTCGATGACTTCTCCAACCAGGTCGCAGCCTTCCGCGACGGCGGCGCGAAGATCGTGACCGGTCTCGTCTTCCCGCAGCATTTCGCCACCTTCTGGGGTCAGGCGCAGCAGGCCGGTCTCGACATCGAGGCCGCCACCATTGCCGCCGCCTTCGTCTTCCCGAGCGGTGTCGAGGTTCTGGGCGACCAGGGCGCGGGCATGTCGACGGAAATCTGGTTCAACCGCCAGCTTCCGTTCAAGTCGAGCCTCAACGGCCAGAGCGCCAACGACTTCTGCTCGGCCTATGAGGCCTCGACCGGCAAGCAGTGGGCGCAGCCGATGGGCTACGAACATGCGATCTGGGAAGTGGGTCTCGCCGCGCTCAAGAACTCCGGCAACCCGAAGAAGCGCGAAGCTGTGCGCGATGCGATCGCCGGTCTCGACCTCGATACGATCATCGGCAAGGTGGACTTCAAGAATTCCAAGATGAAGTCGGTGGCCAATACCTGGGTCACGATGGGCCAGTGGCACAAGAACCCGAAGGGCAGCAAATTCCCCTACGAGCTCTATGTGACCAACAACGTCACCGCGCCGCAGGTTCCGGTCCAGAAGCAATTCATGCCGCTCTCCAAGTTCCGCTGATCGCGGCACCCGCATCCTCTGGCGGGGCGTGCTTGCCCCGCCATTTTCATCCCCATGGAGGCCAAGGTGGACCCCGTTCTGCTTGCCGAAGGCATCAGCCGCAAGTTCGGCTCGATCACCGTTTCAGACAACCTGTCCTTTTCCGTCGGCCATTCCGAATGCCTCGGCATTATCGGGCCGAACGGGGCAGGAAAGACCTCGGTCTTCAACATTCTCGCCGGCGTGATCGCCCCCCAGGCGGGCCGCATCCTGCTGGAAGGCACGGATGTGACCCAGCGTTCGCAATCGGAGCGCACGCGCCTCGGCATCGGCCGCACCTATCAGGTGCCGCAGCCGTTCGGACTTCTGACGGCCTATGAAAACGTGCTGACCGCGGCGACCTTCGGCGGCGGCAAGCCCGGTCGCGAGGCAGGCGATTTCGCATTCGAGACGCTGAAGCGCTGCGGCCTTGCCGCCCGCTTCGACATGCCGGCGGGTTCGCTGCCGCTGCTCGACCGCAAGCGGTTGGAACTCGCCCGCGCAATGGCGCTACAGCCCAAAGTGCTGCTGCTCGACGAAATCGCCGGTGGCCTGACGGAGGCCGAGGTCGGCCATCTCATCGATCTCATTCTTTCGATCAAGGCCGGGCTTGCCATCGTCTGGATCGAGCATGTGACGCATGCCCTGTCGGCCGTCGCCGACCGGATCCTCGCCATCAATGCCGGCCGCAAGATCGCCGAGGGCGCACCCGCCGCCGTCATGGCGGACGCTGCCGTGCAGGAAATCTATATGGGAGCCATCCTCGATGTCCCTTCTGAAGGTTGAAAATCTCGACGTCTTCTATGGCGACTTCCACGCCGTGCGCGGCGTCAGCCTGGAGGTCGACGAAGCGCAGACGGTCGCCATCATCGGCGCGAACGGTGCCGGGAAGTCAACCCTGCTGCAGGCCATCACCGGGCTCAACACACAGAAGCGCGGGGCCGTGAGTTTTGAGGGCAGGGATATCAGCCGCATGCGCGCCGATCTGATTGCGCGCGCCGGAGTGACCATGGTGCCGGAAGGGCGGCGACTGTTCGGCTCGCTCTCGGTGGAGGACAATCTGCTGGTTGGCGAATCGAGCGGGCGCAAGGGCCCGTGGACGCTTCAGGCCGTCTACGATCTGTTTCCCCGCCTCGGCGAACTGCGCAAGATGCAGTCCTCGACACTGTCGGGCGGGCAGCAGCAGATGGTCGCCATCGGCCGCGCGCTGATGACCAATCCGCGCCTGCTGCTTTGCGACGAAATCTCGCTGGGTCTCGCGCCCAAGATCATCGGCGACATCTATCGCTGCTTCGACGCGATCCGCCAGAGCGGCGTTTCCATCGTGGTCATCGAACAGAATGTCGCGCAGGCCTGCCACGCCTCGCAGCACATCTATTGCCTGCTGGAAGGGCGCATCAGCCTTGAGGGCGATCCGCGCAAACTTGCCATGAACGACATCACCGCCGCCTATTTCGGAACGGAGCAGCATTCATGATCTGGCTCGAAACCATCGCCAACGGCATCCTGCTTGGCGGCCTCTATGCGCTGATCGGCCTCGGCCTCGGCTTTGCCTTCGGCGTCATGCGCGTCGTCAATGTCGCGCAGGGCGATTTCATCGTCGCGGCCGCCTTCATCGGCCTCTATCTCTATCCGTGGACGCCCGTACATCCGATCCTTGTGATCCTGCCGGTTGCGCTCGTCGCCTTCGGCATCGGCATTTTGTTGCAGCGGCTGCTGATCAACCGGGTGCTCGGCCATGACCAGATCCCGCAGATCCTGCTGACCTTCGGCCTTGCCATTGTGTTGCGGAACGGCATGGTCGCCTGGTTCGGGGCCAATAGCCAGTCGATCAATGTCGGCAACATGCGCTTCTGGGGCTTCAACTTCCTTGGTATGCGGCTCGGCGTGCTGCCGGTTGTCGTGCTGATCATTGCCATCGTGCTCTTCGCAGCGCTGCGCTTCTGGCTCAACCGGTCGCGCATGGGCCGCATCATCCGGGCGACGGCGGACGATCATCAGGTCGTGCAGCTTCTCGGCGTGAACTATCGCAATGTCTATGCGGTTGCCATGGGCCTCGCGCTGGCGCTTTCGGCAGTCGCCGGCGTGCTGCTGGCCATGCGCGGCTCGTTCACGCCCTATTCGGGGGCGGACAGGCTGCTGATTGCCTTCGAGGTTGTCGTCATCGGCGGGCTAGGCTCCTTCTGGGGCATGTTCATCGGCGGCATCGTGCTGGGCGTCACGCAGCTGCTGGCGCTGAAGATCGATCCGTCCGCCGGCCTCATGTACGGGCACATCGTCTTCTTCATCATCCTCATCCTGTCGCCACAGGGCCTGTCCTCCCTGTTCAGCATGAAGGTCTTCCGCAAATGAACGCCTCCCGACCCACCAATACGCGGAACCTGACCATTCCCGTCCTCGGTATCGTCTCCTTCGTGGTGCTTGCCGCCATGCCGGAATTCGTCGGTCAGGGCGATCTGAGGCTGATGATCGAGATCTTCACGGTCTTCGCCTTTGCCCAGAGCTGGAACTTCCTGGCCGGCTATGTAGGGCTGATGTCCTTCGGTCAGCAACTGTTCATCGGGCTCGGGGCCTATTTCCTGTTCATGACGTCGAACACCTGGGGCATCAACCCGTTCTTCCTGCTGCCGCTCGCCTTCATCTTCTGCGGGCTGTTCGCCGCACTGGTGGCGCCCTTCGTCTTCCGGCTGCGCGACGCCTATTTCGCCATCAGCATCTGGGTGATTGCCGAGATCGTCCGGCTCTACATCTCGCAGAAGGACTGGCTGGGCTCGGTCAGCGGCCTGCCGCTGGTTCTCACCCGCGACATGGACCGCACGGTCGTGGCGGTGAGCACCTACTATGTGGCGGCGCTGCTCGCCTTCCTCTCTGTCTTCGGTCTCTACTGGCTCTCCCGTCAGAAGATCGGGCTAGCGCTCGCCGCCGTGCGCGACAATGAGGGAACGGCCGCCGCCGTCGGCATCAATGTCTGGTGGACACGCTTCTTCGGCTTCGTGCTGACCGGCGGTTTCGCCGGTGTTGCGGGCGCGGTCTATTACATGTCGGTCTTCCATGTCGAGCCGGGCGGAGCCTTCGACGCCAACTGGATGGTCGTCATGCTCTTCATCGTCATCATCGGCGGCGTGGGCACGGTCGAAGGTCCTATCATCGGCACGGCCATCTACTTCCTTTTCCGCGCCTGGTTCGCCGGCACAGGCAATCTCTATCTCATGCTGCTGGGCGCTGCCGCCGTCATCACCATGCTCGTCGCCTCCAAGGGCCTCTGGGGCGTAGTGAAGAAGGCGACCGGTTTCGAGCCCTTCGCGACGCGCCGGCTGCCGCCGCGCCAGTCCTAATCAGTCTCCAGGAGTATCGTCATGGCCGACAGGCTCAAGAACAAGCGCATCATCGTGATCGGTGCGGCCACCGGCATCGGCCGCGCTGCCGCCGCCCATGCGATTGCCGAGGGCGCGCGGGTCGTCATCGGCGATTTCGCAGCAGAGGCCGGTGCGAAGGCGGCGCAAGAGATTGGCCCGAACTGCCATTTCGTGCGTTGCGACATTTCCGACGAGGCGAGCGTCAAGGCCCTGTTTGCCGACGCCATCGCCTTTCTTGGAGGGCTAGACGGTCTCGTCAACAATGCCGGTCTGCAGAAGGCAGGTCCGGTCGAGACGTTCAGTGTGACCGACTGGGACAGCCTGATGGGTGTCAATGCGCGCGGCGTGTTCCTGGCCACCCGCGAAGCCATCCCGCATTTCAAGGCAGCGGGTGGCGGATCGATCGTCAACACGGCGTCGCTGGCTGCCAAGCGCGGCGGGCCGGGGGTGGGTGCCTATGCGGCCTCCAAAGGGGCTGTCATGGCCTTTACCACCGCCTGCGCGCTGGAACTGGCGGGCGACAAGATCCGCGCCAATTCCATCTGCCCCGGCTTCATCGACACGCCCTTCAACAACCCGGCGATTGCCTTTCTCGGCGGCCGCGAGGCGCAGGAGAAGCTGGTCAAGGCCTGGGTGCCGCTCGGACGTCAGGCGACACCGGAGGAGATCGCGCCGCTCTACACATTCCTGCTCTCGGATGAGTCCTCCTACGTGACCGCGCAGGCCTATTCGGTCGATGGCGGCGTCTACAACTGACGGGAAGGGGAGGATGCCGACATGAGCGCCAAGGAAACCGGCCGTTTCGACTATATCGTGATTGGCGCGGGCTCGGCCGGCGCGACTGCCGCAGCGCGGCTCGCCGAGGATGGCGATGTCAGCGTTCTGCTGCTCGAAGCCGGAGGCATGGACCGGCATCCGGGATTCCGCCTGCCACTGCTCATGGGCGCCTTCATCAAGTCGGGCATCTATAACTGGAGCTACCAGACGGAGCCCGAGGAAAAGCTTGGTGGCCGCCGCATCCCATGGCCGCGCGGCAAGGTGATCGGCGGAACATCGACGCTCAATGGTATGGTCTATATCCGTGGTGTCCCTTCCGATTACGACACCTGGGCGCAAATGGGGCTCAAGGGCTGGTCGTGGGAGGAGGTTCTGCCCTTCTTCAGGAAGTCGGAAGGCCATGAGGACCGGCGCGACGCGCAGCATGGCGCAAGCGGTCCCCTCAATGTCGGCCGCGCGCGGGGCCGCAATCCGCTGGCCGAGGCCTTCATTCAGGCCGGCCGTCAGGCGGGCTATCCGCTGAACGACGACTTCAACGGGCCGAGCCAGGAAGGTTTCGGCTATTACGATTTCACCATCAAGAACGGCAAGCGCTTCGGCACCGCCCGCGCCTTCGTCCGCCCGGCGCTGCAGCGGCAGAATTTCACGCTGGTCACCCATGCGCTGACCTCCCGCATCGTCATCGAGAACGGTCGCGCGACGGCGGTCGAATACGTGAAAGCTGGCGTGAAACATGTGGCGCATGCCAGCCGCGAGATCATCCTGTCCGGGGCGCGATCAATTCGCCGCAGATCCTCATGCTCTCCGGCATCGGTCCGGCAGAAGAGTTGAAGGCGCTGGGCATCCAGCCGGTGATCAACCTGCCCGGCGTCGGCAGGAACCTGCAGGACCATTTCGATTGCGCTCTGGTCTATGAATCGCCGGCTCCCGTGTCTCTCTACAGGCAGCTTCGCCTCGACCGCGTCGCGCTGTCGCTGGCGCAGGGCATGGTCTCGGGGAAGGGGCCGGCGACCGTGTTTCCCTATGAGGGCGGGGCTTTCATCAAGGTTCAGCCGGGCGCGCAGGGCCCGGATATCCAGATCCATTTCATGCATGGCCGCGAGGATACGGCTGCCGTTCATGCCTTCTCGGGCGGTGCGCCGGAAAATAAGCATGGCTTCACCATTCGCGTCTCGCCGCTGCGGCCGGAAAGCCGGGGCTATGTGAAGCTGCGTTCGGCTGATCCGGCAGTCGCGCCTGAGATGCGGGCGAATTATCTCGACGCGGATTACGACGTCGAGACCACGATCCTCGGTCTCCGCGCCATGCGCAAGGTCGTCGCCCAGCCGGCGATGAACGCCTATCGCGGCAAGGAAATCTGGCCGGGACCGGCCACCGAAACGGATGCGGATTTCCGCAAGTGGCTTTCCGTGACCGGTGGCACGACCTTCCACCCGAGTGGCACCTGCGCGATGGGCGTCGGGCCGGAGGCGGTTCTCGACGAGAAGCTTCGCGTGCGCGGCGTTGCGGGACTTCGTGTGGCGGATGCCTCCGTCATGCCGCGCATCGTCAGCGGCAATACGAATGCGCCGAGCATCATGATCGGCGAACGCGCCGCGCAGTTCGCGAGGGAGGCCCGCCGCTCATGAGCACGAAACAGGCAGGCGAATTCGACTATATCATCATCGGCGCAGGCTCGGCGGGTGCCGTGCTGGCCAACCGGCTATCCGAAGATCCGGGCGTCCGGATTCTGGTTCTCGAAGCGGGGCCGGACGAGCGGGTGATCGCCAGCCGCGCGCCCGGTGCCTTCGTCAGGCTCTTCGGCACGAACCGCACCTTTCCATACGCCTCCGGACCGGAAGCGCATGCCGCCGGCCGGCAAATTCATGTGCCGCAGGGGCGCATGCCGGGCGGCAGCAGCTCGATCAACGGCATGATCTATATTCGCGGCGACGCGAAGGATTACGATGACTGGGCCGCGGGCGGCTGCGAGGGCTGGAGCTTCGCCGACGTGTTGCCCTATTTCCGCAAGGCGGAGCGCAACGATCGTCTGGCCGACAGCTTTCATGGAACGGACGGCCCGCTCTCCGTCACCGATGTACCGTATCACCACCCCCTGAACAGCGCCTTCGTGCGTGCCGCGCAGCAGGCAGGCCTGACCTACAATCAGGACTTCAACGGCGCATCGCAGCTCGGCGTCGGCTATTTCCAGGTGACGCAGGAGGGTGGAGAACGGGCGAGCACGGCGCGGGCCTATCTGCGCCCGGCCATGGCGCGCGGCAACATCACGCTGCAGCTTGAGGCGACCGTCGAGCGTATTGTTCTGGATGGTGGCAAGGCAAAGGGCGTCCGCTGGCTTCAGGGTGGCGAGGCCCATGAGGCATCGGCGCGGCGCGGCATGATCGTTTCGGCAGGGACGCTCGGTTCGCCCAAGGTGCTGATGCTTTCCGGCATCGGGCCGGGCGCACATATCAAGGCGCAGGGCATCGATGTGCTGCATGACCTGCCCGGTGTCGGCCAGAACTTCCAGGACCATCTGCAGATCCCGAATTACTATGCCACGCGCCAGCCGATCAGCCTGCTGGGGCAGGACAAGGGGCTGAATGCGCTGCGCCACGGGCTACAATGGCTGCTTTTCCGCACCGGCCTCCTGACCTCCAATGTCGGCGAAACGGCCGCCTTTGCCGATCTCGACGGCGACGGGCGCGCCGATGTGCAAATCCATTCGTTCCCGATCTTCGTGCCGGATCACGTCCGTGCCGCCCCCCACGGACATTTCTTCTCTATCAGCCCCTGCGACCTCAGACCGAAATCGCGTGGGCAGGTTCTGCTTGACGGCAAGGACCCGAATGCTCAGGTCAAGCTTGTCGCCAACGCGCTTGCCGATCCGGCGGATGTGGCGACGCTCGTCCAGGGGCTGAAGCTCTGCCGCAAGATCGCGCGTTCGCCGGCGCTGGCGAGCCTTCTGGGCGCAGAATATGCCATCGGCGGTGTTCCCGACGAGGCTGATGAGCAACTGGCCGATTATGTCCGCAGCTATGTGAAGACCGTCTATCACCCGGTCGGTACCTGCCGGATGGGCACGGGCAGTGACGCGGTGGTCACACCCGATCTCACGGTGCGCGGGCTTGAAAATCTCTATGTCGTCGACGCCTCCGTCATGCCGGCCATGGTCAGCGGCAATACCAATGCGCCAACGATCATGATTGCCGAGCGTGCCGCCGATCTGATCCGGAGCAGAACGCGGTTGAAGGCTGCCTGACGAACCGCGCCATCGAAAAGGAAATGGGAATGACACTTGTGTTGCAGAAATCGAGCCTGACGCTGGAGGCGGCGTGGCGCATCGCCGACGTAGCCATCGCAAAGGCCGAGGCCGACGGCATCAGGATCGCTGTCGCCGTGGTGGACCAGGAGGGCGCGCCGCTCGCGCTGCTGCGCATGGACGGCGTGCCCGCTCCCATTGCCGAGTTTGCGCTCGACAAGGCTTACACCGCTGCCGTGACCGGTGCCGCGACCAGGGACTTTTTCACCCATATGGATTCGAGCCCGGCGCTCCGGCTCGGTCTCGCCAGCCGCTCCCGGCTGCTGGTATGGGGTGGAGGAATACCGGCTCGGGTCGAAGGCCAGACAGCCGGCGGGGTCGGCGTTTCCGGCGGCCCGGAAGAGGCCGACATCGCCTGCGCGGAACATGCGCTCGCTGCGGTAATCCCCATATGAAGGGTAGCTTATCTAATTGACAGTTTGTCATACAATGATATGGTGTGACACCTTAGATCGAAATGGGGAGGAGAAACCATGAAGACGATTGAACGCAGGAAAACCTTGTCGCGTCTGGTGATCGGAGCGTCGCTGATCGCGATGGCTGCCGCTTCGCAAGTGCAGGCAGCGGATGAAGGTCCGATCAAGATCGGCGTGATGGCCAAGTTCGCGCAGATCAATGGCGCGGCCATTCTGAACGGCGCGACGCAGGCGGTCGAGGAAATCAACGCCGCCGGCGGTGTCAACGGCCGCAAGCTCGAGATCGTGCAATATGACGATCAGGGCTCGGCGTCCGATGCGACGCTCGCCTTCCAGCGCGCCGTGCGCCAGGACCATGTGAGCGCCATGGTCGGCACGTTCCTCAGCGAAATCGCCATCACGCTGACGCCCTGGGCGGCGCGGCTGAAGGTTCCGTATATCGTCACGGGCGCCGGCGCCGATCAGGTCGGCAAGCTCGTGCATGACAACTATCCGGCTTACAGATATGTCTTCCGCACCATTCTCCCGGCCAGTTCCTCGGCTGCGGGTGTGTGCGAGTCGGTCAGCGATCTCGCGGTGAAGCAGCTTGGCTACAAGAGCGCCGTACTGATGACCGAGGATGCGGCCTGGACGAAGAGCTTTGACGAATATCTCAAGGACTGCCTTCCGAAGAACGGCCTGACACTTGCCGACAGCATCAAGGTCGCAACAGACACGACCGACTTCACCCCGATCTTCCAGAAGATCGAGGCAACCAAGGCTCAGGTGATCGTGACCGGCGTCGGTATCATCGGCAACAAGCCGGTTGTGCAATGGGCAAACCAGCAGGTTCCCATGCTGCTGATGGGCTATAATGCGCAGGCCGGCGCGAGCGCCTTCTGGAAGGAAACAAGCGGCGCGACGCAAGGGTTGACGACCTTCACGGCGGCCTCGCTGGATTCGGCGCTGACGCCGAAGACGGTTCCCTTCGGCGAAGCCTACCAGAAGCGCTTCAACACGACCGCCGCTGCCCACTCCTTTGCCACCTACGATGCGATCTATGTTCTCAAGAACGCGATCGAAAAGGCCGGCAAGACCGATGCGGATGCCATGGTCGCCGAGCTTGAAAAGACCGATTATGTCGGGGCAAGTGGCCGTATCGTCTTCCAGGGCCCGAACGATCCGCTGACCCACGACATGAAATTCGGCCCCGGCTATGTGACCGGCGTTGCAATCCAGTGGCAGGACGGCAAGCAGGTCACCGTCTGGCCGGCCGATGTGGCCAAAAGCAAGCTCGTCTTCCCGGCCTTCGTGAAGCAGGCGGCGCAATAAGCGCCACTCCATTTCTTGGCTTGAAGCAATTGCGGACGTGAACCTGGTTTCCACGTCCGCTCGATTGCTCAACGACGCTGAACAGGTTCCAAAATGCTTATACAACTGATCGTCAGCGGTGTGCTGATCAGCGCCATCTATGCGCTGGCCACGACCGGCTTCACGCTGCTATACGGTGTCAGCGGGATCCTCAATCTCGCCCACGGCACGACGCTGGCGACGGCGGGCATCATGGCCTGGTATCTGATCGGGACGGGTCACGTAGACCCGTTCTCGGCCATCGGGCTTGGCGCGCTGACCGGCATGGTGGTGGGACTTGTGACCTATGGCGTCATCATCCGCCCGCTGCAGACGATGATGAAGCTTTCCACGACGGACGAACATGTCTTCATGCTGGTGGCAACGCTGCTCTGGACCATCATCCTGCAGGAGGGACTGGCCTTTACGTTCGGTGACGTGCCGGTTAGCGTTCCTCAGCTGGTTCCCGGAATTGTGGAGATCTTCGGTGTCCGCACGCCGATTTCGAGCGTGCTGGTGGCGGCGTTCTCGTGGCTGGTGATCGGGGCGCTCTGGTTCTACGTCTCGAAGACCAGCTCCGGCCAGACGATTCTGGCTGCCTCGATGAACCCCAAGGCGCTGGTGCTCTGTGGCGTCAATCTCAACCGCGTCCATCTCGTCGTCTGGGCGATCTATGGAGGTCTAGCCGGCCTTGCCGGCGTGCTCGTTGCCATGATCCTCGGCGTGTCTCCCTCGGGCGGCATGGAGCTGACGGCGACGGCCTTCTCCATCGTCGTTCTCGGCGGGCTCGGCAGCGTCGGCGGCACATTGATTGCGGCGAACCTGATCGGCTTCATCGAGACCGCAACCGCCTACATGATCGGTCCTTCGCTGCGCGGCCTGCCGGCGCTCGTCATCCTGATCATCGTTCTTTACGTGCGCCCGCAGGGCCTTTTCGGCAGGCGTTGAGACCATGAAAGACCATTTCCCCACCTGGGCGCGTCTTGCGATCCTCGCCGTTCTGACGGCGCTGGCGGCTCTGCTCCCCTATGTCGGCCTGCAGGAATATATGCTCAGCATCCTGACGCTCGGCCTTTTCTTCGCCGTCTATGCCATGAACTGGGACCTGCTGTTCGGCTATGCCGGCGAGGCCAATTTCGGCGCGACCTTCCTCATCGGCACGGGTGCCTATACCGCCGCCATGATGTCGAGCAACGGCATTGCCACGCCGCTCTTCTGCGTGGCGGCGGGGGCAGGAGCTGCGGTCATTGCCGGCGCGCTTCTCGCTTTCCCGGCGCTGCGTCTGCGCGGTCCGTATTTCGGGCTGGTGACGCTGGTCGCCGTGCTCATCATGCGTCAGCTCATCATCCTGTTTTCCGACAAGACCGGCGGCGAGATCGGCATTGCGGTGCCGGACGTGATTGCCATCGACAGCGCCACCAATTTCCATATCGCGCTGGGTGCCGCCGCCATCACCGCCGCGATCCTGCATCTTCTGGTGCGCTCGCCCTTTGGCCTTATCCTTGAGGCGATAGGTCAGGATCCGGTGAACGCGCAGGTGCAGGGCTTCAACATCGTGAAGTACAAGCTCGCAGCCTTCTGCATCAGCGCCTTCTTTTCCGGTCTCGCCGGCGCGCTCATGGTCTTCTATCTCGGCACGGCCTCGACCAACGTCTTCGTCGATGGTGCCGTCGGCGTGCAGATCATCATCGCCGCGATCATCGGCGGCCGGCGGACGATCTTCGGGCCGATCCTCGGCGCGATCTTCATGGTGGCGGCCTCCGAATATCTGCGGCCGCTCGGCGGACCCTTGAGCGAAATGTCCGTTGCTCTGCTCGCACTCTTCGTCCTTTTCTTCCTGCCCGGCGGATTGCTCGGTCTGGCAGCGGTTCTGCGCAAAAGGAGAGCGGCATGAGCTTTCTTGAAGCCTCGGGCATCACCAAGACATTCGGCGGCCTGCGCGCCGTCGACCGGCTCGACTTTGCCGTCGAGAAGGGCGAAATCCTCGGCCTGATCGGGCCGAACGGATCCGGCAAATCCACCGCCATGTCCATGGTCATGGGCCTGCACAGGCCCGATGGCGGGTCGATCCTGCTGGACGGCACGGATGCCGCCGGCTGGAGCCCCAACCGCATTGCCGAGCGCGGCGTCAGCATGGTGTTCCAGCATTCGCGGCCGTTGCAGCAGCAGACGGTGTTGCAGAATGTTCTGATCGCCTGCCTGCCGAACCGGCTGATGAACCTGCGCGTCTCGCCCGAGCAGCGCGACAAGGCTCTGGCCGCCCTTCGCCTCGTCGGGCTGGAGAGCGAGCAGGACAAGTGGCCGTCCGAACTGCCTTTCGCGGGCCTTCGCCGGCTGGAGCTTGCCAAGGCGTTGGCGCGCGATCCGCAACTCCTGCTGCTCGACGAACCGTTTGCGGGCCTCAGCGCATCCGAAGTGCGCGAGTTTTCCGATCTCATCCGCAATCTCCGCAGCGATGGCCGGGCGCTGATTCTGGTCGATCACAATGTGCGCAGCGTGCGCGCGCTGGTCGATCGGGCCGTCGCCATGAGTTCGGGCCAGAAGATCGCGGAAGGCCATCCGGATGTCGTGCTGGCGGATGAAAACGTGCGCCGCGTCTATCTGGGTGGCGCCGGAAACGACCAGACGGGTCAGGATACCCGGATTGAGGCCACAGGCACGCCGATACTCAGCGTCAGCCATCTAACCGTGCGCTACGGCAAGGCGCAGGCGCTGTCTGATGTGTCGCTGGATGTGGTCGACAAGGGCGTGACGGCTGTCGTCGGTCTCAACGGAGCGGGCAAGACCTCGCTCTTCAACGCCATCACCGGCTTTGTCGGTGCGGACGGCGAGATCAGCTTCGCCGGCAAGCCGCTGAAGGGGACCCCGGCGCATGAGATCGCGCGCTCGGGCATCGTGCTCTGCCCGGAAACGCGCGAGCTCTTCGGCGACATGAGCGTGCTGGAAAACCTCAACATGGGCGGCATGCATCTGACGGCAGCCGATCGCAAGGAGAGGCTTCAATTCGTCGAAACCATCTTCCCGCGCCTGGCCGAAAGACGGAGCCAGTTTGCCCGCACGCTGTCCGGCGGCGAACAGCAGCAGCTGGCCATCGGCCGCGCGCTGATGATGAAGCCGCGGCTGCTGCTGATCGACGAGCCGACACTCGGCCTTGCGCCGATCGTCATGGACGTCATTTCGCAATCGATCGAAGCGCTGCGCCAGTCCGGCGAACTGTCGCTGCTGATCGCGGAGCAGAACATGACCTTCGCCTCGCGTCATGCCGACCGGATCTACCTGATCGAGCATGGTGCCATCGAGTGGTCGGGCGGGGCAGACCGTTTCGCGGCGGAAGCAGGAGCACGCATTCTCTGACCGATTCGGCGTCGTCTTTCGACAACTCAGAATTGGGTCTCATGCAATCCTGAGCGTTGTACATTGACATACAACATGACAATATGAAATGCTTTCCCCATATCGGCGCTCTGCGTCGCAATCATACGGCAGGAGCGTTTTGCCAGCCGAAACGGGGAATTGGAATGTCATTGATCAGAAGCGTCGCAGACGATTCGCTCCGCGTGCAAAGCCTGCCGGGCCTCAGGGAGCAGGTCGCCGAGCGGATGCGCATGGCGATCGCCACGGGCAGGTTTCCGCCGGGCGCGCGACTGATCGAGCGTGAGCTTTGCGAAATGCTGGGCGTGTCGCGGACCTCGCTGCGAGAGGCCTTGCGCGAGCTGCAGGCCGATGGCCTCATTACGTTGCAGCCCAACAAGGGTCTGAGCGTCAGTGTCGTGACGCCGGAAGTTGCGCGATCGATCTATGAGGTAAGGGCAGCGCTTGAAGGGCTCGCCGCGCGGCTTTTTGCCCGCAATGCCTCCGATGTGGAGATCAAGGCGTTGCGACAGAGCGTCAATCATCTTGCGGATGTCTACGAAGACTTTTCGGCGGAAGCGTTCATCGCAGCCAAGACGCAATTCTACGATATTCTGCTGCAAGGTGCCGGGAACGACATCGCTGCCGACATGCTGAAGCGCATCCATACTCGGGCTTCGCAACTCCGCGTCGTCTCTCTGTCCAGCTCCGAACGCGCCAAGCAGTCGATCCGGGAGCTGCGTGAATTTCTGGACGCGCTGGAAGCGCGCGACGAAGAGCGTGCCTACCGTCTCTGCGTCGCCCATATCGAGGCTGCAGCGGCTGCTGCTTTGAAGTCCATCAAAGCAGATGTCGATGCCTAACGCTGCTACTGTCGTGTGATACTTGCTGTCAAAGACGCGCGCATACGAGTTGCTCAGGGTGAGCAACTCGTTCGTGGATCGGCGCCTCAATTTCGAAACGACGAAGTCGGCAGTCAAGTTTGATCAAATTTCTGCCGTAAAGAAGGCAAGGACGTTTTTGTAAGAAAAAACCGTATAGATACGTCTTTTCGATGATGCCGGAGTTATGGGTATCAGGACCGTATCCCTTCAAGGCGTTCACAAAACCTTTGTATGTGGCAAAGCCCTACTCTATCTCAACAATTCCCTCAGTCGCGGCGTTGCGAAGTCGAGGAACGTTCTGAGTTTGAGCGGCATCAGGCCCTCCGATATGTGGAGGAGATGAACCGGCGACGCCTTCGGTTCAAAAGTCTCCAACAGCGGCACCAGCAAGCCGGCATCGACTGCTCGCTTCGCCTGATAAGCCATGACGCGTGTTATTCCGAGACCGGCGGCTGCAGCATCGACCGCCGCTTCTGCCGTGTTGACGGAAAGGCGCGTCCGGATCGGCACTTCGACTTCCTTTGCCCCGTCGCGGAACGTCCATGACCGCGTTGACAGTACTCCGTTGAAGGCGATGCAATCATGGTCCTTGAGGTCGTGAGGATTTGAGGGACGGGAGTACCGCTTCAGATAGTCGGGATTGGCATAGGTCGTGGTGCGGATCGAACCCAGACGGATCGCGATCAGGCTGCTGTCTGAAAGCGCGCTGATGCGCAGAGCAACATCGATATGTTCGTCAGCGAGACTGACCGTCCGATCGCTCAGCGTCAGGTGAATGTTGATATCCGGAAAGGCTTTCAGGAAGTCCGTGATCACCGGCAGCACATGCAGGCGGCCGAAGACAATCGGCGCCGTCATGGTCAGATCACCCTTCGGCGCCGCATATTCTCCTGTGGCACGGCGTTCGGCTTCTTCCACTCGCTCGAGAATCTCGCGTGCTGCCGCGACATAACTCTCCCCGGCCTCTGTGAGCAGAATCCGGCGGCTGGTGCGAGTGATCAGGCGCACGCCGAGATGAGCCTCCAATTCGGCGATCTTGCGGCTGACTGTCGGGAGCGGCGAGTGCATTGCGCGTGACGCGGCGGAAAGGCTGCCATGCTCCACGACAGAGAGCAGCACCGCCATGGAATCAAGCCGATCCATATCTACCTTCCATAAAACGAGAGGATGACTACAGAAATGGAAATCTACTACGAAAAGATGGATGCCGCTAGCTTTCTGCCATCGCCGGATGATGGTGTCCGGATCTCAAGGGAGCCAGCGATGAAACTTTATCACTTTCCACTTTCGGGTCATGCGCACCGCGCCCGCCTCTTCCTTTCTCTGCTCAACGTGAAAGCTGAGATTGTCGACGTTGATCTGGCGCATGGCGAACACAAGACTCCCGAGTTCCTGAAGCTCAATCCGTTCGGGCAGGTGCCGGTGCTCGAAGATGGCGATGTCGTCGTCAACGATTCCAATGCCATCCTGGTCTATGTCGCCACGAAGCTCGGACGCAAAGATTGGCTGCCGGATGATCTGGCTTCCACCGCGAAGATCCAGAAGTGGCTATCCGTCGCGGCCGGAGAGATTGCCTATGGACCATGCGCGGCGCGATTGGTTACGGTCTTCGGGGCAGATTTCCGGGCCGAGGAGGTGATCGCACGCGCTCACCGGGTTCTTGCCCTCATCAATGCGGAGCTTGATAATCACCCCTTCATCATCGACGAAACGCCGACGATCGCGGATGTCGCACTTTATAGCTACATCGCTGGCGCCCCGGAAGGCAATGTCGACCTGGCAGCGCATCCGCATGTTCTCCAGTGGTTGGCGCGGATTGAAGCTTTGCCCGGTTTCGTCCCTTTCCCCAAAACGCCGGTCGGCCTCGCAGCCTGAGACAATCTCGCGGCCGGGACCTTGGTTCCGGCTGCTTTCCCAAAGGAGGGACCGATGCCTGCTGAAGAATCCTCACCATCGTCACCGTGGCATGCGGGTGAACTGCGGTTGCAGCGGCACGTCGGTGTGGTCGAGCAGATGGACCCCGTCGGGCGCCGGGTCCTGCGCACCTTCCTGCTCGATCAGCACCGGGAGTTCTATCCGCTTCTGCCCTTCATCGTGATCGGATCTGTCGATCGTGATGGCATGCCATGGGCGACGATCCGTAGCGGACGGCCAGGCTTTCTGCATTCGCCCGATCCTCTGACGCTGGACATCAATGCCGCGAGCGATCCGGATGATCCGGCCGAAGCCGGGATCATCAATGGGGAGCCGATCGGTCTGGTTGGCGTCGATCTCATTACGCGCCGGCGCAATCGGCTCAACGGCACTGTCATCCGCAGTGGTAACGACCGCTTTTCCGTTTCAGTGGGGCAGAGCTTCGGCAACTGTCCGCGATACATCCAAAATCGGCAGTTCAGCTTTGTGCGCGATCCGGCTTTGCCGAGGCGTTCCGAGGCGCTGGTTTCAAATGGGCTAGACGCACATGCACGGGGTCTCATCGCCGCTGCCGACACCCTCTTCGTTGCCTCATATGTGGAGCACGAGGGTGAGGGACGGCAGGTGGATGTCTCCCATCGGGGCGGCCGACCCGGTTTCGTCCGCGTGGATGCCGATGGTGGCCTAACCGTGCCGGACTTCAATGGAAACCAGTTCTTCAACACACTCGGCAATTTCATAGTCAATCCCCGCGCCGGGCTTCTGTTCGTGGATCATGAGACGGGCGACATGTTGCAGATCGCAGGCCGCGTAGACGTCATATTGGATTCACCCGAAATCGCCGCATTCGAGGGCGCCGAACGTCTATGGCGCGTGATGCCCGAGAAGGTGGTGCTGCGCAAAGACGCCTTGCCGCTGCGGTGGAGCTTTCTCGAAGGCGGTATGTCACCGAACAGTTTGATGACAGGCGGATGGAGCGAGGCCGCCAGCCGCTTAAAGATAGCAGCCCAGCCAAAGACGTGGCGGCGCTTCCGCGTGCAGCAGGCCATTCGGGAGAGTTCCACCGTCCGTTCGCTTCACCTTGCACCAGTCGATGAAGAAGCTGTCATTCCCCACCTTGCGGGCCAGCATCTGCCAATCAGAATGAGGGACGGGGCAGACACGCTTCGTCGGAGCTATACAATATCCAGTGCTCCATCGGATGGCTTCTACAGATTGAGCGTGAAGAGTGAGGGGAGGGCATCAACGCTCTTGCACGCACTGCGTGAAGGCGACGAAATCGAGGCACTACCACCGGTCGGAGCGTTTACCATCGACCCGATGGAACGCAACCGGCCGGCCGTTCTCCTCGCTGCTGGCATCGGGATCACGCCGTTGCTGTCCATGTTGCGCCATGTTGTCCAAACTGGCGACAGGACGCGCTATCGGCGGCGAATCTGGCTGTTTCGGTCGTCGCATGTCTCTGCTGAAAGAGCGTTTGATCGCGAAATCGGCGAACTGGTTGAGCGTAGTGAAGGGACAATTCAAGATATCCGGGTGCTCGGAGCGCCCGATGTCGAGGACGAAGGTCTTTTTGATGCGGTCGGTCGCATCGACATGACGCTGTTGAAGACACATTTGCCATTTAACGACTATGATTTCTATATCTGCGGACCATCTTCCTTCATGCAATCCATATATGACGGGCTGCGCGGACTAAATATCCCAGACGGTCGAATACATGCAGAGCAGTTTGGCCCTTCCGGCCTGAAGCGAGATCCAGGTGTTTACTCGTCCTCTCTGCCGCCCAAGCCTGCAGCCAAGGCTCCGATCCGCGTCGTCTTCACTCGGTCGGGAAAAGAGACACTCTGGCAGCCAGGCAGGGGGCCGTTGCTGGAAGTCGCCGAGCAGCTCGGACTCAGTCCGGTCTACGGCTGCCGAGCAGGCAATTGCGGCGATTGCCGAACGAAGATTGTCAAGGGTGCCGTCAGCTATCAATCAGAGCCTGGCTGTGCCGTATCAGCTGGTGAGGCACTAATCTGCTGTTCAGTACCTGCACAAATGGATGAGGCTTTAAAGCTCGAACTGTAATGGCTGGCCGGATCGGTACGCGCGTTTTCCCATCCCGCTGTGTAGGCGAGGTGAGTGAGAATATTCTCTGAGAAACACTGAATTGCCGCGTTGCCGCTTCCGGATCCTGGTGCTGGGGGATGTGCTTGTGCACTGAAGCACTTGCATCGATCTCACAAGTCCATGATTTGATCCTCTGAGACTTAGTCAGTCGTTACGGCGGGTCGTCGGTCCATGTTCTTCAAGGAGGCAAGATGGGCCGCTTTCCGCAGTGACTTGGGTTCAATACTTGTGGGTGTTCACCGGAGCAAAAGTTGCATAATTTAACGCAACATTACAACCCACGCTCCGCTTGCATACACCGTCTGGATTTTCAATAGCTTGGCGGACTAATTCTCGGGGCGAGGGTTCTGATCCCTTCAAGACCTAGGTTCACATATAGGGCTATCGTTGCCTCTCCGCAGCCCGATAAGTATGGTGCGGTCCATCGGTGCATTTCGATTGGAGCATGATGGCGTCACAACTCGATTTCTTCGCCCCGGCCGTCGCGCCTGCGACCGCGAAGGTAGCCAGGTCGCACGTCGGTGCCAAGGGAGAGCAGGCGGATCTTGGTCTGGATGACGAAGCGATGGCCCGCCATCTGGAAGCGACCGGCAATTATCGCGTCCTGCGAAAGCTCTTGCCCCGACCAGTTGTCGAGCATGCTCGGTCCGAATTTCCACGGCAGGGTGTGATCCTCGACACCGAGACCACCGGCCTCAACCACCGCTCCGACGAGATCATCGAAATCGGCGTGATAGCCTTCACCTTCAATGAAGCTGGCGATATCGGCGATGTCACGGGCGTCTATGGTGGGCTCCAGCAGCCGACTGTCCCTATCCCGCCCGAAATCACCCGCCTGACCGGGATCACCGATGACATGGTCGCCAGCCAGACGATCGACGTTGTGCGGCTCAATTCCCTCATCGAGCCGGCCGACCTGCTCATTGCCCACAATGCCGGTTTCGACCGGCCCTTTTGCGAAGCCTTCTCGCCGATCTTCGTCCATAAGGCGTGGGCCTGCTCGGTCTCCGAGATCGACTGGCCGGCGCGCGGCTTCGAGGGAAGCAAGCTGGGCTATCTGATCGGCCAGTCGGGATATTTTCACGATGGGCACCGGGCAGTCGACGATTGTTTCGCGCTGTTAGAAGTGCTTGGGCAGACACGGCCCGATTCGATCGTAGCGCCATTTGCGGAGCTCTATCAGGTCAGCCAGCGATCACGGGTTCGCATCTACGCTGAAAGTTCCCCATTCGACATGAAGGATTATCTCAAGGCGCGTGGCTATCGCTGGTCCGACGGCTCCGACGGCCGCCCGAAATCCTGGTGGGTTGAACTGCCGGAAGAGAAGCTCGAGGAGGAGCTGCATTTCCTGCGGATGGAGATCTATCGCTGGGATGCCGATCCACCGGTCAAGTATCTGACGGCGTTTGATCGCTTCCGGGCTGTTTGAATGGCCGGGAGAGGCGATGACGACCATTCTGGGTATTGATGCAGCCTGGACCGCGACACAGCCGAGCGGCGTCGCGGTGGTTTCCTCCACGGCCTGCAATTGGCGCCTGATCTTCGCGGGATCGTCCTATCGTCACCTCCTGGCGCAGGCCGAAGAGGATCTGATCTACACGTCCCGTCCTTCCGGCTCGGTGGCGGAGGCTGCAGCTCTTCTTGCTGCCGCCGGGAAGATCGCCGGCGCTCCTGTCGATCTTGTTGCCGTGGATATGCCCCTTTCTCTCCAGCCGATCACCGCGCGGCGAGTTTCGGATAATCTGGTTTCGGCAGCCTATGGCGCCCGTCATTGCAGCACTCACACGCCGAGTGCGATCAGGCCCGGCAAGATCAGCGACGATCTGAGGGGCGGTTTCGGGCATTGCGGATACGGACTGCTGACGAAAGAGGTT
The DNA here is from genome assembly GCA_035565055.1 of Ensifer sp. Taxonomy (GTDB): domain Bacteria; phylum Pseudomonadota; class Alphaproteobacteria; order Rhizobiales; family Rhizobiaceae; genus Ensifer_A. The sequence continues at coordinate 60,092 of DATMTA010000146.1, forward strand.
GGTGTGCCGGGCCTGTTGGAGGTCTACCCGCATCCAGCCCTGGTCGAACTGATGCGCGCCGAAAAGCGGTTGCCTTACAAGCAGGGCAAGACCCGCAATTACTGGCCAACGGAAAACCCCGCCGATCGGCGCAACAAACTCTTCGAAACCTGGCGGGCGATCGTCGCCTGCCTTGACCAGGAAATGCCGGGCGCTTCCAACGTCTTAGGGCTTCCTCCATTCGCGGCTCCATCGTGGCAGTTGAAAGCGTTTGAGGACATGCTGGACGCAGTCATCTGCGCCTGGGTCGGGATATGCGTCTTCGAAGGAACCGCCGTGCCGTTCGGTGACGAGACCTCGGCGATCTGGATCCCCCGATCAGAGCTTCTGGCGTCGCGGCAGGGCCGGCCATGATCGGCTTCTTACGGCAATGGATCGAACATCGTCGCGCGATCCGCCGTCGCTGGCAGGAAGATGCCAGGCGGCTTGCCGCATCGGACCCGATCAATGCCTATTACGAGGCGCAGCGAAGGGCCTTTCGCTGCCGGGCGCGCGGTGATCTCGGAGAATACTGGCACTGGGCCAAGGTCGCCAGCGAAGTCGCCCGCATCGAACCATATGCCGCGATGGACTTCGAGGTTGTCAAGGCGATTGCCCATCAGGAAGACGCAGGTCGCCGCTAAGAACCTGCATGATGCGTGTGGGAAGGAACGCCGGGTCGTGGCTGTCGCAGCGGAACCGACGAAAGATCTGTGCCGGAAAACCGCCTGGCCCGCCCAAAGCAAACCAATCCCGCTCTTTATGGATGGCGTCCTGGACCAGGTCCGGATCTCCGCCGATCAACCCGTTGAGGGTCCGCTAGCAAGCTGCGGCCGCTTGGGCCTTCGCCTCAAGCGGTGATCGCGACCGTCCCTGGTCCTTCGAGGAGCCATCGAGCGGGATCGGCCTGCTCCGGACGGAGGTTTCTCGCATGGCACAGGATCTTGCACTCGCTCAACGCCACGCTTTCGCACTCGCCCGGACCCTGATGGTCCCGGTCACGCTCTTTAGGTCCGGAAACGAGTTCGGCGTTCTTCCGAGCGACGAACTCGATGACGGCGAAGTCGAGACTATCGCCGAATTCGATCCCTTCGAATACGGGCCGGCTCATTGAGCCGGCTTCCCCTTTTTCAGGTGCCGCTTGCGAGCGGCAGGCGGCAAGGGAAGCTTCGCCGCGGCTGGCACGGCCAGCTCGGCAAGGTGCAGATCTGCACCTTGCC
>DATMTA010000147.1:0-33442 GCA_035565055.1 Ensifer sp.
GATCTTGGCGCGCCCAACCTGTCCGACGCCATCTGGCTCAAGGGTTCGGGCGAGGCTGCAATCATCGCCCAGATCACCAAGCCGAAGCATGGCGTCATGCCGGCCTGGACGGTCCGTCTCGGCGACACGACGGTCAAGGAACTGGCCGTGTTTGTCCATTCGCTCGGCGGTGGCGAGTAAGAATTCGCCTCCGGGCGAGGCCCGGAGGCGCACGATCTCTCCAGCATGATAACCTGTTTGTCATGCCGCTTGCCGCGCCTTTCAAAGAGGCGCGGCTTTTTTCGTTTCAAGCCTGCAGTTCCGTTGCGGCAGTTTGTCCATGCTTGACTTAAGTCAAGGTTGTTCTGCGCCCGGGATGTGAAAAGGCACATATCAGAATCGGGATTTCCAGCCATGAACATCTACACTGCCGACCAGCCCAAGAAGGAGGCTGCTGCACAGGCCGAAGAGGTTGTTCGGCACGACGCCGAGCCGGTCAACTCCGCGAAGGTCAGAAAGCCGCTTTACGAGGCGCGCAAGAAGATCTTTCCGAAGCGGGCGGAAGGGCGGTTTCGACAGTTCAAGTGGATCGTGATGCTGGTCACGCTCGGCATCTACTATCTCGGTCCCTGGATCCGGTGGGATCGCGGACCGTTTGCCCCCGATCAGGCGATCCTGATCGACCTGGCGCATCGCCGCTTCTATTTCTTCTTCATCGAGATATGGCCGCAGGAGTTCTTCTTCGTCGCGGGCCTGCTGGTCATGGCCGGCTTCGGGCTTTTCCTCATCACGTCGGCGGTTGGCCGCGCATGGTGCGGCTATACCTGTCCGCAGACGGTTTGGGTCGATCTGTTCCTGGTGGTCGAGCGTTTCATCGAAGGCGATCGCAACGCGCGCATGAAGCTCGACAAGGCTCCGTGGAGCTTCGAGAAGGTCTGGAAGCGCGTTTCCAAGCACGCGATCTGGCTGGCCATCGGTGTATCAACGGGTGGTGCGTGGATCTTCTACTTCGCTGATGCGCCGCAGCTGCTCCTTGATCTGTGGACCTTCCAGGCGCCTGCCGTCGCCTACATGACGATCGGCATCCTGACAGCCACGACCTATGTCTTTGGCGGGCTGATGCGCGAGCAGGTCTGCACCTACATGTGCCCCTGGCCGCGCATCCAGGGTGCGATGCTCGACGAGAATTCGCTGACCGTCACCTATAACGACTGGCGCGGCGAGCCCCGCACGCACGGCACCAAGAAGGCTGCCGCGGAGGGCAAGGTTGCCGGTGACTGCGTCGATTGCAACGCCTGCGTCGTCGTCTGTCCCATGGGCATCGACATTCGCGACGGGCAACAGCTCGAATGCATCACCTGTGCGCTCTGCATCGACGCCTGCGATGGCGTGATGGAAAAGCTCGGCCGCGACAAGGGACTGATCTCCTATGCGACGCTCGCCGACTACAATGGCAACATGGCGCTGGCGACCGGCAACGGCGCGCATTCGATCAATCCGAATATCGTGCGCGATGCCGACGGGCATTTCCACGACAAGGTCAAGCATTTCAACTGGAAGATCATCTTCCGCGCCCGCACGCTGCTCTATATGGGAGTTTGGGCCGCCGTCGGTATCGGCCTGCTCGTCGCGCTGCTGTCGCGCGACCGGCTTGAGGTCAACGTGCTGCATGACCGCAATCCGCAGTTCGTGCTGGAATCGGACGGTTCGATCCGCAACGGCTTTACCGTGCGAATTCTCAACATGATCCCCGAGCCTCGCGTGATCTCGCTTTCGCTCGAAGGGCTCGACGGTGCCACCATGAAGATCAACGGCATGGATCAGCCCGACAGCCGCAGCTTCGACATTCCGGCGGATCCCGACAAGGCTGTCACGCTGAAGGTCTATGTGACCGTGCCGCGCGACCAGCTGCATGACGACGAGCAGCATTTCCGCTTTGTCGCGGAAGACAAGTCCAGCAACGAACACGACGTCTACAAGGCCGTCTTCAACGCGCCGGCGGATGTCAAGAACAGGGAGCATCACTGATGGCTACGGCAACCGAGAAAACGGGTACCTTTACCGGCTGGCATTTCCTGGCAATCATGATCGCGTTCTTCGGAACGATTATCGCTGTCAACTTCACCATGGCCTGGTATGCCACCCATTCCTGGAGTGGGCTTGTGGCGGACGATACGTTCAAGGCGAGTCAGCAGTTCAATGCCAAGGCCGAGCACATGCGCGAGATGGCCGCAACCGGGATTCACGGGGAGATGACGGCCAGCCACGAGGGCATCCGCTATGTCCTGACGCATCCGCAGCGTGGTCCTGTCCCGGCGGACGAGGTCGTGGCGTCATTCCATCGCCCCGTGGGGACGTTGCAGGACTTCACGGTGACCCTCAAGCACGAGGGCGACGGGGTTTTCACGACCAGCCACGAGGTGTTGCCGGGAGAGTGGATCGTCGATCTGAAGACCAATGACAACGGCGCGATGGTTTATCATGAAGCCATCCGCGTGCACGTCTTTGCCAATCGTTGAGATTGAAGGGTAGGTCCCGACATGAGTTGCTGCGCAGCAGGCACCGAGGCGGCCCTGGACGCCGAAAAGGCGCTTCACGACTTGCCACCGACCGACGAATTGTGGCTCGCCAGCCGTCAGCTCGACGGCGGCCTGCGGCAGACGGATCTGGCTGTGCCGGGGGTTCACTGCGGCGCCTGTATCACGACGCTCGAACGGGCCCTGAAGGCGCTTCCGGAGGTCGAGCGTGCCCGCGTCAATCTTTCCACCCGCCGCGTCACCTGTGTCTGGAAGGAGGAGGTCGATGGTCGCCGCACCGACCCATCGGTCATTGCCAAGGCGATCGAGGACGCGGGCTATGAGTCGCATCTCTTCTCGATTTCGGCGGAAGAGCAGGATCAGACACGCAACGGCCTGATCCGCGCCATGGCGGTCGCCGGCTTCGCCGCGATGAACATCATGCTTCTCTCTGTTTCGGTCTGGTCGGGCGCTGATGCGGCGACGCGCGACATGTTCCACTGGATTTCCGCCGCGATTGCCGGGCCGACGCTCATCTATTCCGGCCGGCCCTTCTACACCTCCGCCTATAACGCGCTACGCCATGGTCGCATGAACATGGATGTGCCGATCGCACTGGCGATTTCGCTCTCCTATGCCATGTCTCTCTGGGAGACGATGCATCATGGCAAGGAGGCCTATTTCGATGCCTCCGTGTCACTGCTCTTCTTCCTGCTGATCGGGCGCACGCTCGACCATATCATGCGTGACCGCGCGCGCTCGGCCATCAGCGGGCTGGCGCGGTTGAGCCCGCGCGGGGCGACCGTGCTGACGCCCGATGGCGGACGCGAGTATCGCAACATCGACGAGATCGTACCCGGCGACAGGCTGCTGATCGCCGCCGGCGAGCGCGTGCCGGTCGATTGTGTGGTCATGTCGGGTGCAAGCGAGCTCGATCTGTCGATCGTCAGCGGCGAGAGCCTGCCGGTCGCAGCAGCCAAGGGCTCGGCCCTGCAGGCCGGTGGCTTGAACCTCACCGGCGCGTTGACCGTGCAGGCCATGGCCGCCGCACGCAACTCATTCGTAGCCGAGATCATCGGTCTCATGGAAGCAGCCGAAGGCGGCAAGGCGCGCTATCGGCGCATTGCCGACCGGGCGGCGGAAATCTATGCGCCGGCGGTGCATGTCCTGGCGCTCGCGGCCTTTCTCTTCTGGGGCGTCTTTGGGGGCGACTGGAAGCACGCGCTGACGATTGCCATTGCGGTTCTCATCATCACATGCCCCTGCGCGCTCGGCCTTGCCGTGCCGGTGGTGCAGGTGGTGGCGGCTGGCCGTCTTTTTCGCGACGGGGTCATGGTCAAGGATGGTTCCGCCATGGAGCGGCTGACGGAGACCGATACGGTGATCTTCGACAAGACAGGGACGCTCACGCTCGGCAAGCCACGGCTCGTCAACAAGGGCGCTGTTCCCGCCAAGGCGCTGGTGACCGCCGCGTCGCTTGCGGTGCATTCTCGCCATCCGCTCTCGGCAGCACTGGTCGATGCGGCCAGCGGTGACGTGACGCGCTTCTCCACTGTTGCCGAAATACCAGGCGCCGGTATCGAGGCCGAAGACCGCGAAGGCTTGTGGCGTCTTGGGCACCGCGCGTTCGCGCTCAGCGCTGCGTCGGCCGATGCGGGTGAAGGCGATGCCGCTGGCCCCGAAACGGTTCTGTCGCTGGATGGCAAGCTCGTTGCCGTCTTCAAGTTTGAAGACCAGACGCGCCGGGATGCGCAGGGGCTGATCACCGGGCTTGCCGCGCGCGGCATGAAGACGGCGATCCTTTCAGGCGACCGCGAAGGTGTCGTTGCGGCTCTCGCCCGGCGTCTCGGAATCGGGTTCTGGCGCTCGGGCCTGACGCCAAAGGGCAAGGTCGATGAGATCAACAAGGCATCCGCCCACGGCCACAAGGTGCTGATGGTCGGCGACGGCATCAACGATGCGCCGGCGCTCGCCGCCGCGCATGTTTCGATGGCGCCGGCGACAGCATCGGATGTCGGGCGTCAGGCAGCAGACTTCGTCTTCCTGCATGAGAGCCTGTCTGCCGTATCGCTCGCCATCGAGGTGTCGAAGCGGGCAGGGCGGCTGATTCTCGAAAATTTCGCGCTGGCGATTGCCTATAACGTCGTCTTCGTGCCGCTGGCGCTTTTGGGCTATGCATCGCCGCTGGTCGCCGCCATCGCCATGTCGACCTCGTCGATCATCGTGGTGGCCAACGCGATGCGGTTGACGCTCGGATCGGCCAAAGTCCCCGCCGCCGAGCAGCAGGAGACGCCGCTGACGCCGGCGGTTGCATCATGAACGTCCTGATCTATCTCATCCCGATCGCGCTGGCGCTCGGCGGGCTTGGCCTTGCCACCTTCCTCTGGTCGCTTAAAAGCGGTCAATACGACGATCTCGAAGGTTCGTCCTGGCGCGTCCTCGACGATGGCGACGACCGCCCGGAAGCGTAAAACTTAATCGATTTGCTCTTGCCCGTGGGCGTGCCGAGTGCCAAAAAAGGCTCCAATAAAAACATTGGAGTGATCCCCATGGAAAAGGCAGAAATCGGTCTCATCGGTTTGGGCGTGATGGGGGCGAACCTCGCTCTCAACATCGCCGAAAAAGGCAACCGGATCGCGGTTTTCAACCGCACGACCGAGAAGACGGACGAGTTCTTCGCCGAGGCCGGCGATCTGGCCGGACGCATCATTCCCTGCCATACGATGGAAGAATTCATCGAGGCGATCCGCCCGCCGCGCCCGATCATCATCATGATCAAGGCAGGTCAGCCGGTGGATGACCAGATTGAACTCCTGAAGCCTTACCTGACGAATGGCGACATCGTCATCGACGCCGGCAATGCGAACTTCCACGACACCCGCCGCCGCTTCAAGGAGCTGGACGGCACGGGACTGACCTTTATCGGCATGGGTGTGTCCGGTGGTGAAGAGGGCGCGCGCCACGGGCCCTCGATCATGGTTGGCGGGACGCCGGAAAGCTATGCTCGCGTCGAGAAGGTGCTGACCTCCATTTCCGCCAAGTTCAACGGCGAGGATTGCTGCGCCTGGCTTGGCGCGGATGGCGCAGGCCATTTCGTCAAGACGATCCATAACGGCATCGAATATGCCGACATGCAGATGATCGGCGAAATCTACGGCCTGCTGCGCGATGGTGCGTCCAAGTCGGCTTCCGAGATCGGCAACATCTTCGGCAGCTGGAACAAGGGCCGCCTCAATTCCTACCTGATCGAGATCACCGAGAAGGTTTTGGCGGCGAAAGATCCCCATGGCGATGGGCCTATGGTCGACATGATCCTCGACCAGGCCGGCCAGAAGGGTACCGGCAAGTGGTCGGTCATCGAGGCGCAGCAGCTCGGCGTGCCGGCAACGGCGATCGAGGCGGCGGTGGCCGCGCGCGTTCTCTCGTCCATGAAGGGTCAGCGCACGGCTGCCGAAAAGGTCTTCGGCTCGGCACCGGGCAAGATCGATGCGAGCGGCGCTGGCCTCAACGATCTGGAACTGGCGCTGTTTGCCGCCAAGATCGGTGCCTATGCGCAAGGGTTCGCCGTCATGTCGGAAGCGTCGAAGGAATTCGGCTGGAAGCTGCCGATGCCCGTCATTGCCAAGATCTGGCGGGCAGGCTGCATCATCCGCTCTCAGTTCCTGGACGAGATCACCAGCGCGTTTACGGCCATGCCGGATGCTGAGAACCTGATCATGACGCCCGCCTTCTCGGCTATGGTGAAGGAGGCGCTGCCGTCGCTCCGTCGCGTGGTGGCTGCTGCGGTGACTGCTGGTCTTCCGGTACCGGCGCTCTCCTCGGCACTGTCCTATTTCGACAGCTACCGTCAGGCGCGCGGTACGGCCAACCTGATCCAGGCGCAGCGTGACTTCTTCGGCGCGCACGGCTTTAATCGGCTCGACGGGAAGGACTTTCACCATGGTCCCTGGGGCAGCGGCCTCAACGAATAAGTCGGCGACCGATAACGCACGGATGAAAGACGAAAGGGCCGCGTCATGCGGCCCTTTCTGCATCCTGATAAGGTCTGCTCCGGTGTCGCCTATCTGTTTGTTTTTACGCAATTCCGGCCGCGAAACCGGCCACCCCATTCGCTGGAATTGCTCTTGGCCTCAGACCCCGTCAGACCACGCAGACATATCGATGCTTTGCAGCGTTGCGGGGTCCGCGCCAGCGATCCGGGCAAGCAGTGCGCGGGCGAGCTCGCGGCCGGCGCTGGTGAAATCCTCGTTCATCGCGATGATCTGCGGCTGGAACCACGGCAGGACCCCGGCGGCTTCCTTGGCGGCCATGTCCACCTCACGGCCAATCTGCTTGCCGGCTGACGCGATGCCCGCCGCGGCGGCAATGGCCGAACTGCCGGAGCAACAGATAAGCCCATCCGGCGCGTCGCCGGAGCGCATCAAGGTTTCGACGGCGTCCTTTTGCCCGGCTGCCGGCGTCTCGACATCGATCCAGTCAAAGGGCGCTTCCTCAAGTCCGAAGTCTTTCAGGCCGCGATGAAAACCGGCCATGGAGTAACCTGCATAGGTCAGCTGCATGGGCGGGCGCAGGATGGCGATACGCTTTCGTCCGCGCGCCGCCAGTCTCTGCACGGCTTGATAGGCAAAAGCCTCGTTGTCGAAATCGTGATAGGGATGCACGAAGCCCATGTCCGTGCGCCCGTGGGTCACGAAGGGAATGTTGCGCTCTGCAAGAAAGCGGATGCGCGCGTCGTCCGGCTCGGTGCGGGACAGTATGACTCCATCGGCCGAACCCGTCTCTGCAATGTAGCGGACCGGCACCATCGGGTCGGCGCTGTTGATGTGGGGCGTCACCACGAGGTGATAGGGCGTGCCGGTCAGCACATCCGAAATGCCATAGACCATGCGACCCGTCATCGACATGATCTCGGCATCCATGCCGAGCACCAGCGCGATCACGTTCGTCTTGCCTGTACGCAGGCGAACGCCCGCGCGGTTCGGCTGGTAGCCGAGTTGCCGCGCGACCAGGCGCACGCGCTCCTTCGTTTCGGCGCCGATATCGGGTGCGTCCTTCAAGGCTCTGGAGACGGTCGTCACTCCGAGACCGGTCAGATACGCAATCGTTTTCAACGTCGGACGTTCGCCCTCCAGTATTTGCGGCGCGCGCGCCTTTCCGGCGTTCACCCGATCCGTACCCGACACCATTCCACTCCTTCGCGACGTCATGCTTCCACTCACAGGAGTTTAAGTTTCTGCGTGATCTGGTCAATGCGGAAACACCTGACCACGACGGGCGTCAAATCTGTAACGTTACAGTTCGAAAGTCGAGCGGATAATTTCCTTGGCCGGCTTGCCGATCGGTTCCACAGAATTTCGCGCGGCAACAATTCTGTGTTGCAGCGCGAATTCGCGGCGCAAACAGAAGCTGGCTCTTATCTGAAATAAATATAAATATATCAGCATGATATGGAGTCTTCCCGTTCCTGCTTCGAAGGGCGTAAGACAATCCAGTGCCTTTGAAGACGCACACGCATGGAGATTAATTTTGAGGGGGAAAAAAATTTTTTGCGGAGTCGGTTGCGTGTTTCAGGGCTTTGACATAAGTTTTTCCGGTAACGTTTCAGTGAGGGAGGAACTCATGAATATTCGTTCTCTGGCTGCTGCACTCGCAGCATCCGTGACGCTTTCTTTTGGTGCAGCTCAGGCAACCGATCTTGAAGTGACGCATTGGTGGACATCCGGCGGGGAGGCTGCCGCAGTCGCCGAGCTTGCCAAGGCATTCAACGCAACGGGCAACAAGTGGGTCGACGGCGCAATCGCCGGTTCCGGTGGCACCGCCCGTCCGATCATGGTCAGCCGCATCACCGGTGGTGACCCGATGGGCGCCACGCAGTTCAACCACGGTCGTCAGGCGGAAGAGCTCGTGCAGGCGGGCCTGATGCAGAACCTCGATGAAGTTGCGAAGAAGGGCAAGTGGAAGGAAATCATCCGTCCGGCCAGCCTGCTCGACAGCTGCACGATCGACGGCCACATCTATTGCGCACCCGTCAACATCCACTCCTGGCAGTGGCTGTGGCTTTCCAACGACGCCTTCAAGAAGGCCGGCGTTGAGGTTCCGAAGAACTGGGACGAGTTCGTGAAGGCCGGTCCGGCGCTCGAGAAGGCAGGCATCATTCCGCTCGCCGTTGGCGGTCAGCCGTGGCAGGCAGCCGGCGCGTTCGACGTGCTGATGGTCGCCATCGCCGGCAAGGACACGTTCCACAAGGTGTTCAAGGACAAGGACGCCAAGGTCGCTGCTGGTCCTGAAATCGCCAAGGTCTTCAAGGCTGCCGACGATGCGCGTCGTCTGTCCAAGGGCTCGAACGTTCAGGACTGGAACCAGGCTACCAATCTGGTCATCACCGGCAAGGCTGGCGGTCAGATCATGGGCGACTGGGCCCAGGGCGAATTCGCCGTTGCTGGCAAGGTCGCAGGCAAGGACTATACCTGCCTTCCGGGCCTTGGTGTAAACCCGATCATCTCCACAGGCGGTGACGCATTCTACTTCCCGAAGCTGAAGGATGCCGACAAGCAGAAGGCGCAGATGGCTCTCGCTGAAACGCTGCTTGCTCCGACCACGCAGGTTGCCTTCAACCTGAAGAAGGGTTCACTGCCGGTTCGTGGCGACGTTGACCTCGCAGCCGCCAACGACTGCATGAAGAAGGGTCTCGACATCCTGGCCAAGGGCAATGTCATCGAGTCCACCGACCAGCTGCTTTCGGCCGACAGCCAGAAGCAGAAGGAAGACCTGTTCTCGCAGTTCTTCGCTGATCCGTCGATGACGCCGGAAGCAGCGCAGAAGAAGTTCGCCGAGATCATCTCCAAGGCTGACTGATGTTGCAGGCATGACCGGGCGGGCGAAGAGCGTCAGCCCGGTCATGTTCGAACCGGGTCGCGGCCCATGTCGCGGCTCCATTCGAAACGTGAGGGGAAGGTGCGTTCTGCGCCCTCCCGTCTCGGGTTGCGACAGGAGAGTTAGTCATGACCGATTACCAGGTCGTTCGTCGGCCAAACACGCTATTGCGCAATCTCAATTCGAAAATTGCGTCCATTCCCATGATCGTGACGGCACTGGTCGTCTTCCTGGGCGGCACCGTGTGGACGGTGTTTTATTCCTTCACCAATTCCAAGCTGTTGCCGAGAGCCGTCTTCGTCGGCTTCGACCAGTACGAGCGTTTGTGGGCGTCGGAACGGTGGATCGTGTCCATCGAGAACCTTGCGATCTACGGCATTTTCGCGCTCATCTTCAGCTTCGTCATCGGCTTCGTGCTCGCGGCCTTCATGGATCAGAAGATCCGGCTTGAGAATGTGTTCCGCACGATCTTTCTCTATCCATTCGCGCTCTCGTTCATCGTGACCGGGCTTGTCTGGCAATGGCTGCTCAATCCCGATTTCGGCGTGCAGCATGTTGTGCGCTCGCTTGGATGGGTCGGCTTCACCTTCAATCCGCTCTATACGCAATCCATCGTCATCTACGGGGTCCTCATTGCCGCGCTCTGGCAGGGCACGGGCCTCGTCATGGTGCTGATGCTGGCCGGTCTTCGCGGCATTGACGAGGACATCTGGAAAGCCTCGCGCGTCGATGGCATTCCGATGGTCAAGACCTACCTGCTGATCATCATTCCGATGATGCGCCCCGTCTTCATCACCACGCTCGTCATTGTCGCCAGTGGCATCGTGAAGGTCTACGACCTCGTCGTGGCGCAGACCAGCGGCGGTCCCGGCATCGCTTCCGAAGTGCCGGCGAAATACGTCTATGACTACATGTTCCAGGCGCAGAACCTGGGGCAGGGCTTTGCCGCCTCCACCATGATGCTGATCACCATCTCGATCATCATCATTCCCTGGGCCTATCTCGAATTCGGAGGCAAGAAGCGTGGCTGATCAGGCAACTCTCAACACGGTGGCAGCCGCTGCGGATATCTCATCCGGTACCCTGTCCGGCGGCCCGCGCGGCAAGCGCCCGCGTCCCGTTTTCTCGACCCGCAACATCGTGCTCTATGGCACGCTGACGCTGGCCGCGATCTATTATCTCATACCGCTCTATGTGATGGTCGTGACATCGCTGAAATCCATGCCGGAAATCCGCATGGGCAACATCTTTTCACCGCCGGTCGAAATCACCTTCGAGCCCTGGGTGAAGGCATGGGCCGAGGCCTGCACCGGGCTCAACTGCGACGGTCTATCGCGCGGCTTCGGCAATTCCGTACGCATTACCATTCCGTCTGTGATCATCTCGATCCTGATCGCCTCCATCAACGGCTATGCGCTCGCCAACTGGCGTTTCAAGGGCATGGAGACCTTCTTCACCGTGCTCGTCATCGGCGCCTTTATTCCCTATCAGGTGATGATCTATCCGATCGTGATCGTGCTGCGTGAAGTGGGCATCTACGGCACGCTGTCGGGCCTCGTTGTTGTGCATACGATCTTCGGGATGCCGATCCTGACGCTCTTGTTCCGCAACTACTTCGCGTCGCTGCCGGAAGAGTTGTTCAAGGCGGCGCGCGTGGACGGGGCAGGGTTCTGGAACATCTATTTCCGGATCATGCTGCCGATGTCCTTGCCGATCTTCGTGGTGGCGATGATCATCCAGATCACCGGCATCTGGAACGACTTCCTCTTCGGCGTCGTCTTCACCCGCCCGGAATATTACCCGATGACGGTGCAGCTCAACAACATCGTGAACTCCGTTCAGGGGGTCAAGGAATACAACGTCAACATGGCCGCGACCATCCTGACGGGCCTCGTGCCGCTCATCGTCTATTTCGTCTCGGGCAAACTGTTCGTGCGCGGCATCGCCGCCGGTGCTGTAAAGGGATAATCGAATGAATACGAGTGTTTCGGTCAAGGACCTGACGCTGAAATTCGGCGCGGTCACCGTGCTGGACAAGCTCAATCTCGACATCAAGGATGGCGAGTTCCTCGTTCTGCTTGGTTCCTCCGGCTGCGGCAAGTCCACGCTCCTGAACTGCATCGCCGGCCTTCTGGAGCCGACGGACGGGCAGATTTATATCAAGGACAAGAACGTTACCTGGGAAGAGCCCAAGGATCGCGGCATCGGCATGGTGTTCCAGTCCTACGCGCTCTATCCGCAGATGACGGTGGAGAAGAACCTCTCGTTTGGCCTGCGCATTGCCGGCATGGACAAGGCGGAGATCGACAAGCGCGTGGCGCGGGCTGCAGAAATCCTGCAGATCGGGCCGCTGCTGCAGCGCAAGCCGGCCGCGCTTTCCGGCGGCCAGCGTCAGCGTGTCGCCATCGGTCGCGCGCTGGTGCGCGATGTGGACGTCTTCCTCTTCGATGAGCCGCTCTCCAACCTTGACGCCAAGCTCCGCTCGGAACTGCGCGTCGAGATCAAGCGGCTGCACCAGAACCTCAAGAACACGATGATCTATGTGACGCATGACCAGATCGAGGCGCTGACGCTCGCTGATCGCATCGCCATCATGCGCTCTGGGCTCATCCAGCAGCTTGATGATCCGATGACGATTTATAACGAGCCGAACAACCTCTATGTCGCGGGCTTCATCGGTTCGCCGGCGATGAATTTCTTCAAGGGTGAAATCACGACCGCAGAAGGCCGCCCGGCTTTCGTCACCAACGGCGTGACCTTCATGCTCGACGGCTACAGGGCCAAAGCTCCGCTGCAGCCGGGGACGAAGGCAGTGCTGGGGCTGCGCCCCGAGCATATCAGCGTCGATGGTCCGGAGACCGTGAACACGCATCAGGCCGTCGTCGAAATCGAGGAGCCGATGGGCGCCGACAACCTGATCTGGCTGAAACACGCCGGTCAGTCGATGTCCGTGCGGATCGGCGGCAGCCGGCGCTACAATCCGGGTGCACAGGTGAAGCTTGCCTACGACATGAGCTTGGCATCGCTGTTCGATGCTGAAACCGAACTGCGTATCTGAGTTCGTGTCTGAGATGGAGGGCGGGCCGCGGCCCGCCAGTCCCTTTGAAAACGTGACAGGGTGAGTGCGATGCCGGTTAAATGGATCGGGGCGGAGAAGGATTGCGTGGATCTCGCCGGTGAATGGCATGTCTCGTCGGAGGGATTTCCTGCCGTCGACATGATGGTTCCCGGCGATGTGCATTCCGCGTTGCAGGGGGCAGGCCTGATCCCCGATCCCTATTACGGGCGCAATGAATACAAGCTCCGTCATCTTGCCGAGAAGGATTGGGTGCTGACACGCACCTTCGAGCTGGGTGACAGTGCCGGCCTGGAGGGTTGGTATCTCGACATCGACTATCTCGACACGGTCGCCACCGTTTCGATCAACAATGTCGTCGTGCTTGAGGCGCAGAACGTCTTCCGCCGCTATCGGCCTGACGTTAGCCATGCGCTCAAGAGTGGGCGCAACGAAATCCGTATCGTCATTCACTCCTCGGTGACCGAGGGCGCGCGGCGGCAGGCGCTGCAGCCCTTCTACGTGCCTCGCCAGGAGGCGAATTCGCCGATTGCGAATGGCAATCTGCTGCGCAAGGCGCAGTGCGATTTCGGCTGGGACTGGAATATCGCGCTGGCACCTCTCGGTCTTTACGGCACCGTTGCGCTGAAACGCATGGAGCCGGCCCGGATCGAACATGTCGAGGCGCGGCAGACGCATCATGACAATGGCGCGGTCGATCTCACCGTGACCGTCACGCTTCACGCTTTCGAGCCGGGCGTCGTGCCCCTTTATCTCACCTTCGATGGCGAGCGAGACCGGCTGGATTGTTCGGTCGGCGAGGGGCTGACGAAGGTCACGCAGGTCTATCGCATCGAGAAGCCGAAGCTCTGGTGGCCGGCGGGCTCGGGCGAACAGGCGCTTTACGATCTGGCGGTGGAAACCACGCGCGAGCGGGTTTCCCGCAAGATCGGTATCCGCAAGGTCGAGTTACTCACCGACAAGGACGAGGCCGGCAGCCGATTTGCATTCCGCATCAATGGCAGGGAGATCTTCTGCCGCGGCGCCAACTGGATCCCGGCGGATGCGCTCTATTCCAAGACAAGTCGGGCAAAGACCGAAGACCTGCTGCAATCGGCCGTCGACGCCAATATGAACATGATCCGCGTCTGGGGCGGCGGCTTCTACGAGCAGGACTGGTTCTACGATCTCTGCGACGCCAAGGGGCTGATGGTCTGGCAGGACTTCATGTTCGCCTGCAACATCTATCCCTCGACCGAGGATTTCCTGAGCGAAGTGCGCGACGAGGTGCTCTATCAGGTCCGCCGACTTTCGTCACACGCGTCGATCGTGCTCTGGTGCGGCGACAATGAACTGATCGGCGCCCTCGGCTGGTTCGACGTCACGCGCAACAATCGCGACCGTTACCTCGTCTCCTATGACCGGCTCAACCGCACGATCGAGGTGGCGCTGAAGGAGGCGGGGCCGGATCTCATCTGGTGGCCGTCGAGCCCGGCGTCGGGCTATCTCGACTTCGGCGATGCGTGGCACGCCGATGGTTCGGGTGACATGCATTACTGGTCCGTCTGGCACGAGAACAAGTCGTTCGACAATTACCGGACGGTGCGCCCGCGCTTCTGCTCGGAATTTGGCTTCCAGTCCTATACGTCCATGCCGGTCATCCGGAAGTTCGCGGACGAGGTCGACATGAACATCGCCTCGCCGGTGATGGAGTCGCACCAGAAGAACGCGGGCGGCAACGAGCGGATCGCGGGCACGATGTTCCGCTACTTCCGCTTCCCGAAGGACTTTCCGTCCTTCGTCTATCTCAGCCAGATCCAGCAGGGGCTGGCGATCCGGACTGCGGTCGATTTCTGGCGGTCGCTGAAGCCGCATTGCATGGGTACGCTCTACTGGCAGCTCAACGACACTTGGCCGGTCGCCTCCTGGGCGAGCCTTGACTACGGCGGCGGCTGGAAGGCGATGCATTACATGGCGCGCCGCTTCTTCCAGCAGGTGGCCGTGGCCGCCATTCCATCTGAGGACGAGAGCGAGATCGCGCTGTCCGTTGTCAACGACACGTTGGAGGACACGTCCGTCAAGATCGAGACCTGGCTGGTCGATCTCGCCGGCAAGCGGCGGCCCTTCCGCTCCTTTGACTGCGCAGCACCTGCCGATCGGTCGGTGACGGCGGCGACGATTGCGCGCGCCGACATTCCGGAAAACATGCTGCTTTTCTGGTCCTTCACCGCGGCCAACGGCATGACAGGCGAGGGGCATCATGCCACGGTGACTTACAAGTCGCTGGACCTGAAGCCTTCGGGTCTTACGGTCGATGTCCAATCGTTCTCGGGCGGGGTCTTCGAAGTTCGCGTCACCGCGAAGGGATTGGCGCTGCACATCATGCTCGAGGCCGATTGCGAGGGGCGCTATTCCGACAACGCCTTCGATCTGACCGCCGGAGAAACCAAGACCGTCATCTTCACGCCCGCGAACCGTCTGGCTGTCGCGCCGCAGTTCCACGTGCTTGATCTTCACAGCTGTTACGCCGGCTAATTTTGCACTGGCAGGACGGCATCGCCCAAGGATGCCGGCTGACGTAACGGAAACAAAACAACGAGGAGGAGTTACCCCATGGAAAAGTTCAGCTTTCAGCTTTTCAGCTCGCGCAATTATCCGCCACTTGAAGATGTCTTCAAGCTGCTCGCCGCCAATGGCTATTCCTATGCTGAAGGGTTCGGCGGCGTCTATGGCGATGCCGACGAGGCTGCCGGCAAGGCGCTCAAGGCCCAGCTCGACGCCAACGGTCTGGCGATGCCGACCGGCCACTTCTCCATCGACGCGCTGGAGCAGAACCCGGACAAGGTGATCGCGTTCGCAAAGGCTGTGGGCATGGAGATCATCATCTGCCCCTACCTGATGCCCGACCAGCGGCCCAACTCTGTTGAGGGCTGGACGGACTTTGGCCGTCGTCTGCAGAAGGCCGGTCAGCCCTATCGCGCCGCCGGTTTCGGCTACGCCTGGCACAACCATGACTTCGAATTTGCGGCACTCGAAGACGGCTCCGTCGTGCTCGACCGCATCTTCGAAGGCGCGCCGGATCTCGACTGGGAGGCCGACATTGCCTGGATCGTGCGCGGCAAGGCCGATCCCTTTGCCTGGATCGAGAAGTACAAGAACAAGGTCGTGACCGTTCATGTGAAGGATATCGCACCGGCTGGCGAGGCAACCGACGAGGGCGGCTGGGCCGATGTCGGTCACGGTGTTGTTCCTTGGGCGAAGCTCATGCCCTTCCTCCGCGAGACCACGAAGGCAAAGTATTACATCGCCGAACACGATAACCCGAACGATCTCAAGCGCATGGTCAGCCGCTCGATCGCATCGTTCAAGACGTATTGAGGATTGCAGTCATGGCACGTGAATATGGAGTTGGGATTCTGGGCTGCGGAAACATTTCCGCCGCCTATTTCAAGCTGATCCCGCTGTTCAAGAACCTGAAGGCGGTGGCCTGCGCCGATATCAATCCGGCCGCCGCCGAAGCCCGCGCTGCCGAATTTGGGGTCCGCGCCGAAACCGTCGAGGCTCTTCTGGCGGACCCGGACGTGGATGTCATCGTCAACCTCACGATCCCGGAAGCGCATTTCGCCATGTCGAAGCGGGTGCTCGAAGCCGGCAAGCATGTCTATTCCGAAAAGCCCTTCGTCCTCTCGATCGAGGAAGGCGAAGAGCTTCGCAAGATTGCCGACGCCAAGGGACTGCGTGTCGGGTCGGCACCGGACACGTTCCTCGGCGGCGCGCATCAATATGCCCGCAAGCTGATCGACGAAGGCGCGATCGGCAAGGTCATGTCCGGCACGGCGCATGTGCTGGGCGCCGGCATGGAAGCCTGGCATCCGAACCCGGACTTCTTCTTCCGTCCGGGCGGCGGCCCGGTCCTCGACATGGGGCCGTATTACGTCACGAATCTCGTGAACCTCGTGGGACCGGTCAAGCGCGTCATGGCCATGGCCAACATGGCGCGTACCGAGCGTGTGATCGGCAACGGCCCGCGCAACGGCGAGGCTGTTCCGGTCACAACGCCGACCAACATTCATGCCATTCTCGAATTCGAGAACGGCGCGCATATCGCGCTCATGGGAAGCTGGGACGTCATTGCCCACAAGCATACGAACATGGAGCTTTACGGCGTCGATGGCGCGCTGCATGTGCCGGACCCGAACTTCTTCGGCGGTTCGGTGGAGATGGCAAAGCGCGGCGGGAAGGGCTTCGAGGCGGTCGAGCTTTGGGACCATCCGCTGACGCAGGCGAAGTTCCAGACTCAGGACGGGCGGATGCTCGCCAACTATCGTGCGGCCGGCCTTTCTGACATGATGGCCGCGCATGAGGAGGGCCGCGAGCATCGCTGCTCGCTGGATCGCGCGCTGCATGTCGTGGACGTGCTCTTGTCGATCCTCAAGTCGGCGGAGGAGAAGCGTTCGGTCGATATCGGCACGAAATGCACCCAGCCCGCGCCCTTTACCATGGAGGAGGCCGCAGCGCTGATGCGCTGAGCCCACACATTCAATGCTTCGAGCCGCGCCCGAACAGGCGCGGCTTTCCCTGTTTTAATTCGAGGATCATACTCATGGCCTGGCAGCCTGCCGAAAACCGCTACGACAAGATGACATACAACCGCTGCGGCAAGAGCGGACTGAAGCTTCCGGCGATCTCGCTGGGGCTCTGGCACAATTTCGGCGAGGACACGCCGATGGCCACCAAGCGTGACATCTGCCGCACCGCCTTCGATCTCGGCATCACCCATTTCGATCTCGCCAACAATTACGGCCCGCCGCCCGGCAGCGCTGAGACCGCCTTCGGCGACATCCTGAAGACGGATTTTGCCGGCTATCGCGACGAGCTGATCATTTCGTCCAAGGCCGGCTATCTGATGTGGCCGGGGCCCTATGGCGAATGGGGCAGCCGCAAATATGTGATTGCGTCCTGCGACCAGTCGCTGAAGCGTTTGGGGCTCGACTACGTCGATATCTTCTATTCGCACCGCTTCGATCCCGATACGCCGCTTGAAGAGACCTGCGGTGCGCTCGATCATATCGTGCGCTCGGGCCGGGCGCAGTATGTCGGCATCTCGTCCTACAATTCGAAGCGGACGCGCGAGGCGGTGGCGATCCTCAAGGATCTCGGCACGCCGTGCCTGATCCACCAGCCGAGCTATTCGATGATCAATCGC
Organism: Ensifer sp.; assembly: GCA_035565055.1. Taxonomy (GTDB): domain Bacteria; phylum Pseudomonadota; class Alphaproteobacteria; order Rhizobiales; family Rhizobiaceae; genus Ensifer_A. The sequence goes on from DATMTA010000147.1 coordinate 17,630, forward strand.
TGGATCGAGGAGGATGGGCTGGTCGATACGCTGGAAGAGCTCGGCGTGGGCTCGATCGTCTTCTCGCCGCTGGCGCAGGGGATGCTGACCTCGAAATACTTGAACGGCATTCCGGATGCGAGCCGGGCGGCGCAGGACAAGTCGCTCAACCCGGATTTTCTCAATGAGAAGAACATCGAGAATATCCGCGCGCTCAACCGCATCGCCGAAAAGCGTGGCCAGACGCTGGCGCAGATGGCGATTGCCTGGGTGCTGCGCAAGGGCCGCATTACCTCCGCGCTCATCGGCGCAAGTCGCGCCCCGCAGGTCGTCGATTGCGTCGCAGCCCTCGACAATCCCGACTTCACGGATGCCGAACTGGCCGAAATCGATACCTATGCCCGCGAAGCCGACATCAACCTCTGGGCCGCCTCTGCCGAGCGCAAGGGGCCGGCGCGCAAGAAGAAGTGAGCGACATGATCCAGAACCCCATTCTTCCCGGCTTCAACCCGGACCCGTCGATCTGCCGGGTCGGTGACGACTACTACATCGCGACCTCGACATTCGAATGGTTCCCCGGCGTTCAGATCCATCACTCCCGCGATCTCGTGAACTGGACCCTCGTTCGCCGCCCATTGGAACGGCCGAGCCAGCTCAACATGCTCGGCAATCCCGACAGCTGCGGCATCTGGGCGCCGTGCCTGTCCTTTGCGGACGGACAGTTCTGGCTGGTGTATACGGATGTGAAGCGCTTCGAAGGCTCGTTCAAGGATGCGCCGAACTATATCGTCACCTCGCCGACGATCGAGGGCGAATGGTCAGATCCGGTCTTCGTCAACTCCTCGGGCTTCGATCCATCGTTGTTCCATGACGATGACGGGCGCAAGTGGTTCGTGAACCAGCAGTGGAACCACCGACCGGAGGCTCGTCATTCGAAGGGCCATGTGGCCTTCGACGGTATCGTCCTGCAGGAATATGACGCCAAGGCCGGCAAGCTCGTCGGGCCGGTGCGCAACATCTATTCCGGCACGCCGCTGGGTCTGGTTGAAGGTCCGCATCTCTTCAAGCGCGACGGCTGGTATTATCTCACCTGCGCGGAAGGCGGCACCGGTTATACCCATGCGGTCACCATGGCGCGCTCACGCAATATCGAGGGACCGTATGAGGATCATCCGAACCTCTATGTCATCACCTCGAAGGACAGCCCGAATGCGGCCCTCCAGCGTGCCGGCCATGGGCAATATGTCGAGACGCCGGACGGGCAATTCTACCACACCCATCTCTGCGGCCGTCCGCTGGCCCCCAATCGCCGTTGCACGCTTGGCCGGGAAACGTCGATCCAGAAGGTCGAGTGGCGGGATGGTTGGCTTTATCTGGCTCAGGGCGGGCAGGTGCCCTCCGTCGAGGTGCCGTCACCGACTGGTGCCATGAAGAACCCGGAGCCGAGTGAGATCGTCCGCACCTTTGACGAGACCAAGCTGCCGATGGAGTTCCAGTGGCTGCGCACGCCTTATCCGGAGCGCATCTTCTCGCTGACCGAGCGGCCCGGATACCTCCGTATCTTCGGCCGCCAGAGCATCGGTAACTGGTTCGAGCAGGGCCTTGTCGGCCGTCGGCAGGAGCATCATTCCTTCCGCGCCGAAACCACGCTCGATTTCAAGGCCGAAACCTATCAGCATGTGGCGGGCCTGACGCATTACTACGGTCGCTTCAAGTTCCATGCGCTGGGCCTTTCATGGGATGAGCAGCTCGGAGCCTCGCTGATCATACTCTCGTGCCCCGGCGCCTATCCGAGCGGCAAGCTCGAATACCCGATCGGCATGGGCGTTTCCGTTCCGGAAGGGCCGCTCGACCTGGCGATGGAAGTGCGGGACAACGACCTGCAGTTCTTCTGGCGCAAGGCTGGCGACGGCGAGTGGTTGCCGGTCGGGCCGGTTCTCGATGCGAGCGTCATTTCCGACGAGGGCGGCGGCTTGAACGAGCACGGCTCGTTTACGGGTGCCTTTGCGGCGATGTTTGCCTTCGACATCACGGGCCATGGGAAGCCGGCGGATTTCGACGGGTTCACGTATCGGGTGTTGTAAAACAAGACACTCCGTGATCCCGGATCAGGTCCGGGATCACGGACTTTGGTGAGCCCTTACGGCGATGGCGGCATGAAGCTTCCGTCGCGGGCAGGCAGCGTCAGAACGTCGATATGATCCGGGTCCTGCCCCGCTTTTGCTCGCGCCGCCATGGCCGTGTAGCCGGCCTCCAGATGACGGCAGAAGCGCTCTGCGTCGAAGAGCGGCGCGCGGAAACGGTTGGTGGCCAGCTTTTCGCGGATCGTCCCCAGTCGGTGACGGTCGGTTGCGAGTGCTATTGCAAGCTCCGCATAGCCGGCATTGTCGGCAGCGACGAGTTCCGGCACATCGATGGCGTTGAGCAGGCTTTCGGTGATCCGCGAAGCGAAATGGGCGCCCTTGCGGGTCACGATCGGCACGCCGGCCCAGAGGATGTCCGAGCTTTCGAGATGACCGTTATACGGGAAGGTATCGAGCGCGAGGTCGGCCGCCTGGATGCGGGCCAGATGGTCTTCATAGGAGACGTTCGGTGCGAAGATCAGGCGGTTTGGCATCACGCCCTGCAGGAGCGCAAAGCGCGTCAGGTTCTGGCGCGCCAGCGTCGACGTCTCCGCCATCCAGAGCACGCTGTCCGGCACCTTCTTCATGATCGCGATCCACAGAGCGAAGACCTCCGGAGAGATCTTGTCGGGCGGCGTGAAGGCCGAGAAGACGAACTTGCTTTCGGGCAGCGCGAGATCGCGGCGCGCGTGCGGCTCCGGCAGCGGTCGGCGTACGGGGTCGTTTGGAAGGAAGCTTTCCGGAAGCCGGCAGAACTTTTCCGAGTAGAACGGCTTCGAGCTGTCGGGCAGCACGATGTGATCGCCGATCACGTAGTCGATGTCGAGATTGACCAGCGTGCCGGGGAAGGTCAGCCATGATACCTGCACCGGTGCGGCGAGCTGGTTGAAGAGGCCGGGGCGTGCGCCGCCGGTATAGCCCTTGAGGTCGACAAGGATGTCGATGCCGGCATTCGAGACGGCGCGGGCGGCGGCGGTGTCGTCGAGATCGTGGATCGGGATGATCGTGCCGTAACGGCTGCGGTTGTTGAAGCCGACCCGTTCCGGAGCGGTCGCGTCGACCAGATAGATGTCGAAGCGGTCCGCATCATGGGCGTTGAGCACGCCGCGGATCAGGTTCATGGCCGGGCTCAGATCGGTGAAATCATCCGAGACATAGCCGATCTTGATGCGGTCCGACCAGTCATGCGCCTGGATGCGGCGGATCATGTCGAGCCCGTCGGGCTTGTCGGGCAGGTTGCTGGCGTTTTCTGCGAGCCGGTTGATGGCCTCGTTCTCGCTCCAAAGCAGGCTGTGGCGCGGCATGTCGCCCCTGAAGATGGCCGTGCTGCCTGCTGCGAAATCGCCCTTCAGACGCGTTTCAAGCGCGTTGAGCGTGTCGAAATCGTGGAAGACCGCGGCGAGCTCCATCAGGGAGAAGAGGATCGGGCCCTGGTCCGGCGCGATTGCGTAAAGCTTCTTGTAGAGGGTCAGGTGGTCTTCGGTCAGTTCGGCACTGCCGACGAGGCGGGAGGCGAGCGCAAGATGTTCCGGGTTGGTAGAATTGATCAGTCGGCCCTTGTGCGCTTCGACAAGTTCCTTCTCCCCGCGCTCCATGAAGCCCTTGATCAGGATGTAGACGACGTCCTGATGGTCCGGGATGACCTTGTTGAGCTGCAGCGAAAGCAGGAAGGCCTTCTCGCGTTGACCGGCTTCCTCGTAAAGCTGCATGGCGTTCAGCAGGAAGGCCGAGGCATGTGGCGTTTCCCGTTGCGCGGCGCGCTCGAGGACTTCGGCTGCCTCCGTTAACATTCCGGCCTTCTGGAACGTCCGGGCGAGCAGGGACAGGACGTTGATGTCGCCGGCACCGCCCGCCGTCATCAACGTGTTGAGAATGATGAAGGTCCTGTCGAGGTCGCCGGCCTCGAAGGCGGCCATGGCTGCCTGCAGCGTGGGCTCAGTCAAAAGTGCGGACTCCGGTCTGCGAATCGATCCGCAATCTTTGCAAGACTAGAAAGGCGTGGGCAAGTAGGACGAACGGCCCAATACCCAGCTTGCCGCCGTTCAGGTCTCCTTGCTCAGGCATTCTTTCAGATTGTCGGCCAATGCCTGCAGAAGCTGGGGATAAAGTGCCGGCCCTTCCGTGAGGCTTGCGCCTTCCGGATCGAGTTCGCCGCGGAAGGTTTTCGTGCCGGCCGCGATCGTGTCCATCAGCTTCGGCTCGAATTGCGGTTCGGAGAAGATGCAGACCGCACCGAGCGTCCTGATCTTCTTCTCGATCTCGGCAATGCGCGCAGCGCCAGGTTGGACTTCCGGGCTGACTGTCACAGAGCCGGTCGCATTGAGCCCGAAGCGCTTCTCGAAATACTGGTATGCATCATGGAAGACGATAAAGGGCTTGGTCTTGTAGGGCGCAAGTTCGGTTGCGATGCTTGCTTCGAGTGTGGCGAGGTCTGCATCCGTACGACCAGCGTTTTCGGAGTAAACCGTCGCGTGGGCGGGGTCGGCGGCGGACAGCGTGGCCGCAATCGCCTTGATGGCGGCGCGGGCATTTTCCGGGTCAAGCCAGAAGTGGGGATCGATCTCTTCCTCGTGATCATGGGCGGCGTGCGCTTCGCCTTCGTGCTCATGCGGCTCGAAGGTTCCGCCCTCGCGGGGCTTCAGGGTCGCAATGGCCGGCGTTTCGAGAAGCGCGACGGCCGTGGCCTTGCCGGAGAGCGAGGCAAGTGGCTTTTCCATGAACTTTTCCATGTCATGGCCGGTCCAGAAAACAACATCTGCCTGCGCCAGCGCAGCGGCATCCGAAGGCTTCATCGTATAGGTGTGCGGCGAGGCAGCACCCTTGACGATCAGCACCGGTTCGCCGACGCCCTGCATGACCGCAGCGACCAGCGAATGAATGGGTTTGATCGAGGCGACGACGTGCAGGTCCTCTGCCATCGCCGGCAGGGCGGCAAAACTTGCCGAACCAAAGGCGAATACTGTGACGAGACCTGACACGGTCTTGCAAAAGCGCATGGATAACCTCAGATATGTTATACAGTTACAAACTTGTGTGACGATATAACGTGTGCAATAAGGCCTGACAAGGCAGGAACGACGGACGGGATGAGACGATCGGGCAATGGCGCAGACGCGCTGGTGACGCTCAGCGGGGCAGGGGTGCAGCGCGGTGGGCGCTGGCTTGTGCGCGGTGTCGACTTTTCCGTCGAACGCGGCGAGATCGTCACGCTGATCGGGCCGAATGGCTCCGGCAAGTCCACCACGGCCAAGATGGCGACCGGCGTGCTCAAGCCTTCCGAAGGTGAGGTGATCCGCCGGGCAGGGCTCAAGGTCGGCTATGTGCCGCAGAAACTCTCCATCGACTGGACCATGCCGCTGACCGTCGAGCGTCTGATGACGCTGACGGGCGCGCTGCCGGCTGAAGAAGTCGACGCGGCGCTCGAGTCGACCGGAATTGCGCATATGAAGAAGGCCGAGGTGCACCATCTTTCGGGCGGCGAGTTCCAGCGCGCGTTGCTGGCCCGCGCCATTGCCCGCAAGCCGGACCTTCTGGTGCTGGACGAGCCGGTGCAGGGCGTAGACTATGCCGGCGAGGCGCTTCTTTACGAGCTGATCGGGCGCATCCGCCGCGAGATTGGATGCGGCATCCTGCTGATTTCGCATGACCTGCATATCGTCATGGCCGAGGCCGATACCGTCATCTGCCTCAATGGCCACGTCTGCTGCCGTGGCACCCCCAAGGCTGTCAGCGAAAGCAGCGAATACCGCAATCTCTTCGGCGCCCGCGGCGCCATTGCGCTCTACGATCACCATCATGACCATGAGCATCTGCCGGACGGGCGCGTGCTTCATGCTGACGGGTCGGTGACGGATCATTGCCATCCCGACGACGGACATCATCACGGCCACGCGGGGCATGACCATTCCGGCCATGACCACCATGACCATGCGCCTCACGATCATGGACATGAGCACGGCAAGGATGCGGGGCATCGCCATGCTTGACGACTTCTTCATCCGCGCGCTTCTTGCCGGCCTGGGGCTGGCGCTGGTCGCAGGGCCGCTCGGCTGCTTTGTCATCTGGCGGCGCATGGCTTATTTCGGTGACACGATGGCGCATTCGGCGTTGCTCGGTGTTGCCCTGTCTCTTCTGTTGCACGTCAATCTGACGGTGGCTGTGTTTGGCGTGGCTGCCGTCGTTTCGCTGGCGCTTGTGGCGCTGCAGCGTCGAGGTGCGTTGTCGACGGATGCGCTGCTCGGCATTCTTTCGCATTCCACGCTTGCCATTGGTCTCGTGCTTGCGGCGTTCCTCACCTGGGTTCGTTTCGACCTGATGACCTATCTGTTCGGCGATATACTGGCGGTCGGTTTGACGGACATTTATATGATATGGGGCGGTGGCATTCTCGTGCTTCTGGCGCTTGCCAGGCTCTGGCGGCCGCTGATTGCTGCGACGGTCAATCCGGAACTGGCGGAAGCCGAAGGGATGCAGCCGGAGCGGACGCGGCTTTATTTCATGCTGCTGCTGGCGCTGGTGATTGCCATCGCCATCAAGGTCGTCGGCATTCTGCTGGTGACGGCGATGCTGATCATTCCAGCTGCGGCGGCGCGGCGCTTTTCGGGTTCGCCCGAGGTTATGGCCGTGATGGCGTCTGGCCTCGGCATGATCGCGGTTGCCGGCGGGCTTTTCGGCTCGCTTCGTTTCGACACGCCGTCAGGGCCGTCCATCGTGGTCGCGGCTCTTGTCATCTTTCTTGTCAGCCTTTTGCCGTTCGGGCAGAGGAGGACCATCGATCAGCCGGGCCCGGGACAGCGGGCGGACAGCCGGCGCGGAGGAACATCATGAGCGTTGCGGGTCTTACCAAGAACCAGGCCCTGGTCTTCGACAGGCTGACAAACGCCGGCGGGCCGATGAGCGCCTACCAGATCCTCGACAATCTCCGCGAGGAAGGCTTTCGGGCGCCGCTGCAGGTCTATCGCGCGCTCGACAAGCTGATGGCCGACGGGCTCGTGCACAAGCTTGAAAGCCTCAACGCCTTCGTCGCCTGCTCGCATCCGGAAGAGAAATGCGGCAGCCATGGGCTTACCGCCTTTGCCATCTGCAACAGCTGCGGCAATGTCTTCGAATTTCACCACCACGGGCTGGAGCACGAACTCGAACACTTTCTCGGCGCGAAGGGGTTCAAGCCGGAAAAGACGGTGATCGAAATTCGCGGGAAATGCGCGAACTGCGCCTGAAGCAATTCCAGCGAAAGCGGAAACCGGTTTCGCGTCCGTAATTGTGTAAGAGCAAAGTCTTATGGCGACAGCAGGATTTTCCCATTCCGCGCGGCGAGCGCCGCCGGAAGTTTCTCGATCGCGTTCTTCAGCGGAATGATCTCGGCGACATCTGTCGTCCAGCGGCGGTCGACGAAGCGTTGCTGGACTTCGCCGATGACGCGGATCTGCTCCTCGGGCGGGGTGTCGCGGAACCATTCCGTCAGCCAGAAGCCGGTGATCGACTTGCTCATGAAGATGAACTGGCCGAGTTCCCGGGCGCTGATGGCGCTGGAATCCAGCTTGCCGTAGATCACCCAGTGGGCACGGTTGGGCATGGCAAAGAATAGATCGGCGGAGAGCTGGTTGGCGACCGCGTCGAGCATCACACGCGGCTTTTCCTGCCGGGCGATGGCGCGGAACTGGTCGAGCACGTCCGGATCGGTCTCCACCAGCACGTGCGCCGCTCCGAGCGCTTTCAGCGGCTCGATCATCTCGCGGCGGCGGACGAAGACGATGGCGCGATAGCCTTCATCTCTGGCCAGTGACGTGACGAGCTTGGAGACCTGGCTCGCGCCGGCCGTCAGGATGAAGCTTTTGCTTTCAGCCTTCCGGACGATCTGGAACATCGCATAAGCGGTGAGCGGATTGACGATATGGCCGGCGGCATCGACGTCCTGCATGTCGGGGCGAATGGGGATGCAATTGTGGGCGGCGGTTACTGCGTAATCCGCCCAGCTTCCCGAACCGTCCATGGAGACGGAGAAGGCGACGCGCTTGCCGACGAGCTTTTCGGCATAGCTGCCCTTGGCCGCCACAACATCGCCGACGCCTTCGAAGCCGGCGGGCAGGCCCTTTCTTCGCGGCTGGCCATATTCGCCCTTGATGAAATGGAGGTCGGACGGGTTGATATTGGCGAGCCGCGTTTTGATGAGAACCTGACCGTCCTGCGGTTCCGGCACGGCGATCTCGCCGTCCACGATGAAGGGTTCCATGGTGTCGAAAACGATGCCGGTCTGGGTGCCGGAATAGCCGTCATGCTTCTGCAGAAGGGCGTGCATCGTCTTCCGGATGGTCATGTCGGGTTTCCTCCTTGGGCGGCAGCGGCCGGACGGGCCGCTGCCTGTCATGATCTTTGTTCAACCATGAACCATTCGGCGGAGACGGTCAATCGCTGGAGGTCTCAAGGCGCCTCAGGTCCCGGGGATTTCCTTGAGCCCTTTCCGGAAGCGCTTCCAGTTGCGCACATAATTCTGTGCGGAGAGGCCGAGCCTTGCGGCATCGCCTGCCTCCAGCGTGCGGATGGCGCGGGCAGGCGCACCGACAATCAGCGAGTTGTCGGGAAACTCCTTGCCTTCGGTCACCAGTGCATTGGCGCCGACAAGGCAGTTGTTGCCGATCTTCGCGCCGTTGAGGACCGTGGCCCCCATGCCAATCAGCGAATTGTCGCCGATCGTGCAGCCGTGAATGATGGCGCTGTGGCCGATCGTGCAATTGGCGCCGATGCGGACAGGATAGCCCGGGTCTGTGTGGATCATTGTGTTTTCCTGGATGTTCGACCCGGCGCCGATTGCGATCAGTTCGTTGTCTCCGCGGAGCGTCGCGTTGAACCAGATGCCGACATTCTCACCAAGTTCCACCTTGCCGATGACATGAGCCCCAGGTGCGATCCAGTATTCGCCGCTTTCAGGGGTTTTCGGGCTAATTCCGTCCAGTTCATACAGCGGCATGTCGATCTCCTCACATAGTATAGATTCATTTATTGGCTGATTAGGCTGGCGATTCAAGGCCCAGGACGCCATATAAGGTTGACAGTGAGCAGAGTTACCGGCAGGTCTCGCGCCAACCGACGGGCGTGCATCTGAGGCCCATTGCGATAACAGGAACAGGAGACGTGATCGGCATGTTCGGCCTTGAGATGTCCGCCATCTATGCGCTTTTCCAGGTTGCCATGATCGACCTCGTACTGGCGGGCGACAACGCGATCGTCATCGGCATGGCGGCGGCGGGTCTCGACAAGAGCCTGCGCAGCAAGGCCATTCTGATTGGCATTCTCGCAGCCACTGTCCTGCGTATCCTCTTTGCGCTGGTGGCCACGCAGTTGCTGCAGTTGACCGGCCTGCTTCTCGCGGGCGGCATCCTGCTGCTCTGGGTCTGCTGGAAGATGTGGCAGGAGTTGCGCACCAGCGCTGCCGAGCGCGAGCAAAGCAGCGAAGCGCTGGACATGGCGACGGACGGCGTTCCCGATGCCGACAATCCCCGCCTGGATACTGGCCCGCGCAAGACGCTGCGTCAGGCGGTCACGCAGATCATCATCGCCGATGTCTCCATGTCCATTGATAACGTCCTCGCCGTAGCGGGCGCGGCCCACGATCACATCGGCGCCATGGTCTTCGGCCTGTCGTTGTCGGTCGTTCTCATGGGCGTCGCCTCGTCCTTCATCGCGAAGCTTCTCAACAAGCATCGCTGGATCGCCTGGCTCGGCTTGCTGGTCATCGTCTATGTCGCGATCAACATGATCTTCGACGGCACCGACGATCTGACCCATGGCGGGCTACCTTATGTTCCTTTCCTGAAGGGTTGATTGGATGGCGAGCTTCTATGCTGACGCCGCGGCCTCGGGCGGCAAGATCTTCTCGATCGCGCCCATGCTCGACTGGACCGACCGCCACTACCGGTATCTGGCGCGCCTGCTTTCGAAGCGGGCGCTGCTTTATACCGAGATGGTGGTGGCGGATGCGATCATCCATGGTGATCGCGAGAGGTTGCTGGGCTTTGATGCGTCGGAACATCCGGTGGCGCTGCAGCTTGGCGGATCAGACCCGCAGAAGCTGACCGAGGCGGTACGGATCGCTCTCGACTACGGCTATGACGAAATCAATCTAAATGTCGGCTGCCCGTCGGATCGCGTGCAATCCGGCACATTCGGCGCGTGCCTCATGGAGACGCCCGACGTCGTGGCGCGTGCAGTTGCCGCGATGAAGACGGTCGCCAATGTTCCCGTGACGGTCAAATGCCGGATCGGCGTGGACGATCAGAACCCCGAAGCCGCACTGCCCGGTCTTGTCGTTCCGGCGCTGGAGGCAGGAGCGGATGCAATCTGGGTCCATGCCCGCAAAGCCTGGCTGAAAGGTCTGAGCCCGAAGGAGAACCGGGATATCCCGCCGCTCGATTATGACATCGTCTATCGCCTCAAGCAGCGCTTCCCGCAGGTGTTCATCGGCATCAATGGTGGCATCCTGACGCTGGAAGAGGCGAGGGGGCATCTCGCGCATGTCGATGGCGTCATGATGGGCAGGGCGGCCTATCACAACACCTCCATTCTGGGCGATGTCGATGCGATGCTCTTTGGTGACGAGCGCGAGACGCTGTCGCGCGAGGAGCTTCTGGAGGCGATGAGCGCCTATTGTGCCGCCTTCGTCTCCTCGGGCGGCAAGCTATCGACCGTCACGAGGCACATGCTCGGATTGTTTCAGGGAATGCCCGGCGCGCGCCGCTATCGGCAGGTGCTTTCGACGGATGCTCCAAAGCCGGGAGCGGGCGTCGATGTCATCGCCCGTGCCTTCGAGGCGATGCAGCCGGCGGCGCTCGCCGGCTGATACTGTTCGTCGCTTTGAAATGGCCGATCAGTCGGCGCGGATCATTTCCGTGCCGAGCAGCAGGTCGTGCACCAGACGACCGTGGTTGGTGAAGAGACCAGCCAGCAGAATGAGCGGTGTCAGCACGGCGTTCATGATCCAGAACAGGACGAGGTGGACCAGCGCGACCATGAAGTCGATCGGCTGATTGTCCAGACGGCGCATTCTCAGGCCAACCGCGCGCATACCCGGCGTCGCCTGCGCCGCACCGCCGATCGAGAGGCCGAAATAGAGGCCCGCGACGATGAAGAACAGCACCGGGTAGAGATAGAAGCCGAGACCCAGCGTGAGGATGCCGAGGAAGAAGACGATGACGATCGCGGGCAGCATCAGCAGCGCCACGATGACATAGTCGATGATGAAGCCGAAGATCCGGCGGGACAGGACGCCCTGGTAGGCGCGCCAGTCGAGCGAATAGTTGTCGTCACGGGTCATGCTCATCGTCGTTCGTCTCCAAGGCCGGTCGAAGCGCCGGCGTCGACCATCATATGGTGTGATCGCCGACTTTCTTCAACGCACTTAGCGCTTGCCGAGGATTTTTGCGACTTCGACCGCGAAATAGGTCAGGATTCCGTCGCATCCGGCGCGCTTGAAGCAGAGAAGCTGCTCCATCATCACCCGTTGCCCGTCGATCCAGCCATTGGCGGCGGCGGCCTTGACCATCGAATATTCGCCGGACACCTGGTAGGCGAAGACGGGCAGGCCGAATTCCTGTTTCATGCGCCAGACGATGTCGAGATAGGGAAGCCCCGGCTTCACCATCAGCATGTCGGCTCCTTCCTCTACATCCAGCGCGGCGTCGCGGATCGCTTCCGTGCCGTTGGCGGGGTCGATGTAATAGGAGTTCTTGTCGCCCTTCAGCAGGCCGCCGGTGGAGATCGCCTCGCGATAGGGGCCATAGTGGCCGGAGGAGAATTTGGTCGCATAGGACATGATGCCGACATTCTGGTGGCCGGCGGCGTCGAGTGCGGCGCGGATCGCGCCGATGCGGCCATCCATCATTTCCGATGGCGCAATGATGTCCGAACCGGCATCCGCCTGGATGACGGCGGCGCGGGCGACGAGCTCTACGGTCTCGTCGTTGACAATGACGCCGTCGCGCAGGATCCCGTCATGGCCGTGGCTGGTGAAGGGATCGAGCGCCACGTCGGTGATGACGCCGATTTCCGGCACGGCCTTCTTCACGGCGGCGGTGGCCTTGTTGATCAGGTTCTCGCGCTCGAGGATCTGCGAACCGGTGATGTCGCGGAGCTCCATCTCGATATTGGGGAAGGTGGCAATCGCCGGGATGCCGAGGGCTGCCGCTTCCTTCGCCGCTTCCACCAGCTTGTCAATGCTCATGCGGTTGACGCCTGGCATGGCGGCGATCGGATCGACGATATTCGTTCCTGGAACGACGAAGACCGGCCAGATGAGATCGTCGACCGTCAGCGCGTTCTCGCGCACCAGCCGACGCGTCCAGTCAGCCTTGCGGTTGCGGCGCATCCGGCGATGGCCGGTGATGTGGTCTACGGCGTGGGTCTTGTCGGTCATGATGCTGGTCCTTGGCAGAGATGGGCCCGTGTTATCATGCAGACTCGAGAAACGGAACGATGAAACGAACCGTTGATGGCGTGCCGAATTGACACGGGGCGGGCTGGCGGTGAACGTCCGCGTCGCATATCGTCCGCCCCATGAGTGGCGATTCAAGACCGGCAGTCCGGCGCACCCTGATCGAGACGCTTTTCACCGTCTTCATGCGCATGACGGCGATAGCCTGTTTCTATTTCGGCCTGCGCTACTGGGATCTGGTTCTCGGCATCACGTCCGGAAGCGCCATCCGCTTCGACGTCATGACCGTGCCGTGGCGCACGCTCGCGACCGTGCTGGCGGTCTGCTATCCGATCATCTCGCTCGGTCTGTGGATGGGGTCTGCCTGGGGCGCCGTACTCTGGGCGGCCGTTGCGATTGGCGAGGTGCTGGCGCATACGCTCTGGGCCCATATCTACGGGCCCGACGACCTGCTGATCGTCATGGATATCAGCGTCGCCTGCCTCTATCTTGCCTTCCGGATCGGTCTCTTTCTGGAGCGGCGCGGGCGCAACCGGGTAAGGACTGATTCACTGTAATCCCGGGTCGGTGGATAGTAACGCCCTGTTAATGCTGCGGTTTAAGTAGAATTTTAGATGCATTCGATAGTCTCTGGTCATAGGCGGAAGAAAACAAAAGAACCGCCATCAAAACAGAGAGGCAGTCATGATCAAGAACCAGAAGCAGGCCGTCGCCGCCGTCGAAACGCATGAAGACCCCATCCGCGATCTCTACATGGAATCGCTCCACCTGGTCGAGCGGCTGCACCGCCGCCTGCTGGATGTCATCAAGGACGAGTTCGACCGTCAGGGCCGTTCGGACGTCAACGCCGTCCAGGCGCTCCTTCTTTTCAACATCGGCAATTCCGAGTTGACCGCCGGCGAGCTGCGCTCGCGCGGTTACTACCTCGGCTCGAACGTGTCCTACAACGTCAAGAAGCTGGTCGACCTCGGCCTCATCAACCACAGCCGCTCGCGTGTCGATCGCCGCGCCGTCCGCATCAGCCTGACCAAGGACGGCCAGGACATCGCCGAAACCGTCGCCCGCCTCTATGAGCGCCACATCGGCTCGATCCAGAAGGTCGGCGGCATCGGCGAAGACGAATTCACGCAGATGAACAAGCTGCTCCAGCGTCTCGACCGCTTCTGGAACGACAGCATCCTTTACCGACTGTAAACCACGTTTCACTAACCTGATCTCTCGAAAGGGCCGGGCGGTTTCCGTCCGGCCTTTCGTATTGCGCATTGCAGCGAAAGCGAGACTGCGAGACACGAATCGGCCATATTGCTGTGTCAACTCGGCAACAATGGTCGCGCGCTCCCCCCGGCGCGCCTGAATGTCCCGCGGGCGCCTTCCGGTCCGTGCGTACAGCGATTTCGATGGATTGGTTTGAGAATGTCGGACACGAAAATACTTGATCTCTCCCGCCGCGCCTTCCTCCGCAGCGCGGCCGTCGGCGGCCTGGTCGCCGTGGCAGGCAGCGCCTTCGCGGACGACCTCGACCTGCAGAGCGTGATCGATGCGCCGCGCCGAGGCGACTGGGACGACCAGTTCGACGCCAGGGCGATGAGCTCGGCCGCTGCCGTTGCCTCCAATAACCCGATCTTCGGACCGGAAGCGATCCCGAACATTCAACAGGCGATCGTCAAGTATCAGGAAATCGTTGCACAGGGTGGCTGGCCGCAGGTTAATCCGGGTCAGAAGCTTCAGCTTGGTGTCTCCGATCCGTCCGTTCAGGTTCTGCGCAAGCGCCTGATGGTCTCCGGCGACCTGCCGCAAGCAACCGGCATTTCGAGTGCTTACGACTCCTATGTTACCGCCGCCGTGAAGCGCTTCCAGGCGCGCCATGGTCTGCCGCAGGATGGCGTACTCGGGGATTTCACGCTGAAGGCGATGAACGTCCCGGCCGATATCCGCCTCATGCAGCTGCAGACGAACCTCAAGCGCCTGCAGGAGGTCAAGGGTGATCTCGGCCAGCGCTATGTCATGGCCAACATTCCGGCCGCCTATATTGAAGCCGTCGAAAACGGTCGCGTCGTGCAGCGGCATACCGCCGTCGTCGGACGCGAGTCTCGCCCGACCCATATCATCGACTCGAAGATCTACGAGGTCATCCTCAATCCGTACTGGACCGCACCGCGCTCGATCGTCCAGAAGGACATCATGCCGCTGATGCAGAAGGACCCGACCTATCTGGCGCGCAACAATATTCGTCTGCTCGACGGCAAGGGCATGGAAGTGGACCCGAAGACGGTCGACTGGAACGCTGCCAAGGCCCCGAACCTGACCTTCCGTCAGGACCCGGGCAAGATCAACGCCATGGCATCGACCAAGATCAACTTCTACAACCCGAACAACGAGTACATGCACGACACGCCCCAGCAGGGCCTGTTCAACAAGCTCGTCCGCTTCGAATCCTCGGGCTGCGTCCGCGTACAGAACGTGCGCGACCTTGCCACCTGGCTGCTGCGCGACACGCCCGGCTGGGACCGCCAGCATATCGAGGCCGTGATCCAGACCCGCGTCAACACGCCGATCAAGCTCGCCCAGGAAGTGCCGGTCTATTTCAAGTACTTCACCGCCTGGTCCGCGAAGGACGGAATCGTCCAGTTCCGCGACGACATCTATTCGATGGATGGCGCCCAGCAGCTCGCACTGCAGACGGGGCTGAACCAGGAAACGGTCGAGAACCCGCTGCCTGCCGCGAACTAAGCGGCGCGAATACGGGTTGAGATTTGAGCGGGCGGTCCGATGGGCCGCCCGTTTTGGTGTCTGGCAACCGCTTGCCAATCTCCCCCCTTGAGGGGGAGATGCCCGGCAGGGCAGAGGGGGGGATGGTGCGGTAGTCTCAGCTTCCATTGGCCTTTTCCTCTGTCGCACCGCCCTCTGTCGGCGACGCCGACATCTCCCCCGCAAGGGGGGAGATTGACCGAGAGGGCGTGCCAAAAGCCTCGGAAAAAACCTTCCCCCGAGTTTGCCTCCGGTCCTTGCGCTTCCGCCCCTGTCTCTGGACATCGGCTTCCGGAGAGCCACGCTGACGCGCCGCCCTGATGGATAGTTAGTAAAAACGGCGGAGCGCCAGCGCGACCCGTCGAGATCTGCAAGGGGAGCCTCATCCGGCTCCATTCCTCAAGCGCGGGCCGCCTCGCTAAACCGCCTGCGGAGGCAGACGGGTTCTCTGGCGTAGCCAGGCCGCCGAGCTATTCGCAGCCCATCGGGGGAGTCGTTTCGTCAGATGTTGTTTCATCTGCCGCCGCCCGCGCCCCC
>DATMTA010000148.1:0-55653 GCA_035565055.1 Ensifer sp.
TCCTCAAGCGCGGGCCGCCTCGCTAAACCGCCTGCGGAGGCAGACGGGTTCTCTGGCGTAGCCAGGCCGCCGAGCTATTCGCAGCCCATCGGGGGAGTCGTTTCGTCAGATGTTGTTTCATCTGCCGCCGCCCGCGCCCCCTGATGACATCCGCCGCACGTTACGAGGGACGCCATCAAGCTCTCCTCCCGCCTGAGCCAGTCGTCGCTGGCCCATCCGGTGGCGGGAGAGCTATAGGATAAGGGGATAAACAGGTAGCGGGGAAAATGGGGGAAGAAATTTTTCGGGCAACACTCGCTTTAGGCACCTGCGGCAAATCCCCAAGGCCGTCATGGTCGGGCCTGTCCCGACCATCTACTGACGAAGCCAAGCAATTGACGGTGCAGCAGAAATTCTGCCGTAGCAGATCCTCGGGACAGGCCCGAGGATGACGGAGGAGAGGGTGCAGCTTTCCAGGTGAGGGGGCTGTTTTGTCCCCGCCAACGGACCCCCTCACTTGCAAAATCTACGACTTAGCCTTCGGCTAAGACCGTGATTTTGCTTTCTCCCCCACCAGGGGGGAGATTGGGAGGATGCCGGCCGCACTTCGGCCTACTCCGCCGCCTCGATCTTCTTCAGCTCGAACTTCATCCCCAGAGCTTTCACGACGCCCAGAAGTGTCGAGAACTTCGGGTCGCCCTTGTCGCTCAGCGCCTTGTAGAGCGCTTCGCGGGTGACGCCGGCGTCGCGGGCAATCGCAGTCATGCCGCGGGCGCGGGCGATGATTCCCAGCGCGTGCTTGATTTCCTCCAGATCGCCATCTTCCATGACGATAGACAGATATTCGGCCTGCGCTTCCTCGGACTCCATATATTCCGATGCATCGAAAAGCTTGGTTTCGACAGCCATATCAGACCTCCTTCGCCATTGTGATTGCGAGTTGAATGTCGCGGCCCTGGCTGTCCTTGTCGCCGCCGCAAAGCAGGATCACGACGGTGTCACCGTGCTTCACGAAATAGACGCGGTAGCCGGGGCCGTAATCGACCCGCAATTCGCCGATGCCGTCGAAATATTTGACGTCGCCGAAATGTCCATCGCGGCCGATGCGGGCAAGCCGGCGCAGGATGCGCAAGCGCGCGCCATCGTCACGCAGCTTCTTCAGCCACTTCGTGAAAACAGGGTGCTCGCGGACCTCGATCATCTGTGTGAATTGTAGTTCACATCATATCAATGTGTCAACTGCAGTTCACAGTTCAAGGCCCGCGGTGGCCTCACATCTTGCCAGCCACCTTGATGGCAAACGCATATTCCAGCGCGGTTTCCTCAAGCCGCTGGAAGCGTCCGGAAGCACCGCCGTGGCCGGCGCCCATGTTCGTCTTGAGGAGGATGGGTTCGCTGCCGGTGGTGTGCTCGCGCAGTTTCGCGACCCATTTGGCCGGTTCCCAATAGGTCACGCGCGGGTCGGTGAGGCCGGCGAGTGCCAGGAGGGCGGGGTAGGGCTTGCGCCCGACGTTGTCGTAAGGCGAGTAGGCGGCGATGCGCTTGTAGTCTTCCTCGGACTCGATGGGGTTGCCCCATTCGGGCCATTCCGGTGGGGTCAGCGGCAGGGTATCATCAAGCATGGTGGTGAGCACGTCGACAAAGGGAACGGCGGCGATGATGCCGGCGAATTTTTCCGGCGCCATGTTGGCGACCGCGCCCATCAGCATCCCGCCGGCAGAGCCGCCTTCGGCGATGATGCGATGATAGGACGTGAAGCCTTCCTTCACCAAATGATCGGCAGCGGCGATGAAGTCCTTGAAGGTGTTTTCCTTGCCGGCGAGCTTGCCGTCCTCGTACCAGCGGTATCCCTTGTCCTTGCCGCCACGGATATGGGCAATCGCATAGACGAAGCCTCGATCGGCCAGCGACAGCGCGTTGGTCGAGAAGCTTGCCGGGATCGAAATGCCGTAGGCGCCGTAGCCGTAGAGCAGGCAGGGGGCGGAACCGTCAAGTGCCGTATCCTTGCGGTAGAGCAACGAGACGGGCACGAGCTCGCCATCATGCGAGACGGCCTGGATGCGGCGGGTCACATAGTCATCCGGGTTGTGGCCGGAGGGGACTTCCTGGGTCTTGAGCAGCGTGCGCTCGCGGGTCGCCATGTTGTAGTCGAAGACCTGGCCCGGGGTCGTCATCGAGGAATAGGAGAAGCGGATGATATCCGTGTCGTATTCGGCAGCACCCGTCAGACCCAGCGAATAGGCTTCCTCGTCGAAGGCGATGGCGTGTTCTTCTCCGCTCTTGCGGTCGCGAATGACGATGCGCGGCAGGCCGTCGCGGCGCTCCAGCCAGACGAGATGCCGGGCGAAGGCCATGTGGTTGAGGATGAGGCGGCCGGGCTCATGGGGGACCAATTCGCGCCAGTTCTCCTTGGAAGGAGATTCAACGGGCGCTTCCATGATCTTGAAATCCTTGGCGCCGTCGCAATTGGTCAGAATGAAGAAGCGGTCGCCACCTTCGGTCAGTTCATATTGCATTCCCGGTTCGCGGGCGACGACGAGCTTCGGTTCGGCCAGCAAGTCCTTGGTGGACAAAAGGCGATATTCGGTCGTGTCATGGTCATGGATGTCGATGAAGATGAAATCATCGAGCCGCGAGCCGCCGACGCCCATGAACATGCCCGGATCGGTTTCCTCGTAGACGAGGCGGTCTGCCGATTGCGGCTGGCCGAGAATGTGGTGGAAGATCTTGGACGGACGGTGGTTCTCGTCCTGCAGCGTATAGAAGAAGCTCTTGCCTTCCGCATCCCAGGCGCCGCCGCCGCCGGTGTTTTCGATCAGGTCGGACATGTCTTCACCGGTCGTCAGATTGCGGACGCGCAGCGTGAAGAATTCCGATCCCTTGTCGTCATACCCCCAGACGCCCAGCGTGTGGTCCGACGAACTCGCCATGCCGGCGAGGCGCAGGTATTCCTTGCCTTCCGCTTCCTTGTCGCCGTCGAGAATGACCTGACGTTCGCCCCCTCCTGCGGGAATGCGGAAGTAATGCGGCTGCTCGCCGCCGGTGACATAGAAGGAGCCGTAGGCATAGGGGCCGTCCTTCAAGGGAACCGAGCTGTCATCCTCCTTGATGCGGCCCTTCATCTCGGCGAAGAGCTGCTTCTGCAGCGCCTCCGTATCCGCCATCGCGGCCTTCATGTAGGCGTTCTCTGCCTCAAGGTAAGCGCGGATGTCCGGGTCGAGCACGGACGTGTCGTGGAAGACCTGCTGCCAGTTATCAGCCCGCAGCCATTGATATTCATCAACACGCTTTATGCCGTGACGCGTATCTTCAACGGGCTTCTTGGCGGCGCGCGGTGCTTCGGGCAGGGACTTGAATGCGGACAATGGTCTTCTCCGGGAAACGGATGAGGGCGGGACTTCACAGATAGTTCCATGGGGCGAGGATCGCAAGGCGCGGAGGCTGGAAGCCTGGTCTGTAAGTCTGCGCATGTCGGCCCGGCCGCCGTTTGACAATAAGTATAGAAATACATATATATTATGTATTGAATGTTTTCCGGAGGATCCATGGAGGCGGGTCGCCAACAGCTCCGGCAGGCAGGGGAGGAAATCACATGGTGCATGTCGTCGTTTTGGGTGCCGGCTTGGGTGGCACGATCATGGCCTACGAGTTGCGCGACAATCTTTCGCGCGACGATCGGGTTACGGTGATCAATCGTGGTGACACCTATTCATTCGTCCCTTCCAACCCCTGGGTGGCGGTGGGCTGGCGCGAGCGGGAGGAAATCGAGGTCGATCTGAAGCCGGTCTTCGCCAAGCGTGACATCACGCTTCGGCCGGAAGGGGCGGCGCGGGTGTATCCGGCGGAAAATCGCGTGGAGCTCACGAATGGCGAGAGCGTTTCTTACGATTATCTGGTGATCGCCACCGGCCCCGATCTTGCTTTTGACGAGATCGAGGGCTTCGGCCCGGGCGCCAACACGCAGTCCGTCTGCCATATCGATCATGCGCTCTCGGCGAAGGACGAGTTCCAGAAGCTCCTGAAGCATCCCGGGCCGGTGGTCATCGGCGCGGTGCAGGGGGCGTCCTGTTTCGGCCCGGCTTATGAATTCGCCTTCATTCTCGAAAAGGCGCTGCGCGACGCGAAAATCCGCGACAAGGTGCCGATGACCTTCGTCACCTCCGAGCCCTATATCGGCCATCTCGGCCTTGATGGTGTCGGCGACACGAAGGGCCTGCTCGAAAGCGAGATGCGGGCGCATCACATCAAATGGATCACCAATGCCAAGGTCGAGAAGTTCGAGCCGGGCAAACTCTTCGTTGACGAGATCAACGACGACGGCTCGCTGAAGAAGAAGCATGAAGTGCCGATGGCCTATACGATGATGCTGCCGGCGTTTCGCGGCGTGGCCGCCGTGCGCGGCATCGAGGGGCTGACCAACCCGCGCGGCTTCATCATCGTCGACAAGCATCAGCGCAACCCGACCTTCCAGAACGTGTTCGGTATCGGCGTCTGTATTGCCATTCCGCCCATGGGGCCGACGCCGGTTCCGGTCGGCGTGCCGAAGACCGGCTTCATGATCGAATCCATGGTGACGGCGACCGCGCATAATATCGCCAATCTCGCCGCCGGACGCGAACCGGATGCGCAAGGAACGTGGAATGCGGTCTGCCTCGCCGATTTCGGCGACGGGGGCGTCGCCTTCGTGGCGCAGCCGCAGATCCCGCCGCGCAACGTCAACTGGTCGTCGTCCGGCAAATGGGTGCATCTGGCCAAGATCGGCTTCGAGAAATATTTCCTGCGCAAGGTCAAGCAGGGCAAGTCCGAGCCTTTCTATGAGAAACTGGCGCTTCAGGTCCTGGGTATCGACAAGCTCAAGGAAGTGAAGTTCGACTGAATATTTTCCCCGGAGGGCGGATGCGCAGGCCTTGGCCATAAATCCGCCCCCCTTCGGGACGAGAGCATCGTCAAATTCCTCCAACGGTTGCCTCTCGTCCCGCTTTCCATGAAAACGATATTCACGCTCGTCCTCCTTTTCGCCGCTACGCCGGTGCTCGCCGACAGCTATACCAAGCAGGGGCTGGTCGAGCCAAAGCTGCGGCTTGCGGGCAAGCATGACGCGCCGACGGTGGCGCTGACCTTCGATGCCTGCATGGGGGCGACCGACCCGCGCATTCTCGACACGCTGATCAGTCAGCAGATCCCTGCAACCATCTTCGTCACGCATCGCTGGCTGAGGAAGAACGCCGCGTCATACGCGCAGCTGCGCGCGCATCCGGACCTCTTCCAGATCGAGAACCATGGCGAGAACCACATTCCGGCGGTTGATCGTCCCATGGATATCTACGGCATCAAGACGGCAGGCTCGCCGGATGGCGTGCGAGCCGAGGTCGATGGCGGGGCTGCTGCCATTGCCGCCACGGGTGCTCCGAAGCCGACCTGGTATCGCGACGCGACCGCCATTTACAGTCCCGAAGCCATCCGGCAGATCCGGGCGATGGGCTACAAGATCGGCGGCTTTTCCGTGAATGGCGACGGCGGCTCACTGCTGGGCGTCGATGCCACGGTGCGCTCCTTCGAAAGCGCGAAGGACGGCGACGTGATCATCGCCCATATCAACCAGCCGACCCACAAGGCGGGTGAGGGCGTGGTGAAGGGGATCGAGGCGCTGAAGGCCAAGGGCTATCATTTCGTGCGCCTGGGCGATGTGCCGACAAGCGAGGACAAGATCGCCAGGATCGGCGGGTGAGGGCCCGCTTTTAGTCTCGCCCCGCGCGCGGCGTTGCCGTCACTACGGAAATAGTGGCGTTTTCATATGTAAATTTGGCAATTCTATCTATTTTACTCACCGGTTGTTCATCGACATCGGTTATTTCTTGTCTTGACCAAGGTCGGGTAGCTCCCTTGTACGCTCAAACGCAAATAGCCCTTGCTGACATCGAAGATGCCCTTTCGCGCAAAGGGTGGCGCGGCGTTTTTCCGCCTGATCTTGAGCGGGTTTTCGAGGGCGATCTGGGCAAGGTGCGCGAGAGAGCCGTTCGCCGCGCGCTCTATCCCACGATCATCATCTACAACCTGCTTCTGGTGACCGATATCGCCCTTCTACCGCAGACGGCGGGCATTGCCGCGTTTCTGCATTTCGCTGTCGTGACCCCGGGCCTGTTTCTTCTGTATTTTCTCTATTTCCGGATTCGGGGATTCCTGCGGAGACAGGTTGCGGAAGCCGCGATCCCGGTGCTCATCTGCGCGCAGACGCTGACGGTGATGGCGCTCAATTCATCGCCGAATGTCGGCTACTACCAGTATTTCGTGCCGCTGATCCTCTTGTTTTCCAATGTGAACCAGCGGCTTGATCCGCGCATTGCCAATGCCACCACGCTGCTCATCCTGTCGATGTACGGCGCGGTGCTGTTTTTCGAGACCATGCTGCCGGAGCATAAACTGGCGGGCCTCTCCTTCATCGTCGTATCGAGCTATCTGGGGCTCACCGCCAATTTGCGCGCACAGCGCGACGCGCGCTACGGATTTCTGATGCGGCTCCGCGAGATCGTGCGGCTCAGGGCGGCCGAAACCGAGGCCATGATGGATTCCATGACCGGCCTCGGCAACCGGCGCTGTCTCGCCAATTTTGTCAGCAACCTCCCAGCCGCCGATGGCGAGGGGCGCAGGCTTGCCGCCATTCTCACGGATATCGACTTCTTCAAGGACTATAACGATCTCTACGGACATGGGCGCGGCGACGACTGCATCAAGGCCGTGGCCGAGACGATCGACAGGACTGTCCAGAGGTTCGACGGCATGGCGCTTCGCTATGGCGGCGAGGAGTTTCTGATCCTGCTTCCCGGTGCTGAGCCGTCCGTCGGGGCTGCCTGTGCGGAGGCGGTTCGTCTCGCGGTCGAGGATATGGGGCTGGAACATGCCAGCAGCCAGGTCTCTCCCTTCGTGACTGTCAGCCTGGGTGTCGCCAACGGGGCGGTCACGGCTGAAACCTTCCCGCTGCTCATCACGTCCGCGGATGCGGCGCTCTATGCGGCCAAGTCCGGCGGACGTAACCGCGTCATGGGTCTTGATGTGGAAGCCGCCAAGGGGCTTGAGCGTACCGCCATCGCGGCCGCGCAGACGAAGCGGGTTCTGCACTAGGAACGGGTAACCCCGCCCGTGCTTGAGGGTGGACGTCAGGCCCGCTCCACGAACCCGTCCAGAACCCGCTTCTGCCCCGCCCGATCAAAATCCACCGTGAGCTTGTTGCCTTCCACCGCCGCCACATTGCCATTGCCGAATTTCAGGTGGAAGACGCGGTCTCCCACGGAAAACTGGGAGGGAACATCGACGGTGGATTTCGCCACCAGTTCGCCCTGGATTGTCTTGGCGCGCGGACCGCTCTCGCCGTAGCCGATGCGTTCCACCTGATGCCCGGAGCGCGAGCCCCAGTTGTCCCGGGTGGCGTCGGTGCGGTTCTGTTGCGCGCGTTTCCAACCGGGCGTCGAATAGGTGTTCTGGAAGGGCTCCTGCTTGTCGAAGCGCGACTGGCCGTAGGGATTGCGTCCGTAGCCGCCATAGTTGGAGCTCTGGCTTTCCGAGACCTCGACGTGGTCGAGGGGCAGTTCTTCAAGGAAGCGCGAGGGGATGGTGGATTGCCACAGGCCGTGAATGCGGCGGTTGGAGACGAACCATATATGGGCGCGGCGCTTGGCGCGGGTGAGGCCGACATAGGCGAGGCGACGTTCTTCCTCCAGGCCTGAGCGGCCGCCTTCATCGAGCGACCGCTGATGCGGGAAGAGGCCTTCTTCCCAGCCGGGCAGGAAGACGGTCTCGAATTCCAGTCCCTTGGCCGAATGCAGCGTCATGATATTGACGGCATCCATATCCTCGTTCTTCTCCGCATCCATGACCAGCGCCACATGTTCGAGGAAGCTCCGGAGGCTTTCGAACTGTTCCATGGAACGGACCAGTTCCTTGAGGTTTTCAAGACGTCCAGGTGCTTCGGCAGACTTGTCGTTCTGCCACATGGCCGTATAGCCGCTCTCATCGAGGATCTGCTCGGCCAGTTCGGTATGGGGCGTGGTTTCGAGAAGCGACTGCCAGCGGCGGAAATCGGTGACGACGTTGAAGAGCGATTTGCGGGCGGCAGCCTTCAGCTCTTCCGTCTCGATCATGTCGGTCGCGGCGGCCAGCATGGGGATATTGCGGGCGCGGGCATAGTCATGCAGGGCGCGGACCGACGTGTCGCCCAGACCGCGCTTCGGCGTGTTGATGATGCGCTCGAAGGCCAGATCGTCGGCCGGCTGGCAGACGAGGCGAAAGTAAGCCATCGCATCGCGAATTTCGAGGCGCTCGTAGAAGCGCGGGCCGCCGACGACGCGGTAGTTGAGGCCGAGCGTGACGAAACGGTCTTCGAATTCGCGCATCTGGAAGGAGGCGCGCACCAGGATCGCCATGTCGTTGAGCTTGTGGTTCTGGCGCTGGAGCTGTTCGATCTCTTCACCGACGGCGCGGGCTTCCTCTTCACTGTCCCACGCGGCGTGGACCTGAACCTTGTCATGGTCCGGATCGAAACGCTCGGTGAAAAGCGTCTTGCCGAGACGGCCTTCATTATGGGCAATCAGATGACCGGCCGCGCCGAGGATGTGGCCGGTGGAGCGGTAGTTCCGTTCCAGCTTGATGACCTTTGCGCCGGGGAAGTCTTTCTCGAAGCGCAGGATATTGTCGACTTCCGCGCCGCGCCAGCCATAGATCGACTGGTCGTCATCGCCGACGCAGCAGATGTTCACGCGCCCACTCTCCCCCCTTGAGGGGGAGATGTCGCCGGAGGCGACAGAGGGGGGTATATCGCCGGCGTTCATTCTGGGGGCACCCCCCTCTGCCCTGCCGGGCATCTCCCCCTCAAGGGGGGAGAATGACCTGGAGCGGGAACGCTGCGCCAGAAGCCTGAGCCACATATATTGGGCCGTATTCGTGTCCTGATATTCGTCCACCAGGATATAACGGAAGCGATCGTGATATTCCTTCAGCACGTCCGGGTTCTTCTTGAACATGCGGATAGGGTGAAGCAGCAGATCGCCGAAGTCGCAGGCGTTCAGCGTCAGCAGCCGGTTCTGATAGGCAATGTAGAGTTCGCGGCCTTTTCCATTCGCAAAGGCTCGGGCGTCGCCTTCGGGGATTTGCGAGGGGTCGAGCCCCTTGTTCTTCCAGCCGTCGATCATGGCGGCAAACTGCTTGGCCGGCCAGCGCTTGTCGTCCACGCTCTCGGCCTGCAGGATCTGCTTGATCAGGCGTACGACATCGTCGGTGTCGAGGATGGTGAAATCCGATTTGAGGCCGACAAGTTCGGCGTGGCGGCGCAGCATCTTGACGCCGATCGAGTGGAAGGTGCCGAGCCAGGGCATCCCCTCGACCGCGCCGCCGACCAGCATTCCGATGCGTTCCTTCATCTCGCGCGCGGCCTTGTTGGTGAAGGTCACCGCAAGGATCTGGCTCGGATAGGCGCGTCCCGTTGCGAGAATATGGGCGATGCGGGTGGTCAGCACGCGTGTCTTGCCTGTGCCGGCGCCGGCGAGAACCAGAACCGGCCCTTCCGTCGTTTCCACCGCGTCGCGCTGTTCGGGGTTGAGGCCCGACAGATAATCCGGTGCGCGCGCAGCGTCCCGTTGCGCCATGGCGCGGGCGGCAATTCCGCCGCCGGTCGCGGCGCGCTGAGGGGCGGGCTCCGGCTCGTCGCCGAAGAAGGGCATGTCATCGAAACGATTCATCATGGCCGCAATCTAGTGATTTTGAGGGGGAATGGCAAAGAAAAGAGAACAAAAAGAGAGCATCGCGTTCCGGCTCCGGTGGGGCTTACCTCACGGCGAGCGACGCGAAGTTTTCTGTGCTGCGGTTGCCGGACCGATTGCTTTCGGTCGTTGGTTGGCATAATTAGTTGGTTGACCAACTAATTATGCGCTGCCTGGCGCTCTTGGTCTGAACGTCCCGGGACGCTGAGGAGCCTTCTCCGGGATCAGTATCTCGGAGGACCCATGACCATTCCCCATTCGACATTGACCTATGAAGAGGCCCCCAGTGACGCCCGGCTGTTCCGCAAGGTTGCGCTGCACATCCTGCCGCTTCTCTTCATCTCCTACTGCATCGCCTTTCTCGATCGTGTGAATGTCGGCTTCGCAAAGCTCGAAATGACACAGAAGCTCGGCATTTCGCCGGAACAATATGGTTTCGCGGCGGGCATTTTCTTTCTGACCTATGCCGGTCTCGAACTGCCCGGCACGATGATGTTTTCGTGGCTGGGCGCCCGCAAGACCTTCCTGCGCATCATGATGCTCTGGGGTCTCACGGTGGTTGCAACGGCCTTCGTGACCGGGGCGACGCAGTTCTACATCATGCGGCTGCTTCTCGGCGCCTTTGAAGCCGGCTTTTTTCCCGGCATGATCCTCTACCTGACCTACTGGTTCCCCAGCGCCCAGAGAGGCCGCGTGACTGCCGCGGTGTTTCTTGCCAACGCACTGGCCAGCACGATCGCCGGGCCGGTTTCGGGCGCGATCATGACAAGTATGGACGGTCTGGCGGGCCTGCACGGATGGCAGTGGATCTTCATCGTCGAGGGGATACCCGCCTGCATTCTCGGGATCCTGTGCTTCTTCCTGCTCGATGACGGGCCGCAAAATGCTGCGTGGCTGTCCGGGGCCGAGAAGTCAAGGCTTGCCGACATTCTGGAGCGCGACCGGGGAGAGGGCGCGGGCGCCGCGAAGGCCAGCGTGATGGCCTCGCTCAAGGATCCGGCCGTCTATCTTCTCGCGGTGCTCTATTTCGCGCCGACGGCCTGCAACTATCTCTTCAACTTCTGGCTCCCGACGATGATCAAGGAGAGCGGGGTCAGCCAGATCATGAACATCGCCTGGCTGACGACCATTCCGATGCTGTGCGGTATCGTGGGGCTCATCGTCGTCAATTTCAGCTCCGACCTGCTGCGCGAGCGGCGCTGGCACCTGCTGATTTGCTACTTCCTGGCTGCTGCGGGGCTTCTGCTGTCAGTCTGGCTGAAGACGTCGCCGGCGCTCATGCTGGCATCGCTGTGTGTTTCGAGCTTCGGAATGACGGCCATCGGGCCGCTGTTCTGGACGCTGCCCCCCACCTATCTCAAGACGGAGGCAGTCTCCTCGGGGATCGGTATCGTCAGCACGCTCGGGATAACCGCCGGCTTCATCAGCCCCACATTTCTGGGCTATGTACAGGCGCAAACAGGTCAGATCAGCATCGGCCTCTACACGATCGCCATCCTGATGCTCATCTGCCTTCCGCTGATCGCCTTCGTTCTGCCCAAGCGCGCCACCCGCGTGGGCGAGGACGGCTGACGAGATGGATACGAGCCGGCCGGGGACAGTGGCCTCCGGCCGGCCGCTGCGCCTGTTCCGCATCGCATCTGCGCGTCGATTTGGCGCTCGACTTTGCCTTTATCCTCCGTCATGAAGAGCTCCAAAACAGGAGGATCACCATGGCTCTGGAAGGCGTGCGCGCAGGGAAACGAAACGAAGCGGGGATTGCCGCGGTCCTCGGCATTCTCAAGCAGTCCTTCGGCGAGCGGTTCCAGACCGGACAGTCGGTGCGCGAGCAGCATTCGCACACCACGACCTATCTGCCGGCGCAGCTGCCGGATGGCGTCGTGTTCGTCGAAACGGCGGACGAGGTTCAGTCCGTCGTCGCTACCTGCGCAACGCACAAGGTGCCGCTCGTTCCGTTTGGCACGGGCTCTTCGCTCGAGGGCCAGGTTAATGCGGCGGCGGGCGGGATTTCCATCGATTTCAGCCGCATGAATCGCATTCTTGAAGTCAATGCCGAGGATCTCGACTGCACGGTCGAGCCGGGCGTGACCCGCGAGCAGCTGAACGAATATCTGCGCGACACCGGCCTGTTCTTTCCCATCGATCCCGGCGCGAATGCCTCGATCGGCGGGATGACCGCGACGCGGGCGTCTGGCACCAATGCCGTGCGCTACGGCACGATGAAGGACAATGTTCTGGCGGTCACGGCCGTCATGGCCAATGGCGAAGCGATCCGCACCGCGCGACGGGCTCGCAAGTCGTCAGCCGGTTACGACCTCACGCGGCTCATGGTGGGCTCTGAGGGCACGCTCGGCGTGCTCACCTCCATCACGCTGCGGCTGCAGGGCATTCCGGAGGTGATTGCGGGCGGCGTCTGCGGCTTTGCCACGCTGAAGGATGCCGCAAGCGCCGTGATCATGACGATCCAGATGGGCATCCCGGTGGCCCGTATCGAGCTTTTGAACGAGGCGCAGGTTGCTGCCTGCAATGCCTATTCGGGGCTGACGCTTGCGGTGCAGCCGACGCTGTTCGTCGAGTTTCATGGCACGGCCGAGACGGTCCGCATCCAGTCGGAGCAGTTTGCCGAAATCGTTGCGGACAATGGCGGTGGAGCGTTCGAATGGTCCACCGATGCGGCCGCTCGCGCGAAGCTGTGGAAGGCGCGGCACAATGCCTACTGGTCCTCGATGGCGCTGATCCCGGGCATGGCGGGACTTTCCACCGATGTCTGCGTGCCGATCTCGCGCTTCGCCGATTGCGTCGCCGAGACGGAAGCCGACATCGTCGAGAACGGGTTCACCGCGCCGATCGTCGGCCATGCGGGTGACGGCAATTTCCACGTTCTCGTGCTTTTCGATGACAAGAAGCCCGAGGAAATCGCCCGCGTCGAGGCCTTCGTGGCACGGCTCAACGCTCGGGCGCTGGCCATGGACGGGACCTGCACGGGCGAACATGGGATCGGGCAGGGCAAGCAGCCTTTCCTGATCGAGGAACTGGGCGCCTCGGTCGATGTCATGCGGACGATCAAGAAGGCGCTCGATCCGGACAATATCCTCAATCCGGGCAAGATTTTTGTGCTGGATTAAGCCGCTAAATCTGCGCTTGGTCATGCATTTGTCTTGTTCCGGCGCCATGTCGCGGGCTACTCTGTCATAAATCGTTGTGTACGGCGTCCAGCTGCCGGAATCATTTGGGGAATTGAGCGATTGTCGGTGCTCGGCCGGATCATGCTTGGCATTGCGGGACTGGTGGTTCTGGCGCTGTTTGCGGCGCTGGTGGCCCCGTATTTCGTTGACTGGACGGGCTTTCGGCAGGATTTCGAGCGCCGCGCCTCACTGATCCTCGGCAAGAGGGTTGAGGTCCACGGCGCGGTAAGCGCCCGGCTCATTCCGTTTCCCTCCGTCACCATGGACGATGTCACCATAGGACGCGATGAGGACGGGAAGCCGCTGGTTACCGCCTCGCGTTTTGCCATGGACATGGAAATCGCGCCGTTCCTATCGGGCGAGGCGCGCATTTTCGAGATGCGCATCATCGAGCCCAAGGTCCACATCGCGCTCCAGAAGGACGGCACGCTCGACTGGGCGAAGACCGGCAATCCGTCGATCCCGGCCAAGATCGTGGTTCTCGAAAACGTCCGTGTCAGCGGGGGCGAGGTGACCTTCGAGGATCACCAGACGGGGCGCACACGCAAGCTGACGGGTCTCGATTTCACGGCCTCTGCCAAGTCGCTCGTCGGCCCCTGGCACTTCGAGGGGAAGGGCCTGGCCGATGGCGTCGCCGGCAAGTTCACCATCAATACCGGCATTCGCGATGCCAAGGGCGAGGTGCGCGTGGCCTCGCATATCACGCCCGACGCGCTGCCCCTGACAGCCGATCTTGAAGGCACTCTCAGGCTGGTCGATCTCAAGCTCCGTTATGACGGCACGTTCAACGCCGCCTATGGCGCGAAGAAGCAGGGCGATCCCGCGCCGGTCCGGATCAAGGGTGCGTTCGAGCTT
Organism: Ensifer sp.; assembly: GCA_035565055.1. GTDB lineage: Bacteria > Pseudomonadota > Alphaproteobacteria > Rhizobiales > Rhizobiaceae > Ensifer_A. The sequence continues at coordinate 13,769 of DATMTA010000148.1, forward strand.
GCCAGCGACCGCGTGCGCCTGCCGCAATATCAGCTCGACATGGGCGCGATCAGCGATCCCTATTCCATCACCGGAGAGGCGACGCTGGATACGGGGCTCCAGCCGCAATTCCTGCTGACCGCCGAAGGCCAGCAGGTCGACATGAATGCGATCGGCGCCAGTGGCGAGGGTGCGAAACGGTCCCGCAGCGATCAGGTTGTTTCGGCGCAGGAGCGTCTGGAAACGTTCCTGGCGCTGCTCGCCGACATTCCGGTGCCGCCGGTCCCGGGCAAGGCGACGCTGAAACTGCCGGCGATCGTCTCGGCCGACACATCCTTCCGCGACGTCATGGTCGTGGCCGAGCCCAACGGGACGGGCTGGAAGCTCGACCAGGCTTCGGTCGAGCTGCCGGGACGCACCAAGGTGGAGGCGAGCGGCCTGCTCGACCTTTCCGAAAAGCGCTCCTTCAAGGGGACGCTGACAGCTGCCTCCAGCCAGCCTTCCGGTCTTTCGGCCTGGCTCGCTGGCGATGTCGCGCCGCAGATCCGGAGTCTCAACGCGCTCGGTTTTTCCGCCGACGTGGTGATTGATGACCATGTGCAGCAGTTCGACAATCTCGAACTCGCAGCAGGCGGGGCGATCCTTAAGGGGCGCATCGAGCGTCGGGTGCCCGAGAATGATGATGCGGCAACGCTTGCCATCAGGCTCTCGGGTGGCGATCTCGATCTCGACGCCATGCGGGCCGTGGCGAGCCTTGCCACCGGCAAGGACACCAGCGCCGCGTTTCTCTCGCAGACGATCTCGGCTGATCTCGATTTCCGCAATCTTGCCTCGCAGGGGATCGTTGCCAGCAATGTCGCGACCGCGTTTTCGCTGAAGAACGGCAAGCTCTCGCTCGACAGACTGACGGTTGGCGATCTGGCCGGGGCCGAGCTCGACCTTTCGGGAACGGCCTCCGGCAGTCTCTCCGCTCCGGTGCTCGATCTGAAGGGGCGGATCAAGTCCGTGGATCCGCGCGCATTCCTGTTGCTTGCCGAGCGCAACCTGCCGATGCATCCGGTGGTCTCGGCGCTTGCCAGTCATGCCCACTACTTCGCCGACACGAATCTGGCCTTCGAGCTCGCCTCCGGCAAATCCGGCAGCTGGCCCGTCATCTCCACCGTGCAGGGGACGACGAATGGCACCAAGCTGGCGTTGAAGCTGCAGGGGCAGGATCTGGGTCTCTCCGCCGGGACCAATCTGGATATCCAGATGAATGCGGAAAACGACAACTATGCCACGCTCATGGGGCAGGCAGGCTTCCGGCTTCTGCCGATGCTGGATGGCAACCACGGTGCGGTCTCCGTAAAGATGACGCGCAGCGGCGCAAGCCCGGCGCAGATCGTGCTCAATGCACAGACGGCGAGAACCGGTTTCAACGCCAAGGGGACGGGCGATCTTTCGGCGGCGCATTTCCTCGAGGGGCAATACAAGGTTCTGCTCGACAGCGAGGATATCGAGCCGTTCCTGCTGGTCACCGGCTACAGCCTGCCGAACATGGGCAACGGTCTACCGCTCTCGGTTACCGCGACACTGGACATCAAGCCCGATGGTTTCGTCATGTCATCTCTGGCCGGCAAGGCACTCGACGAAAATGTTGCCGGCAGCCTGACGCTCAGCCGTGACGCCACCCAGTTGCTGAGCGGCGACCTCTCGGTCAAGTCACTGGATGCGGGTTGGTTGGCTGAACTCGTTTCCGGGCCGCTGAAGGATGCCAATGGCGCGTTTTCCGCCCAGGCGTTCCCCGCGCCCGTCGCCGGGCCTTTTGCCGTGGATGTGCGGATTTCTGCGGCCAATCTCTGGCTTGGCTATCCGGCACCCATCAGCGATTTCTCCGGTCGGCTGCGCTATGGCGCCGGCGCCGTAGCCCTCGAAGAGGGTGCAGGCCATTTTGCCGGCGGCGCGGCCAAGGGGGCACTGTCGCTGACAGTGGGGCAGGGGCAGGCTTTCCTTCGCGGCAAGTTCGACGTCAAGCGCGCGGATCTCGGCAAGCTTTCCTGGCGCACGGCCGACGACGTACCTGTCCTGTCGGGCGCCGCCGACATTGCGCTTGGCATTGAAAGCTCGGGCGCCAGCGCCGCACAGATTGCAAGCCAGCTCAGCGGCTCCGGCAGCATGACGATCCCGACGCTGCAGATCAGCGGCTTCAACGGCGGCGCGCTGCCTGCCATTCTGTCCGCAGCGGACAAGCTTGAGGGCGAGATCAATGCGGCGAAGGTTGCCGCCATGGTCGCGCCGATCGTGGTGAAGGGGCAGACGCAGGCTGATGGCGTGACCCTGCCATTGTCGATTTCGAACGGTCGTATCATGGTCCAGAACGCGCGCCTGGCGACACCTGATCTTCGCCTCGCTCTTGATGGTTCCGTCGGTCTCGCGGAAGGCGTCGTCCGGGCAGACCTGCGCGCGGCATACAAGGCGGATTCAGACGAGGTGGCGGGCGCCACGCCGGCGCTGACCATGCATTTTGGTGGGACGCTGACGAGCCCCACATCATCGATCGACGCGACGGAGCTTGCCAATTATCTGTCGCTGCGCGCCTTCGAGCGCGAGCGGCGCAAGGCAGACCTGCTGCAGGCGCGGCTTGCCGAACGCCAGAGGCTCCGCCGCGAGGCGCTGTACTACAAGGCGCTGGACGATGCGCGCGAGAAGGCGCGGATCGAGGCCGAGAAGAAGGCGGAAGCGGATAGGCTCGCAGAAGAGGCCGCGAAGGCTGCTGCGGACAAGGCAGCGGCAGAGAAGGCGGCCGCGGACAAGGCCGCCGCCGAAAAGGCCCCTGGCGACAAGACCTCTGGGGACAGGGCGGGGCAGAAGACGAATTCCATCCCGCAGCTCAAGAACCCGCGTCCTGATTTTGGCACGCCGGATTTTCAGCCGGATGTCATCCGGGGCGGGCAGCTTGCGCCGCCTCGTGCAAATTGAGTCCGATCAGGCGCTTGGGCGCTTGAGTTCCCGCAGTACGTAAACACGAATAGCCGACGACAGATTGCTGTCAGCGGGCCGCGTTTCGTCGATCTCGGTGAGAAGAGCGGCGATCGACAGCTCACGGCGGCGGGCGATCGCGAGCGCCTCGGTCCAGAATTCGTCTTCAAGGGAAAAGGATGTGCGATGACCGCGCAAGGTGACGGAATGTTTGCGGATCACGAATCGCGCTCATCGCCTTCAGGACTGTCGGCGTCGCCATGCTTTTCGAGCCTGCCCTGATCGAGCGCCTTTGCAGCCTTCTCGTTCAATGCCCTCGTCAGCGACTTCTCGGCCTTGGTGCGTCCATGGGCGAGGCGGTTCTGCTCGGCCGTCTTTTCCTTCTCGGCGCGTTCTGCGCGCTTGCGGAACTGGCGGAGGTTGACGACGTCGGCCAAGGGGTTGTCCGTTACTGCTTCTTGCGGAAGGCATCGAGGGACACGACGGAGGCGCCTGCCTTTTCGCCGTCTGCCGGCTTTGCAGCCGCATCGCCTTCGGTTTCGATCGGGGTCACATAGGCGGCGACGTCTTCGTCCTCGACAACGTCCATGCCGGCATCGGCGGCGACGTCGAATTCGAGTTCGAAATTGACCGAAGGGTCATAGAAGCCGCGGATCGCATTGAAGGGGATGACCAGCTTTTCCGGCGTGTCCGAGAAGGAAAGGCCGATCTCGAAACCGGCATCGGTGACCTTGAGGTCCCAGAACTGGTGCTGGATGACGATCGTCATCTGCTCGGGATATTTGCTCTTCAGGTGCTGCGACAGGCGCACGCCCGGTGCACCGGTGAGGAAGGTGATGAAGAAATGATGGTCACCCGGCAGGCTATTGGTCGCGGCGACTTCGCCAAGCACCTTGCGGATCACGCCGCGCAGTGCGTCCTGTGCGAGAATGTCGTACCGGATGTGATCCTGCCCCATACTGTGACCGCCTTCCTGAATTTCGTTACCAGCTATCTATGCCACGAACCGGGCATTCCGAAAACCCGCTATATGCGAGCCGATTTGGTACGGCAATATAATTGATTCCGCCAGGAGGGAGAAGGTGAGGCGTGGCAGAGGCTGAACAAGTGGATAAGGAAAAGTGGAGGTTTCTGTTGCCAGGTACCTCCGAACCCCGCCTTAAGGTGCTAACCCCAAGGACTTAGGTCGGATTTCCCGCACCGCGATTAAGCAGCGAGAGCATAACCCTTAGCGTTGTTGTCGTTTGCAACTACACTTGTGACCCGATAACGGCGGTATCATGCCGGGCAAAAAGTCGATCTTTACACCCTTGTCGATCCTATTTCGCCCCCATCAGAAGCCGCTCGCAGCGTCTCGCGCTTTCAGCGGTTTCTGGTGGAGGCGCCGGGTACCGCCCCCGGGTCCAATAGGTTTATTCCATCGCCCGTTTATTGCCATAGCCGCCCCGAAAGACGGCACTGTTCATATAAGTGTTATGCGGGCGGATGAAAAGGGCCGTCGCAGGGATTCCCTCGCTTATTGCAGGGGCGCGATTTTGGGAGAGGCCCGCAATCTTTGCTTGACTTGGTTTGATTTCGATTAAACATTTTAGTTTGGGAATGCATGATAAGCATTGGGAAAACAGGGAGCGAATGACATGACCGATTACCTTGCAGACGTCCGCAAGTATGACGCTGGTGCTGATGAAGCGATTGTCGCGAAGATCGTGAAGCATCTCGGCATTGCGCTACGCAACCGCGACTCCTCGCTGGTTTCCGCCTCCGACAAGTCGGAGCTCGACCGCGTGGTGCAGAGCTGGTGCGGCAAGAAGCTCGGCGTGACGGGCGAGGCGGCCGAGAAGGCAGTGGCGGCCGTGGCGAGCATGATGAAGGCGGATCACGCCAAGTCGCGCGTCACCTTCTACTATCTCGTCGCCAAGGAACTCGGCAAGCTCGGCGACCTTTGACGGTCTTTCTTCTGGATTAGCGCTCCGCGCGGCGTTTCCGGCTTGGAAGCGCCGCTGCCTGCCGTTAAGCTTGCGCCCGTCTTGAAATGAAGGGAATCAGCGGGCCATGAAGCAATATCTCGACTTCCTCCGCCACGTGAAGGAAACCGGCGTCGATCGCGGCGACCGCACCGGAACCGGCACGCGCTCTGTCTTCGGCTACCAGATGCGGTTCGACCTGTCGGAAGGTTTTCCGGTCACGACGACCAAGAAGCTGCATCTGAAATCGATCATTCACGAGCTGTTGTGGTTCCTGAAGGGCGAGACGAATATCGGCTATCTGCATGAGCATGGCGTCACCATCTGGGACGAATGGGCCGACGAGAACGGCGAGCTTGGCCCCGTCTACGGCTCGCAATGGCGTTCCTGGCCGGCTCCAGACGGACGCAAGATCGACCAGATCGCGCTGCTGGTCGAAAGCATCAAGACCAATCCCAATTCGCGACGTCACATCGTGTCAGCCTGGAACCCCGCGGAAGTGGACGAGATGGCGCTGCCGCCGTGCCATTGCCTGTTCCAGTTCTATGTCTCAGACGGCAAGCTCTCCTGCCAGCTCTACCAACGCTCGGCCGACATCTTCCTGGGCGTACCCTTCAACATCGCGTCCTATGCGCTGCTGACCATGATGGTGGCGCAGGGGACAGGCCTGCGGCCGGGCGACTTTGTCCATACGTTCGGCGACGCGCATCTCTATCACAACCATTTCGAACAGGCCGAAACGCAGCTGAAGCGTGACCCGAAGCCGCTGCCGTTCATGAAGATCAATCCGGACGTGAAGGACATCTTCTCCTTCAAGTTCGAGGATTTCGAACTGATAGGCTATGAGGCGGACGCGACGATCAAGGCGCCGATCGCGGTATGACAAAGCCGCTCATCTCCATGATTGCCGCCGTCGCGAATAATGGCGTGATCGGGCGCGATAATGATCTGCCCTGGCACATGTCGACGGATCTGAAGCGGTTCAAGGCGATGACGATGGGCAAGCCGCTGGTCATCGGTCGGAAAAATCTCGAGAGCTTTCCGCGGCTGCTGCCCGGGAGGCCGCATGTGGCGATCACGCGTGACCGGTCCTACGTCCGCGAGGGCGTGCATGTGGTGCATTCGTTCGACGAGGCGATTGCCAAGGCTTCGGCGCTAGCTGCGGAAGCGGGCGCTGACGAGATCTGCATTGCAGGCGGCGGCGAGATTTATCGGCTCGGAATGCCGGTCGCAGATATTCTGCACATCACCCATGTCGAGGCCGATATTCACGGTGACACGGTGTTCCCGGACATCGATCCCGCCGTCTGGGAGGCGGAAGAGGTCGGGCGCATGGAAGCGGGCGAAAAGGATGACTATCCGGCCCGTTTCGTCACCTATACGCGTCGAAAATAAACCTTCACTGCGGCAATTTGCATCTCCGGTACGCGAAACGTGACGGGCTGCATTGAAACAGCCTGCGGTGATACCTATAACCTGTCACCATAGACGAGGGTGGGGGAAAACGTCTCTTGCCCGTAACAGCAAGAGGACTTGATGCCCTGGAGCAATCAGAATGGCGGCGGCGGCCCATGGGGCGGCGGCGGTGGCGGCGGTAACGGAAACGGCAAGGGCCCCTGGGGCTCCGGGCCAAACAGACCCGGCAACGGAAACAATCCGCCCGAACTCGACGAGATCATCCGGCGCAGCCAGGACAGTCTGAAACGCATGATCCCCGGCGGAGCAGGCGGCGGCGGTATCGTTCTCCTCGCCATCGTGGTTGTTGCAGCCCTCTGGCTCTTCCAGTCGATCTATACCGTGCAGCCGGATGAACGTGGCGTCGTTTCGCGCTTCGGCGTGCCGAAGAACGAAGTCTCGATGCCCGGCCTGCATTTCCATTTCTGGCCGATCGAGCGCGTTGAACTGGTGAAAATCACCGAACAGCAGGCGAATATCGGCGCCAAGTCCGGTTCCAACAGCGACGCAGGTCTGATGCTTTCGGGCGACCAGAACATCGTGAACGTTCAGTTCTCGGTCCTCTTCGCCGTGACCGATCCGCGCGCCTATCTCTTCAACGTCGAAGATCCGCGCGATACGCTGCAGCAGGTGTCTGAGAGCGCCATGCGCGAGGTCGTAGGCTCGCGTCCGGTTCAGGACATCTACCGCGACAACCGTCAGGCGGTCGCCGAAGATGTAAAGAACATCATCCAGGCGACGCTGGATTCCTACAAGACCGGGATTTCGATCCGTACGGTCGCCATCGAGGATGCGGCCCCGCCGCGCGAGGTGGCGGATGCCTTTGATGAAGTGCAACGCGCCGAGCAGGACGAAGACCGTTACGTCGAGGAAGCCAACAAATACGCAAACCAGAAGCTTGGCCGCGCTCGCGGTGAAGCCTCGCAGATCCGCGAAGAGGCAGCCGCCTACAAGGATCGCGTGGTCAAGGAAGCGGAAGGTGAGGCGGCTCGCTTCACGTCCATCTATAACGAATATGCCAAGGCTCCGGACGTGACGCGAGAGCGCATGTATCTGGAGACGATGGAAGGCGTGATGAAGTCGAGCAAGAAGGTGATCATGGATGGTCAGTCCGGGCAGTCGGTCCCGTATCTGTCGATCAATGAGCTGATCAACAAGAACGCTGCGAAGGGAGAGACGAAATGAACAGCAATCGTCTTTCCGTCGGCATCGTCGTTGCCGCCCTCATCGCCCTGATTGCCTATTCCTCCGTCTTTGTCGTTGGCGCTCGTGAGCAGGCGCTCGTGATCCGCTTCGGCAAGATCCAGTCGGTGAAGACCGATCCGGGCCTCTATTTCAAGCTGCCGTTCTCCTTCCTCGATGCTGACCGCGTGCAATATGTCAGCGAACAGGCGCTTCGCTTCGATCTGGATAACATTCGTGTCCAGGTGAAGGGCGGCAAATTCTACGAAGTGGACGCCTTCATCGTCTACAAGATTACCGATGCGCAGCTGTTCCGCGAAGCTGTCTCCGGTGACCGCACCTCGGCAGAATCCCGTCTTCGCACGCGTCTCGATGCAGCATTGCGTCGCGTCTATGGTCTGCGCGGCTTTGAATCCGCCCTGTCGCAGGAACGCAGTTCGATGATGCAGGAGGTTCGTACGGACCTCAAGAACGACGCCACTTCGCTCGGCCTTTCCATTCTCGACGTCCGCATTCGTCGTACGGATCTGACGCGTGAAGTCTCGCAGCAGACATTCGACCGCATGAAAGCCGAGCGTCTGGCGGAAGCCGAACTGATCCGCGCACGCGGTGTGCAGGAGCGGCAGCGCCGCGAGGCCATTGCCGACCGTCAGGTTGTCGAGATCGTGGCCGACGCACGACGCGAATCCGAAATCCTGCGAGGCGAGGGTGACGGTCAGCGCAGCGCGATCTTTGCCGAGGCGTATGGCAAGGATCCGGCCTTCTTCGAATTCTATCGTTCGATGAATGCCTATCGAAACAGTCTTGCGAGCCCGGACACCAATCTGGTGCTGTCGCCCACTTCCGATTTCTTCCGCTATTTCAACGATGCGGGCGGAAAGAGGAAGCTGGACGAGCGGCTCCCGGCTGACGCCGCCAAGGCGCCGCAAGCTCCGGCGGCCCAGCAGTGACGTTGCTGGGCAGCGATTTCCTCATCGGGTTCGCATTTTTCCTGATCATCGAGGGGCTGGCCTATGCGCTGGCCCCTCGGCTTATCAAGCGCATGGCGGAGCAGATCCCCACGACGTCCGAAGAGCTTCTGCGAATACTCGGGGTGGCTTCGCTGGCGATTGGAGTGGGCCTCGTCTGGCTGCTTCGCTGATCAACGCCGTGCTCACAGAAACGCCACTTTACCCGGAAGGATGGGGGCGATAACAAGAGCGACCTGCTTTGTCACATGCGCCTGCGATTTGCCGGCGCAATCTCCAACGGGAGAAATGCCGCGTGCCACGTTCGTCTTCGAAGTTCCTGCTTCTCTCGGCTGCCGCAGTTGCATCCGCGCTGTTCAAGCCTGCCTGGCCTGTCCTGGCGCAAAGTGCAGCGGCTCAGCAGCGCGGGCCGGCTTCAGTTGCCGATCTGGCGGAAGGGCTGCTCGACGCCGTCGTGAACATTTCGATCTCGCAGGATGCCGAAGGTAGCGATGCGGACAGCGGTTCGCCATCGCCGAAGGTGCAGAAGGACGCGCCCTTCGAGCAGTATTTCAACGACTATTTCAGCAAGCGGAAGAAGGACGGCGGCAAGAACCGCAAGGTCAATTCGCTGGGCTCCGGTTTCGTCATCGACCCGGCCGGCTTTATCGTCACCAACAACCACGTGATCGAGGGCGCAGACGAGATCGACGTGAACTTCGCCGATGGCACGACGCTGGAGGCCAAGCTGATCGGGACCGACACGAAGACGGACCTCGCCGTTCTCAAGGTCGAGCCGAAGGCACCGTTGAAGGCCGTGAAGTTCGGCGATTCCCGCAAGATGCGGATCGGCGACTGGGTGATGGCGGTCGGCAACCCGTTCGGGCTTGGTGGGACGGTGACCGTCGGGATCGTGTCGGCGCGCGGCCGCAATATCAATGCCGGGCCGTATGACAATTTCATCCAGACGGATGCGGCGATCAACAAGGGCAATTCCGGTGGTCCGCTCTTCAACATGGAAGGCGACGTGATCGGCGTGAACACGGCCATCATTTCGCCCACGGGCGGCTCCATCGGCATCGGCTTCTCGATCCCGTCCGAGATTGCCATGAACGTGATTCAGCAGTTGAAGACCTATGGCGAGACCCGTCGCGGCTGGCTTGGCGTGCGCCTGCAGCCTGTGACAGACGACATGGTGAAGACACTCGGCCTGGACAAGGCGCGGGGTGCACTGGTGTCGAGCGTGATTGCCGGCGGCCCCGCCGAGAATGGCCCCATCAAGTCGGGCGACGTCATCCTCTCCTTCGACGGTCGGCCGGTTAAGCAGGCGCGCGACCTGCCGCTGATCGTCGCCGAAAGCCCGATCGACACGGATCTCCCGGCAGTCGTGATGCGTGACGGCAAGGAAACGGCGGTCACCGTGCGTCTCAAGCAGATGGCGAAGGACGCGGAGGACGATACCGAGGCCTCTCCGGAGGCGCTTGATGACGGTGGGTCTTCCGACGAACCCAAGTCGCAGAAGCCGGCGAAGCCTGAAAAGCCCAAGGACGGCGAAAAGGCCATTTCTCCGGATGGGCCTGTGCTCGGCATGTCGCTCAAGGCGCTCAACGACGACCTGCGCAAGCAGTTTTCCATCGAAAAGAGCGTCGAGGGCGTCGTGGTGACGGAAGTCGAGCCCGGCTCTCCGGCCTCGGAAAAGGGCATTGTAGCGGGCGATGTCATCGTCGAGATCGCGCAGGAGTTCATCGCGACGCCTGCCGACGCTGCGGCCAAGATCACCTCTCTCAAGCAGGCCGACAGACGCAATGCGCAGGTCATGGTCTCCAACGCGAAAGGCGATCTGCGCTTCGTCGCGCTCCGGCTGGAGTAGCGAGATCAGTTCAGTTTTTGCGAAGGCGCTGGTGCGATCCTTCTTGACCTCTAAGCAAACCGCGGTGCAATTTTGACGCGAGATTGCTTGAGGGGTCTGAATGCTGGTTCACAATGAGAGAACGAAGCTCGCTGCCAACGCGCTGGATCGGCTATCGACGGCATTTGTAGTCGTTGGCGTGTTGGGTAGGACGTTAAACTATTCACCGGGTGCAGAGATGTGGATTGGCCTTCTCGGCGTCGCCACTTGGATTTTGGGCGCTTTCATACTACATTTGATTGCACGACGAATACTTGGAGGCCTTGTGCCATGACCCCGGATATCTTCTTCTGGTATGTATTCCCGCTTTTGGTCGCCATTAGTGGTTTTGGCTGGCTTGTCTACGATAGCCGCAAGGGCAAGCAAAAGCAGCATCCCGGCGAGTAAGCCTAGGCCTTTTTAGGTGGCCGGATTCTCCAATCGATAAAGCACATGCCGCTTCAGATGCGGTAGTTCATCGGGCACTCGCTTGTGGTCGAAATCGTCCGCGCTGTCACGTGTGAAGCCGAGTCGTTTCATCACGGCAATCGAGCGCTCATTATCATGAACGGCGAAGGAGACGAGCTCATCGAATTTGCGGACCCGGAACGCATAGTCGATGAAGGCCTTGCCGATCTCGGTGACATATCCACGACCCCAATGCCGCCGCGCCAGACGCCAACCAATCTCCACCGCCGGCGTAAAATGTTCTTCGAACAGAACCTCTGCAATGCCGGCCATTCCGATGAACTCGGAGCTCTCCTTCAATATCAGAGGCTGAAGCCAGACGCCGAAACGTGTCTGCAGATCGATGCAACTGCGGACCGTTGCCTCGACCTTCTCCCGCGTTTGCGGTCCGCCGAAATAGTGCATCACTTCCGGATCGCTGCAGAGCGCGAAGAACGGTTCGATATCCGCCTCCGTCCACGGACGTGAGATAAGGCGCTCCGTTTCGAGGACGGTCATTTGAAATCGCGTTTTCTGTAACCCTGAATATAAAGCAGCGCCGTCAGATCTCCATGGTCGATGCGCATCTTTGCCTGCGCGGCGACTGAGGGCTTGGCGTGGAGAGCGACGCCGGAGCCGGCGAGTTGCAGCATCCCAAGATCGTTGGCGCCGTCGCCGACGGCAATGGCGTCGTCCGTGTGGATGCCCAGCGTCTGGGTGATGTCCAGGAGCGCGTCGACCTTCGCCTGCTTGCCGAGGATCGGTTCCGCGACGATGCCGGCGAGCTTGCCTTCTTCCTCGATCAGCACATTGGCGCGGTTTTCATGGAAGCCTAGGACGGAGGCGATGCGACCGGTGAAGACGGTGAAGCCGCCGGAGACGAGCGCGGTGTAGCCACCGTTTGCGGTCATCGTGTCGATCAGTTCCTTGCCGCCGGGGGTGAGCGTGATGCGCTTGGCGATCACCTCGTCGACGACGGTGACCGGCAGGCCCTTCAGGAGGGCGACGCGCTCGCGAAGGGCAGGTTCGAATTCGATTTCGCCATTCATGGCCCGCGCCGTGATGGCGGCGACGAGATCCTTCAGGCCGACTTCGGCGGCCAGTTCGTCGATGCATTCCTGGCCGATCATCGTGGAGTCCATGTCGGCGATCAGAAGCTTCTTGCGGCGGGTTTCTGCCTGCTGCACGACGACATCGACGGCCGCGCCATCAATGACGGCTGCAAGCGTCGCCATGGCCTCGGCTTCGTCCAATCCATCCTTCAGCGCGATATCGCAGGCAATGCCGTCGGCGAGCCAGTAGAGGCCGGCGGCGGAAACGGAGCTCGCGCCCTTTTCACCGAGCGCCGGGACGAGTACAGGATTTTGCGGATTGGCGATGAGCGTGGCAACCAGAGCCATGGAGAATACCTTGTGAGCGAATACGACGCGATCCTGATAACCGGCCCGACCGCCAGCGGCAAGTCCGCACTGGCGCTCGACTGGGCGCGCCATGTCGATGGGGTCGTGGTCAATGCCGATAGTATGCAGGTCTATGACACGTTGCGCGTCGTGACGGCCCGACCGTCCGAAGCGGATATGGGCGGGGTCGAGCACCGGCTCTACGGCCATGTCCCCGCCAATACGACCTATTCCACCGGGGCGTGGCTGAGGGCCGTCGAAGCCGAGATTGCGGCAATCCGCGCGACAGGCCAGACACCGGTGCTGGTCGGTGGCACGGGACTTTACTTCAAGGCGCTGACCGGCGGTCTATCGGAAATGCCCGAGGTTCCCGAAGAGCTGCGGCTGGCGCTGCGGGCGCGTCTGGCGAAGGAGGGGCCGGAAGCGTTGCACGCGATGCTTGCCACGCGTGACCCGCAGGGGGCGGCCTCTCTTCAACCGGGCGATGGCCAGCGCATCCTGCGCGCGCTCGAAGTCCTGATGGCGAGCGGCAAGCCGATTGCGCATTTTCAGGCTCTCGCGGGTGCCGCCATCATCGAGCCGGCACGCGCGCGCAAGATCGTGGTTCTGCCGGAAAGAGACGTACTTCGCGCCCGCATCGATCGCCGTTTTGCCTCGATGATGGAGGAGGGGGCGGTCGAGGAAGTGGAGGCGCTGCTGGCGCTTGATCCTCCAGCGAACGTGCCGGCGATGAAAGCGATAGGGGTGCCGCAGATCGCGGCCATGCTCAGGGGCGAATTGAGCCGCGCCGATGTCATCGAGCAGGCCAGCGCCGCCACAAGGCAATATGCCAAACGTCAGATGACCTGGTTTCGCAATCAGATGGACGAGAGCTGGGAGCGCCTGGCACCCTGATCGGGCCGCATCTCTTGAAGCGTCAGTCCTTGTAGAGGCTGGAGAGCGGCTTCTTGAGAAGGCTTTCGCGCAGCGTCGACGGCCGGTTGGGATCGCGCCGGAGCGAGGTGAGGCCAGCGGCTTCACCCGGCTGCCGACCGAGCGAACCCTGGTCGAATCCCGGGTCCGGGCGCTGCGTGTGAACCGGATAACGGGCCGGTTCATTCACAGCTGGGCGTCCGGGCAGCATGTCGGCGCTATAGGGTTCAAGCGCCGGTTCCTCGTCGATGGACGGCAATTGGTCCACCTGACGGCGGCTGCCATCCTCGAAGCTTTCCTGGAATGCCGAGATGTCGGGCGCCGTGGAGATCTGGCGCATCTGCGCGATGATGCTGCGCAGGTTGATATTGTCGCCCGCATCCTCGACCTCGGCGACGTCGGCCGACGTTGTCTTGGGAAGATGAACGGCCGGCAGGCGGCTGAATTTCATGCGCATGGCGACGGAGACCGCCTCGCCGAAGGCAATGGCCTCACCGTTGCCGAGCGAGGAGATGAAACTGGTCGACGACATCGAGGTCTCGGGGATTGCCGAGCGGATGATCTCCTGGTCGTTCTCGTTTGTCAGCCGCATGGCGAAAACCGTCGAGCACTGTGACAGAATGGTCTGGTCGAGGTCGCCGGGGCGCTGCGTCACGATCCCGAGGGAGACGCCGTATTTGCGGCCTTCCTTGGCGATCCGGGCAATCGACTGCCTGGTCGGAAGGAAGCCGAAATCCTTGTCTGCGGGGACATAACGGTGGGCCTCTTCGCAGACCACCAGCATGTGGATTGCGCCATTCGACCAGAGGCCGATTTCGAAGGCCATGCGGGTCAGGACCGATGCGACGGAATTCACCACTTCCGACGGAATGCCCGACAGCTGGAACACCGTGATGGGCTTGCCGTTGCCGGGAATGCGGAAGATGGTCTGGATCGTCTCCATGATCGTGTCGTTGATCGTGTTCGACGAGAACATGAAGCGATAGCGCGGGTCGTTGATCGCCGCGACGATCCTGAGCTTCAGCGAGCGCAGATGCGGCTTCTCCGCGCGGCCCTCAAGCTTGCCGATGCGCTCATCGATCAGCGCCAGAAGGTCGGAGATACGGTAGGGAACGGGCGTGTCGGCGGTGATCGACGAGCGCTCGGACTGGCGTCGCATCAGGCTCGACTCGCCGCGGAAGGCTTTCTTCGCCTCCGGGATCAGATCGCGCAGCGCATCGACTTCTTCCGGGACGCCGGGACGGCCGCGGAAAACGACTTCCGTGAACTCCTCCAGCCGCATCAGCCAGAAGGGCAGATCGAGGCGCTCCGGATCGATGACGACCGAGAGGTCGGAAAAGGCTGCTGCGAACTCGTTGTGCGGATCGAGGATCAGAATGCGCAGCTTCGGATCCGACTGGACGGCGGCGCGCAGAAGCAGCGAGACGGCGGAGGATTTCCCGACGCCCGTCGAGCCCACGATAGCGAAGTGCTTGGAGAGCATCGACGGCACATGCACCGAGGCATCGATGCTCGCATCCTGCGAGAGCTTGCCAATGACGCAACTTTCGCCGTTCCGGTTCTTGTAGATGAGTTTCAGGTCCGCCTTGCGGATACGGTGGGCAATTGCGCCAAGATGGGGATAGGTGCTGATGCCGGTCGAGAAACTCTCGTTCCCGTTTTCCTCGACCGCAACTTCACCCAGAAGCTCGACCTCGACACGGAAGACGTTGTCGACGCCAGATACCCAGGATTTGTTGTCGGTCTGCATGGAATCGACGAGCGCGACGACGCGGTTTCTCCCCACGCTGATGGAAATGAGGCGGCCGACCGACCAGCGTTCCGTCAGATCCGTCGTTCCACTCTCGATAATGGCCGCAATGGTTGCGCGCGCGCCGCTGCAGGCCACGACATGGCCGAGCAGCCGGTCGCCGGGAGCGTCCGCATCTCTGCGTTCTGCGGCGGCGTTCGCCGCCGAACCATCACTCATCATCAATCCAACTTTCGCTTGCCGCTTAAGCTTAAGTGAACAGTCTTAATGGGAGGTTTCGCGGCGATAGCAGATTTTTTCCCATTTGAAGGCGTTGACGCAAGGAACCTTTGCCATTAACAGTTTCGGCCATGATCAAGATGATTTCGCTTATCGTGGTGGGACGGCGCATGGGCAGGATGGTGTAACCATCCGGCGATAGCCACCCATGCGCTGCAAACAGGCTCCTTCAAGGGGCCTTTTTTTATGCCTTGAAACACGCTAGACACCCCGCAAAACCAAGGAAAACGGAACAAGGACGATGACGGGTAAGGACACTCAGAACGACGGGAAGATGACTGGGGCGGAGATCGTTCTCCGTGCGCTGAAGGACAACGGCGTCGAGCATATCTTCGGCTATCCCGGCGGCGCCGTGCTGCCGATCTATGACGAGATCTTCCAGCAGGAGGACATCCAGCACATCCTCGTGCGCCACGAGCAGGGCGCCGGACATGCGGCCGAAGGCTATGCACGCTCCACCGGCAAGCCCGGCGTTCTCCTTGTCACGTCCGGTCCCGGCGCAACGAACGCCGTGACACCGCTGCAGGACGCGCTGATGGATAGCATCCCGCTCGTCTGCCTGTCGGGTCAGGTTCCGACCACGCTCATCGGTTCGGACGCCTTCCAGGAATGCGACACGGTTGGCATCACGCGGCCCTGCACCAAGCACAACTGGCTGGTCAAGGACGTCAACGATCTGGCTGCCACGATCCACGAGGCCTTCCGCATCGCCACGACGGGCCGTCCGGGCCCGGTTGTCGTCGATATTCCGAAGGACGTCCAGTTTGCGACCGGCACCTATGTCCCGCCGGCCGCCACGCAGCCGAAGGGCAATTACAAGCCGAAGATGCAGGGCGATCTGGATCGTATCCGCGCGGCCGTCGAGTTGATGGCAAACGCCCGCCGTCCGATCATCTATTCCGGTGGTGGTGTCGTAAATTCCGGCCCGGAAGCCTCGCAGCTGCTGCGCGAACTGGTCGAACTCACGGGCTTCCCGATCACTTCGACGCTGATGGGCCTCGGCTCCTATCCGGCCTCGGGCAAGAACTGGCTCGGCATGCTCGGCATGCACGGTACGTATGAAGCCAACATGGCGATGCATGATTGCGACGTCATGGTCTGCATCGGTGCGCGTTTCGACGACCGCATCACTGGCCGCCTGAACGCCTTCTCGCCGAATTCGAAGAAGATCCACATCGATATCGATCCGTCGTCGATCAACAAGACGGTTCGCGTCGATGTTCCGATCCTCGGCGATGTCGGTCGGGTTCTGGAAGACATGGTTCGTCTTTGGCGCGCCACGGCCAACAGGGCCGACAAGTCACATCTGAAGGACTGGTGGGAAGACATCACCCGCTGGCGGGCCCGCAATTCGCTCGCCTATCGGCCGAATGACGATGTCATCATGCCGCAATATGCGATCCAGCGCCTCTATGAGAAGACCAAGCATCTCGACACCTATATCACGACCGAAGTCGGTCAGCACCAGATGTGGGCGGCGCAGTTCTACGGCTTCGAGAAGCCGAACCGCTGGATGACATCGGGTGGCCTCGGCACGATGGGCTATGGCCTGCCGGCCGCACTCGGCGCGCAGATCGCTCATCCGGAAAGCCTTGTCATCGACATCGCGGGCGATGCCTCGGTCCAGATGACCATGCAGGAAATGTCTTCGGCCGTTCAGTATAATGCGCCGATCAAGATCTTCATCCTGAACAACCAGTATATGGGCATGGTGCGTCAGTGGCAGCAGCTGCTGCATGGCAACCGTCTGTCGAACTCTTATACGGAAGCGATGCCCGATTTCGTGCTGATGGCGCAGGCCTTCGGCGCGCATGGCATCCGCTGCGAAAAGCCGGGCGATCTCGACGATGCGATCCAGGAAATGATCGACGTCAAGAAGCCGGTGCTGTTCGACTGCCGCGTGGCGAACCTCGCCAACTGCTTCCCGATGATCCCGTCCGGCAAGGCGCATAACGAAATGCTGCTGCCCGACGAGGCCACCGACGAGGCCGTTGCCAATGCCATCGACGCCAAGGGCCGTCAGCTGGTCTAAGAGATAGGTAGGAAGAACGATCATGAACGCACAGCTACAACCGACCGGCTCCGCCTATTTCATCGACAAGGAAACGCAGGCCGTCGAGAGCCACACGCTCTCGGTTCTCGTCTCCAACGAACCGGGCGTTCTCGCCCGCGTCATCGGCCTGTTCTCCGGCCGTGGCTACAACATCGAAAGCCTCACGGTTTCGGAAACGGAACACGAGGCACACCTGTCGCGCATCACCATCGTGACGCGCGGCACGCCGCATGTTCTGGAACAGATCAAGGCGCAGCTGGAGCGCATCGTGCCGGTTCACCGCGTCGTGGACCTCACGGTTCGCGCCGTCGATCTCGGCTCGGATCGTCCCGTCGAGCGCGAACTGGCGCTGATCAAGGTCGCCGGTTCCGGCGAGGCCCGCGTCGAGGCGCTGCGTCTGGCGGAAGCCTTCCGGGCCAAGGTGATCGACGCCACGGTCGGCCATTTCATCTTCGAAATCACCGGCAAGCCCTCCAAGATCGACCAGTTCATCGCCATCATGAAGCCGATGGGCCTGATCGAGGTCTGCCGCACGGGGATTGCGGCGCTGAACCGCGGTCCGCAGGGGATGTGAAGGCAACCGCAGAAACGCGTTTTGAGGCGGAGGAAAACTTCTCCTTCGTCACCCTCGGGCTTGTCCCGAGGGTCTGCCCACGGTTCTTTAAGCCATTGACGGTGCAGCAGAAATGCAAGCGCAGCAGATGCTCGGCACAGGGCCGAGCATGACGGCGATGGGGATGGCCGCGCATGAAAACCTCTAGAACCGGTACGGGGTCCCGCGCCCTCGAAGTCTTCACGACATTCCTCAAACTCGGGTTGACCTCCTTCGGCGGTCCGATAGCCCATCTCGGCTATTTCCGCGACGAACTTGTTCTGCGCCGCAAGTGGATTGATGAGGCGCGGTATGGGGAGATCGTGGCGCTTTGCCAGTTTCTACCCGGACCGGCGTCCAGCCAGGTCGGGTTTTGCATGGGGCTGTTGCGCGGCGGGCCGCTGGGGGCGCTCGCGGCCTGGGCGGCCTTCACGCTGCCGTCGGCCATTGTGCTGGTGCTCTTTGCCTATGGAGCGGCGTCAGCCGGTGGACCGGTGGAGGCGGCGATCCTTCATGGGCTGAAGCTTGTCGCGGTCGCGGTCGTCGCGCAGGCTGTTTACGGCATGGCGAAGAGCCTGACGCCGGACAGGACGCGGGCAGGGATCGCGTTGGCTGCCGTGCTGATCGTGACCTTCCTGGCGAGCGCCATCGGACAGGTTGCTGCCATTGTCGTGGGCGCCGTGGCGGGGCTGCTTCTTTGCAGACAATCGCGGGCGGGGCCGGTCGGGCATCTTTCTGTGCCGATTTCGCGGCGCTTTGGCGCGGGCTGTCTCGTGGCCTTTTTTGCGCTGCTGGTCGCCATGCCGCTCTGGGCAGCGGTCAGCGGCTCGGGGGACGTTCATCTCTTCGATGCCTTCTATCGCTCCGGCGCGCTGGTTTTCGGCGGCGGGCATGTCGTGCTGCCGCTTCTGAAGGCGGAGATTGTCGACAAGGGCTGGCTGTCCAACGACGTGTTTCTGGCCGGCTATGGTGCGGCGCAGGCCGTTCCCGGTCCACTCTTCACTTTCGCCGCCTATCTGGGTGCGGCCATCGGGCAGGCGACGGGCGATCTGGCGAGTGCAGCCGTGGCGCTCGTCGCGATCTTCCTGCCCGGTCTCCTTCTGGTGACCGGGGTTCTGCCGTTCTGGGAAGTCGTCCGTCGCCGCGAGGATGCGCAGGCCGCGATGCGGGGCGCAAACGCTGCCGTCGTCGGCATTCTGGGTGCGGCGCTCTATAATCCTGTCTGGACGAGCGCGGTGCTCACGCCCGCCGATTTCGCGCTGGCGCTGGCAGGCTTTCTCGGGCTGACAATGTGGAAGCTGCCGCCGTGGATCGTCGTGATCGCGTTGCCGCTGGCGGTGCTGGGGATCAGCTTCATCTGACTTTAGAAATCTTGTTGACTAGGAAACTAAATGGAGGTAGTTTCCTAGTCAACAAATGAGGTTTCCATGGCTCCCGTTTCCGATCTGACTGCCCATACGGGCTACTGGATGCGCATGATCTCCAATGCCGTGTCGCAGGACTTTGCCCGGCGGGTGGCGGGCGAGGGGGTGACGGTGGCGGAATGGGTGTTCCTGCGGGCGCTCTATGACGAGCGGTCGCTCTCGCCTTCTCTGCTCGCTAACAAGATGGGCATGACCAAGGGGGCCATCAGCAAGCTGGCGGATCGGCTCATGGAGAAGGGCCTCGTGAGCCGCACAGAGGACGAGACGGATCGCCGTGCGCATCATCTTGCGCTCTCGGCGGAGGGCAGGGCGAAGGTGCCGCAGCTCGCGGCCCTTGCCGATGCCAATGATGCCGAGGCCTTCGGGGTTCTTGCGGCGGAGGACCGTGCTCAGCTAGACCGGCTGCTGAAACTGCTCGTCGAACGGCGCGGGCTTTCGTCAGTCCCCATCGACTGAACTTCTACAAATCCCCATCATCTCAAGAGAGGAGACCCGCCATGGACGCGGACCATATCGCTATTGCAGAAACCTGCCTTGATGCCGCCCATGACGGAACCTTAAGCTTCCCCGAAATCGTCGGTCGCCTGATCGGCGCGGGTTTTGAGGGCTACATGGTCGATTATCGCGCCAACAGCCAGACCTATTACCTGCCGGATGGCGATCATGTCACGCTTTCCATGCCGGCGTCACCGGGCAGCGTGGAGGCGGCCTTCGACCCTGAAGGCGTGGAACGCATGGTGCACTGGGCGCAATCGGGTGCGGCCGATTACACCTATGAAGGTTTCTCGGAGGGCGTGAAGAAGGCCGGTTGCGCGGGCTATCTCGTCTCGTTTCTGGGCCGCCGTGTCGTGTATTTCGGACGCAAGGCGGAGACGCATGTGGAGCATTTTCCGAGCTAGGCTTCAGCCAAACAGCCCCGCCACCCAATAACTCGCCGCCGCAATCACGCCGGCGGCGGGCATGGTGACGATCCAGGCAATCACGATATTGCCGGCAAGGCCCCAGCGGACGGCGGAGACGCGGCGGGCGGCGCCGACGCCGACGATGGCGCCGGTGATCGTGTGTGTGGTCGAGACCGGGATGCCGAGCCATGTGGCACCGAAGAGGGTGAGGGCGCCGCCGGTTTCGGCACAGAAGCCCTGCATCGGGTTCAGCCGCGTGATCTTCGAGCCCATCGTATGCACGATGCGCCAGCCGCCGAACAGAGTGCCGAGCGCCATGGCCGACTGACACGAGAGCACCACCCAGAGCGGCACATAGAAGGTGGGCCCAAGATGCCCCTGGCTGAAGAGCAGGATGGCGATGATACCCATCGTCTTCTGCGCGTCGTTGCCGCCATGGCCGAGCGAGTAAAGCGAGGCGGAGACGAATTGCAGGAAGCGGAAGCTGCGATCGACCGCGAAGGGCGTCTGACGGACGAAGATCCAGGAGACGATCAGGATGAGGACCAGCGCCAGCAGGAAGCCGATGGCAGGAGACAGGAAGATCGCGGCAATCGTCTTGTTGAGCCCGCCCCAGACGACGGAATGAAAGCCGGCCTTGGCCCAGCCCGCACCGACAAGCCCGCCGACAAGAGCGTGCGACGAACTGGAGGGGATGCCGAAGACCCAGGTGACGATGTTCCAGACGATCGCACCCATGAGAGCGGCAAAGATCAGCTGCGGCGTGACGATGCCCGGATCGATGATGCCGGTGCCCAGCGTATTGGCCACATGCAGGCCGAAGAAGAGGAAGGCGATGAAATTGAAGAAGGCCGCCCAGGCGACCGCATATTGCGGGCGCAGTACACGGGTGGAGACGATCGTCGCGATCGAGTTTGCCGCGTCATGCAGGCCGTTCAGGAAGTCGAAGAACAGGGCGACGGCAATCAGCGCGATGAGCGGCAGGAGGGCGAGAGAGGCGTCCATCAGACATTCTCGATCAGGATGCCGCTGATCTCGTTGGCGACGTCCTCGAAGCGGTCGAAGATCTTCTCGAGATTGCCGTAGATTTCGCTGCCGATCATGTAGGCCATGGCATTACCTGTGGCGCCGTGGCGGCGATAGAGGTCCTTGAGGCCCTGTTCGTGCAGTTCGTCGGAACGGCCCTCGACGCGGGTCACTTCCTCGGCGATCGCCGAGAGCCGGTGTGCATTCGCACCCATCTTGTCGAGAAGCGGCACGGCCTCGGCAATGAGATGCGCGGCCTTGACGATGCCCTGTCCCATTTCCTGCATCAAGGGGTCGAAGCTCGTCTGCTCGAAGAGGCGGATGGTCTTGACCGTCTTGTGCATCATGTCGACGGCATCATCCATGGACTGGATGAGGTCCTTGATGTCGCCACGATCGAAGGGGGTTATGAAGCTGCGGCGCACGGCGAGCAGCACTTCGCGGGTGATATCGTCCGCCTCGTTCTCCAGCTTCACGATGCGCGCGCAGTTGCCGTCAACGTCGTCGCCCTTCAGGAGCTTTTCCATGGCTTCGGCCGCGCCGACGACCGTCTTCGAATGCCGGACGAACATCTCGAAGAAGGCATCTTCTCTCGGCATCAGCTTCCTGAACAAACCCATCATCGGTGCGGCCCTTCCTGTGAGCGTCTTGATGTGAACATGCGTTTGTGATCAGTGTCACAAAACTGTCATATATCTCCGCAGGCAATTGCTCCAAAAAGCAAATTTTGACAATCTCGGTTCCGATGAAATCAAAGAAAAAGGCTGAAAAGCCACAGGCAAAACAATCGGGACCGGCACAATCGCTGTTGCAGCGCCTGGCGAAGCGTCCCGAAACGCTGTTCAACGGATCGTTCCGCCAGCAGACGGCGGCGCTCTGTTTCCGCTACAAGAGCGGCGGGCCGGAAATTGAAGTGCTGGTCGTCACCTCGCGCGGCAGCCGCAGCTGGATCATCCCCAAGGGCTGGCCGGTGAAGAAGAAGACGCTCGCCCAGTCGGCGGCGATCGAGGCCTGGGAAGAGGCCGGCGTGCGCGGCAAGGTGCTGGAGCGGGCCATCGGTCGCTACACCTACCTCAAGGAACTCGACGGCGGCGACGTCGTTCCCTGCATCGTCGATGTTTTCCAGATCGAGGCGGAGGCGGTTCATGACCGGTTCAAGGAACTCGGGCAACGGGTCGTTGCCTGGGTGAGCCCGGTGGAGGCGGCGCGGCGCGTGCGCGAGATCGAGTTGAAATCGCTGCTGATCGATTTCAGGCCCCGGGCGGCGGAGTAGGGCGGGCTCCGGTCCCGCGCCTCACGCCGCCTGTTGTGTTGCTTTCCCCCGCACCATCTTCCGGATTTGCTCCGCAACGGCTTGATCGACCGGATTGTAGACGATCATGTCGAGATCCGATCGCCCATCGACGCCGAAGCTCGAATATTCGAGCTGGATCTCGCCCAGGATCGGATGGCGGATGGTTTTCACGCCCTGCATGTCCGAAATCACTTCGTTTTCCCGCCAGAGGGCGGCGAATTCGGGGCTGACGCGCGAGAGTTCCTCGACCATTTCGCCAACCTCTGAGGCGGCACCCGCCCGGATGGCGTGGGCGCGAAACGAACCCACCACAACGCGCGCCAGGCCTTCCCAGTCATGTTGCTTCTTTCGCCGCTCCGGATCGCAGAACAGGAATCGCAGGATGTTGCGCTCGTTCGGCGGCAGCTTTGAATAATCCGTCATCACCAGGGTTGCTGCCCGGTTCCAGCCGACGATCTGCCATGTCGCCGTCTTGATCATCGCCGGTCCGCTCTCGATGAGGTCGAGCACACGCTGCAGGCGTGGGGCTATCCCTTCGACCGAGGTGTAGCGCACCTCCGGCAGGCGACCGAGGGCCAGCATGTACATGTGCTCGCGCTCCGGCTCCGTCAGCATCAATGCGCGGGCGATGCGGTTGAGCACATCGGCAGACGGCGCGCCGCCGCGTCCCTGTTCCAGCCAGGTGTACCAGGTGGTGCTGATATTGGCGCGCTGCGCGACCTCTTCGCGGCGCAGGCCGGGCGTGCGCCGACGTCCTGCAAAGCCAAGTGCTGCCGGATCAAGGCGGCTCCGTCTATCCTTGAGAAAGGCGGCAAGAGATGTGGGTCCGGTGTCGGGCATGGGCGATCCGATTAGCCATTATACCATGATATCGTCACTACTTTACCAGCATAACGGGGAGACGCATAGAAGGCTTCTCTGACACTGAGGAGAAGCTGACATGCGAATTTTTCTGACAGGCGCCACGGGTTTCATTGGCTCCGCCGTCATTCCGGAACTGCTGGCGGCGGGCCATTCCGTGGTGGGCGTGACGCGCTCCGCTGATGGTGCGGCTATGCTCGAAAGGGCCGGCGTCACGCCGTACAGCGGCACGCTCGAAGACCCGGAGGGATTGCGGGCCGGCGCCGAGGCGGCGGATGCCGTGATTCATCTGGCCTTCGACCACGACTTCTCGCGCTTCGTCGAGAATTGCGAGAAGGATCGGCGGGTGATTGCGGCGCTCGGCGCGGCACTCGAAGGCTCCGGCCGACCGCTGCTGATCACCTCCGGAACCGGGCTTGGCAATGGTCATGATGGCGGCCCTGCGCGTGAGGATGTCACGAATTTCGATCATCCCAACCCGCGCGTTGCCTCCGAACAGGCTGCGGAAGAGCTGCTGAGCCGTGGCATCAATGTCTCGGTCGTGCGTCTGCCGCAGGTTCACGACACCCGCCGGCAGGGCCTGATTGCGCCGCTGATCGAGATTGCCCGCGCGAAAGGTGTTTCGGCCTATGTCGGTGAGGGCGAAAACCGCTGGCCCGCCGGGCATCTGTCGGATGTGGCGCTGCTCTATCGTCTGGCGATCGAACGGGCGGAAGCCGGCGCACGCTACCATGCCGTGGGCGAGGCGGGCATCAGCGCGCGGGCCATCGCCGAGGCGCTGGGCCGCGGGATGAAGCTGCCGGTTGCCTCGATCGCGCCGGGGAAAGCGGCCGAGCATTTCGGCTGGATGGGC
Organism: Ensifer sp.; assembly: GCA_035565055.1. Lineage (GTDB taxonomy): Bacteria > Pseudomonadota > Alphaproteobacteria > Rhizobiales > Rhizobiaceae > Ensifer_A. The sequence goes on from DATMTA010000148.1 coordinate 37,935, forward strand.
GGTTTCGTCAGCCTCGATTTCCCCGCTTCGAATGCGATGACACGCGAAAAGCTGCGCTGGACCCCGACCGGTCCTTCGCTGCTGGCTGATCTGGATGCGGCGCATTACGGCTGAGCCTGGTGATCGTCAGCTCTGACAAAGAAGACCGGGCCGCAATTCGGCCCGGTCTGTTGCTTTCGATCCGGCAGCCGTCTTATTGCGGCGCGCGGGCCTGATCCGCCGCGGCGAAATGCGCCAGTTGATCCGCATGGGCCTTTTGAAAAGCGGGGCGGGCGACGATCCGCTCAACATAGGCCTTGCAGGCCGGATAGGCGTCCAGCTTGCCGAAGCGATGCATGAGACGCAGAACGTCCGCCATCAGGATATCGGCTGCCGTGAACCGTCCAGCCACAAGCCATTCGCGATCGGACAATACGGCTTCCATACGCTTCAGACGCAGATCGACGAAATTGTCGAAGAAGGCCCAGGCGGGGTTGTCGCCGTCGAACCCGCTGAACTTCATGACCGACCAGGGCTGCGTCGCCGCCTCGACGGAGGCCAGCGCCGCAAAGACCCATTCGCGCACCTCGCTGCGCCCCTTGCTGTCGGCCGGCATCAGAGCTTCGTTCTTTTCCGCGACATGAAGCAGCATCGCGCCGCTTTCGAAGACCGAGAGATCGCCATCCGTCAGCCAGGGAACCTGACCGAAGGGCTGGTGCGCGATGTGGTCGGGCCCGCGATCCTTGAAGGAAACGGACGCGATGCGATAGGGAAGGCCTGCCTCCTCCAGTGCCCAGCGGAGGCGGATGTCACGGACAAAGCCGCGCGGCGGTTCGGGAACCCAGTCATAGGTGTAGAGAACAATTTCTTGCATGTGGGCGCCTCCTTTAGCCGGCAGCTGCGCGTTCGAGGCCGGCGATGTCGATTTTGCCCATCTTCAGCATGGCTTCCGTCACCCGCTTGGCTGCGGCGTGGTCCGGCCCCATCATCAACTCACCGAGGCGCTTGGCGCTGATCTGCCAGGAGAGGCCCCAGCGGTCGCGCAGCCAGCCGCAGGGTTCGTAGGAGCCGCCTTGCCCGAGCTTTTCCCAGAGATGATCGATCTGGGCTTGATCGTCGCAGGAGACGAGGATGGAGAAGGAATGGTTGAAACTGTCGAGCGGGCCGGCTTCGATGGCCATGTAACGCTGGTCACCCAGATGGAAAGCGGCAATCTGCACGCTGCCGGCGGGACCGGAGGGCGTGTCGCCGGGAATGGGCGTGATCCAGTCGATGCCGGAACCGGGGATCAGCTCGACATAGGTCGCAAGCGCCTCGCGCATCCCCTTCTCGAACCACAGATGTTGGGTGACGGTGGTCATGGGTCTCTCTCCTCTTTCGTGTTATAGGTTGATATAAACGTAATTTTGGGGCGCTGTCTATCATCTCGGCAGAGGGTCGGGCGTTTCTTTTCGCCGGCGTTCGTGATATCCGTATGTATATCCGACAGGAGAACGCGATGCCGAAGGTCGTCATTTCCAAATGGGGAAACAGTTCCGCCATTCGCCTGCCCAAGGCGATGATGGAGGATCTCGGTCTCAAGAATGGCAGCGTCGTGCGGCTGGAGAAGCGGGACGGGGCTATCTCGGTCGTGCCGGAGACGCGTCGCGTTCCAACTATTCGGGAAATGGTGCAAGAGATGGAGCAGCTGGGTTTCGAGAACGAACCTGACACCATCGACTGGGGCCCCGATGTTGGCTCCGAGCGGTTCTACGATCATGATTGAGCGTTTAGCGTTGAAGGCAGGAGATATCATCCTCGTTGCCTTTGACCCTGCGCTGGGAACAGAACAGGCTGGCACCCGACCTGCTATCGTCATTTCATCGGATTGGATGCATGGGCGCTCCAAGCGCGTCATTGTTTGTCCGATCACCAGAAACACCGCTCACTGGCCTACAAAGATCGCTCTGCCTGCGTCCCTGAAAACGAAGGGCATGATCCTGACGGACCAGGTGCGTGCCGTTGACGAGAGGGCGCGCGTGTTACGCGTGATTGAAACCGCGGACGCGGAACTTCTGTGGGCGGTTCGTCGCTATGTCGCGCAATTGATTGGCTTCGGCGACGACGATTAGCGCACGCAATGCTCCTGCCCAATCTTGTCACCGTCACAATGAAGACATTGCTGCTTCCGAAAGAATAGGTCAGCATTGCTGACATAAAAATGTCGGAGGGAATATGTCCTATCAAACATATCTGGCGCTGCTGGTCTTTGCCTTCACGTCGTCGGTCACACCGGGGCCGAACAACATGATGCTGCTGACCTCTGGTGTGAATTTCGGATTTCGGCGGACGATCCCGCATATCCTGGGGATCGAGATCGGCTTTGGGCTCTTGATTCTGGCGGTTGGGCTGGGGCTAGGCGCGCTGTTTTCGGCGGAGCCGCGGCTTTATCTCGTGCTGAAGGTTCTCGGCGGTGGGTATCTGTTGTGGATCGCCTGGCATATTGCAAACACGCGCAGCCTTGCGGAAGCAAGAGGTGATGAGAAGGCGCGGCCGATGAGCACCGTGCAGGCGGCGCTGTTTCAGGCGGTCAATCCCAAGGCCTGGGTGATGGCCGCAGGAGCGGTCGCGGCCTATCAGGCGCCCGATGCGTACATTCGCGATTCATTCCTCATTGTCCTTGCCTTCATGTCGGTCGGCATCTTCTGCACCGCAGCCTGGGCCGGTTTCGGCACGGGGCTGAAGAGCTGGCTTGACGATCCGCGCCGGCTCAGGGTCTTCAATATCACCATGGCGCTGCTTCTGGTGCTCAGCCTGTGGCCGATGCTGAAGTGAGACCTCACGCGGGCTGGAACTGGCGATAGCATTGGTCCGCGATCGTGCGCAGCATCTCGCGACTGACTTCGCCGCTGACCGCATAGGCAAGGCCATTATCCATCCAGTACAGCGTTTCCACCCCACCGCTGGAAGCAAACTGGAAGGCGGTATCTGTCTTTTTCTGCGTCCGGCCGAGGAGGAGCGTCAGGCGTTTGCCGCTCTTGTCCTCATACATCAGGAGCGCCCCGGCAATGCCATCGACCGGAACCAGACGTCCACCGACCAGCGTGTAGCCGGCTGACGCGAGATCGGGCGCCACGATCTTCTCGCCCAGCCGCTTGCTAAGCCAGGCGACGAGATGATCCTTCTCTCCCGCCCAGACTTCGACCGGGTGACGCACTTCGCGGGCGTAGATCGCATAGGCGTCGCTCGACTGTTCGTAGATGGGGGTGGCCGTCGCCGATGCGCCGAGGAAGGAGGGAAGGCCCAGGCCGGTTGCTGTGCCGAGGCCGAAGAGCAGGACGGCGGCGGCGGCCCGCATCGGCAGGCGCTCGATCAACGGTTTGCGGGACGGCCCTGCCAGAAGGGCGGCATCGCCCGCGCGTGCCGTGGCATAGGGTGCGAACATCGCGCGGATCGCGTCATTCTGGTCCCGCCAGGCGGCGACGCGTGCGGCATCTTCCGGATTGGCGGCCAGCCATGCCGCGACGCGCGTCTGCTCGTCCGCTGCCATTTGGCCGTCGGCATAGGCGTGGAGCTCGTTTTCGGTCACGGGGTTCTGAATGTCGCTCATTCGCTTCTCCTGAGCGGTATGACATTGTCGGCATCGAGATAGCGCGATATCTGCGCTCGGGCCCGCGCGAGGCGCGACATCACGGTGCCTTCGGGAATCTGCAGAAGCGTGGCCACCTCGCGGTAGCTCATGCTCTCCACCACGACCAGCATCAGCACGGAACGGAAATCGGGCGCGAGGCTGTCGATCGCTGCGACGAGCCTGCGTTGTTCCAGTGGGTCGCCGGGTGGCGAGAGGCTGGCCGGAACGGACTCGGCGTCCTCGATCGGCTGTGTCCGGCGCCGCGCGGCGCGGACGGTTTCATTACGATAGAGATTGGTCATGATGGAGAAGGCCCAGGCCTTCAGGTTGCTGCCGGCCCATTGGCCGCGTTTTGTGAGCGCGCGTTCCAGACTGTCCTGCAAGAGATCTTCGCCATCCGCGTCGGAGCGGGTCAGCGACCGGGCATAGCGCCGAAGCGACGGCATGAGGTCAAGCATTCCACGTTCGAAGGTTTGGGGCCCGGCATCGCCGAAGCCCCTTTCTTTGGGCCTGTCTTTGATCGGCTCAGGGCTTTGCGACATCCCAGACGCCCTTCACGCCATCGCCGGTCGTGTCGCCCTTCTTCTGGTCCTTGGCCCAGAAATAGAGCGGCATCCCGTCCTTGGCCCATTGCTTGCCGCCGTCCTTGCGGTCGACGATCGAATACGCGCCCTCTGCCTTCGCACCCGCGGCTGCCATGTAGGGCGGCCAATTCTGGGCGCAGGCTTCGTAGCAGTTGGACACGCCCTTCTTGTCATTCTTGAAGGTATAAAGCGTCATGCCGTTCTCGCCCGCCAGCACATTGCCCTTGTCCGTCTTCACGGTGGTGGTCGGCTGAGCATAGGCGATGGAGGTGCCAGCGGCAAAGAGAAGCGTCAGGATCAGTCTCGTTTTCATGGTGATCTCCCAGGGTTCAGGTCCTCGCAGCGGCGTGTCTTGGCTGCGGACGGGAGTGAGACAATCGGGCAGCGGGGTTTATTCCCGGTGTGGCAGAATTTTTTTTCGGTCAGAAGAGCCGACCGAGATCAGGCTTGGTCAGCATCAGCCAGATGATGGCGAGAACAGCAGCGAATGCCGGAAATCCGCAGGCGAACCAGATGCGGTAGAGGCGATGGTAAGGCGCGGGAAGGGGCGTGCTTTCCCTTGCCGCCTGCCGAGCGAGATCGCGCAGGTGGATCTGGATGCGGACCACGGGCAACCAGAAGATCCCGGCGATCCCGTAGAGGGCGAGGGAATAGAAGATCCAGCCTTCGCCGAGCGGCCAGCCGATGCGCAGCGCCAGCGCCACCCCCGTGATCGGCTGGAGGACGACGGCTGTGGCGGTGAAGAGGAAATCGGCCAGGACCACCGTTGACGCAACGTGAGCGATCAACGCCGGATTGCGCGTAGCGTTGGCAATGACCATGAAGAAGGCGATGCCGGCGCCGGTGCCGAGGAGGACGGTCGCGCCGATGACATGCAGGAAGAGGAGGATTGAATCGAGTTCGATATCCATCAGCGTTCGTCCAGAATGGCAAGGGCTGTGAATGTCAGGACAAGCGCGGGGATGGTCTTGACCATGGGGCCGAGCGGGTCGAGCCAGAGGCTGGGTTCCATGAGAATAGAGCCGGCGAGATAGGCGAGCGTGACGAGGATCATGCCGAAGAGTGCGAGACGTGTTCGCGGGCGGTAGAGGACGACAAGGCCCAGCGCTGTGTCGATCAGGCTGGTGACGACGGTCAGGGTAAGTGCTGCCGTTTGGCCCATGAACGGTGAGAAATGGCCAGCAGCGCGCAGGGGATCGAGAAGCGGGATGAGGCCCGAAGCGAGCCAGAAGGCGGAGAGGCAGAAGAAAATCAGCGGTTTGAGGATATAGAGCCGGGCAAACCACAGGTCCTGCACGCCGGCGGTGTTGCGGGCGAGGAAGGATGAGACAGGTTCAAGCGGGAAAGGCGGTGGGGCCTCTTCTGGGCTGACGCCATGACGCATCACCTGGATGGCCGTGGAGCGCAGCGGCGAGCGCCATCCGAGCCATCCCAATGCATCGGCAATTCCGGAGACGGGCGCGGCGGCAAAGGCGGGGAGGCTGATGACGGGGGCAGGGGCCAGTCCAAGCCATGCGCGGTGCGCTTGCACCAGACTTGCCAGTGTTCCACCGGGTCTTGCAAGCGTCATGTCGGACTCGCTGGGGATCTGGCCGGAAATCGCGCGCGAAACGGCCTGGGCCACATCCTCCAGCGTGACAGTGGAAACCCGACTTTCGGCATGGACCAACGGCAGTACAAGGGGCAATGCGGCAAGCGCCCTGAGGAGGGCTGTGCCGCCAAAAGCGTTGCGACCGATGACGAGCGCCGGACGCAGGATGACAAACGGCACTCCACTGGCGGCCAGCGCCTCGTCGGCTGCACGTTTGGTCGCGAGGAATTCAGTCTCTCCGGAAGGGCCGGTCGTATCGGCGGAGATCTGAACCAGCAGCTTGATCCCGGCGGACTTTGCCGCGTCCTGCAGAGCGAGCTGCGCGCGGGTCTGGACGTCTTTGAGGTTGTCGCTGAGGCCGTCCTGCAGCGCGCCGGCGCAATTGACGATCATGTCCTGACCAAGCAGCAGGTCCTTCCAGCTTTCGGCGGTGAGGAGCTTTCCGAGATCGGCGCGAACCCAGGAAATCTGCGGTATGCGGGCAGCGAGACGTGCGGTGTCGCGGCCAACTCCGGTGACGGTATGGCCCTCGGCAGCGAGTTTCGCGGCGATATGCGAACCGATGAAGCCGGTTGCGCCCAGAATCAGGATGTTCATGGTGCAACCCTATGTCGGCCCGAGCTGCAAACCAAGCGTGGCGGATGATCGCGCCTTGCTTAGGCGAGTTGCTGGCGGCCACCTTTTGTTCTTGCCTTCTCCCCTCGAATCCTGCCATGCCGGGTCCCATGGAATTTGCACCGCAACAGGATGAGGCCCTGAAGGCCGTTTCGCGCTGGCTGAAAGAGGGCCGGTCGCCGCTTTTCCGGCTGTTTGGCTATGCCGGCACGGGCAAGACGACCTTGGCGCGGCATTTTGCCGAACATGTCGACGGCGACGTCCTGTTCGCGGCCTTCACCGGCAAGGCAGCGCAGGTTCTGCGCTCCAAGGGTGCGTCGAATGCCAAGACGATCCATTCGCTGATCTATCGTCCGCGCGGCGAGGAGGCGGTGGAGGACGAGGAGACGGGCAAGACCTCGATTGCGCCGATGTTCGCGATCAACCGGCAGAGCCCGGTCGCCAAGGCGGCGCTGATCATCGTCGACGAATGCTCGATGGTTGATGAGGCGCTGGGGCGGGATCTGATGAGCTTTGGCACGCCGATCCTCGTGCTCGGCGATCCCGGCCAGCTGCCGCCGGTCACGGGCGGGGGCTACTTCACGGACGCGGAGCCGGACTACCTGCTCACCGAAATCCATCGCCAGGCGCGTGACAATCCGATCATCGAACTTGCCATGCATGTGCGCGAGGGCAAGGAGATCATGCAGGGCGACTGGGGCACCGCGCAGGTCATTTCGCGCAACGAAGTCACGCAGGATCTCGTACTGGAGGCCGATCAGGTTCTGGTCGGCACCAACAAGACGCGGCGGCGCTATAATCAGCGGCTGCGCGAGTTGAAGGGCTTTACGGCCGATTATCCGCAGGCCGGCGACAAGCTGGTCTGCCTGCGCAACGATCCGGCCAAGGGCCTGCTCAACGGCTCGCTCTGGCAGGTCATGAGCTCGTCGCGCGAGACGGTGAAGCCGGGGATCAATCTTCTGGTCAAGCCGGAAGACGACGACATGGATCGCGGGGCGGCGAAGATCAAGCTGCTCAAGGCGGCGTTCGAGGATATCGACACGGAAATCCCGTGGCAGACGCGCAAGCGCTACGACGAGTTCGACTACGGCTACGCGCTGACAGTGCACAAATCGCAGGGCTCGCAGTGGAACAATGTCGTGCTCTTCGACGAGAGCTGGGCGTTTCGCGATACGCGCGAGCGCTGGCTCTACACCGCGATCACGCGGGCGGCCGAACGATTGACGATTGTCAGGTGATTACTTGATGATCCCGAGCAGCACGGCCTTCGCCACAGCCTGAAAGCGGTTGTTGGCACCGAACTTCTTGATAATGCAATTTTCTAGCGCGGCGATTTCGGCAAGGTCGAGGCCCAGCGCCCGCGACAGGCGGGCAGGGGCATAGCCTTCCGACATCAAGGCCAGGCAGTGCAATTCGCGCGGTTCGAAGTCGGAAGCCTGGAAGTTGTCGTTGGCATTGTCGGGAATGCCGGCGGCCTGCTCGATCAGGTCGTTGATGCGATGCATCTGGCGCAGCATGGTGGATTGCTCGGCGGTAATCTCGCGGCGCCTCGTTTCCAGCGCCAGCAGAAACAGGTTGTCGGCCTCTTCCTGGCTATGAGCGCGATCCAGGGCTTCCATGAGCTCCTGTATCACCGCCACGGGCATCCCCGTTTCGCGGCAGGCATTGATGATCGCCATGCGGGCCGCCTGCTTGCGGTCGTAGACCCGCATCAAACCGGAGCGACCGGCTGCGATCAGGTTTTTTTCCTCGTAGAAATGCAATGTCCGATGAGTCACGCCGAAGGCATTGGCCATTTCGGCAATGCCGATACCGTGTGCGGGGAGACTGGCCGGCAATTCGATATCCGGTAAAAAGCCAATGCGATCAACGCTCTTTGCAAGCGTCTTGCCCGGGGCAACAGGGCTCCGCAAGCTATCTTTCGTGCCGTCTGACATGAATGTTCCCGCTTTCAGTCAGTCGTTGCCGGAGACCGGCGAATGTTTCGAATATCGAATTATTTGGTATGGCTTCGCCATATTTTATTCCAAATATATTTCCATAATCGACGCATTGCCGTCTCAAGCGACATCAGGTCCCGCATCTCGCAGTTTGAGAATATACGTCTCGACCCTTTGCGCAATGACGCAGAAGCTGGATCGGGCGCAACTCGCCTGCATTTCACGTAATAACCAGAAACCGTGTAATTCCCGCAAAATCCGCCGTTTGGCCATTTGGCAGTCTGGATGCATAAATTCCCGAGATGGTGGATCAGTCATTTGCGACTGGCGCGGAAAACGCCTGTCCACTATGGTCCCCGCGTGACCTGTCTCAATGGAAGAATGCTCATGACTGCCAAGCTTTCCGTCAATCTGAACGCCATTGCCATGCTCCGCAACCGGCGCGACCTTCCGTGGCCGAGCGTCACGGGGATCGGCCGCATCGCGCTGGAAGCCGGCGCGCACGGGCTGACGGTGCATCCGCGTCCGGACCAGCGGCATATCCGCTTCACTGATGTGCCAGCGCTCCGTGCGCTGATCGATGATGAGTTCCCGCAAGCCGAGTTCAACATCGAAGGCTACCCGACCGATGATTTTCTGGAACTTGTCGAAGCGCATCAGCCGGAGCAGGTGACGCTGGTGCCGGACGATCCGAGCCAGGCGACCTCCGACCATGGCTGGGATTTTCGTGCCAACCGCGAGCGGCTGACGACGGTGTGTCGTCGCCTGAAGGCCGGCGGCTTCCGCGTGTCACTCTTTGCCGATGGCGTGCCGGATCGCGAGGCGCTGCAGATCGCGCGCGAGGTGGGCGCTGATCGCATCGAGCTTTATACGGGACCCTATGGCGGATGCTTCGATGATCCGGCCAAGGCGGAGAAAATCGCCGTCGAACTCGGCCAAACGGCAGCGCTGGCTGCTGAACTGGGCCTCGGCGTCAATGCGGGCCATGATCTGACGGTCGATAACCTGCCGTTGCTGGCGCGTCATGTTCCGATGTTGGCGGAGGTTTCCATCGGCCATGGGCTGACCGCGGATGCGCTGGTCTACGGTATGGCCGAGACGGTGCGTCGCTACCGCCGCGCGTGCGGCGAGACAGTTTGATCGGCGTACTTTGCGCGTATGAAACCAAAAGGTCGCCGACTTGCCTCGGCGGCCTCCTGTTTGATGGTGGCGCAACGCTTACTGCTTGAAGGTGATGCGGCCTTCGACGCCGGTCTTCACCGTGCCGACCTTTCGGATGTAAACCATCACGTCGTTGGCCATCAGCTTGCCGTTGTTGGCATCGACCAGAACCTTGCCGCCGGTAAAGGCGGTGTAGCCGTCGCCGCCCGACAGCATGTAGTCGTTGGTGGCGATCTTGTACTTGGCGGCCGGATCAAGCGGCTTGTCGCCGATCGTGACGGAGACCACGCGCTTGCCCTTCGGCGCCTTAGGGTCAGCGACGATCTTCATGCCGGCCACCTGCGGGAAGCGTCCGGCGCCGTCCTCGATCTGCGAGAAGCCGTTTTCGAGGCCGTCAAGGATCTGCTTGCCAGTGAGCTCCACGAGGACGGTCTTGTTGCCAAACGGCAGCTCGCTCAGCACGTCCTTGCGGGTGACGTCGATATTGGCGGCATATTGCTTGTCGCCGCGGATGCCGCCGCCGTTGATGATCGTGGCATCGGCGCCTGTGGCTTCCTTCAGCGCATCGGCGATCAGGTTGCCCATGGTCGTTTCCTGCGTGCGGACCATGTTGCGGCGGCTGTCGAGGGCGACTTCCGACTTGCCGACGGCCACGTCGAGTTCCTTTGACAGTTCCTTCTTGAACTCGTCCACCTTGGCCTGCGTGTCCGGATCCGGCTTCACTGTCGCGGTGTCAATGAAGCGGAAGAGCGGCTCCCAGGTGACCTTGCGCTTGCCGTCCTTTTCCTCGACCGTCACGTTGAGGTCGAGCGGGATCATGTAGTTCGCGTCGATCGACGTATCGATATAGGCGGTGATGCCGTTGTACTGCATGACGATGTCATGGTCGTCGCCGGACAGAATGACGTCGAACGCCTTGGAGGCAAACATCAGCTGGTCCTGCGAATGCGGCGTCTGCACGACGCCGACAACCAGATCGGCGCCGTCCTTTCGGGCCTTCTTTGCAGCCATCACCGCGGTCTCGACGCTTGATTCGAACTTCCAGTCGTCGGTCGTGGCCACTTCAGGCGATGTGTCCTGCGCAACCGGAATGAGCGCGATCTTCACGCCGGCGACCTCTTTCATCATGACGCCGCCGAGCCCTTCGATCGGCTTGCCGTCCGCAGTGGTTATGTTGATGGCAGCCCAGGGATATTTCGAGGCCTTCATCTTGGCGAGGAAGTTCTGCGTGCCGAAGTCGAATTCGTGGTTGCCGGGAACGGCGAGATCGAAGGGGACCATGTTGGTCAGATCGATCATGTTCTGGCCCTTGTCCAGGCCGGACAGAAGCGAGGGCGAGAGCATGTCGCCATCGAAGACATAGACTGTGTTGGGATTGGCGGCCTTTTCGGCCTTGGCGACCGCGTTCATGCGGGCGAGCCCGCCGCGTGTCTTGCCGCCATCGAAGTTGTAGACGTCGCCGACGCCGAGAAAGGTGATCTTGACCGTGTCGGCCCGCGCGGCCGTCACGGCGCCCGAACAGAGCAAAGTTGCGCCGAGCAGCGCGCCCGTCAGTTTGGAAAATCGCGTCTTCATCAGTCACCTCCAGATGTGTTTGCCATTGGCTCGCCCGGACCGCGCATCCCCGCGCGTGAAAAAGCCAAGGCGGCATTACTCCAGCAATATGACGAGGGCGCAACAGGTTTTTCGGGCGGGCAGGGACTGAAAAGCGAAAAGGCCGCCGGTGGGCCGGCGGCCTTGAGAATGCAGAATGCCGGGAAGGCGAGCCCGTATTCAGGCGGCTTCCGTCAACTGCGCGCGCAGGCCAGCCAGCGAGAAGTCGACTGCGGCTGCGGCATGGATGGCAGTGGAATCGAATGCGGGGAGCGGGCTCATCGACGGCTCGATCAACATGCAGATCTCCGTGCATCCAAGAATGACGCTGTCGGCTCCGGCCTCCTGCGCCTTGCTGATGATCTCCACGACCCGCTTGCGCGAGGCTTCGGAAACGTGGCCGGCGCAGAGTTCGTTGAATATGACATCGTGCATGATGATACGGCCGAGATGATCCGGCGTGACCAGCGAAAGACCGTGGCGGGCCATGCGCTCGGCATAGAAACCATCTTCCATCGTGTAGCGCGTTGCGAGAAGCAGGGGCTTCTTCGCGTGCTTCGCCTTGAGCGCTTCCGCCGTGACGTCGATGATGTTGATCAGCGGGATATGTAGATGGCGTGCGACCTCGTCGGCGACCTTGTGCATCGTGTTGGTGGCAATGAGGATGCAATCCGCGCCGGCCTTTTCCAGATTGGCGGCGGACTTTGCAAGGCGCTCGGCAGCTTCCGCCCAGTCGCCCGCCTTCTGCAGGGCGACGATCTCGGCAAAGTTGACCGAATGAACCAGCATGTCGGCAGAGGCGAGGCCGCCCAGCTCCGCGCGGATGCCCTCGTTGATCATGCGGTAGTAAATTGCGGTGCTTTCGAAACTCATGCCGCCGATGACGCCGATTTTCTTCATGATGGTCTCTCGATTTGCGCGTTTGCGTGTGATGGTGCAAATATGCCCGACGCACCTAGGGAATTGTTTGCAAAGATTTTGCGACTCGGCCGAAACCGTGCAAATATTTTCGGCGCACCCATACTTGAGCGCAAACGGGTGGCGCCTTGATCTGGCGCAAGGGAGGCATAGATGCTCGACGATCGTGATCGCAAGATCCTGCGGCTGTTGCAGACGGATGCCGGGATGTCGGTGGCCGCGATCGCTGAAGAGGTGAGCCTGTCGGTATCGGCCTGTTCACGCCGCATCCAGCGTCTGGAGGAGGCAGGCTATGTCGAGCGACGCGTGGCCGTTCTCGACCGCCGCAAGATGGGCGTGCCGACCACGGTTTTCGCCCTGATCAAGACCGCGACGCATAATGACGGCTGGATCGACGAATTCCGACGGGTGATCTCGGCCATTCCGGAAATTGTCGAGGCCCATCGGGTGACGGGCTCGTTCGACTATATCCTGAAGATCGTGCTTCCGAGCGCGGAGCATTACGATACGGTCTACAAGCAGATCGTGCGGCAGATCTCGCTGTTCGACGTTTCCGCCTCTATCTCGATGGAAATTCTGAAATCCGGGCTCGCGCTGCCTGTTCAATACGCGGAGTAAGCCGCAGCGCTCGTCAGGATGCGATGTGGAGCGCGTTGTTCTTCTCGCGCCAGACGACGTCGCAGTTGCGGCCGAGGACCTTGGCATCATAAAGCGCAATGTCTGCGGCCTTCGTGCAGGCGCTCAAGGATTGTCCGTGCTGCGGGAAGATTGCAATGCCCGCCGAGAATGTCAGCCGGAAGCCCGGGGCGAGTGCGGGCGCATCGTTGGCGAGGCGTGCACGCCAGCGCGCCGCGAAAATCAAGGCTTCGGTTTCCTCGACACCCGGCATCGCGACGAGGAATTCCTCGCCACCGAAGCGGAAGGCGCTGGCGCCTGCGGGCATGTTTTCGCGCAGAATGCTTGCGAAACCGGTGAGCACCTTGTCGCCCGTGTCATGGCCAAATTGATCGTTCACCTGCTTGAAATGGTCGAGGTCGATGAGGGCGAAGGCGACTGTTCCCGCCGCGCTGCCGGGCTCAAGATATTGCGGAATGATCTTGCTGGCGTGGCGGCGATTGTAAAGCCCGGTCAGGTGGTCGCGCGAGGCTTCCTCGGCCAGCTTGTTCTGCAGCGTCAGGTTTTCGTTCAGGCGGATGACCAGGTCGCGTGAGGCTGCGGCCAATTGTGCCTGGGCCGCTTCGCGTGCAGTGACATCGCGCAAGACAACCATCATCGAGCCGTCGCGACCCCACTTTTCCAGTCGCTGCACGGACACTTCATAGATGGTGCCGATCTCTTCAAACGACAGAAGTGGCTGGTCGGACTGTGCGTCGCGATCAAGCCAGGCGCGCAACGGATGACTTGCCGGCATGATGGAGCCAACTGCGCCGTCTCCAAGACCGGGCAGTTTGCCGGCGGCCGGATTGACCTCGAGAATGCGGGCATCACCGTCTATCACGATCACCGGATCGGGCAGCACGTTGAAGATCACGTCGCGTGCGATCGGCGGTGCGACGAAGAGCTTGCCGTGTTCCTGCATCATCAACAGCGCCAGCGAGGTGAGACTGAAGGCGAAGGGCGTCGGGTCGTCGTTGAACAATCGGAATTCGAAGAACACGAACGCGAAATTCGAGATCCAGGGCAGAAGCATCGCCGCCACAAGCCCCGAAAGCTGGCGTCGGTGGAGCGACTGCGACAGGGGCAGGCGGCTGATCGCCGTGATGCAGGCCCAGATCATGAAGATGTAAGTGGCCATCATCAGGATGTAGAAAAGCCATCCGTGCGAAAAGGTAGGCCGTTGCGCATTGAGGATGCCCGTGTAGAGGGCGTGATGCCAGTCGTTGGTCAATGCAGCGGCACCGGCCAGGGCAGTGCCCACCGCGATGGCGATCATCGCCAGTGGCGTGCCGAGCCTGCGATAGCCGGAATAACTCAGTAGGCCTGCGGCCCAGTACACGGGGGCGCCGACGATGCCGAACCATGCCAGTTCGCTGTAAAACACCTTTGCCGGCAAATCCGACGCGCCGAAGCGCAGCAGCACCATCGCAGTCCACCACAGAGCAGCAACCACGGCCAGAATGAACGCGTGCTTGCCCGGTGCGCGCGGGGATCTGAATGCTGCCGCACAGGCAATCAAGCCAAGCGCCAACATGACCGCGAGCAGGATGGTTGCTGTTGTCAAAAGAGTGCCTCTATCGATTTTCCGACCACCGGAAGCGAACCCCGGGATCAGACCAGACGTGGTCTACTCCGAAAACTCTAATGAAGTTTAACACGTAGACATGTCATATTAGGAGAAGGTGTTTCAGTTCGAAACAGCTTGCGCCGCAATCCGTCCAATCATTGTGGCGACGGGAGATTGGGGTCGTTCACGCATTTGGCCAGCCGGGACTGGCGGAAGCTGAAGACCTCCAGGATGCGCATCGTGGCGGGGTCGTCGCGAACTTTCATGCAGCCGCAGGCATAGCCGTAATTGCCGTTCGTCGCCTGGTAGTCGCCGGCGCTGATATCGCCGATGACGTCCATGCCCATGGCTTCCTCGTCACCGCCCTGGGTCGCCAGCGTCCAGTCGCCATCGCTGTCGGAAAGATACCAGTTGCCGGGGGTTGGGTTGGAGACCCAGCCACAGCGGGTCAGTGGACCGCCGGCCTGGGCATCGAACGTCACCAGGCACGCGGTTGCGAAGGCTGCGGACAAAAGCAAATTCTTCATGGAAACCTCTCTCGGCGCGTCAAATCCCACCGCGCGTCAACGAGATTCTAGGAGCATAAATGCGGCCGACGATCAAGGCAATGTGACGGGGAATTCGGAGAGATCGAGTTCCCAGGTTTCGCCGACAAGCGGAGGGCCGAACATCCTGTGCTCCGCTTCATCGATTTTCCTGAATCCCTTTCGGGCATAAATGGCGCGGGCGGCTGTCAGCGGGTGATTTGTCCACAGGCTGATCCTTGAATAGCCGACCGAAGCGGCGAAGGCGATGCATTCATCAACCAGCCGATTGCCAAGGCCGAGACCTCGTGCCGCCTCATCCACGTAAAGCAGGCGCAGTTTGCTGACGCCGTCACCTCCGTCGGCCAGAATGATCGAGCCCACACGCGCTCCATCGCGCTCGGCGATCCAGGCGCGTTCCCGTTCCGGATCGAAGTTCCGCAGAAAAGCGCTGACCACGTCGGCGACAAGGGCCTCGAAATGCGCGTTCCAGCCATATTCGCGCTCATAAAAGGCCGCCTGCGATTCAACGATCCAGCCCATGTCGCCAGGGCCATGCGGCCGCAGCTCGAAGGCAGGTTGGAGGGGCTGTTTCGATAAGTGGCGTTCGGCGGTCCTCAGAGCAATCTCCAGAGCCTGTGCTTCCGTCTCCGACAGACGTTGGATCATGGCGCCAACCTCGCGGCGGGAAAGATCAGCCAGCCGGGCGGCTTCTTCGTGGCCCCTGGCCGTCAGGCTCAAAAGCCGGCTGCGGCCGTCCTCCGGGGCCGGGGCGGCTGTGAGAATTCCCGCTTTTGCAAAGCGCGCGATGATCCTGCTGAGATAGGAGGGGTCGATGCCGAGGTCGTCAGCGAGATCAGCGGCGCGCGCCTTGCTGCGCGCGTTGAGCTCGAAAATGACGCGCGCATCGCTCAACGTGTAATCGGTCCCGAGATAGGTAGGGCCGACAACGCCGAGGCGCGCGGTGTAGAAGCGGCTAAAGGCGCGGATCGAGTCGATGGTCTGAAGGCTGGGCATGGCGGCGGGCTCCGTGGGTATCCGCCATCTATCGCGAATTTAGTGGACTGAGTCAACTAATTGCCTCGTTCCCCGATCTGTCACCGGGCGGGCAGGCGCTGATAGGTGTTGAGGAAATCGTCCTGGATGACATAGGCGAGGCCTGTGGCGAGGAGATCGTAGTCCTGGTCGAGGATGCGGGTGGAATAGGTCCAGCCCTTCGGAAGTTTCAGTTTCGCACCGAGTCCGGCAAGATCGTTCAGGGTCTCCTTCTTGTTGACGATCTGGGAGTAGGACTGCATCCGGTAGACATGGCCCTCGGGATCGGTCAGCTCAAAAACCGGCTTGCCGGCGCGGAAGGTGAAGACCGTGTCGCGCTTTACCTCGTTCGGCGAGTAAACCTTCTTGCCGCCGAGCGCCTGCTTGAGAGATATGTCGAGCGTGGCGCGCTCGCCCATCGTGATCCCGTTGACCGTGATCGTCTTGCCCGTGGCCGAGATGCCCTTGCCCTTGATGGCGTCGATGAGCCAGTAGCGCGGTCCGTTGAGATCAATGCCGTCGGCACCCAGCTGTTTTGTCGCAGCCTTCTTGTCGATGCCGCTCCAGGCAGCGACCGGGCATTCGTTGAAGCCGATCGTGTTGTAGACAGTGGCCTTCGCCTTCATTCCATTGCGCGTCACAGTCAGGATTTCGCAGTAGCGGGTGTTGAAAAGGCCGGTCTTGCCGCCCTCATGATCGTCGGCCCTGGCGGGCAGCGACAGAAGAAGGGCGGGAAGCAAGGTGGCGACAAGAAGGGTCTTTTTCATCCTTGAACGGTCTCCGGTGATGGGTATCCTTGAATGCAGGATCGCAATTTCGCCCGAAGGGCGCTACTCACTTTCCGCCACCTGGAAGGCCAGCCGATGAACGTACTTCAACCTGTTGATCCCGAACGGAATTTGCCGAGGCAGGATCGCGCGCGGCAGACGGTCGAGACGTTTTTCGAAGCTGCGGCTCAACTTCTGGAGCGCGCGGATGATGGCACGGTCACGACGAACCAGGTCGCCGAGCGTGCAGGTTTCTCCATCGGTACGCTCTATCGCTATTTCTCCGGCAAGCCTTCGCTCTTCAGGGCCATGGCGCTTCGTGAAATGGAGCGGCAGGAGCGTGACATCGTTGCGGCATTGGCGCACACGGATGCGCGCTCCGTTGCGGAGATCGTGCGGCTGGTGATCCGGCCGACCTTGCACCCCTTCGAAGGCCGGCCCGCGGTCCGCCGCGCGCTCCTCAAGGCGGCGCTCAATATTCCGGGTCTCGGACAGCGCTATGATCAAATGGTCGCGCGGATTTCCCGCGTGCTGGTCGATGCGGTCGTCGCCAAGGCGGCCGACTGCGAGATCAGGCCAACGCCGGAAGCGGAATTCATCATGCTGCGTGGCGCCATCGGCGCAATCCGGGCCGATGTTCTTTTCGGTGGCGGCCGCACCGGCACACCGGAGTTCGAAACGGAATTGGTGCGAATGGTGTCCGGTGTCTTCCGGGCCTGAAAAAAACGTACAATTTTCAAAACAGGTGCGTTGACAGCCCCGTAATGTCTGACTAAGAAAAGAACCGTACCGTACGGTACTAAGTGAGGTTGGGCATGAGCAAGCCGGAGCAGGACCAGTTTTCCCCGCGCCAGAGCGCCGTTTTGGAAGAGGCGTTGCGCCTTCTTGTCGAGGGTGGCGAGAAGTCGTTGACGACCGCGGGCGTCGCGCGCGCGGCCAATTGTTCCAAGGAAAGCCTTTATAAATGGTTCGGCGACCGCGACGGGCTGCTGGCTGCGATGATCGCCTATCAGGCCTCGAAGGTCCGTACCTATGAGCCGGCCGGGGGCAAGCTGACGCGTGAGGAATTGCGCGCGCATCTTCTGACATTCATTCGCGATCTGGATGAAGTCCTGTCGGGCGAGGTGTCGCTGGCGCTCAATCGCCTTTCGATTGGCCAGGCGGGTGCCGGCGGCGGC
>DATMTA010000149.1:0-1780 GCA_035565055.1 Ensifer sp.
ATCCTTTGGCTGGCGCTGGCCGCCTACACCGCTGTAGTCATTTCTCGCCACGGCCTTGGATTGTTACCGATCTTTTTCGGAGACGTGGCGAAGCTGGGATGGCCCGGGCAGTTCAACCTCGATTTTCTCTGCTTTCTCATCCTCTCTGCGCTTTGGACGGCTTGGCGGAATGGATTCAGTGCGATCGCCCTGCTCCTCGCGTTCATCGCCTTTTTCGGAGGCGCGGGTTTCCTGCTTCCCTACCTGCTCTTTCTCACGGTTCGCGAGCGAGGAAATATGTCCCGGGTGCTGATCGGCGCACGAAACCAAAGAGACGAGCGTTTCGGCGGACGATGAGCGCGACGGCATTTCGCCGTCATCGAACGAACTGCGTTTCTTGCAGCGGCGCTTGGCCGTTTGGAGACTGACCGCTTTTAGGGGTCAAACACAGAGAGCGGACGTTCCGTCACGAGCTAGAAGGGACTGTCATGATTTCCGTGTGTGGGCTGGCATAATGGGTAAAAAGGAGTCTCACTATGTCACGACGCAAAGAGCCGGTGATCCCGGCAGATCTTCTGGATCAACTGCTGGCCGGCAGCGACGCAGCTGCAGCGCTGGATCAAGGCGGATTGCTCGATACGCTGAAGAAAGCGCTGGCCGAACGGGCGCTCAATGCCGAGATGGATCATCATCTGGGCGACGATGAGCAGGCTGGCAATAGCCGCAACGGTTACGGCCGCAAGACGGTGACGACGGACACCGGCAAGCTCGAGATCGACGTGCCCCGCGACCGGCATGGCCGCTTCGACCCGCAGTTGATTGCCAAGTATCAGCGCCGTTTTCCGGGGTTTGATGATAAGATCGTGTCGATGTACGCTCGGGGCATGAGCACGCGTGAGATCAGCGGGCACCTGCGCGATCTGTACGGTATCGACGTCTCGCCCGATCTGATCAGCACGGTGACCGATGCGGTCCTCGACGAGGTCGCCACCTGGCAGCAGCGGCCGCTTGACCCGATTTATCCGCTGGTCTTCTTCGACGCGATCCGGGTCAAGATCCGGGATGAAGGCATGGTCCGCAACAAGGCCTTCCATATCGCGCTCGGCGTCCGCGCCGATGGCGGCAAAGAGGTTCTGGGCCTGTGGCTCGAACAGAACGAAGGCGCCAAGTTCTGGCTGCGGGTGATGAACGAACTACGGAACCGCGGCGTCGAAGATATCCTTCTCGCCGTCGTCGACGGCTTGAAGGGCTTCCCTGATGCGATCACCGCGGTGTTCCCGGAGACGATAGTCCAGACCTGTATTGTCCACCTGCTGCGTAACTCCATGGACTTCGTGTCCTGGAAAGACCGCAAGGGGCTGGCAACCGCACTCAAGGAGATTTACCGTGCGACAGATGCCGACGCTGCCGAAAAGGCGCTGACGGCGTTCGAGGCCGGTCCCTGGGGCCAGCGTTATGCCGCTATCGGCCAGAGCTGGCGGCGCGCCTGGAGCGAGGTCATCCCGTTCTTTGCGTTTCCTGACGAAGTGCGCAGGATCGTCTACACAACCAATGCCATCGAGGCGCTTAACTCGAAGCTCAGGCGCGCGGTCCGAGCCAGGGGACACTTCCCAAGCGACGAGGCGGCCACCAAGCTGCTCTATCTGGTCTTGAACCGATCCGAAAAAGAGTGGAAAATGCCGCCACGTGAGTGGAGCATGGCAAAGGCCCAGTTCGCCGTAATCTTCGGCGAGCGCTTTATCAGGGCCATGGCGGCCTAATGTTCAACCGCCAGCCCGCACACGGAAATCATGACAGTCCC
>DATMTA010000150.1:0-32994 GCA_035565055.1 Ensifer sp.
CGCCGGTTGTCGGATGCGCAAGCGCGTGCAAAAGTTCACCTGCACAAACACCTCACCTTCCATAGCAGAGACGAGCACATGCTGATCCTCAATGAGACTGACGTCAGAAACACCACGGCCTTTCCGGAACTAGTCGACGCAGTCCGAAGCATGTTCCAGTCCGAATGCCGCATGCCAACGCGGCATCATCATACGCTGCAGGTTCCCGGCGAGCCCGATGCGACTCTGCTTCTGATGCCGGCATGGACAGAGGGCCAATATATGGGCGTGAAGATCGTGTCCGTGTTTCCAGGCAATGTCCGCCGTGCGCTTCCTTCCGTCAGCGGTACCTATCTGCTCTCCTCGGCGCTCACCGGGCAGAACCTCGCCATCATTGATGGGGCCGAGCTGACCGCGCGACGGACGGCCGCGAGTTCGGCACTGGCTTCGCGCTATCTTTCGCGCCCGGACGCGAGGATCCTTCTCATCTGCGGGACGGGTCGACTGTCGCTCAATCTGATCGAGGCCCATTGCTCGCAGAGAAGGATAGAGACTGTGCTGGTCTGGGGACGTTCCGCTGACAAGGCTGCCGAGACCGCAAGGCTGGCGGGACGCCTTCATCCGAACGTCTCCGTGGTGTCTGACCTGGAGGCGGCGGTTCGCGAGGCGGACATCATTTCCTGCGGCACGCTCTCCGATGCGCCGATCGTGCGCGGCGCATGGCTGAAGCCGGGCGCCCATCTTGATCTCATCGGTGCATTCACGCCGTCCATGCGCGAATGTGACGACGAAGCCGTGCTGCGTGCGACCCTCTTTGTCGATACATACGAGGGTGCACTTTCGGAAGGCGGTGATCTGGTGCAGCCGATCAAGGCGGGTCTTATCGGGCGCGACGCCGTCAAGGCGGATCTCGCGGCACTCTCGCGTGGTCATCACCCGGGACGGACAAACCCGGGCGAGGTCACTCTCTTCAAGTCGGTTGGCGCGGCGCTGGAGGATCTGGCGGGCGCCATCCTCGCCTTCGAGACCTCCACCCGGCTGGTTCAATCGGACGGCTGAGCTTCATCAACCCGCGCTGCGCGTTGACGACCTCAGCAGAAGAGGATTATGGCGGACCGTCCATGCCCCGAGGAACGGCCTCTTGACCAGCGATCTGCCACAACTTCCCGTCAGCGACGTGCTGCCGCAACTTCGAGAGGCTCTCGAGACTCATATTGCGGCGGTTCTGAGCGCGCCGCCCGGTGCCGGCAAGACGACGATCGTGCCGCTCGATCTTCTGAATTCTCCCTGGCTTGCCGGTCGCAAGATCATCCTTCTTGAACCTCGACGGCTTGCAGCGCGGGCGGCGGCGGCTCGCATGGCAAGCCTTCTGGGGGAAGAGCCGGGCGGAACGGTCGGCTATCGGATGCGGCTTGATAATCGCATCTCGTCGCGCACGCGCATTGAAGTGGTGACGGAGGGTGTCTTCACCCGGATGATCCTCGACGATCCGGAGCTGAAGGATGTCGGACTCGTCATTTTCGATGAGTTCCATGAAAGGTCGCTCGACGCGGATTTCGGGCTGGCGCTCGCACTGGATACCCAATCGGGCCTGCGGGAAGACCTGCGCATTCTGGTCATGTCGGCGACGCTGGATGTCGATAAGGTTTGCGCACTCCTCAACGGCCCACCCGTCATCATGAGCGAAGGACGCGCTTTCCCGGTGGAAATCCGGCATGAGGATCGACCGGCTGGCGAACCGGTCGATCAGACAGTGATCCGCGTGGTTCGAAAGACAATCCTCGAGGAGACGGGCTCCATCCTTGCCTTCCTGCCGGGTCAGGGCGAAATCACCCGGGCTGCAGAGGTTCTCACCGGCTCTCTGGGAACAGATGTCGTCGTGGTTCCGCTGTTCGGAAACCTCACGCAAAAGGAACAGGACCAGGCGATCCGGCCCGCCCCGCCCGGGACACGCAAAGTCGTGTTGGCGACCTCGATTGCGGAAACGTCCATTACGATTGACGGCGTCCGGATCGTCATCGACAGCGGCTTGCAGCGGATACCCGCCTACGAACCGGCGACGGGCATGACACGGCTGGAGACCGTGCGGGTCTCCCGCGCCTCCGCCGACCAGCGCGCGGGCCGCGCCGGACGAACGGAACCGGGCATTGCGATCCGGCTCTGGCATCAGGGTCAGACGGCGGCTTTGGCCGCGCATACCGCCCCGCAGATTCTGGCCTCCGACCTTTCCGGGCTTGTCCTCGATATGGCGGCCTGGGGCGTGACGGAACCATCCGCCCTTCGCTTTGCCGATCCGCCCCCAAAGGGTGCCTTTGAAGAGGCGCGCAATCTTCTGGTGAGCCTTGAAGCGCTGGACCGCCAGAGCAGGTTGACGGAGACCGGCAAGTTGATGCGGAAACTGGGCCTGCCGCCGAGGCTGTCGGCCATGGTGGCGAGGACGGCTCTGCATGAGCCAGAGGCAGCCTTCGCGGCCGCCGAACTTGCCGTCCTGATGACCGAGCAGGGGCTCGGCGGCTCCTCCATCGATCTGGAAGACCGCCTTCGGAATTTCCGCAATGACCGAAGCCCGCGCGCGCAGGCGGCAAAGGGGTTGGCCTCGCGCATCGCCGCGCAGGTGACGAGCGAAGGTTCTGCACGAAAAGCGGGAACGGCGCCGCAGCCGGGGCAGCTGCTGATCCACGCCTTTCCCGACCGGATCGCCCTGCAACGCGGCGGGCGGGGGCGGTTCGTGATGGCGAACGGACGCGGCGGCGAACTGGATGCGGAGACACGGCTCGCGGGCGCGCCCATGCTGGTCGTCGCGGATGCGACCGGGCGGGCCGGCAAGACGCGCATTCTTTCGGCGGCCGAGATCACCCGTGCCGAAATCGAAGAGGGCTTACCGGGTGCGATCGTCTCCGGGGCCCAGGTCTATTTCGATGAGCCGAGCCGGGAGGTGCGTGCGCGTCGATCGACGCGGCTGGGCGCCATTGTGTTTGAAGAAACGCCCCTGCCCCGTCCCTCTGGTCCGGAAGCCGCAGCGGTTCTGGCAGAGGGGCTGAAGAAGCTCGGGCTTCAGGTGCTGAATTTCGGCAAGGAGGCCGGGCAGCTTCGGGATCGCATCGGCTTCCTGCATAGGTCGCTTGGCGAGCCTTGGCCGGATGTCAGCGACAACGCGCTGCTGGAGAGACTGGACGAGTGGTTCACGCCTTTCCAGAACGACACGCGCGGACTGAACGACGTGTCTCAGGCAAGCCTTCGCGACGGGCTGATGGCGCTTCTGCCGCACGGCATGGCCCGCGATCTCGACCGATACGCACCCACGCATTTCGAGACGCCGGCCGGACAGCGCCATCCCATACAGTATGACGGCGAGGAGCCGGTGCTGAGCGTGCGGGTGCAGGAACTGTTCAGCCTGAAGACTCATCCGGTGATCGGGGGCGGCAAACTGCCTCTGTTGCTCGAATTGACATCTCCGGCACACAGGCCCATTCAGACAACGCGCGATCTGCCCGGTTTCTGGGCGGGCTCCTGGAAAGATGTACGAGCTGACATGCGCGGACGCTATCCCAAACACCCCTGGCCGGAAGACCCGGCGGAGGCCGCTCCCACGCACCGGGCCAAACCACGCGGAACCTGAAAGGAAGCAGCATGTCGGAGCTCGGCCAGAGTCAAATCGGCGACTATCGGGAAAGCCGGCGCATCCGCCTGCAAACACTGGTCCGGTTGCGCTGGCTCGCGGTCGTCGGGCAATCCCTGACGGTTTATCTGGTGCATGTCTGGATCGCGTTCCCCCTGCCCTACATGGTCTGCGGCGCGATGATCGGGCTTCTGGCCTTCTTCAACTTCTATCTCTCGGTCCGCTACCCCCCAACGCTCCGCCTTGCTCCACAGGCGACACTGGCGCTGCTGACGATCGACCTCCTGGAACTGGCGGGCGTGCTGTTCGTGACGGGTGGACTAAGCAACCCGTTCGCACCGCTGCTTTGCGTCCCGGTAATCATTTCGTCTTCAACGCAGCCGATCCGCTACACGCTGGGGCTCGGGTTCCTTCTGATCCTCTTCGTCTCGATCCTCACATTCTCGCCCTATCCGCTGCCCTGGTATCCTGGCGCGTCCTATACGATGCCGACGGAACTGATCATCGGCATCTGGCTGGCAATCCTGACCACAACGGCATTCGCGGCTGTCTATTCCTACCGCGTCTCGCTGGAGGCCATGCAGCTTTCCGAGGCGCTGGCGGCGACCGAGCTGGTTCTGCAACGGGAAAATCATCTGACACAGCTCGACGGACTGGCGGCGGCAGCCGCGCATGAGCTCGGGACCCCGCTCGCCACGATCAGTCTCGTCGCCAAGGAGATGGAGCGGGATCTCGGAACCGACGAGCGCTTTGGAGAGGACGTGCAGCTGTTGCGCAGCCAGGCGGAGCGTTGCCGCGACATTCTGCGCCGACTGACCACGCTCTCGTCGGAAGAGGCGGAGGCGATGAAGCTGCTGCCGCTCTCCTCGCTGATCGAAGAGGTGACGGCGCCGCATCGCGACTTCGGCATCCGCATCATCGTGATCGAAAAGACGCCGCGCGAGGCGGAACCGGTCGGAGTGCGCAATGCCGGCATCATCTACGGGCTCGGAAATCTCGTAGAGAATGCTGTCGACTATGCGAGAAACCACGTCGTGGTGACGACGGAGACACGGAACGACAAGGTGATCGTGACGATCGAAGACGATGGCGAGGGCTATTCGCCCGATATCCTGCAAAGGATCGGCGAACCCTATGTCACGTCGCGAAGCCGTGAGGACAATGCTGGCGGGCTGGGCCTCGGTCTCTTCATCGCCAAGACGCTGCTGGAACGCTCCGGCGCGCGTCTCAGTTTCGGCAACAGCTCCGGCGAGACCGGGGGCGCGCGCGTCAGTGTCGAATGGCCGCGACACCGGATGGATGTTTCTCGCGCGAAATGACTTTACGTCAACGGCTGGCGGGGCCTATAGACTTGATGAATGCAATCCTGACAGCAAATCTCAAGAACAACACGGCTGTTTCTCCCATGACAGATGACGCAATCGGCCCCGACAATTCGCTTTTGATCGTTGATGATGACGGTCCCTTCATCCGACGGCTCGCCAAGGCGATGGAAGGCCGGGGCTTTGCGGTAGAAAGTGCGGAATCGGTGAGCGAGGGGATCAACCGCGCCCGCGCACGGCCGCCGCATTACGCTGTGGTGGACCTGCGGCTGGGCGATGGCAACGGGCTCGACGTCATTGCCGCCATCCGACAGAACAAGGCGGATGCGCGCGTTATCGTGCTCACCGGTTATGGCAATATCGCGACCGCTGTCAACGCGGTGAAGCTCGGCGCCGAAGACTATCTCGCCAAACCGGCGGATGCGGACGAGATCTATGCGGCGCTGGTCAGGAGCCCGGGCGAGAAGGTCGAGCCACCGGAAAATCCGATGTCGGCGGACCGGGTTCGTTGGGAACACATCCAGCGCGTCTATGAAATGTGCGATCGCAATGTCTCGGAGACCGCACGGCGGCTCAACATGCACCGCCGCACGCTTCAGCGCATTCTGGCAAAACGTGCGCCGAAGTAAGCAGCGTCAGCCGTCTTCCCAGGACGGCGGCAGCGGCCTGCCCGACTCAAGCGCCAGTTCCGCCATGAGCAATCTTTGCGCGGCAATGCGGGAGAAATTCAGCGTCACCGATTTTCTCACCGCAGGCGGCAGCTTGTGTTCCGGCGCCTCGCGGATGATATGCGCGTCATAGCCATCCGAGAGAAACAGCCCGCAGTCTTCCGGAAATATCTCCAGCGGCACATCCTTGTGGGTTGCGAAGAACAGCCTGTCGCAATGCTGGCGATAATCCGGCCATTTGCGGTCGACGCGGAAATCCTCGATCGACGACTTGATCTCCACAATCCAGATCTCGCCCTTGGGGGTGAGCGCAATGAGATCCGCACGGCGGCCGCTGGACAGCGAAAGCTCAGGCAGGACCGCTAGACGCATGGCATGAAGCAGGCGCTGAACGCCGCGGCGCACCAGCATGGCGCGCTCGGACTGGCGCCCGTCGATCAGCGGGTGAGAATCATGCAAATTGAGAATAGGCATGACAGGACCTTGGCACGAATCGGGTTCTGTTGCAAAAAAACCCGCGGCGGGCATTTTTGGGCGATTCGGCCCATGCGAGTCCCACGCTCGCCTTGCAATCGAGTAGCCTCTGTAAAATAACGAATGAACCGGTTCTGCACGGACATGAACGTCCGGCCGGAAACCCTCCGACTTCAAGAGATTACGAATGCGCCCGCGCAACACCTCAAAAATTCTTGGCATTTTCGCCGCAATCGCCATTTCCGGCTTTGCTTCCGCCTCGCTCGCTGCACCGACCGAAGCCGGAAGCCCCGTTCCGGACGCCTATGGCAAGATCATCGACAACGGTTTCCAGCTTCCGGCAATCCCGATCCAGAAGCTGGACAAGAAGTTCCACCGCCAGATCGTCGATTTCCAGACCAAGGAAAGCGCCGGGACGGTGATCGTGAATACCCGTGAACGCTTCCTCTATTACGTACTGTCCGGCGGTAAGGCCGTTCGTTACGGCATCGGCGTCGGCAAGCAGGGCTTTGCATGGTCCGGCACGGCCTACGTTGCCTGGAAACAGGAATGGCCGACCTGGCATCCGCCGAAGGAAATGGCGTCCCGCAAGCCGGAAGTCGCCAAGTATGTCGAAGACGGCATGAACCCGGGCGTCACCAACCCGCTCGGCGCGCGCGCCATGTATCTCTTCAACGACAAGGGCCAGGATACGCTGTTCCGTCTGCACGGCACGCCGGAATGGTCCTCGATCGGCACCGCCGCGTCCTCGGGCTGCATCCGCCTGATTAACCAGGACGTCATCGACCTCTATAGCCGCGTCCGTCCGGGCCGGAACACGAAGGTCATCGTCATCCAGTAAGGCGCCCTCGGGCCCTAGCCTCTTGATACGGGAAAGCCCGCGATCCAGACTGGGATCGCGGGCTTTGTCATTTCAGCTTCGCAATGAGATCAGCCGGCAAGCTTTGCCTTCAGCTCAAGACGACGGCGGTGCAGAACCGGCTCGGTATAGCCGTTGGGCTGCTCGAGGCCCTTGAGGACCAGTTCGACAGCGGCCTGGAACGCCACCGAATTGTCGTAGCTGACGGCCATCGGCGTATAGCCCGGATCATCAGCGTTCTGCTTGTCCACGACGATGGCCATGCGCTTCATCGTCTCGAGGATCTGCGCCTCGGTGACGACGCCGTGGCGCAGCCAGTTGGCCATGTGCTGCGAGGAAATGCGCAGCGTCGCGCGGTCTTCCATCAGGCCGATATTGTTGATGTCCGGGACCTTGGAGCAGCCGACGCCCTGGTCGATCCAGCGCACGACGTAGCCGAGAATCCCCTGCGCATTGTTGTCCAGTTCCTTCTGGATATCCTCCGGGCTCCAGTTCGGACGCGAGGCGACCGGGACGGAGAGGATATCGGAAAGCTTTGCGCGGCCGCGCTTGCGCAGGCCGTCCTGAATGTGGGCGACGTTGACACTGTGATAGTGAGTCGCGTGCAGCGTCGCGGCTGTCGGCGAGGGAACCCAGGCGGTATTGGCACCGGCCTTCGGATGGGCGATCTTCTGTTCGAGCATCGCGGCCATCAGGTCCGGCATGGCCCACATGCCCTTGCCGATCTGGGCGCGGCCGGAGAGGCCGCATTCCAGGCCGATATCGACGTTCCAGTTTTCGTAAGCCGAAATCCAGGCGGCCTGCTTCATGTCCCCCTTGCGGATCATCGGGCCGGCTTCCATCGAGGTGTGCATCTCGTCGCCGGTACGGTCGAGGAAGCCGGTGTTGATGAAGACGACGCGCTCGCGGGCGGCGCGGATGCATTCCTTGAGGTTGACCGTGGTTCGGCGCTCCTCGTCCATGATGCCCATCTTCATCGTGTTCGGTGCCATGCCGAGTGCCTGCTCGACACGGGTGAAGATTTCGCAGGCGAAGGCGACCTCTTCCGGGCCGTGCATCTTTGGCTTGACGACATACATGGAACCGGCGCGCGAATTCATGCGGCGGCCGTTGGCGCCGACGTCGTGCAGCGCGATCAGGCCGGTAACAAGCGCGTCCATGATGCCTTCCGGAACCTCGCGGCCGCCATCGAAAGTGATGGCCGGGTTCGTCATCAGGTGGCCGACATTGCGCACCAGCATCAGCGAGCGGCCGGGAAGCGAAGCGGGCGCACCCTTGGGGTCGAGAAATTCGACGTCCGGATTGAGCTTGCGGGTGAAGGTCTTGCCGCCCTTGGTGACTTCTTCCGCCAGATCGCCCTTCATGAGCCCGAGCCAATTGCGATAGACGCCGACCTTGTCTTCGGCATCAACAGCGGCAACCGAATCCTCGCAGTCCATGATGGTCGTGATGGCCGATTCGACGATCACGTCGGAAATATTCGCCGGATCGGTCTTGCCGATGGCCGACGTCGCATCGATTTCAACGAAAAGGTAAAGGTTGTTGCGGGTCAGCACGAGCGCCGTTGGTGCTTCCGGCGCGCCGCGATAGCCGGCGAACTGATACGGATCGGCGGGGCCGGTCGTGCCGTTCGGCGTTTCGATGAGAAGCGCGCCGTCCTTGATTTTGAACCCCTGAGCAACGCTCCAGCTTTCGCCGGCAAGCGGAACCGAGCGGTCGAGGAAATCGCGCGCCCAGGCAATGACCTTGCCGCCACGGACAGGGTTATAGCCCTTGCCCTTTTCGGCGCCATCGGTTTCCGGGATGGCGTCCGTGCCGTAGAGCGCATCGTAAAGCGAACCCCAGCGCGCATTGGCGGCGTTCAGCGCATAGCGGGCATTGGAGACCGGAACGACGAGCTGCGGGCCTGCGACTTCGGCGATTTCCGGATCGACATTGTCGGTGGCAACCTGGAAGGCCGGCCCTTCGGGCAGGATATAGCCGATCTCGCGCAGATAGGCCTCGTAAGCCGCCATGTCGGAGGGCGCGCCGTTCTTGCGATACCAGTCGTCCAGTTTCGCCTGGAACGCATCGCGCTTTTCGAGAAGCGCGCGGTTCTTCGGGGCAAGCTCGGCAATGGTTGCGGCCATGGACTTGAAATAGGCCTCAGGATCGATGCCTGTACCCGGAATTGCTTCCTTGACGATAAAGTCATGAAGTTCACTGTCGATCTTCAGCCCATGCTTGTCGATCATGCCCATGATAACGCTCCCATCAGATACAATTGCACATCTTATAGCGCAGTCTCTGCGATGCGCCATTGCCGGTCAATGGGGCAAGAATGCCAAAGATTTTCGCCGATAATGCGAAAATCAATCGGCAACGCGCGGCCGCCCGGAAGCGACCGCCCTCACCCGTGCCTCGACCAGCTTGCGCTTTCCTTCGATCTCCGCGGCATCGGCCTCTTCGGTAATCTCGACAAGAGGTTCGCCAAGGTTGCTTCGGGCGGCCAGCGATCGGGCCTGTTCCTCTGCGCGGATCCTTGCAGCCGCGAGCGCTTCCGCCTCGGAGACGAAACGCAGGGTTTCGCCGGAGCCGTTGAGCAGGAAGATGCCCTCTTCGGGACTTGTGACGAAGACCGTGACCGTTTCCCGGATCTGTCCGGCGACTGCCCCGAGCGCGTTCGCTACATCGGCGTGATCGGGAATGATGGCCGGCGCAGAAAGCTCTTCCGCTATGGCCGGATAGTAGACCGGCGCCGAGGCCCCGAGCCCGATGAGTGGGCGATCCAGAGCCAGCGAAAAGCGGACAACGCCCGGCTGGCGATCAAGCGCGCGGGCAATGGCGCGGGACTTTGCAGGGTCGATTCCTGTCTCACCATCGTCGGTGAGGCAGGCTTCGAGAATCGCATGAGAGGATTGCCGCGTCAGAGTCTGGACGATGCGACTTGCAAGATCCTCAGCGTCTGCAGCAATCGGCTTGCCATTGCCGCCCTTCTGACGGGCGGCGAGTTCTAGACCGAGTTGGGCGGCGGCGGCATTCCACTGGCCTTGCCGGCCAAGGACATGCAGGGCATCGGACGGGGTAAGTCCGCAAACATGGGCAAGGCCGCGGGCAGCGAGCCGGTCGAGCGCGGACTTCTGCGGTGCGGTCGTCAGAAGCTGGGTCAGCGGCTGCGGCTGATCGGTGATCCGGGCGTAAAGCGCTGCCTCCTGCACAGAGAGCCCGGCGGCCATCGAATCGGGCAGGCCGGTGCGGATTGCAAACAGGCCTTCGTGACGCTGCGCGTGAACCGCGCCGACCTGCTTTTCGAGCGCGGGGCTGACGATGTCGGGGAAGCGATGGCCAATCAGGCTCAGCGGCAGGACGCGGCGCGGACCGAGTTCGATTCGAGCGATGAGCCCGGCAAGGTCGATTCGTACCTCCGAATCGCCGCCCAACCCATAGGTCCGCATGGCGACCGCTTCGACCATCGTGCGGTGGCCTCCGACCATAGCCCCATCGGGATCGAGTTTCGGCCGGCCGTTTTCGAGAATCGCGACATCGGTCGTCGTGCCGCCGATATCGCTGACGACGGCGCTGTCGAGGCCGGTCAGGAATTGCGCGCCGGCAAGGCTCGCCGCCGGGCCTGAGAGGATCGTTTCGATGGGGCGAAGGCGGGCCTCCGAAGCCGAAATGAGGGCACCGTCGCCGCGCACGACCATCAGCGGCGCGGCGATGTTGCGGCTGGCGAGATAGGCCTCGCAGGCTCCAACCAGACGGCCGATCATGCCGACGAGGCGGGCGTTGAGCACCGTGGTGAGCGCCCGGCGCGGGCCGCCAAGCTTGGAGGAGAGTTCGTGGCTGCAGGTCACCGGCAGGCCGGTCTCTCCCAGAATGAGATCGCGGACGCGCTGCTCATGGGCGGGATTGCGAACGGCGAAGTAACCGGCAACGGCAAAGGCTGAGACTTCTCCTGCCAGCTGCGGCAGCGCCTCCTGCAGCTTGTCCATCTGAAGCGGCGTTTCCCGGCCATGCACATCATGACCACCGGGCAGGAAAATGACCGGACCCGCCTTGGCCGCCTCGCCCAGACCATCGCGCGCGAGATCATCTTCGCCAAAGCCGATCATGACCAGCGCGACACGCTGGCCCTGCCCCTCAACCAGTGCATTGGTGGCCAGCGTCGTGGAGAGAGAGACGAGACGTATTTCACGTGAATCAATTTGGGCTGCGGCGAGCGCCGCATCGGCCGCGCCGGCAATGCCTTCCGACAGATCGTGGCGGGTGGTCAGCGATTTCGCCTTGGCGATGACGCCGCACGCGTCGGAGAAAATGACGGCATCGGTGTAGGTGCCGCCGGTGTCGATGCCGAGAGAGATGATGTCTGCCACTGTCAGCCCATGCGAATGAATGACTTCAAGCCAGCGATGGCATTATTACCCGCGGCCTGCAAGCTTGCCCGCGACGTCCAGCGTTCCACTTGACCATTCTCAAGACCTGTGTTTGAAATCGGCTGTGCTTCCAGATTTGTGAGAGCGCCGTAAGCGTCCGACGTCAGGCAACGCATTCAACCGGGTTTCGTCCCCGCGAATGCAAGTCAAGAACAAGCGATGCGCCGAGGCGGACCGGCAAATCGAAAGACTTTTCCCATGTCTTATGAAAACACCTCTCGCGGTGCCAAGCTTCCGGCGCGCTATGCGGCATTCGTCATGCCGCTTTTTCTCTCCATCGTCATGACCTTCGTGGTCTCGGCAATTTCGACGCTGAAAAGCCTCGGGCTCAATGCCGCGTTCCTCGCGACCTGGCCGACCGCCTGGGCCCTTTCCTGGCTCGTCGCATTCCCGACCCTGTTGCTCGTCCTGCCCGTGGTGCGCTGGCTGGTCGGCCTCGTGGTCGAATCGCCGGCGCGGCGCTGATCAGGCCCGACGATTCTGCCGCTCGCGGATGCGTAGCGGCAGGCCCGCCAGCGGCTGCACCGTCAGCCGCTGGACCGGCCAGGGTTTTGTGTTCGTCGTCGTTTCGAAACGGAAACGATTGAGCAGGACGGCGAGCGCGATGACAGCTTCCTGCAGCGCGAAGGTCGCGCCGATGCAGATGCGCGGTCCGGCGCCGAAGGGGAGATACTGGAAACGGCCGATCTTTTCGCGGTTGCCGGGCAGGAATCGCTCCGGCATGAACTGCCGGGGTTTGTCCCAATAGAGCTTGTGGCGGTGCAGAACCCAGGGCATGACCAGCACTGCCTCTCCCGCCGGCATTTCGTAACGCTTCCCGTTCTCGTCGGTCCAGACATCATCCTTCAGCGGCGCACGCCCCAAATTCGGGGCCGGCGGATAAAGGCGCATCGCCTCCTCGAAGGCCGCTCTCGTGTAAGGCAGAAGTTCCAGCCACTCGACCGGATCGGCACCGCTTGCGACGACGCGATCCACTTCCGCCTCGACCTGCGAACGGAAATGCGGCGCCTCGGCGAGAAGATAGAGCGTCCAGGCAAGCGAGCGGGCCGTTGTCTCGTGGCCCGCTCCGATGAAGGTCAGGATATTGTCCTCGATCTCCTCGCGTGTCAGGCCGTCCGGGCCTTCCAGTTCCAGAAGCAGTGTCAGGAAATCGCGCGGCGCGGTGCCATCGGCGATGCGCGGGCGGCGCTGTTCCATGGTTTCGGCCACGATGCGGCGGAAATGGTTGAGCGGCCGCTGCCCGGCCCAGCGCGTCACGCGCGGCAGGAAGGATGGGGCCTGCAGGAGGTCCATCGGGTCGATGCGGCCCATCGTGTGCAGGAGCTTGTCGACATGCTCCGCGAAATTGCCTGCGGTGCGAACGATCTCCCCGGAAAACAGGGTCTCGGCCAGAATGGCGAAGGTGAGTTCCGTCATCTCCTGCGAGACATTGACCTCCACCCCCTCCTTTGCGGCTCTCTGCAGGCCGTCGGCGAATTTCTGCGACTGGTCGAGCATCTGGTTGGCGAAACCGCGCGCATGGCGGGGCGTAAACACGGGTGCCATCGCCTTGCGGGAGCGCTTCCAGGTATCGCCTTCTGCCGTCAGCAGGCCGTCGCGCAGGATCGGCCGGAGCACCAGCTGTCGCACGGGCTGCATCCCGTAATTGGCGGCGTTGTCGACCAGGACATGACGAATGAGGCCCGGATGATTGACGATGGTGGTGAGCTGGCCGAAGAATTTCGCCTGGATGACGGGCTGGGTATAGCTCGGCTCGCCCCAGAGCTCGAGCGGATTGCGAAACAGCGTACGGATCACCTCAAGCCGTGAGGGTGGCGTGTTTCTCGGAACCGGTGCGGGCGGTTCAAAAGCAAGGTCGGCAGCGGTAGCGGCAACAGTCATCGGTCGGCTCCATGGAACCCGACCACGGGTTCCTGTCTCCATTATGCGCCCGCCCTGCCGATCGGATCACCGCAAACACATTTGCGGCGCACGAATTGCACAATCAGAGCAGCGACTTGAGATCGGCCAGCTTTTCATTGATCAACCAGCCGTAATAGTTTTCCTCCGGCCATTCCGGCGACGAACGACCGCGGTTCTTGGCCGCGAGCGCTGCGGCACGCGATGAGGAATTGCCGAGATTATAGAGCGTCGCGGTAATGCCCGGATTGCCGGAAATGTCCATGTCTGCGATCGAGCGGTAGTCGTCGATCGATTTGCGCACGGCGGCGGCGATATAGGCCAGCGACTGGTCGGGATCCATGATCGCCTTGTAAACCTCGCCGGCGTTGTTCTCGTCCAGTCGATCGAAGCCCGACTTCTGGTGAACCATATCCGTCAGCTTGAGCGCCGTCAGCGGATTGAGCTGACCGAGCCCGAAGGTCTGGCCTGCATAGAAGGGCTGGAAGAAAACGGCGCTGAAGCGGTTGTTCGGATAGGTCTTGCCGCCGACTGTCTTGCCGCGGAACTCACTGTCCCAGACGCGCTCGCGGCAAGTCCAAAGCGAATAGCTGTCATCCTTGCCGGCGCATTCGGAAAATTCCGGCTTGGAGACGAACTGATCGACGCTCTGACCGTCGTAACCGAAACGGAAGCTGTTGCCGGCGTAAGAGGCTGCCTTGATGTAATAGCTCTGCAGGCGATCGTAGGCATCGACATTATATGTATGCTCGCCGACGATCGCGCCGACGATGTGGATCGGATCGATCCCGTAGCGCGAGGCGGTGGACTGGATCTTGGAGATCAGCGCGCGGTCGGTCTTCAGGAGATCGACGACCTTGTCGTACTTGTCGTCGAAAGTGGTCCGGCCTTCCTTCGTGCGCTTGTAGGACGCGCCCGGGATCGGTGGCTGTTCGGCATTGCGATTGCCCGGCGGCACCTTCAGCACATCCGCGGAAAGCGCGGAAACACCCGGCAAAACAAAAGCTGCCGCCAGAAGAAACGCCCCGATCCGCATACCGATTTTCACGATCAAACTACCCGTTCAAAATTTCGTTGCCGCCTTGAGAGGCGCACCTGCCCGTAAAATTTGTCGGAAAAATGCCCTTAATCCGCCACAAGGGCAACAGCGGTCTCGGCTTTCTTCAGGCCTTCTTCCGCACGGCCTTAAAATGCCTTTTAAAAACAACAGAGCCCGGTGGGTCAGGTCCACCGGGCTCGTCTTTCGTGACAAATATTAAATTCGCCTATCAGAGAATATAGCGCGACAGATCGGTATTGGCGGCGAGATCGCCGACATGCTTCGTCACGTAGTCCGAATCGATGAGGACCTTCTGGCCCGACTTGTCGGGGGCAGCATAGGATATCTCATCGAGCACGCGCTCCATCACCGTCTGCAGACGGCGGGCGCCGATGTTTTCGACCGTCGCGTTGAGATGAACCGCAACGTCGGCCAGCGCATCGATCGCGTCTTCGGTGAAATCGAGCTCGATTTCTTCCGTGGCCATCAGCGCCTTGTACTGGCGGATGAGGCTTGCTTCCGTTTCGGTCAGGATGCGGCGGAAGTCCTCCTTCGTCAGCGCCTTCAGCTCGACGCGGATCGGCAGGCGGCCCTGGAGCTCGGGCAGAAGATCCGACGGCTTCGAGACGTGGAACGCGCCAGAGGCGATGAAGAGGATGTGATCGGTCTTTACGGGCCCATACTTAGTCGCGACCGTCGTGCCTTCGACCAGCGGCAGGAGGTCGCGCTGCACGCCTTCGCGCGACACGCCCGCACCGAAACGGCCTTCGCCGGCGGCGATCTTGTCGATTTCGTCCAGGAAGACGATGCCGTCGTTTTCAGCGGAACGGATCGCCTCGCGGGTGATCTGCTCGTTGTCGATCAGCTTGTCGGACTCGTCGTTGATCAGATCGGCATAGGAGTTCTTGACCGTCGTGCGAATTTTCTTCGTCCGTCCGCCCATGGCCTTGCCGAGAAGGTCCGAAATGTTCAGCACGCCAATATTGGCGCCCGGCATACCGGGAATTTCGAAGCCACCGCCCTGGCCGCCGGTGTCGGCAACCTCGACTTCGATTTCCTTGTCATCCAACTGGCCGTCACGAAGCTTCTTGCGGAAGCTGTCGCGGGTGGCCGGCGAAGCGGTCGTGCCGACAAGCGCATCGAGCACGCGTTCTTCCGCATTCAGATGCGCCTTAGCCTTGACCTCGGCGCGCTTCTTGTCCTTCACCAGCACGATTCCGGCCTCGACCAGGTCGCGCACGATCTGTTCGACGTCGCGACCGACATAGCCGACTTCGGTGAATTTGGTGGCTTCGACCTTGATGAAGGGCGCACCGGCGAGACGGGCGAGACGGCGGGAGATTTCCGTCTTGCCGACGCCGGTCGGGCCGATCATCAGGATGTTCTTGGGCATGACTTCATCGCGCAGGTCGTCGGGCAATTGCTGCCGGCGCCAGCGGTTGCGCAGCGCAATCGCCACCGCGCGCTTGGCGTCATGCTGGCCAATGATATAGCGATCGAGCTCGGAGACGATCTCGCGGGGAGAGAAATTGGTCATCTTGGTATCCAGTACGAAAGGGGCTTAGTTAGCCGCGTCGAGCGTTTCGACGATGACATTGCCATTGGTGTAGACGCAGATTTCGGCGGCGATCGTCATGGCGCGCCGCGCCACGTCCTCGGCGGAGAGATCCGTGTCCATCAACGCGCGGGCTGCGGCGAAGGCGTAGTTGCCCCCCGACCCGATCGCCATGGCGCCATGTTCCGGCTCCAGCACGTCGCCATTGCCGGTGACGGCAAGCGTAATGTCCTTGTCGGCGACCAGCATCATCGCTTCGAGATTGCGCAGATATTTGTCGGTGCGCCAATCCTTGGCGAGTTCGACGGCCGCGCGCATCAGCTGGCCGGGATATTGTTCGAGCTTCTTTTCGAGCCGGTCGAGAAGCGTGAAGGCATCTGCAGTCGCGCCTGCGAAGCCGGCCACGACCTCGCCGCCCTTGCCGATGCGGCGCACCTTGCGCGCATTGCCCTTCATCACCGTCTGGCCGAGGCTCACCTGCCCATCGCCGGCCATCACGACCTTTCCGCCTTTGCGGACCGTAATAATCGTTGTCATAAAACACCCGTTGCGCCGGCTAAGCCCGGCCCTTTCAAGACGCCCCTTCAGGCACGTTTCGAGACCTATGTAAGCCGTGGCGTCGCGATTGCAATCCGTTGAAACACAAGGCTCTCACCCCTATGTCTCACGCGCGCGCGACATTTCCGCTTCGCGCTGGATTCTTGTCGTCCCGCCTGATATGCAGCGGACCAAGCCTTTATGACTGGAGTATGCGATGGCCGAGACCATGCAAAGCCGCAGCGCGAGCATTTCCCGCAAGACGAACGAGACGTCGATCTCCGTTTCCGTCAACATCGACGGCACGGGCGCATCGCGTATTTCGACCGGCGTCGGCTTCTTCGATCATATGTTGGAACAGCTGTCGCGGCATTCGCTGATCGACATGGAAATCGAAGCGAAGGGCGACCTGCATATCGACGACCATCACACGGTGGAAGATACCGGCATTGCCATCGGCCAGGCGATTTCCAAGGCGCTGGGCGACCGCCGCGGCATCACGCGCTACGCCTCGCTCGACCTTGCCATGGACGAGACGATGACGAAGGCGGCCGTCGACATCTCCGGCCGGCCCTTCCTTGTCTGGAACGTCAACTTTTCGGCCCCGAAGATCGGCACGTTCGATACCGAACTGGTCCGCGAATTCTTCCAGGCGCTGTCCCAGCATGGCGGAATCACCCTCCATGTCATGAACCATTACGGCGCCAACAACCATCATATTGCCGAGACCTGCTTCAAGGCGGTCGCGCGGGTTCTGCGCACCGCCTGCGAGATCGATCCGCGCCAGCAAAGCCGGGTTCCTTCCACCAAGGGCATGCTTGTCTAATGAGGGCAAGCAGCCCGCTCCATCGGGATTGACGGAGATGGCAGCCTATATCGTTCTTTCGCCCAGCGGACGGCTCCACGATCCGGATTGCCGCTTCGTGCGCGACGGCTTTTCGTGGGCAGCCGCGATCTTTCCGATCATTCATGCGCTGGTGCACGGGCTCTTCCTCGACGCCCTCATTCTTTTGATCGTGCGGGCTATTGGCTTCACCCTTCTCGTAGCACCACTGACATTCGGCATGGGCTTCTTCCTGCTTGCGGCGTCGAGCCTCATCTATGGTTTTGAAGCAAGGGTGCGGCTGAGCGACCATCTTGCGCGCCGCGGCTGGAAAGCCGAGCGCGTCATTACGGCCAGAAGCCTTGCGGATGCTGAGGCAATCCACTACGGCGAGGACGACAAGGTTTTGGCCGAAGATGCGAACTCCAATGTGGAGATGCGCGCGGCCAGAAGCCCTTATTCCAGGCCGGCGCAGCAGTTCGGCATGATTGATTTTCAGAAGGGACGCTGATGCTGACCGCCATTGTCGATTACGGTTCGGGAAACCTGCGCTCCGCCACCAAGGCGTTCGAGCGTGCTGCCCGCGAGGCCGGTCTTGACCACCAGATCGTGCTGACGGCCGATCCGCATATCGTTGCATCTGCCAGCCATATTGTGCTGCCAGGTGTGGGCGCCTATGCCGATTGCCGCGCTGGGCTCAATGCCGTCGACGGAATGGTCGAAGCGCTGCGCGAAGCCGTCGAAGTCAAGGGCAATCCCTTCCTCGGCATCTGCGTCGGTATGCAGCTCATGTCCTCGCGCGGTCTTGAAAAGACCATCACGCCAGGGCTCGACTGGATCAAGGGCGATGTCGTCCTGATCGAGCCGGAAGACAAGACGCTGAAAGTGCCGCAGATCGGCTGGAACACGCTGACACTGAACCGTCCGCACCCGCTGTTCGACGGCATCCCGACAGGACCAGATGGCCTCCACGCCTATTTCGTCCACTCCTATCACCTGAAGGCTGAGCGGGCCGATGACGTGGTGGCGATGACCGATTACGGTGGGCCGGTCACGGCTTTCGTCGCCCATGAGAACAAGGCGGGCGCGCAATTCCACCCCGAAAAGAGCCAGAAGCTCGGCCTTGCACTGATTTCCAACTTCCTCAAATGGAAGCCGTAAAGACACGAACCTTCGAGAGACGATCATGATCCTTTTTCCGGCAATCGACCTCAAGGACGGCCAGTGCGTTCGCCTCAAGCTGGGCGATATGGACCAGGCGACGATTTACAATCCAGACCCAGCGGCCCAGGCGCTGGCCTTCGAGAACCAGGGTTTTGAGTGGCTGCATGTGGTCGATCTCAACGGCGCGTTCGCCGGTGAGTCGGTCAATGGTGCTGCGGTCGAGGCCATCCTGAAGGCGACGAAGAACCCGGTTCAGCTTGGCGGCGGCATCCGGACGCTCGAGCATATCGAGGCTTGGCTGTCCAAGGGACTGACGCGCGTCATCCTCGGAACGGTGGCGGTCCGCAATCCCGAGCTGGTCAAGGAAGCTTGCCGAAAGTTCCCGGGCCATATTGCCGTCGGCATCGACGCCAAGGGCGGTCGCGTGGCCGTCGAAGGTTGGGCAGAGGCCTCAGAACTCGGGGTCATCGAGCTCGCGAAGAAGTTCGAGGGTGCTGGCGTCTCGGCCATTGTTTACACCGACATCGACCGGGACGGTATTCTGACGGGTATCAACTGGGACTCGACGATCGAGCTTGCCGACGCGGTGAGCATTCCGGTCATCGCCTCGGGCGGTCTTGCCTCGATTGCCGACATCGTCCGCATGACCATGCCCGATGCAAGGAAGCTGGAGGGCGCGATTTCCGGACGCGCGCTTTATGACGGGCGCGTCGATCCTGCTGAAGCGCTTGCCATCCTGCGCGAGGCGGCTGCCGGATGACGGAAGGGTTGCCAACCGCCCGGAAGACAAGAAAAGGTGTCATCATCGCCTTTGTCCTGTCGGCGGTGGCGATTGTCCTTTTCGCTCTTGCGCCTGTTCTCTCCGCGTTTCTCGCGAGCGGGATTGCCGATGCACATGGCTGTGCACTCGACGAGGGCGGCGTGCATCCGTGTATCATTGGCGGGAACGATTACGGCGAGACGCTCTCGTTCATGTTCGTGCTGGCATGGTTTGGGCTGATCACCATACCGCTGGGCGCGCTGGGCCTTGTCGTGTGGTGCATCGTTCTTGCCATCATCGTCGTCACGAATATCAGAAGCAAGAAAACGTGACCCTGAAACGATTTGCCTTCGGGCGACGTCTTGACAAGCGGGCCTCACGGCCCTTTCTACCTGAAAACAGTAATCCTTTATCGCGGGAGCGGTATTCATGACCCTGAAAGCACGCGTAATTCCCTGCCTCGACGTCAAGGACGGGCGCGTCGTCAAGGGCGTGAGCTTCGTCAATCTGGTGGACGCCGGCGACCCAGTCGATGCAGCCAAGGCCTATGACGCGGCCGGCGCCGATGAGCTCTGCTTTCTCGACATCACGGCCTCCTCCGACAATCGCGACACGATATTCGACGTCGTGGCGCGCACGGCTGACCATTGCTTCATGCCGGTCACGGTTGGCGGCGGCGTCCGCAGCGTCGGCGATATTCGTAAGCTTTTGCTGGCGGGTGCCGACAAGGTCTCGATCAACTCCGCCGCCGTTAACAATCCGGACTTCGTTTCGGAAGCCGCCGACAAGTTCGGCGACCAGTGCATCGTCGTGTCGATCGATTCGAAGAAGGTCTCGAAGCCCGGCGAGAGCGACCGCTGGGAAATCTTTACCCATGGCGGCCGCAATGCGACGGGCATCGATGCGGTCGAATTCGCCATCAAGATGGTCGAACGCGGCGCCGGCGAATTGCTGCTCACCTCGATGGACCGCGACGGGCAAAAGTCGGGCTATGATATCGGACTGACGCGCACGATTGCAGATGCCGTCCATGTGCCGGTGATCGCCTCGGGCGGCGTCGGCAATCTGGACCATATGGTCGAGGGCATTCGCGACGGCCATGCGACGGCGGTTCTTGCCGCCTCGATCTTCCATTTCGGTACCTATTCGGTCGGTGAGGCGAAGCGCTACATGGCCGAACATGGCATTGCCATGCGGCTCGATCCTCCGGGAGAAGCTGCATGAGCGGTTTTTCCCTGACCGATCTCGAAGCGATTGTCGCCAATCGCGCCAAGGCATCGCCGGATGAATCCTGGACCGCCAAGCTCTATGCCGGCGGCCAGCCGAAGGCCGCGAAGAAGCTGGGCGAAGAGGCGATCGAAGCCGTTATGGCCGCCGTGACCAATGACCGCGAAAACCTCACCTACGAGGCGGCGGATCTGATCTATCATCTGCTCGTGGTTCTCGGCATTGCCGGAATTCCGGTCAACGACGTCTTGGCCGAGCTTGAACGCCGGACAGGGCAATCGGGCCTTAAGGAAAAGGCGAGCCGGAAGCCATCATGAACAGCATCGTCGGTGAACTCGAAGCGGTAGCAGCCTTGGATCATTTCCAACCCAACGACTATTCCCCCTATCGCTTCTTCACCGCCGACGAGTGGTCGCAGTTTCGGGCCGATACGCCGCTCACGCTGACGGCGGAAGAGGTTCGCCAGCTTCGTTCGCTCAATGACCCGATCGACATTTCGGAGGTGCGGCGCATCTATCTGTCGCTCTCGCGGCTCCTGTCGACGCATGTGGAATCCACACAGCTCCTGTTCCAGCAGCGCCAGCGTTTCCTGTCGATGGACAATGACATCAAGACGCCCTTCGTCATCGGCATTGCCGGATCGGTAGCGGTCGGCAAATCGACGACGGCGCGTATCCTGAAACAGCTGCTGGCGCGCTGGCCTTCCAGCCCGAAGGTCGATCTCGTGACGACGGACGGGTTCCTGTATCCGAATGCCGTTCTCAACGCACAGAAGATCATGGATCGCAAGGGCTTTCCCGAGAGCTACGATATCGGTCAGCTGCTGCGCTTCCTCTCGGCCATCAAGGCCGGGCAGCCCAACGTGAAGGCGCCGAAATATTCGCACCTGACCTATGATGTGCTCGACAACGAGTTCGACATCGTCGACCGGCCAGACATCCTGATTTTCGAAGGCATCAACGTGCTGCAGGCACGCAACCTGCCTGCCGACGGCAAGATCGTGCCGATGGTGTCGGACTTCTTCGACTTCTCCATCTATATCGATGCAGAAGAAGATCTGATCCATGCGTGGTATATCGACCGCTTCATGCGGCTCCGGGAAACGGCCTTCAAGAAGCCGGAGTCCTACTTCCATCGCTATGCGGAAGTGAGCGAGGCGGATGCGCTGAAAATCGCGGAAGGGCTATGGGGCAATACGAACCTGAAGAACCTGCGCGAAAATATTCTACCGACCCGGCCGCGCGCCGACCTTATCCTGCGCAAGGGCAAGAACCACCTCATCGAGGAAGTGGCGCTGCGCAAGCTTTGAGTCTCAAGGGTTGACCCGGCGCAAGGTCAGGTTCACGCGCCCCTCGCCTTTCAGAAGCGTCGAGGTGCCGGGATAGATGCGCGTCACGCCGTGAAACGCCAGACGACTTTTGCCTGCAAGCAGCACCACATCACCGCTCGAAAGCTTCAGCGAGGCTGCCGGACCTGTCCGTTCCTCGCCACCAATGCGAAAGAGG
This sequence comes from Ensifer sp., assembly GCA_035565055.1. Classification (GTDB taxonomy): domain Bacteria; phylum Pseudomonadota; class Alphaproteobacteria; order Rhizobiales; family Rhizobiaceae; genus Ensifer_A. Next base: position 21,843 of record DATMTA010000150.1, read on the forward strand.
CAGGTGTCGCCGAGCGAAATAGAGAGCACGGGAGCGGCGAAGTCCTTCTCGTCGCGGTCCTGGTGCAGCCCCATCTTGGCCTCGGCTCCGTAGAAATTGACGAGGCAGGCTTCCGGGTCCTTCGGATAGTTCGAAAGTGAGCGCCACATCTCAAGAAGCACCGGCGGGATTTCGGGCCATGGCGCGCCGGTAACCGGATGCGTGGACTGATACCGATAACCGCGTTCCTTGTCGGTTACCCAACCGAGAGCGCCGAAATTCGTCATGCGCACCGACATGGGTTTTCCGGTCTTCGGCATCGTGGGCGTGAAGAGCGGCGCTTCGGCAACGCCGGCACGAACCGCGTCAAGAAGCGCGGCCTGCACGTCGCGATCCAGATAGCCGGGTAGATAGACGAAATCTTGCGGAAGCTCTTTCATTCCGAAACTCCTCGAAGCTGTCTAAGCCCTCAATCGCCGCCCGGTTTGCCTCGCATCTTCTTGATTTCCGAGCGGCCGGACTTGGCCTTGAGCCTGCGTTCGATGGAACCTTTCGTCGGCTTCGTTTTCCTGCGCGGCGGCGGTGGCGGCTGCATCGCCTCGACGATCAGCTCTTTCAGGCGTTCACGGGCATCTTCGCGATTGCGATCCTGGCTGCGAAAGCGGCTTGCCTCAATCAGAAGCACGCCGTCCTTCGACAGTCGGCGGCCGGCAATCTTGGCGGCGCGCTCCTTGACGGCGTCAGATAGCGAAGGCGAGGCCATCAGCGGAAAGAAGAGCTGAACGGCGCTGGCGACCTTGTTGACATTCTGGCCGCCGGGTCCGCCGGCGAGGATGAACTGTTCGGTCAGTTCCCAGCCATTGATCGTCACGCGGCTCGAGATGATGAGGTCTTCGCTGGCCATGCCTTGGTGTTCCTGCGGGTGTTGCTGGCAACGACCTCTATTTCACATGGCGGGCTGCCGTCAAACAACCCGCAAAACGGAAAACCCGGCGCGCCGTTCCAGCGCACCGGGTTTCACGTGAATCCGTCTGTGATCCTCTGGCTTATTCGGCCGCCAGACGGGTGCCGGGGGCGGCGTCACGGACGCTGCCATCGACATGTTTTTCAAACTTGGCGAAGTTGGCGACGAACATGTCGACCAGCTTGCGGGCCTGGGCGTCATAGGCTGCGCCGTCGCTCCAGGTCGAGCGCGGATCGAGGATCTTGGTGTCGACGCCTTCAACAGCAACCGGCACGCGGAAGCCGAAATTCGGGTCGACGCGGAACTCGACATTGTTCAGCGAGCCATCCAGCGCCGACGTCAGAAGCGCCCGGGTCTCCTTGATCGGCATCCGCTTGCCGGTGCCGTATGCGCCGCCGGTCCAGCCGGTGGAAACGAGCCAGCAGTTGACGCCGTGCTTGGCGATCAGGTCCTTCAGCAGATTGCCGTATTCCGACGGGTGACGCGGCATGAAGGGTGCGCCGAAGCAGGTCGAGAAGGTGGCTTCCGGTTCGGTCACGCCCTTTTCCGTACCGGCGACCTTGGCGGTGTAGCCGGACAGGAAGTGGTACATGGCCTGCTCGGGCGTCAGCTTGGCGATCGGCGGCAGCACGCCGAAGGCGTCGGCCGTCAGCATGATGATGTTGAGCGGATGACCGGCACGGCCCGATTCGGACGCGTTCGGAATGAAGTGCAGCGGGTAGGCGCTGCGGGTATTTTCCGTGGCCGAGGCGTCATCAAAGTTCGGAATGCGGGCGTCATCGAGAGCCACGTTTTCCAGAACCGTGCCGAAACGGCGCGAGGCGGCGTAGATTTCCGGCTCGGCTTCCGCCGACAGACGGATGGTCTTGGCATAGCAGCCACCTTCGAAATTGAAGACGCCGTCTTCGCCCCAGCCGTGTTCGTCGTCGCCGATGAGCGTGCGGCTCGGATCGGCCGAGAGCGTGGTTTTGCCCGTGCCCGACAGGCCGAAGAAGACAGCCGTGTCGCCAGCGGGACCAACGTTTGCCGAGCAGTGCATCGGCATGACCTTCTTGGCCGGCAACAGGTAGTTCAGCGCGGTGAAGACCGACTTCTTGATTTCACCGGCATAGGACGTGCCGCCAATGAGAACGACGCCGTTTTCGAGGTCGCAGGCGATCACGGTCTCGGTGCGGCAGCCGTGACGCTCCGGATTGGCGCGGAAGGACGGCAAGTCGATGATCGTCAGCTTCGGCAGGAACGTTGCAAGCGAAGACTGGTCCGGGCGGATCAGCAGATTGCGGATGAAGAGCGAGTGCCAGGCATATTCGGTGACGATGCGGGCCGGCAGCGCGTTTGCGGCGTCAGCGCCACCGATCAGGTCCTGCACATAGAGCGACTTGCCTTCAGCGAACTGCAGCATGTCGTTGTAGAGAACCTCGAAATGCGTCGGCGACATGGGCTTGTTGTTGTCCCACCAGATCTGGCCGTCGGTCTTGGCGTCGCGAACGACGAACTTGTCCTTGGCGGAGCGGCCCGTGTGCTGGCCGGTCATGGCGCGCAGTGCGCCATCGGCCGTCAGAACGGCTTCACCATTGCGGATCGATTCTTCGTAAAGGGATGCTTCCAGGAAATTGTAGCGAACCGTCGCCAGGTTCCTGAAGCCGATCTTTGCCAGACCGTTAGCCTGGTTGCGAACGCCGAGCTCCTCCATCGTGCAAATTCCTTTTCTCACTGGTTGCACCGTCGATGAACGGGAACATAGGCAGAGTTTTTTAAAAATACAATCGGCAAAAAGTAGAATTTTACAATGATATCAATAAATTAATCGATTTAATTTTTCCTCGTATTTTTTAAATCGTTTGAATGTCCAGTGCCGAACTGTTTTTTGACTGAGCGGTAAAATTTGCCCCGGCAGCCCCGTTCTTTGTGCTTGCCACAATTTGTTCCACCTTTATCCTCATGAAGCGAGCCGACTCAACGGGCCTGGCGCAGTACGGACGCTGGACCACGCGATTCCCAAGGAGATGAATGCCCATGCTGACGATTGCACTCGTGGACGATGACCGGAACATCCTGACATCCGTTTCGATCGCCCTCGAAGCCGAAGGTTACAAGGTCGAGACCTATACCGACGGTGCTTCCGCGCTCGAGGGACTTCTCGCCCGCCCGCCGCAGCTGGCAATCTTCGACATCAAGATGCCGCGCATGGACGGAATGGAACTGCTGCGCCGTCTCCGGCAGAAGTCGGACCTGCCGGTCATCTTCCTCACCTCCAAGGATGAAGAGATTGACGAGCTCTTCGGCCTGAAGATGGGCGCCGACGATTTCATCACCAAGCCCTTCTCGCAGCGCCTGCTAGTGGAGCGCGTCAAGGCCGTGCTTCGCCGTGCCGCCAGCCGCGAGGCTGCCGCGCTCGCAGGAACGACCGCAAAGCCCGGTGCCGCCGCGGCGGCGCCTTCGCGTTCACTGGAACGCGGCCAGCTCATCATGGACCAGGAGCGCCATACCTGCACCTGGAAGGGCGAGCCGGTGACACTGACGGTGACCGAATTCCTCATCCTGCATTCGCTGGCGCAGCGCCCGGGCGTGGTAAAAAGCCGCGATTCGCTTATGGACGCGGCCTATGACGAACAGGTATATGTCGATGACCGAACGATCGACAGCCACATCAAGCGGCTGCGCAAGAAGTTCAAGATGGTCGACACGGAATTCGACATGATCGAGACGCTGTATGGCGTCGGATACAGGTTCCGCGAAGCCGCTTGAACCGGGATCAATAACAGAAGTGATGTAACGCGGGGCCTTATCGGCAGGTTCCGCGTGTCGCAATCGGGCGACGCGGACAGCAGCATTGGCGGACAACACTCTCGATAGCAGCTTCGACGACACAGCGGAGGCCGACGAAAAGCGTCCCGGCAGCCGCGTGCGGTTCTGGCCGTTTCCGCGCATTCGCCGCATCCTGCGCCACGCGGTCTTTTCCAGCCTCACGCGTCGCATTCTTTTCTTCAACTTCACCGCCCTCATCGTCCTTGTCGGCGGCATCCTCTACCTCAACCAGTTTCGCGAAGGCCTGATCGATGCTCGCGTCGAGAGCCTGCTGACGCAGGGCGAAATCATTTCAGGCGCCATCGCTGCCTCGGCATCCGTCGATACGAATTCGATCACCATCGATCCGCAGAAGCTTCTGGAGCTGCAGGCCGGCCAGAGCATCACCCCGGTTCCCAATGACGAGGATCTGGAATTTCCGATCGTGCCGCAGCGCGTGGCGCCCGTGCTGCGCCGCCTGATCTCGCCGACGCGGACGCGGGCTCGCATCTATGATGCAGACGCCAACCTCATTCTGGATTCCAAGCATCTCTACACAGGTGCGCAGGTGCTGCGGTTCGATCTGCCCCCCCTGCAGGGCGAACCTGTGACCTGGACGGACCGGATCGCCAACTTCTTCAATCGGCTGCTGCAGCAAAGCGATCTGCCCGTCTACAAGGAATCGCCAGGCGGCGATGGCTCGATCTATCCGGAAGTCATGAATGCGCTGACTGGCGTACGCGGTGCGGTGGTCCGCATTACCGACGACGGCGAGCTGATCGTTTCGGTGGCGGTTCCCGTTCAGCGCTTCCGTGCCGTGCTCGGTGTCCTGCTGCTTTCGACGCAGGCGGGCGACATCGACAAGATCGTCCATGCCGAACGTTTTGCAATCCTGCGGGTCTTTGGGGTGGCGACGCTGGTGAACGTCATCGTGTCACTCCTTCTCTCGTCGACGATCGCGACGCCGCTTCGTCGCCTCTCCGCTGCTGCCATCCGCGTGCGGCGCGGCAAGGAGCGCGCGGAAATCCCCGATTTCTCGGATCGGCAGGACGAAATTGGCAATCTGTCGATTGCATTGCGCGGAATGACCAATGCGCTCTACGACCGGATCGACGCCATCGAACAGTTTGCCGCCGACGTCAGCCATGAATTGAAGAACCCACTGACCTCGCTTCGAAGCGCCGTCGAGACGCTTCCGCTGGCCAAGACAGACACCTCCAAGCAACGGCTGATGGACATCATCCAGCATGACGTGCGGCGTCTCGACCGCCTGATAAGCGACATTTCGGATGCCTCCCGCCTCGATGCGGAACTGGCGCGCGTCGACCAGCGCGAAGTGGATCTCGAGAAGCTGCTGGGCGATCTGGTCAACATCTCGCGGGAGATCCGCAGTGCCAAGAAGCCGGTCACGATCGATCTGCAGATCGACCGCAATGCCAAGGGCGCGAAGGACGGGTTCCGCGTTCCGGGTCACGATCTGCGCCTCGGCCAGATCATCACCAACCTTATCGAGAATGCGCGCTCCTTCGTGCCCGCCGAAAACGGTCGCATCCATGTGAAGCTGACACGCAACCGGCACCAGTGCATCGTCATTGTCGAGGACAATGGTCCCGGCATCCAGGCGGAAGACATCGAGCGCATTTTCGAGCGCTTCTACACCGACCGTCCCGAGGGCGAGGATTTCGGCCAGAACTCCGGGCTCGGCCTCTCCATCAGCCGCCAGATCGCCGAGGCGCATCAGGGAACGCTGCGCGCCGAAAACCTGCCATCCGGAAACGGCGAAAAGCCGACCGGAGCACGCTTCATTCTCACCCTGCCCGCCTTCACAGACGCATGAGCACTGCGGCACGGAATATCCACGCGACCGCCATCGTCATCGGGACGCAGGGATTCCTCTTCGTCGGACCGCCCGGGAGCGGCAAGACGTCATCTGCACTGAGCTGCCTGGCGCAGGCGCAGGCGCGCGGCCTCTTTTCTGCCTTCGTCGGCGATGACCAGATCATGATATCGATGAGGAGCGGGTTGATCGTTGCCGAAGCCATCGACACGATCGCCGGGCGCGCAGAAATACGTGGCGCAGAGATTGTCGCAGTGCCCACGATTTCATCGGCCGTCATGGACTTTGCAGTGCAGCCTGTCGAAGTCGCCTCTTCGGACCGCCTACCGCCGGAAGACGAACGGTTTTATATGGGTGAAACGGGCGCCTTGCCCTTGTTGCTGCTGCCCAAGCTTTCATCCGAAACTTTGGACCAATTGCTCCGCATTGCGGCTGCAAGAGCATGATTTCAACCGTTTCAGCCCATTTACGGGGCCTATTTTGCTCTTGCACTTCAAAATTTCCTCGCCATGATGACCACCTTGCCGGTGGACGTTATTGTTGCAATGCGATAACAGGCGTGCCTCTGGACTGTGCAATGGAGCAAACTGCGACATGATCGGACTTGTGCTTGTCACCCATGGCAAGCTGGCTGAAGAATTTCGTCATGCCCTCGAACATGTGGTCGGGCCGCAAAAGCTGCTTGAAACGGTGTGCATCGGGCCTGAAGACGATATGGATCAGCGTCGGCAGGATATTCTTGATTCGGTCATGCGTGCGGATGAAGGCCAAGGGGTCATCATCCTGACAGACATGTTTGGCGGAACACCGTCGAATCTTGCCATCTCCGTCATGTCCGCTGGTCGCGTCGAAGTGATCGCCGGCGTCAATCTCCCCATGCTGATCAAGCTTGCCGGCATTCGCGGCGAGAACAACATGCAGAAGGCGCTGACGGATTCCTCCGAAGCCGGGCGCAAATATATCAACGTTGCCAGCAGCGTGCTTGCCAGCAAGTAACCTCGAGATCGGGAGCAAGGCCAAAAGGTGTCCGTTTCACGCGAGCTTCTGATCATCAACAAACGGGGCCTTCACGCCCGGGCCTCGGCCAAATTCGTCCAGACTGTCGAGGGCTTCGAAGCCAGGATCTCGGTCTCAAAGGACGGGATGACGGTCGGAGGGACGTCGATCATGGGCCTGATGATGCTGGCGGCGAGCCCCGGCTGCACGATCATGGTGGAAGCGGACGGTGCGGATGCCGATGCTGCCCTTGAGGCCATTGCAGCCTTGATCGCCGACAAGTTCGGTGAAGAAGCCTGAAAGGTCTTCCAACTCCTTCATTGCTGTGGCCAGGGCTTGGATAGCCGTTCCTGGAGCGTTTCCGCGTTTCATGGAAACACTTGTCTCGCGATTTCGATGCTTCTTGGTGAGATAAAGAAGCGCCAGAGAGGACGGCCATCCTCTTCCGGCGATGGGGACGGATCGCGAAACGGCCTACAGGTTCGCCACGCCGCGGGCATGCCTATCGCGTACCTGTTGTGGCGGCATGCCGTACTCCTCTATGAACGCGCGCCTTAGCGTCTGCTCGTCACCAAATCCAGTCGATTTGGCGATCTGCTTTAAGGAATGCTGTGTCTCGAGGATTTCCCTGCAAGCCGCTTCCAGGCGTATGACTTTCACGGTTCTGCCGGGCGTTCGCCCGACCGAAAGCTTGTATCGGCGCATGAAGGTCCGTGGCGACAAACGCGCTTGCGATGCCAGCCGCTCAATTGTCAGGTTTTCCCAGAGATGGTCGGCAATCCATGCGTGAAGATTGCTGAAATCCTCGTCCGCACCGGCTTGTAATGCCAACGGTGCCGAATACTGCGCCTGGTGACCCGGCCGCTTGACAAACATGACCAGCAACCGCGCCAGGCGCATCGCCGCGGCGTGGCCATGATCCTCTTCGATCAGGGCAATGGACAAATCGATCCCTGCCGACAGCCCCGCCGAACTCCAGAGCCGCCCGTCTTTCACAAATATGGGGTCAATCTCGACATTGGCTTGGGGATACAGCTGCTGCAGGAGTTCGGTCGCCTCCCAATGCGTGGTAACCCGGCGTTTGTCGGCGAGCCCTGCGGCTGCAAGTAGAAATGTCCCCGTGCAGACACCGCAAATGCGGCGGACTTCATCACTGTTCTGCTTCAACCATCCGACAAGATATTCCGGGATCGGGGGTGTCATGGGCGGTCCGCCGCCACTCACCAGCACGGTATCGATCTCCGCAGGGTCGATGTCACTCAGTTTTTGGGTGAGCAGTTCCAATCCCGACGAGGAACGGACAGGGCCACCCGTCTGCGAGGCGACGGTGATTTCGTAGGGAATGTGTCCGGTTGGAAGCGTGTATTGGGTCGCAATTGCAAACACATCGGACGGGCCGACGATATCAAGCAGGGCAACGCCGGGAAAGGCCAGGATCACGATCTTTCTTGAATGCATTGCCAATGCCCCAGATGGTACGGACCAAGACTATAGCACATTCACCGAAGCCCGATCGCCCCACTTGTCCCGCGCGGGCACAGGGCAGGCAGATAATTGGGGGGTGTCAATCGGGCCTCAATCCGCGTCTCTCGCTGACGCCTGCGAGCCGCTCCAGCGGCATCAGTGTCTCAAGTTCGCGTTTCGCGGCCGCTACGAGCGCCTCTCCGGCTAACTCCGGCCGACCCGTGCCAAAGGGCGGTTTGGGAGCATATTCGAAGAGAAGCTCAAACAGCTGACCGGCTTGCTTACCCATGATTTCTCCCACGACGGCAAGGCCGAAGTCGACACCTGCAGTCATACCACCACCTGTCGCGCGGTTACCGTCAATCACGTAACGCTCATCTGTCGGGATCGCCCCGAAGAGCGAGAGGTGCTCTCTGGTGTACCAATAGGAGCTGGCTTTGTAGCCTTTCAATAGTCCAGCGGCGCCGAGAAGCAGGGATCCGTTACAGACGCTCGTCACCCATTTTGCACGCGCGCCCCGGTCCGCGACGAAATCAACCGTGACGTCATCTTCCAGCTGTCCGAAAAGCCATTTTGTATTGCCCGGTACGAAAAGAATGTCGGGGTCTTCCCAGCAGGTGTTGAAGTCGTGCGTGGCTCGGACTGTCACGCCGGCATCCGAAGCCACGTCGCCCGCTTCCTGCCAAACGATCTGGGATTCGAATTCCGGCAGCATCGAAAATGCCTGCATCGGCGCAGCCAGGTCAATAAATGTGAAGCCTGGAAATACGAGGGAAAGAACTTTCATGGCGTGTGCTCCTCATTCGCCGGGTGTGGTCAGGGTGACGTTGGCAGAGAGAAGTTCGTGAGGGGTCAGGGCCTTGCCGCTGACGCACACCTGTTCGAAATAATTGTACCAGCCTGATGCCTCCACAGCGGCATCGAAGCCCCGCTGGAATTCGGCGGATGGCACCTTGTAGACACAGAAGAAGTCGTAAGGGGCACGGTGCGCGGTGGCTCGATCGTTCATGCCCCACGCCACGACTTCCACGCCATGCTGAGCGAGGCCGCTCACCTCATTGGCGACCTTGTCGGCGAAGGCTTTACGATCAGTGGCAGACAACTCTTTCCAGCCAGCTCTATAATTATACAATTCCACGAAAATCTGGGTCATCTCAACGCCTTGCCAACGGTTTCAATATCGAAAAGCATGACTGCTCGCCCGGTGCCCCGCAATGTCAAAGACCGTTCAATTTCCGCCAAGATTACGCCACCTACGTAGCTAGAGGGGAGCTGTGGACAGGAGCGGACTTGGTTCAGGTCAGGTCAAAACGAACCCAGTTCCAACTCTGAAAGCTGTCAAGGACGCAAAATCTTGTTCGTTTTGACCTGGCTAACGATTAATTCATCCTACGACATAAAGACATAAAGACTTCTTTATATCCTCATTGCCAAAACCGCCCATCGCTGGTAGATAGCGCTTATCCATTTCTCGGACGCCAATGACCGGCATTGCGTCCGTTGGGCGCTTTTTGTTTTAAGCCCTGTTTCCGCCGGATCTGGAGAATTCGATGAGCAAAGCCACCGACTATATCGTGACCGACATCAACCTTGCCGATTTCGGCCGCAAGGAAATCCAAATTGCCGAAACCGAAATGCCGGGCCTGATGGCCGCGCGCGAGGAATTCGGCACCACCAAGCCGCTGAAGGGCGCCCGCATCACCGGCTCGCTCCACATGACGATCCAGACGGCCGTGCTGATCGAAACGCTGGTCAAGCTCGGCGCCGAAGTCCGCTGGGCCTCGTGCAACATCTTCTCGACGCAGGACCATGCTGCAGCAGCCATTGCCGCTGCCGGCATCCCGGTTTTCGCCAAGAAGGGCGAGTCGCTCTACGAATACTGGACCTACACGGACATGATCTTCCAGTGGACCGACGGCGGCGTGTCCAACATGATCCTCGATGACGGTGGCGACGCCACCATGTACATCCTGCTCGGCGCCCGCGCGGAAGCCGGCGAGAACGTGCTGTCGAACCCCGGTTCGGAAGAAGAAGAGATCCTCTTCGCACAGATCAAGAAGCGTCTGGAAGCTTCGCCGGGCTGGTTCACCAGGCAGCGCGACGCCATCAAGGGCGTGACGGAAGAAACCACCACGGGTGTCAACCGGCTGTACCAGCTCTCCAAGAAGGGCCTGCTGCCCTTCCCGGCCATCAACGTCAATGACTCGGTCACCAAGTCGAAGTTCGACAACAAGTATGGCTGCAAGGAATCGCTCGTCGATGGCATCCGCCGCGGCACCGACGTGATGATGGCCGGCAAGGTCGCCGTCGTCTGCGGTTACGGCGACGTCGGCAAGGGCTCTGCCGCCTCGCTGCAGGGCGCCGGCGCCCGCGTGAAGGTCACGGAAGTCGATCCGATCTGCGCGCTGCAGGCCGCCATGGACGGTTTCGAAGTCGTTCAGCTCGAAGACGTCGTCTCCTCCGCTGACATCTTCATCACCACGACCGGCAACAAGGACGTCATCCGCATCGAGCACATGCGTCAGATGAAGGATATGGCGATCGTCGGCAATATCGGCCACTTCGATAACGAAATTCAGGTCGCGGCGCTGCGTAACCTCAAGTGGACCAACGTCAAGCCGCAGGTCGACATCGTCGAGTTCCCAGCGGGTAACCGCATGATCCTTCTCTCCGAAGGCCGCCTGCTCAACCTCGGCAATGCAACGGGCCATCCGTCCTTCGTCATGTCGGCTTCGTTCACGAATCAGGTTCTCGCCCAGATCGAGCTGTTCACGCGTGGCGAAAACTACAAGAACGACGTTTACGTTCTGCCGAAGCACCTCGACGAAAAGGTTGCCCGCCTGCATCTCGCCAAGCTCGGCGCGAAGCTGACGGAACTTTCGGAAGAACAGGCCGCCTATATCGGCGTCGGCCAGACCGGTCCGTTCAAGGCGGAACACTACCGCTACTGATTTCGATCTGAAGCAGACACAAGATATTGATGCCGCCGGCAGGTTGCCCCGCCGGCGGCGTCCATATCTTGTGGTAGCGACTGATAGATATCAGTAGCGGTAGTGTTCCGACTTGAACGGACCGGTCTGGCCGACGCCGATATAGGCGGCCTGTTCTTCCGAAAGTTCTGTCAG
>DATMTA010000151.1:0-84042 GCA_035565055.1 Ensifer sp.
CCTTCGGCGCCGGCTTTTTGCGCCTGGGTCCCCTTCACTCGCTGCGGTTCGTCTTTCGAACAATCGTCGCGACGTCTACGCCCAATTGCTTTGCGACTTCCCGCTTGCTGCCAAACTTGGCAATCGCATCGTCCAGCACCCTGGCTTCGAAATTTCGCACGAGTTCCTTGAGGGTTTGTCCATCGAATTCGACCGCGCTCATAGTCGCCTCGGTTCGAGCGTTCTCGGCGCGCGGCGATACATGGGCCGGTAGGTCACTGGGTCTGGCTAGCTCTTCAACGACAACATCGAGATAGTCGACGATACTCTTCATTTCCCTAAGGTTACCCGGGAAGGCATATCGCAGGAGAATAGCTCTGCATTCCTCGGAGAGCCGAAGCGGATGGCCGCGATCCTTGGTCGCCCTCGCCAGCATTGTGTCCAGGATGTGTTCCTTGTCAGAACGCTCGCGGAGCAGCGGAATTTGGACTGGGAACGTTGACAAACGGTATAATAGATCCTTGCGAAACGTGCCGACTCGAGCCATCTCGGTGAGATCGCGGTTGGTTGCAGCAATCACTCGTGTTTCAATCTTTTTGCTAATGGCGCTGCCTATAGGCTGGATGGTGCCATCTTCAAGAAACTTCAACAGCTTGGCTTGCGACGAGATTGGAATTTCGCCAACTTCGTCAAGGAAAAGGGTGCCGCCCGTTGCGCTTTCGATGTAACCGCGCTTTCCCGCCTGGAGTGCTCCGGTAAACGCGCCCCGTTCGTAGCCGAACATTTCTGATTCAAATAGTGTCTCCGGGATGCTGCCGCAGTTGACATGCACGAACGGGCGATGTTCGCCGTCTATCGCGGCATGAATGTGCTTCGCCATCGCTGTCTTGCCTACGCCTGACTCACCGAGCAGCAGAACGCGAAACTGCCGCCGATAAGCTGTAGCAGCCTGGGCGACCTGCTTTGCAAGGTTTTCGGGGAAGTGAAGCTGCGGTCCGCTCTTTGCGACCCGCGATCCCTCTGGCTTGATCGAATTGCCTGTTTTCGACCGGTCTGTTTCATCGCTGTCGCGGAGGGTGAGCAAAGTAAAGCCGCCCGACGATCCCTCGATCACAAGGGTTCGTTTCACCGTGTGGTATATCTTGCCCGTGGACGGCGACCGTATGAAACCTTGCGTCTTGCCACGTTGGGTCTTTGCGAGGAACTCGCCGATGTCCAGGTCGCTTTGCCGAATGAGGGCTGAGAGTTGCAAGTTCCTCTTCACATTTTCCACCCCGAGAACGCGTTCGCCCGCTAGGTTAAGGAAAATCACGACCTCGTCAGGGTCAAACACAATCATTGTGTCGGTGAGCGTATTGCAAAAAGCTGAAAATGCACGAGATCGAAGCAGACCTTCCCAGTCTTCCCGAGATAACGCAACGCGTCCTCTGAGCCCGATGTCGAACTGGCGGAAACCGGTAGGCTGCTCCATCTTGCTCATCGTCATCCCATTTTGCGAGTGCGGTTTCTGACAGGCACGAAGGTCCCGATCGCCCATTGGTCGGGTGCCACGCCGGTTTGCAGGAAGACGTCAAAACGTCTCGTTTCGCCGTCGATCTCCGGTATTTCCAAGCTTACGCATGACGACGAACGGCTCTGCGCGGCAAGCGCCTTGGTGAGGCGGTCGACAAGACTTTTAGCCGTCTTCGCGAGAGCATCGAAGGACTTGTTCGAGGCTGCCACACGACCCTCGTTGTCGATCAGAACGCTTGGCTCGTTGACGCGGTGAACGAGTGCAGTCGCGTTCTCCGCCGCCGAAGACTGATGTCGCAGAAGACTTTCTGCTGTTATGTCCCGGCAATTGCCCCAAAGGCGAAGAAGCAGGCCGTCCGTGATCTCAGCGCGGACGTCGTTTGAAATGTAGCGCAGCGTACCGTCGTATGCCCTGTCGATACTTGTGGCATCATTGATCGCATATCCGGACGCGACGATATCTCGAACGAACAGTTCATTGGCTTCGCTCCGGGGCCAGTAGAGCCGGACATCCTGATCATTGAAATTCAGACTGTCAGGAAGGTCGTACAGCCTTGCCATCGCATCATTGCACATGCGCCACACAGACTGGTTCTCGAACACCTGGCGAATGACTTCGTCGACTGGTTGCGTTACGTCCACGGGGTCGAGGAACTCGATCGCCCAATGGGCTTGCGTCGAAGTTTGCAGGATGTTCCTGAGCATGTTCGCTTCGGTCTCAAGCTCCTTGTACTGTGCTGCGACCTGGCCGAGTTCGGTTTTCGTCAAGCGCAAGTAGGAATGGCCTTCAATCTCCACGAAACGCGCGCGCGCGACGGTTCGAATAGTTCGGCCACCCATGGCGATGAGTCCAGCCTCAAGACTGGTGGCTGTCTCGTAATTGCCGCTGAAGCTCGAAAGGAGCCGCCTCAACGCCCGCGCCGTGCTTTCTTCGTAAACTGCGCCCAGGTCTATTCCCCTGACCGGCCGGCCATGAAATCCGAGAACTCCGATCTGTGCGCTGTTACACCATTCAAGCTGGCCCTCCAGACTGACCAAGTCGACGAGAAGGTCCTCGTCCAAGCCAGCCCCGGCGGTCTCAACTTGGTCCAGTAGTGGAACGAGTTCTCCAACAAGGCTCATTTCGCTCTCCGGCTTTAAAAATGCGTGTTATCGCACGGATCATCGCCTGTTCAGCACTGGTCTCGCCGATCACGCGCGGCTTTTCCGAATGCATTAAGTAGCCTTTGATGATGAACGTAAAGATCAGGCCTGTATTCACAGTGCCATTGGACACCGACGGCAAACGGATGATCACCGTGCATCACGATTTCAGCCACACCATCTGCCGCACGCGCCTCGACCGAAAGTGAGGGTGCGATACGATCAAGAGCCTGGTAATGCAGAGAATTGACTTCCAGATTATTAGCTCCAAAGACACGCTCCAAAGGCGACCCCTCGCGCAACTCGATCCGGTGGAAGGGAGCATAGCGTTCTTCGTAATCCAGGTTTCGTGGTGCGTGATGGGTTTGGCCTAGATCGGGCACGAGCGTCCCTCCCAAGGAGACGTTCAGTTCCTGGAATCCCCTGCATATAAAAAGAGCGGGAATCTTTCGTTCGATCACAGCTTGAATCAGGGGAAGCGAAAAGCTGTCCCGAACGTCGTCGAATGGACCAGGTGTGTCAGGAGGCCCATCCCAGAGCTCCGGCCGAATGTTCGACGCGCTGCCCGTGAAAAGCAGGCCGTCAACTACGTCGAGCAAGGAGGGAACGAAGGGGGGGAACAGGCCGACAGGCTGGGCGGCGGCGAACTCTGCAATGGCGCGAACGTATTTGTCACCGTAGGCGTGGTACGGCATCCCTGCGACTTGCTTCAAATCGCCGATGATGCCTATGATCGGTAGGTGTCTCATCGCTTTTCCCCGCAAATCGCGTGCTCGAACAGGAAGTTCTGGATTAGCTTTTCGCAGCCCGGGATGAACCGGTAGACAGCTGCGCGCGCGGGATCAATCTCTGCCCAACAGGTAGCCATGCGGTCGCACGTTGTCTCGGGATGGAACTGCACCGACACCCAATTATCCCCGTGGTCTAACGCGGCGCATGGGAGGTGCGCTCTGGTTGCCAGGACTGTCGTCGTGGGATTGATGTCGATGACGCGATCAAAGTTTCCGAAGAAGAAATGAGGTGCACTTCCCATCCCATCGAACAAGTAATGTCCCGTACCTTGCGATGTTAGTTCCACGGGGAGCGAGCCGACCTCCGGCCCCTCTGGAATGCGCTCCACACGGGCACCAAGGTGACGTGCCATTAACTGGTGGCCTCCGCAAATGCCGAGCAAGGGCTTTCCAGTAGCGCGCCAGTCAGCGAGCCAGGAATCGATCGCTGTTTGCCATTCATGGCTGTCGGCGACGGACGCAAAGCTTCCACCGAGAATGGCGGCATCGATTTCGTCTTCCCGCGGGATGGTTTCCCCTTCGTGCGCTTTGACGCCCACATAGTTGATTTCGTCCAACACTCCAATCGAATCAAGCAGCGCGCGCACCGCCTCCGTTTCGTCGTCACCACCAAGGACGCGTCGCCAGGTCTCTTTTCGATAAGTGCCCGGATGGGCAAATTGCGAAACGAACATCAGTGTTTTCTTGCGCATGCACATATTCCCAATTTCGGATACCGGACTACAAGCAAGAAACATGCCAGTAAATAACAGAGTAATTTCAGTGAGTTGTCACCGTTCGACCGCGCGGTGATGCATTTTTGCGATCATTCAGCCATTTGCAGCAGTAAAAATCAACATAACTGTAACTCTGCCGCCCGGCATCGCTGCAAATTTGCAGCACTTCAACAAAATTGCGAGTCGAGCCTCTCGTGATGACAAGACCAGTTCTCAACACGAAACGCGAATAGCTGTTTTAAAACAGAGTGATGTGAGCCCGATTTTGCATTTGGCACGCAATTTGCTGTCCCCTTTGTAAAACCTATACAAGGGAACAAAGATGGGAACTCACATCGACAGCCTGCCATATCTCGATATTTCAGAGGCCAACTTCTCCATTAGATCGAGCGAAGTTCTCGCGGCGAGGGAGGCACATTGGTGCGCTCGAACAAACTACGGACTTGCGATTCTGCGCTACGACGAAGTGCATAAGTTGATGCGCGACGCGCGGCTGCGTCAGGGGAGTTATGCCTGGCCGGCCCTAAACGGTGTCTCCGGTCACTTTGCGGGTTGGTGGAGCCGTATGCTGCTCAGTCAAGAAGGCTCGAATCATGCCCGCCTGAGGCGCCTTGCCAACCCCGCTTTTTCGCCGAAGCTCGTCATCGGGCTTAGACCAAAATTTGCAGCGCTTGCTCATGAACTCATCGACGCATTCATCGAGCGCGGCGAGTGCGAGTTTATGGCAGAGTTTGCAGAACCTTATGCAACTCGAGTCATTTGTACGCTCCTCGGCCTTCCGCACGAGAAATGGCGAGATCTTGCAACCATAGCGACGGAGATGGGACTCGCCCTCGGCGTGACGTTCAAGCGCGATGTCGAGATCGTCGATGCCGCAACGCAAAAGCTGTTTGCCTATGTCATGGACCTTGTGCGCGAGATCAGGGCTAGGCCGCCGACAGATGACTTCCTCAGCATGCTCGTACAGACCAACATGAACAGTGACGAGGCGCTCAGCGAAGAAGAACTTTACGATATGATCGTTCTCGCGATCTTTGGCGGTATCGATACCACGCGCAATCAGATCGGGCTCGCACTGGAGGTATTCTCCCGAAATCCCGATCAGTGGGCGCTGCTTGGTAACGACCCCGAGCTTGGAAGAGCCGCTGTCGAAGAGGTTATGCGCGTTCGACCGACGATCACCTGGGTGACGCGCGAGGCGGTGGAGGATTTCGAGTACCAGGACGTTCACATCCGGAAGGGCACGACGATCCATTTGTTCTCGCAGGCTGCGGCTTCCGATCCGCGCGCCTTTCCCGACCCAAGTTTCGATATAACGAAGGAGCAAAAGCCGCACTTTGGCTTCGGGGGTGGTGCACACCATTGTCTCGGCCACTTTATCGCTCGTGGCGACATGACAGAAGCACTGGCGATCTTGGCAAATCGAGTGAAGAACGTCGAGGTCGTCGAAGGTGCGAAATACCTCCCGGACAGTGGTAATACCGGGCCGATCGTGCTGCCTATCCGGTTTGACGCAGGCCCACTGGCAAAGGGCAAAGGCCTCGGTATCGAAACCGAGATCAAGGCTGCGGAGCCTAGCGATCTTCCGCTGAGTTCTGATGAAGCCGGAAGCGTGCCACTTGCTATCCTCTTTGGTACACAGACTGGGAACGCCGAACAGATGGCGTCCGATATCGCGGACATCGCGAGAACACGACGTTTCAAGCCAGTAGTCGCCCCGCTCAACGACGTGGCGCTGGACGTCTTGGCTGACATACGGCGTGTTCTGATCGTGACTTCCACATACGGAAACGGGGAAATGCCTGATTCCGCTCAGGAGTTCTGGAGTGTGTTGAACGGGTCCGATTCGACCCAGCTCAACGATGTCAGATACTCGGTGATGGCGATGGGCGACTCTGGGTACGAGCGATTTTGCAACGCGGGGCGTCTTATAGACCAACGCCTGCATAGCCGCGGCGCGCAGCGCATCGCGGCCCGCGTCGATTGTGACGTAAACTATGCGACGAAGGCGTTTGCCTGGGTCGACGGCGCCTTGATGGCAATGGCGGAAGTCAGCGGCGAGGACCGCATTGACATCAAGGAGGCGCTGCAAGCTGGCACGCAGACCCGACAAAAATGGAGCAAGCGGGCGCCGTATCCCGCGAAGGTTGTCTTAAATGTCCCCATGTCGGGATCGGGCTCTGAAAAGGAAACGCGGCACATCGCGCTAGACATCAAGGGCAGCGGCCTGAACTATGAAGCTGGCGATTGCATCGGCCTCATTCCGTCAAACGAACCGGAACTCGTCACGGCGTTGCAGGCGCATTTCGGCATCTGCTCTCATGCAAGGGCAAAGGGGTTCGATGAGCCGCTCGGCATCCTGCTGTCCGAAAAGTTCGATATTCGCAATCCGTCGCAGGAACTGGTCGCAGAACTCGCCCGCCACGCGGTTGACGAGGAACTTGGCCATGTCGTTTCGAACGGCGACAGGGCATCGCTCGACGCATGGCTCTGGAACCGCGATGTCCTGGATCTTGTCAGGATGCTGCCCAACGGGTCGATCTCGCTGGAGAAATTCCTCTCCCTGCTCACGCCTTTGCAGCACCGGACCTATTCGATCTCGTCCAGCCCGAAGGCCCATGCGGATGAAATTCACCTCACCGTCGCGACCGTAAAGCACTCTGCCCATGGCCGCGAACGTCTGGGTGTGGGGTCCGGCTTTATTGCCCGACGCATGCCGCAGGGCAGTGAGGCCCGCATTTTCCTGTCGCCCAATCGTGCATTCCGTCTGCCTGCCGATCCGAGTGTCGATGTCATCATGGTTGGTCCGGGGACCGGTGTTGCGCCCTTCCGGGCGTTTCTCCAGGACCGTCAGGTCAGCGGCGGCACCGGACGCAATTGGCTCTTCTTCGGTGAACAGCGACAGGACGCAGATTTTCTTTATCGCGATGAACTCGTGGCGCTGAAGGAAGCGAATATTCTGACCCGGCTCGATACGGCCTTTTCCCGTGACCAGGCGGAAAAGATCTACGTCCAGCATCGCATGCGGGAAAACGCCGAGGAACTGTTCCGCTGGCTGGAAGGCGGCGCCAGCTTCTATGTCTGCGGAGATGCGAAAGCCATGGCACAGGATGTCGAAGACGCGTTGCTTGACATCCTGACTTCATTGCTCGGCGGGAGGTCCGATGCGGAGCGCTATCTCGATGATCTGCGTTCATCGAGGCGCTATCTGCGCGACGTCTACTAGGCACACCACGAAACCCGTTTCCAGATCACTGTGATCGGCCGCAGACGCCGGAGCGCGATCGGCTGGCCAATGAAAGGATATTTGCATGAGCAATCCCGCCGAAAACAGAAAGCTTGAAGACATCGACGCTGACGTCGTGCATGTCGGGCTTTACGACTATGCGGGCGTCTTCCGCGAGAGACGGCTGCGGAAGGAACAGTTTATCGACTGGGCTGCCGCGCCGCGCTTCGCCAACGTGCTTGCCCATTGGGACAGCGCAGACAATCTCTTCGGAGGCGGACCGTTCCTAAGCGAGCCGCTTGAGCTTGACCTGGGATCGGTGCGCAAGTTCGGCTTCGAGGAGAATGCGGTTTCAATCATCGCCGATTTCGTTGGTCCCAATCGCGCGCTCATGCCGCGGCAGGTCCTGCGGGAGCAGCTCGGGCGCGCTGAGCGGCTAGGCTATGACGTGAAGGCGGCATTCGAGTTCGAGGTCATCTTTGTCCGCGAAACCTCGGAGAGCCTCCGCCAGAGCAATTTCGCGCCGCCCAAGACTTTCGTTCCCGAAAACCGCTGCTGGTCCGGTCAGACGGCGGCGGAGCAGGCGCAATTTGTGGCCGGGCTCGAGAAGGTGATCCTCGACCATGGCGTCGGGCTATACTCCGTGGCTGGAGAACTCGGTCCGGGATGTTTCGAAGCGACATTGCTCGCATCGTCCGGTTTGCGTGCCGCCGACGACGCATGCTTCTTCCGCACGGCGACGCGTGCGTACGCCCGCTCACAGGGCATGACCGCAAGCTTCATGCCCTCGATGGGCGCAGGCTTTCCCGGCATTGGCGGTCACATCAATCTCTCGCTGATAGACCGGAAGACTGGCGGGAACGTCTTCTCCGATGCAACGGGCAGCACGAACCAGCTCGCCAGGCACTTTATCGGCGGAATGGTGCAACTTGTTCCCGAAGCCTTTGCGTTCGCTGCCCATACCGTCAACGCCTATCGCCGCTTCGCACCGGGCTCCTGGGCGCCGAAGTCGGTCACCTGGGCGGAATGGACTTTCACGACCGCTGTGCGCTCCGCACCCTCTGCATCGGAAAATGCACGCCTGGAGTTCCGCCTGCCCGGAGCCGATTGCAACCCCTACCTTGCGCTGGCCCTGATGCTCGCCGGTGGACTGAACGGCATTGAGAACGCGATCGAGCCTCCGGCCGCCACCCCGAACGGAGGCCCCGACGACATTCCCGCGGGGGCAACACGCCTTCCGCTGGATCTGCATGACGCCTCGCGAAGACTGAAGGAGAGCGCATCCGCGCGTGAAGCCTTCGGCCCTGCATTCGTGGATCACTTCGCGAACGTCTGCGCCATCGAGCATGCCAGCCTGGCAAAGGAGGTCAGCAGCGCCGAGCTCCGCCGATACCTCGAAGCATGAGTCAATCAACAACCAACCAGAAAGTGGGAACCACATATGAGCAAGCTTGAAAACTCCGACCTCCATCGCGAACTGGCAGATCCTGCGCGGCAGGAGCGCGTCAATCGCGTCGCCCAGAAAATCGAAAGCCTCGGCATCGAGTATATCTACTACCAGTATATAACCATCACCGGCCGCGTGCTGGGCAAGTCGGTTCCCGCACGTCACTGGATGACGAACGCCCGCAAGGGCGTGCAGACCTGGATGGGTGGCGTCACCGATGTTGCCGCTGACATGAACGGGAAGCTGTTCGGTTTCTCCGCGAATGACGGCGAAGTGCTTGCGCTTCCGGACCCCGAGACCTTCTGCCAGCTGCCGTGGGACAAGTCGATTGCGCGCGTGTTCTGCACGCTGTTCTACGGTCTGGAAGACGCGACGCGGCCGGGTGCATATTTCGAATGCGACACGCGTGGAAACCTCAAGCGCTTTGACCGCGCGTTCCGCGAAAAGCATGGCGGGCTGCATCTGCGCGTTGGCCTTGAGCCGGAAATGCTCTGGCTGAAGCCGAACCCGCCGGGCTCAGATACGCCGTTTACCGGCATCACAGCGGCTGCAGCCTATCACATCGATCAGTTGGAAGCCGCAAGACCCGTCTGGAAGCAGGTCTATGAATATGCCCACGCCATGGGTCTCGACATGATCCAGGGCGATGTCGAAGACGCTCCGGGGCTTCTCGAACTGAATTTCGCCTTTGACGATGCGCTGAAGACCTGCGACCGCCTGACGACGTATCGGCAGATCTGCGCCGAGGTTGCCCGCCAGCATGGCCTGATTGCCTGCTTTATGGCCAAGCCGATGATGGGCGTGCCGGCCAATGGTTGCCATCACAATTGCTCGATCTGGAGCGGCGGCGAACGCAAGGTGCAGACGCTTGTCGATGGCGAGCTGCCCGGCATGGAAGAGGTGTTCACCTATACCAAGGGCGGCGTGAACGAATTCGAGAACAAGGAAGGCGGCTGGCTGCCGACCGAGCTCGGTCGTCACGCGCTCGGCGGTGCCCTCAAGCACATTGGCGCCCTCACCGCAATCGGCGCTTCAACCGTCAACTCCTACCGGCGTTTTGCCGATGTCGGGCTTTGGGCTCCGATCGGTGCGAACTGGGGCCTGCAGAACCGCTCGTGCACCATCCGCATCTCGGCTCCCGACCGCTTCGAGTTCCGCGCGGTCGACGCGATGGTCAACCAGCACCTGTTCTGCAGCGCCCTGATCAGAGCCCTCGATGACGGTCTGACGAACAAGATCGACCCCGGTAGCCCCGAGGATCGCAACGTCGTCGAAGTCATGAAGGCCGGGGAGGATGTCAATCTCATTCCTCTCAATCTCTTTGACGCGCTTGAGGCCCTCAAGAAGGACGACTTCATTCTGGAAGCCATGCCGGGTCGCCTGCATGAACTCTACGACCTGATGAAGCGCGACGACTGGCAGCGCTTCCTGAAGGAAGTCACCGACTGGGATATGCAGCGCTACCTCCGCTGCCTGCCATAAGCCTGTCGATCCCGACAACACAGGAACAATCTGATGGACAATAATCTCAAATTCTTCATCGACGGCCGATGGGTCGATCCCGTCCAGCCTCGTCGGCTTGACGTGATCAACCCCGCGACCGAAGAGGCGTTCACCGAGATATCGCTCGGATCATTGGCGGATGTGGAGGCCGCCGTCGCGGCGGCGAAGGCGGCATTTGCCACCTATTCGCAAACCAGTCTCGAAGAGCGCAAAGCTCTATTGGACGCCATGCTTGTCGCCTACAATGAGCGCGCCGAAGACCTCGCTCGGGCCATTTCCAAGGAGATGGGAGCCCCCATCGCATTTGCGCGTGATGCGCAGGTGTGGGCCGGACGATCCCATCTGGAGCGTACGATTGAAGCTCTTGCCGCGCATGACCCCGCTGAAAAGCGGGGCAGCACGACAGTCTTCAGAGAACCGATCGGCGTCTGCGCGCTCATCACGCCCTGGAACTGGCCGATGAACCAGATTGTCTGCAAGGTGGCGCCCGCCCTTGCAGTCGGCTGCACTGTCGTGTTGAAGCCGTCTGAGATCGCGCCGGTTAGCGGCATCATCTTCGCCGAGATCATCGAAGCCGCAGGCTTCCCGGCAGGAACGTTCAACCTGGTGAACGGCAACGGTCCGGATGTCGGGCAGGTCATGGCGTCGCATCCGGATGTGGACATGGTCTCCTTCACCGGATCGACTCGCGCCGGCGTCATCGTCGCAAAGGCCGCCGCGGATACGGTCAAGCGCGTTTCGCAGGAGCTTGGCGGCAAGTCTGCCAATATCGTGCTGCCGGATGCAGATCTCGATCATGCGGTATCGCGCGGCGTGCAAGCATGTTTTGGCAACACTGGCCAGTCCTGTGATGCTCCGACCAGAATGCTGGTGCCAAGCGACCGCCACGACGAAGCGCTCGCCATTGCGAAGAAGGCAGCGGAAGCGCTTCGCACCGGCGATCCTTCGCAGGCCGATACCGACCTTGGGCCGGTGGTGAGCGTCACACAGTTCGAAAAGATCCAGCGTCTGATCCAAATTGGGATAGAGGAGGGCGCAACCCTCGTCACCGGCGGTCCGGGGCGACCGGAAGGTCTCGAGCACGGCTATTATGTACGGCCCACCGTATTCGGTGGCGTGCGCCCTGACATGACGATTGCCACGGAGGAAATCTTCGGACCCGTCTTGTCGATCCTTCCCTATGACAGTGAGGAAGAGGCAATCAAAATTGCAAACGACACAGTTTACGGTCTCGCAGCCTATGTCCAGTCAGGCGATCTCGAGAAGGCGAGAAAAGTCGCGGCGGCCATGCGGGCCGGATCGGTCTATATCAATTATCCGGAATGGGATACGCGCGCTCCGTTCGGCGGCTATAAGCAATCCGGCAATGGCCGGGAATATGCCGATTTCGGCCTGCACGAATTCCTTGAGGTAAAAGGCGTGGTCGGCTTCGGCGACTGACGGTCGAGAAAGCCGGAATGACCTGCACCGATACCCGCGCTCACAGCGCGGGTATTTTCGTATAAGAGGCAGCGTCCATGACAGATCCCGGCACGGAATAGGTAGCGGTTTCGCCTTCTTCTTTGATCTGATTGTTGCATTAAAATTACTCAAATCGATATTGGATAAGATCATAGTAGCTGCCCCATGATCACGTCAGCGAACAGCCCTTGCCGGGCTTAGAATGGGAGAAACAATCATGTGCGATGCACCGGCCGCTACGATCCAGTCCCCGAGCCAGCCACAACTACGCCCCTGCAAGCGGGAACGCCATTTCGCCGAACGAAATGGCCTCGTCCCCGTTTGTGGGCGCAGGACTATGTGCGCTGCTTGCCTTCTCATGGCCCAGCAGTCCGCGGAAACGGCAGAGCCGAGATGAACACCTGTCGCAAGAATTTTTCTGATGGAGTGATAGATGTCTCACGGTCATCCATTTTCCCCTGCCGGCGCCTCGCCAGCCAAATCGACACCATGCCGGGACGGTTGCAAAGATTGTACTTCAATCTCACCCTGTCCCGATCTCGCGGCAATGCTAAGCGTCGAAGGGAACTCTCTGCCTGCGCCCTCTCATCCAGTGGAGCACGAGCGCAGCCGCCACGTCGGCTCCGCAAAGCGCCCGTGACGACTGGCGGGCTTTCCGGGAGCAACCCGGTGTTTCATGAAAATACCCGAATGCACCTAGGCAGACCTTTGTCATCCACCTTATAACGAAAAGCGCCGGATCTCTTTGAGACCGGCGCTTTGATGTCGGCGAAATGGAACAATTAGGGCGAAAAGCAGTTTCCACGTTTCGGCCCGATGCGGGTAGGGTTACCTTCTTACGGCAAAGCACCCTTGGCGTTAACCTCCCTATTGAATGATGGATTCCCGGTCTTCTGGCGCGCTAAGACCGCTCATGTCGCTGAACTGATCGGTAAGATAGCTGCCGATTGGCAGGGCCGCGGTGGCGGCGGGCGAAGGCGCATTGCAGACATGCAGCGTCCGTGCCGTCCGCCTAATCAAAAAATCATGCACCAGCGTGCCGTCCTTCAGCACGGCTTGGGCGCGAACGCCTGCCGGATAGGGCTCCAGATCTTCGAGATGGAGGCTCGGGCAGTATTTGCGGCATTCGTCGAGGTAGCGCTGGCGAAACAGAGAGTTGCCGAATTCCTTGAACGCTGAGCCAAGATTGCGTCCTATGACTCGCCAGAAGCCCTCGAATGTCGCCATTTCCGCAAGATCGCGCACGCTCACGCGTGACCAGTCATAGCCTTCGCGCGCAAGAGCAAGCACGGCGTTGGGACCGACGGTGACATAGCCGCCGATCATCCGTGTGAGGTGCACGCCGAGGAAGGGCAGAGCGGGGTCTGGCACCGGATAGATCAGATGCTTGACGATGTTGTCGAGCCGGCTCGGCAGGCGGTAATACTCGCCCCGGAATGGAACGATCCGGAAGTCGACGTCAAGCCCGCATTTTCGGGCGAGCCGGTCAGCATGAAGACCGGCACAGAATATCGCGTAATCACCGCTGAACTTTCCATGCGTGGAGTCAACGGAAATACTGTTGCTTTCCTCGCGGACGTCGGTCACGCCTGCCGAATTGAGGACCCTGCCGCCCTTGGCGGTTATCAGTTCGGCCATCTTTCTTGCGATCGCGGGATAACCGGCAATCCCGCTGGCTGCGACGAAGATGGCGCCCTTTCCGTGGATATTCGGTTCGCGCTCAAGAAGCTCCCGCTCGTCCAGCCGTTCAGGAAGAAGGTCGTTCTTGAGGCATCTGTCATACAGCGCATCAAGGCGCTGCAGATCTATGTCATTGCTGGCAACTATAAGCTTCCCGCATTGCTCTGTCGGCAGGTTGTGGGTCTTGCAGAAGGCATAGGTCGCCTTGGAGCCTTCCTTGCAAAACCGAGCCTTCAGGCTGCCCGGAGCGTAGTAGACCCCGGCATGGATAACGCCGCTGTTGTGGCCGGTTTGATGACTGGCCAGGCTTCCCTCCTTTTCCAGAACGGTAACTTGCGCGTTAGGAAAACGAACGAGGATCTGCATTGCGGTGGAGAGACCGACGATCCCCCCACCGATGACGATGATTTTCTTGTCCATACCGGGTCCACGCAATTTAGTGAGCGACAATCATTCCCCGCTGGCGCATCAGTTCTCTGTGAAGTTCAGAGTGCTTCTGAAACGCAGCGCGGCCGTGGAGCCAGAAGTAATTGTTGAGGACAACGAGATCGCCCACTGGAAGCGGGATTTCCTTTGTCGCCGGGGACGTTTCCATCGAGACGGACAGATCATGCAGATACTGCGCTTGCTCGATCGTCTGGGGCTGGGCGAACTGATCGATGAACGAAATGGCCAGACCGTACTCATTTTCGAAAAAAGTCTGGCGATCGACGGTCGATTCGACATTCTTCGAGCCAGGCGCCATGTAGGTGAAGGGGTGGCGACCGAGTTTGTGGTTCAGGAACTGGTCGCGTTCGGCCCAGTCGTCGATGTGAAGCAGGCGAGACTCGCCGCCGACCGCATTATCTTCTGCGAACTTCATCATTAGGAGCCAGTCTGTCGCCTCATCGACAAAGGTGCCATCGGTGTGGAGCGTAAAGAGACGATATGCCTGCCGCAGGTAGGAATCGCTGCTGTCGGTGTCCTTCACCAGGAAGCGAGCGAAGTAGGTGCCAGACATGGAGTCGTGGTTGCCAGGGCCAAGCAGATGACCAATCGCGGTTCCAAATCTTACATATTCTTGGTCATCTTGGGTTGCGCCGGCTACGCCAAGGGTGAAGCCTCCCGTCGCGCGATCGGTGACAATGCTCCTGATCGTGCTGCCAAGCTCTCCGCCGAACGCGTCATCCAGCTTTTTGGCGAGTATGAAACGCATGAAGGGCACGTATTGGAGGTTCTGGACGTTGATACCGCGGACGTCGTCAAGGAATATCCGGACGAGTGTCGGATCGAGTGCGATATGACGCAGACGTGCATGGACCGGGTGATCTTCGATGGAAAACTTCGGTGGAAGGGCGGACTGCTTTTCGACGGCGTTAGCCATTGTTTGATCTCCTTGCTAGTGGCGGACGGCCCGCCGGCAAGATTGATGATCGCTCGGCGGAGAAATCACTTCCAATTCTAATTTCATGTGTTTTAATCGGATATGCAGATGAAAGGGCGCTTATGCTTGATGTTCGGCAACTTCGATATTTTTTGGCGGTAGCCGAGGATCTGCATTTCACACGGGCGTCGGACCGGCTGCATATCGCCCAATCAGCACTCAGCATGCAGATCAAGCAGCTTGAGGAAGGTCTCGGTGTCCGACTCCTCGAGCGAAAGAAGCGCGCGCTCGTAGAACTGACGGAGGCGGGCAAGTTGTTTGCGCTAGAAGCCCGCCGTGTGATTGAGCAGGTTCAACGTGCCGAAACTGTCGGAAAAAGGGCAGGGCGGGGAGAGCTTGGTCATATTGAGATCAGCTACGTCGCGTCGGCGTCTTTCTCAGGCGTGATGCCGGGGATCATCTCACGCTTCAAGGAGAAAGCACCCGAGGTTTCGTTCCGGCTTGCGGAAATGGAGACGCCCAAGCAGATCAAGGCTTTGAGCGAGGGCCGTGTCGACATCGCATTCATTCGACCGCGCCACCAATATCCCGATGGCATCGCGGCGGAGGTCATTTACCAGGAGAAACTCTTGCTCGCGGTACCCAAGGATCATCCGCTGGCTGCTCAGGATGAAGTCAAGCTCCCTAGTACCGAAACTTTCATCGTTCCTGCCTTCGACGAACGAAGTGGCTTCATGGAATATGTCGCGGACTTTGTCACCAAGATGACATTACAGCCACAAAAGACCCTCGTCGTGCGCGACTTCCTGACTGCGCTAAGTCTGGTCGCGAGCGGCAGCGGCATCGCTCTCGTGCCTGCCTCTCTAAAATGCGTCGCAATGGCGAACATCGCTTATTGTGGCGCAAAGAGCTACGACAGGACCGTCGGACTGGCCATTGCGTATCGTAAGGATCGCATCGACCCGGCTGTCCTATCGTTTCTCGAAGCGGCGAGGTCGAACGAGAATGCCACAACTTAACAAGAGTAGTTGGCAGCGATACTCCTACGCAATGCCGCCTCCTTTACTCAGATGGCAGAATTCCCCGTGCGAACCAGGCGCAAGGCATGTTGCCGATCAGGAGTAGGCGAAGATTCAAATCGCGCTCTCGTTCGAACTATTTGTGCATTGGTTATAGTGAGTTGATCACGGACGTTGTTCGCTCCTGGCCTCTCATTCACAGGCGTAACCGAAAAATGCGAGACGAGCCGGTTCAAGTTTTCAGCTTCTTCGTCGAGCGCCATGCTTGCGGCGCTCGTCTCTTCGACCATAGCCGCATTTTGCTGCGTGACTTGGTCCATTTGATTTATGGCTGAATTGATCTGCTGCAATCCGGTTGCCTGCTCTGAGGCGGAGGTGGAGATCTGCCGACTGAGGCCGTTAATCTGAACAACTTGCTGAGCGATTTTCCCGAGAGCCCGGCCGGCGGAGTTGACGAGGACGACGCCGTCGCGAACCTGTCGCTCGGAGGTTGCAACAAGGCCTTCGATTTCCTTCGCCGCCGTCGATGTTGACGGATTGCTCGACATCCGACTTCACCGGCACAAACTGCATCGTCGGTCGTGTGACAGCCTCGCAGATGGCTTCGGCGTCCGCGGCATCGGTTTTGTTCCTCTTCACGTAAGCCTTGACGTAGGAGGCGGGCATGATGCGGACCTGGTGGCCGAATTTACCGATCTCGCGCGTCCAGTAGTGAGCGCTGGCGCAGGCCTCCATTCCGACGAGGCAAGGAGGAGTTCGTTCAAAGAAGTCTAGAAGTTGAGATCGGCGGATTGCACGAAGCGTCACAACATTTCCTGCGGCATCGAGGGCGTGGACCTGAAATACCAATTTTGCCAAATCGAGACCAATCGTAGCAATCGCAAGCATGAAACTGCTCCCTGTGTGAACTCTCGCGAGAGTATGCGGCAAACTCAGTTGCCTGAGGAGGGCCGTTCCACACCATCATGCTCAAGGGAGTGAGTTTTTTTCGGATGCCCCCTAGGCGAAGCGGTAACCCGCAAGCTCCAGTTAGCGCCATTGCGAATTCGCGCACGCGTTTAAAAAAATCAGAGCCGGAGTTGGCGTGAATCCAGTATCACAGCAGCATTGTAAGCCAGATAAACGTGTCCTCTGCATGTCGAATCATAGCTTCGCGCGCCCCGTTGCCGTTATGCTTGGAAATAGCCTCTATGATCTTGTCGTGGTTGTAAGAGGCCAGTCCTCGGCTTCCAATTGGTTTTTCCGTGGAGAGTATAACGTCAGTTAGGGCGAGTTGAATTTCTGTTTCAGCGCGCAGAAGTATTGTTGATCCAGACATTTCTGCGATGAGACTATGAAACCTAGCGTCGATAAATCGCAAATCCGGGAATTGGTGCAAGTGCCAATCAAACTCAGCGCCCGCGTTCTTGATTTTCTGAATTCCTTCGCTGCCCGCGCGTTCTGCCGCAAGATAGCAAGCCTCACCTGAAATCGCGCGTCGCCAATCGGTCAAGTCGCGCAATTCCTCTCGGCTCAGTGTGGCTCGGCGTGTTGGTTTCCGCGCAGAACTGAGCCGGTTAGGCGCATAATTTCCATTGAGAATTGAGCCATGTGAACCTTCCCCCAACGCGGAGAGCGACGGGGGCAACGGAGTGATCCACATGGGACTTTTAAATATCATCCGTCGGATGGCGTTGCGCGAGAAGCAGTCGATCCGCGAGATCAGCAGGCGCACGGGGCTGTCGCGGAACACGATCGCGAAGTATTTAAACGCGGGCACAATCGAACCGACGTTCACGGTACCGGAACGACCGAGCAAGCTTTGTCCTTTTGCCGACAAGCTGGCGGCCTGGCTGAAGACCGAGGCCGGGAAGTCGCGCAAGCAGCGGCGAACACTGAAGCAGGTCCATGCCGATCTGGTGGTTCTCGGCTTTACTGGTTCTTATGGCCGGGTTGCCGCCTTCGCCCGTGATTGGCGGGCTGACCGGCAACGTGAGCAGCAGACGACGGGCCGCGGCATATTCGTTCCGCTGTCTTTCCGGCCAGGCGAAGCATTCCAGTTCGATTGGAGTGAGGACTACGCCGTGATCGCCGGCGAGCGGACGAAGCTGCAGGTCGCGCATATCAAGCTATCGCACAGTCGCGCGTTTCTGGTCAGGGCCTACCTGCTGCAGACGCACGAGATGCTTTTTGACGCCCATTGGCACGGCTTCCGTGTGTTCGGCGGCGTCCCTGCTCGCGGCATCTACGATAACATGAAGACAGCGGTCGATCGTGTTGGCCGCGGCAAGGAGCGACAGGTCAACATCCGGTTCCTTGCGATGACGAACCACTACGTCTTTGCACCTGAGTTCTGCAATCCTGCCGCGGGCTGGGAGAAAGGACAGGTCGAGAAGAATGTTCAGGACTCCCGACCGCGGCTGTGGCAACAGATGCCGGACTTGCCGGATTTGGCAACGTTGAACCTCTGGCTGGAGCAGCATTGCCAGGACCTGTGGCAGGAGACACCGCATGGGAGCCTGCCCGGTTCGATCGCGGATGTTTGGGGTGATGAGCAGCCCGCTTTAATGGCATTGCCCGCGATGTTTGACGGCTTCGTCGAGCAGAGCAAGCGCGTCTCGCCGACATGCCTGATCACCTTCGAGCGTAATCGCTACAGTGTGCCAGCATCATTTGCGAACCGGCCCGTCAGTCTGCGGATTTATCCCGAGCGGCTGGTCGTTGCAGCCGAGGGCAATATCCTCTGCGAACATCCGCGGATCATAGAACGCAGCCACGACAAACCGCCACGAACGATTTACGACTGGCGGCATTACCTCACCGTCATCCAACGCAAGCCCGGCGCTTTACGCAATGGTGCGCCTTTCCTGGAATTGCCGCTGGCCTTTCGACAACTGCAGGACCAGATGCTTCGCCGCCTTGGCGGTGATCGGGAGATGGCCGACATCCTCGCTCTGGTGCTTCATCACGACGAACAGGTTGTCGTCAGGGCTGTGGAGCTGGCTCTGGATCAAGGCGTCGCGACCAAGACGCATGTGCTGAACCTGCTGCATCGTCTGATCGATGGGAAGACGACTGACGGTCCTGATATCGACACGCCACAGGCGCTGACCTTGGCTCGCGAACCCAAGGCCAATATAGAACGCTACGATGGCTTGCGAGTCCGGATCGTGGGAGGTCGCCATGCGTCATGATCCCGCCAGCGCCGCCGTCGTCATCATGCTGCGTAGCCTGAAAATGTATGGCATGGCCCAAGCGGTCACGGACCTGATCGAGCAAGGAGCACCAGCCTTCGATGCGGCCGTGCCGATCCTGTCCCAGTTGCTGAAAGCCGAAATGGCTGAGCGCGAGGTCCGCTCGATTGCCTATCATATGAAGGCTGCGCGCTTCCCTGCCTACAAGGACATCTCCGGCTACGACTTTGCTGCCAGCGAGATCAACGAGGCGACGGTGCGCCAACTGCATCGATGCGAGTTCATGGACGGAGCGCAGAACATTGTCCTCGTCGGCGGGCCGGGCACAGGCAAAACACACGTCGCGACCGCTATCGGCGTCCAGGCTATCGAGCATCACCGCCGAAAGGTCCGCTTCTTCTCGACCATCGAATTGGTCAATGCGCTCGAGCAGGAGAAGGCAAAGGGCAAGGCAGGCCAGATCGCCGAGACGCTGGTCCGTCTCGATCTGCTGATCCTCGATGAGCTCGGATACCTTCCGTTCAGTGCCTCGGGCGGAGCGCTGCTCTTCCACTTGCTGAGCAAGCTTTACGAGCGCACCAGCGTCGTCATCACCACCAACCTCAGCTTCAGCGAATGGGCGACCGTCTTCGGCGACGCCAAGATGACCACCGCTCTGCTCGACCGCCTGACCCACCGTTGCCACATCCTGGAAACGGGCAACGACAGCTTCCGCTTCAAGGCAAGCTCGGCCGCAGCAGCACAGAAGAGAGGAGAAAAGGCCAATCCCTTGACCAAAGCCTGATCAGAAAACCATACTGAGAGGTGGCTCACTTCTCGGTGGAAAAACCGGCTCAGTTCTGCGCGGAAACCAACAGCTCGAGGTCACGCCGCAGGCGGCGCGGCGGATTGTGATGGAACTCGGCCTCAGGGAGATGACGGGGAGGGGGAGGTTTCGGGCGTGGGGGATATTGTGAGCAGATCACTCGGTTCGACAATAAAGGTCTTACAATGAGGTGAGGGCGCCTCGGAGAACGCGCAAAAACTGACCGTCGAGCAAAATCGCTCGCTGTTCGGCGCCTTGGTCCTCGACGGAAAGGCTGGGGATCCTTGTAACCACCTTCAGGTCAAAGAAGCGCTGCCGGTAGTAGGAGACACAAGCGAAGGCCTTTGGGCTTCAGCACCTAACCATACGGTGTCGCCAGGCTTTGTTCGTTAAGTTGTTTCAGAAGATGGATGCCAACTTGATTGGAAGTTAATACAAAGTGGTTTCTCCACGCGGATTCAGGCGCTTCTTGCCCAAGTGGGTCCGGCAGCTGCTCGAACTCGAGGAAAGAACGTAGGATCGCGACTGTGTGGGGGGAAGCACTACCGCGTCTTGTGGCAACCAAGTCGCTTGTGCCCCCGAAAGAGGACAAAGATATAAGCTTATCCGCGGCAAAAATCGGCCGTCCTTGCATTGCAGACTGGGCTATGAGCACCGTTCTCACTGACCAGGCGATGCGTTTGGCCAGGAGAATCGGCGGAATTGATTGGTGATGATGCACAAGATACCAGCCTAAGTCGCCGCCGTGGCGAACTTCGGCCTGGTAGGATAACTTGGGCTTGAAGAGGCCACGAAGAACTCCGAGCACGCCATTCGGATCGAGCACGCTCTTTGCCTCCAAGACAATATGGTACGCAAAAAGGTCGCCGTGAACCGCTTTGTCTTTCAACAATGAGAGCGGATAATAGGTCATTGAATGGTGACCATCGGTGACGTGATAGCTGCTGTTCTCGTCAGTAACCATGAGCAGGTCGTGATCTGAGTCTTCTTGCTGATCGCCTCGCGCCCAGCTTCCATATAGAAAAATGGCCTCAATAGTCATTTCAAGCGGCCAGTCTTGTGAGGAATTGGCTCATTTGCCAAGTGCCCGTCTGATTGCCTGCTTTGATAGAAGACGCGTCGCCTTCATTGTCTGATCCACGATCTCACGATTCAAGAGCACAAGCTGTTGCTTGGAAGGATGGAGTTTTCCTGGTTCAACGTCCAGATTGTGCTCGGACATAAGATAGAAAGCCATGCTAAGCCGGACTGGGCAGACCAGCCGGTTATCGGTCATGCCATATTCGACAGCTACACCGTCCTGCTGGATCCGAGGAAGCTCCGGGTTGGGGCCGATTTCGAGGTCGAGTGTGTGTGACCAGCCGTAATCCAAGTCTACGTCAACGGGAGTTGGTCCAGCCCTACGGAAGTCGGCAATGCGGTTTAAGTTGTAATCCCTGAACTCTTCGTGCTCCACGGAGTAGGCGCGAGCATACCAACGGCCAGAGTTGTAGAAGATTGCATGGGGCGCGATCGTTCGTGGAGCATCGGCATTTTCGGTAAGTGACCGATACTCGATGGTGATCAGGGTTTTATCACGGATCGCATCCAAAACGCCGAGAAGCACCCGTGAACTCGTCGGCGTTCTCTTGATTGTCGTAACGTCAAGCGGGGGAACTTCGCTGAAATCGAACCAAGTTTCATCACGCTGCATCCAGCCATTGTCGATCGCCACGAGCTGGAGCAGGAACCTTTCGGAGCTTTGCTCGATCAAAGCCGGCTTGTAGGACGAGGTTCTGACATAGGTTTTGAGCCCGCGATCATATTCCATGTTCTGCGGTGCGAGCCGTTCGTACTGAGCTAGATCTGACGATGCCTGCTGCACAGAAATGTCAAAAGTGTCGCGGATGTCACCCCGATTTACGCGCCGGTTCCAGAAAAGTCGGAAGTCGATGAACTCCAGACGCTTGCGAAGAGGCCACCTTTGGGGTGCTTCATCCAGGTTTTCCACAGCCATTCTCACATTTTTTGTTCTTAAATTCGATTTATCCGTCGTGTTTCTTGACGGATGGTCGCGTGATCCCCATCTTAATGCGTGCGATGGACTGAGGTCAACCAACCGACTTTTCCCGCAGCACACGCAACCGACGAGGAGGACGTCAATGATTGGAAACTGGGAGGCTGCGAGCCTCGTACGCATGGAGTGTTTCGATGAACATCAATATCCCCACTGGAATCAACCCGTTCCTTGATCCGGTCGACCGCATTCTTGCGGAGATCGCGTTTTCTATTCAGCTTCCGCCGTCGCTTCACGCAACTGCGGTAGGCCGCTACGAAGCGGTCAGGAAGCACCTCGAAGCCACCGCTTCGTTTTTTGGCGATATCGAGCATTTTTACCCGCAGGGCTCCATGGCGATCGACGCCACTATTTCGACCCGCGGCACTGACGACGAATACGACATTGATATCATCGCGCAGGTTGGTGGCAGGTTTCGGACCATGTCCCCGCTTGACGTTCTGCTCACTCTGGAACGTGGGCTGACGGGATACCGCGGCCTTAAGGTGACGCGCCAGACTCGCTGCGTCACAGTGCACTATGCGGACAACATGCATCTCGACATTAGCCCCGTTGTCCGCGATTACGGTTTCCCCGATCGACAAAGCCACATCATGCATGCGAAGGGTCCGCAACATGGTGCCGACGACTGTCGTGTTCCGACCAACGCATACGCGTTTGTCGAATGGTACAAGCGCAACACTCCCAACGAGACGGTTGTGCGGGATGCCTTCCGGCAGCGCTGGCTCGATGCCAAAGGGTTCGCCGCGGATGCCGAGGTCGATGACGTTCCGGACCAGACGCATTTCGGCGTCAAGAGCATGGCAACGCTCGCTCTGCAGCTCGTCAAGCGCTACCGCAACATTCGCTATGACGATCCGCGTCGCGCGGGCCGAATGCCGCCGTCGGTGATGCTTGCATACTATGCGGCAAAAACGTCTCGTCCTGGTCAAACTCTCACAGAGGCACTCGTGGGCGTTTGCAACGCGATTATCGCCGATATCGCGTATGCCAGCGCCCGAGGTCGGAAGCTGCACGTAGCGAATCCAGAGTATGATAGCGACGTCTTTACGGACCGTTGGCCCGAAAACGTTCAACAGCAGAACCTGTTTGCAAACGACCTGCGCGAACTGGTTCACGGTCTTCAGGTCTTGCGCGCCGGCAAGGCGGATCTGACCAAGATGCCTGATTGGCTTCGGCAAATGTTCGGCGGACGCGTGGTGACATCCGTCATCGATCGCATGGCTGCCAGCAACGGTTCGGCGATCCGGTCTGCGACGCAGCTTTACACCCCGGCTGGTGGCGTTATTGCCGGCGCTGCCGCGCTCGCCGCTCCTGCTGTTGCAAAGACGTCACCCATCATTAGACCATCGTCACACACGTTCTTCGGAGACGCTCCATGAGCGTCCTGCTTCCTTTGTCTATCCGCGAACAGGATGCGGAACTTCGGCTAGATTGGCCGAACTTCCGTACTGTCTTGTTCGAGCCAGGGCGCGAGCGTGTGATTTGGCGTGGGGAGGTGCGGCCCGGGATCAATCACTACACGATCGAGATCGAGTATTCGATAGAGCGGGTGATCATGGGGCCAAAGGTTCGGGTGGTTTCTCCGTCGCTGACTAGGTTGCCCGGAAATCCAGAAGGCAGTCTCCCGCATGTCTACGATCGCGATACCGATCCGTATCTCTGCCTTTTCGACCCGCGGGCACGTGAGTGGACGGGTTGGATGTCCATTTCAAAAAAGATTGTTCCTTGGACGTTGGATTGGTTGGTCTGCTACGAGGGTTGGCTCTTGACCGGGGTCTGGCACGGCGGTGGCCGCCACGTTACCAACGAAATCGGGATGAGCTTTGATCTTGAGGGTTCGCGATGAATTACGTTCCACCTCGGCGCTCTGACGGCACAATCGAGCACACCCGTGTGAAGCTCCCTTGGCCAAAGGACCGGTTGTTTCGCATCCTGACAATTGATGGTGGCGGGATCCGCGGCCTTTTTCCAGCAGCGTATTTAGCGGAAATCGAGCGAAGATTTCTGGGCGGCGCTTCGATTGCTAAGTATTTCGACATGGTCGCCGGCACCTCGACTGGCGGCATCATCGCCCTTGGCTTGGCAGCAGGGAAGACCGCCCGAGAAATCTCGGAGATTTATACGGACCGTGGCGAGTACATATTTCCGAGGCCAAAACCATTCACAGATCTGTGGAGGTGGCTCCGCTCAATGCGAGCATCGAAGTATGACCGTTCGGCATTGCAGAGCGAACTGCTGAGGGTTTTCGGTCACGAGGTCCTCGACAATGCAAAGACGCGAGTCGTTGTCCCCTCGTTCGAGGGTGAGTACGGTGAGCCTTTCATATACAAGACACCTCATCATCCCGACTATCAGAAGGATCGCCACAAGGCGTTCGTCGATATCGCGCAACACACCGCCGCGGCGCCGTCGTACTTTGCTGCGGTCGAGAACCATGGCTACCAAATGCTGGATGGTGGCATCTGGGCAAACAATCCGATCATGCAGGCGCTGGTAGATGTCCTCGCTTGCTACGATGTTCCTCGAGAGAACATCCGTATTTTGTCCATCGGGACCGGAGACGAAACCGTTGAACTAGCGAAACGCCATCTGTCAGGAGGCAAGATCGATTGGGGTGTGTCGATGAAGGTCCCGTTGCTGTTCCGGCTCGCGGCTCGCGCTCAATCCAAGAACGCCTTAGGTCAGGCATTTTTCCTGGTCGGCAAGCCAAACGTCATCAGGGTGGATATGGACGAGCGCGAGCGACACATGGATCTCGACGATGTCGTCCGGGCTAAGGCGGAGCTGCCAAACTTCGCTCGAGCGCATGCCGAGTCGAATGGGCAGCTTATCAAGCACATTTTCTTGGCTGACGAAGTCGATGAGTTCGTCAGGTGCGCGCACGGTTGACAAGGGTGAAGCATTTTCATTTTTTTGGCGCCGTTACTAGTGTCATTCGAAAGCGGGCTGGTAGTTTGTTCTGGCCGCGAAAGGGCAGGTGGAACATGGGTTGGGGTGATAGGCAGAGGGATTTCGATACCATCTTGGCTGTCTGGCCCAGCTACGAGCCACTGACTGGTATATGGCGAATGCAAGAGCTTGCGGTTGACAAGACTGGCAATCCGAAATGGCGTGATCGTCAGATCACCGGTCCGGGGGGTGGCATCAAGATGGACTGGTACAAAGAGGCCGATGCAGCCCTCGCTGCCCGACTCGAGTTGAATGCTCGTTATGCGGCCGAACTGGAGATGAGCCCCATCGACGAGGAAACCCGGCGCTCGTTTCAGCTCAAGGCTTCAAAATCACTTCAAGCAAAGGAGAGACTGCAGTCCGAGGAGGAGCTGATGCTCGCGGAAGCCCGACGTCGTAAGGCATCAGTGCCGGTCCCGCACGCGTCGGAGCTGAAGTTAACACCAAAGGCGGAGCCATTTAGGGAGGCACTCGCGCATGCGTTGGCCGAGTTTCCTTATGTCACCGGCGTACGCGTCGGAGACCTTCACGAGCGCACGGCTATGGCCAAATCGTACATTGGAGTTTGGGATTTGGTGGCTAAAGGCAATCTGAACAAGCATGGCGCTAAGCTAATCGAGCGTTCGAAGATCGCATCGGGCTTTGATCTCAACCCGACTGAACACTGGGGAGAGGTGAAAGCCAAGATCCGACAGGTATTGCTTCCGCGCGCGAACCAGTTGTTGCAGCTGGCGAGTGTTCAAAGGTTGCTAGATGAGGCATTGGCACGTGGTGAGCGCGCCCTGGTCTGCAATGGGGTCGTGTTCTGGTACGAGCCCGACGGACATCTAGGGTGGCAGGTCAAGTCGACAGACAGCGGGAAATCAGAAGAGGGTACGACACTCTGGACAGAAGGTACGATCGTTTCCGCCAATCACGGGCGGTTGGTCATCCTTCCCTTTATTAAGGACAATGGCGAGCGCGTAAAAGGACACACGCGCAACGCGCCCGGAGACGGTCCTTCAAAGCCCAGACATCCGAGCCAGTACGTCGAAATACCGTTCAAGGTATTGAACAGTGATCTCATGATCGGACTGTTCGGAGAACTTCCGTATGAGTAGCATTGGCCGGAGATGCCATGCGGCGACGGCTGCTTTTTTGGGAACCGGAGAGATCAAAGTCAATATCAATGGATGATCTGGTCGCTGATTGCACTCGGTTTCGCGAAGCTATCCTAGCTGCGCATACGAACCCGCTGATGCAACCGCTGTCCAACCGCGTTCTTGCTTTGGAGGACTTGCATCCAGTGCGCCGGCGCAGACGACTAATCCATTCGGCCAGCAAAGGTATTTGGTGTTGCAACACCGGGTCGCGCGTTGGTATCCGCTCAACAAACCAGGAAGAACCATTTTGCCGTCACAGTGACACGAGCGGCCACACCCGTCTTCTCTCCCATGGCACCGAGGGATTTATTTCTGGCACTAATGACGTTTAGAGGAAGGCTCGTGGGGCGATGCTAATCTAAGACTAGGCTTCGAAGCGAAGCCAGCATATTGGAATTACTGGACAAGTGGATGCTAGCGGTTTCAAGGGTGGTCTCATGACCAGTAATACGGTGGCGCGCCTGAACCGCATCTTTCTTACCAAGACCGGGGTGGTGTGGATAAAGCAGTGTCAGACGCGGGGCCTTATAGAGCTGTGAATAGGCCATCATCTGATAAACATCCGCCTGCGAAACACCCTGTGTGGGATCATCGATCCGCGCCGATATCCGCTTCCACTTGGTGTCGATGACATGGACGACCCTGCCGCCCTGGCGGATCAGGATATCGGGCCGGGTCTGGAACAGGGCGCGTCCGCTGTCCTGCGCGCTCAGGCAAAACAGCCGTCCGCCCTGCAACGAAACAGTGAGCCCGGTTCCTGCCAAGGCGCGGGCGATCAAGCGCCCGACATATTCCTCGAACAACGCGTTCATCTCGAACAGCATGGCGGTGCCCTGGCCGGCGCCGCCAGTGGTTGTCTGGTAGCGGTCCTGCAAAAAGAGCCGGGCCATGGCGAAGAGCTCCTGCCAGGATCGGTTGGTGCGGTCGATCACAACCTGATCCCAGCGCAGCGCGGACACCGGTACCTCGGTCATATCGGCATAGACGAAGGCCAGCTCGCGCAGACGCTGCTGGTTGGCGGGCCGGCGCGAGAGGTGCGCCAGGCGCTGCACGGCCGCTTTAATGATCCGGTTAAGCGGCGTATCTTCGGACAGGAGATCGAAGCGGCAGGCAAGGCGCGATGGATTGACCGCATGACGGGTGAACTGGCGGGTGATGTCGAGCTGGCCGCGCAAAGTCGGCAGATCGTGTTGGCAAGTGATATAGCGGCGCGGCATGCCCTTGCGCAGCGCTTCGGTCAGCTTGTCGCAAAAGATGCGGATCAGGATTTCGAGCAGGGTCTCGCGCTGCCAGGCAAGATCGGTGATGACGCCCAGGTCAATTTTCAAATCCAGCGCGACGGCCAGCATATGCACCAGCCGCTTACGGATCGCTGCGTTCTGGTGATCGGTTGTTTCACCGGGCGCCACATCGATCTTGGGCAGGATCTCCAGGCTCGCATCGCCCGCCGCCAGAATTCCGACCACGCCGCGCGCGCGCAAAGCATGCCGGCCATGTTCGAGCACGCCGCTGCCGCCGCGTCCGGCAAAGGCCGAGCGAGCCGCCAGTGCCGCCAGCTTACCGGCGTAACCGTCGGGAATCTGCCCCGCGCCTTCGCCGTAGGCGAGCTTGTCCCATTCCCGAAGCGTATAGGCGGGCATCAGGCGGCAAAGTCCGAAAAATCGAAGTGCGCCTTGACGCTCCAGCGCAACTTGTCGCCGCCCAGCTCATCATCGGCAAAACCAGCCGGCGCCGCCAGCCGCCGCGCTTCGAGGAAATGGGAGCCATTGGTGCCGTCTCCATCGCCCAGCACCGCGGCGACCTTTGACCAATCCTCGTAGAAATACTCCGCCAAGAGCGGGATGACCTTTTGGCGCATGACATCCTCGACATCGGCGCGGCTACGGCAGCCAGTGAAATAGGCGTGGCCGATCTGGTGTTCGCGATCGAAGAGATATTCGATCCGCTCGTTGATAGTGTGCAGCAGCTTGCACAGATCGATCCCCTCGAGATTTGCGGCATCAAGCCCTCTGGCCGCCAGCGCCCGGCGCAGTTCCTCGATATCGGGCATCAGCTCGCGGAAGGTGAAGCGGCGGCGCAGAGCGGTGTCGAGCAGCGCGATCGACCGGTCCGCGGTGTTCATCGTGCCGATAATGTGCAGGTTGGCCGGCACGCCGAAACTCGTCCCCGAATAGGGAAGCCGCACGCGGACCTCGTTTTCACAGCCGAGCCGCTTGTCGGTTTCGAGCAGCGTGATCAGCTCGCCGAACACCTTGGAGATATTGGCCCTGTTGATCTCGTCGATAACCAGGACATGCGGCCGCGCGCCGGCCACTGGCCGCTCGGCATTGGGATCCATCACCACCGCTTCGAGCGCATCCCAGTCAATGCGGTCCGGATCAAGCCGGTAGGCTGACTGGCGGCGGAAATTACGAGCATAGAATGGCGCGCGCTCCGCGCCATTATCATCGCGCCAGATCCATTCGACACTGCGCCGGTGTGGATGGAAATCGGCGTCGGCATCGAAATAATACTCGCTGCTCACCCGGCCAAAGGCACGGTAGCTGTCACGGCCATCGGAGATGACGACATAGTCCCCGACCTGCAGGCCGGAGCGAAAGGCGTAAAGCATCTCGATATTGGGGTCCTTGCCGGATGCGCCGGGATCCTTCTGATCGTTCCACGTCTTCCGGATTTCTTCGAAATCATCGAAGCGCTCGTCGGACCAGTCGATATCGCCGCCCCAGCCAAGATGGATCAGCCCGCCATCAAGCCCTTCGCGGATTCGGTCTTCCTGGCTGCCGCGCTGACCGAGCGCGATCTTGTAGATCGGGCGCGAGCGGTCGAGCCGCTTGGCCGGCGCATCGCCGGTGTCGAGCCGCGCTCTCTCGCTGATGATCTTGAACACGCCGCCATGGGGTTTGAGACTAAAGCCACCCGAAGTGCTGGCAGCCTCATCGTCGCCTTCCTGTTCGACGCCTGTCGTCGGTCGCAGCCCCTCGACGAAATCTTCGTAGGCGAATGACTGGTGAAAGGTGACGAATTCGATCCGTCCCTCACCGGCAAGACGGCGATACTCGGCCATCAGAGCATCGCGGTCATCGCGCAGTGGTTCGGCTGCGGCTTCGCCCAGGCAAAGCCGCACGGCCTCCCAGGCGGTGACATAGGTCTTGCCGGTCCCCGGCGGGCCGTAAAGGATGAGATTGGTGGTCGCGGGCATCGCGGTCATCGGTTCAAAGGTCATGGCTTGGTGCCCTTCCGCTGAGGCGAGCTGGTAGGTGAAAACGGTAGAACTGCTAGGATTTGGCAGCGTGTGCGAGGGCGCCGGCACATTGGCGAGCTTCTGAAATTTCTCGCCGCCGAGCGCGCTGCAGATTGCCGGGAACGCGTTGGGTAGCCCCATGTCGCGGCCAAGATCACCGGCGCGAATTGCAATGTCTGCCGCGCCGTTCTCACGGGCAGGTTCGACATAATAGTTTCGCGCACAGAGCCGGATGCGATCTGCGTCGCGGATCAGATGCTCGTAGCGCTCCGGCGGGGTGACCGGTGCGTCATCGGCATCGACGATGATGTAACCCGCATTGTGGAGCTGGGCGGCGGCATCGGCCTTCTGTCCCCACCCGCCATTGAGCTGCGTCTTGCCGCGCAGGAAGCCAACGATCGGCTTGGACGGATAGACGCGACCCGGCCGCGCGCGTGTCGAGCGCACCCAATGGTCACGCGGCTCGCCAAAGGCCTCGAAGATGGCGGCGTGTTCGCCCGACTGGCGGTAGCTATCATAGGCGTCCATCGCCGCCTCGATCGCTTCTCGCGAAAAGATAGCCACATCTTCTTCCTTGTAATTGTGGACGATCCACAGCGCGCTTTGCACATCGATCATGTCGCGCGGCGCCAGACCCCGGTCCGCAAAAGCGGTGCGCACGGCCTGCATGAAGCGCCATTCGTCGCGATAGGTGTCGGTCATCGACGCATGATCGGGAAAGCGGCTGCCAACCGCTTCGAGCCAGAGGTCCTGGCGCACAGAGTGGCGGATATAAATGCCCTCGTCCGGAGCGAGATGGAGGAACAGGAATTCGGCGATCTGGCGCGCCGGATCGGGCTTGCCGTCCGGGACGGCCCCGATCCACGCGTCAACGAAGGCCTTCAGCGCCGAGGCGTGACCGTCCGCTGCGCCAAGCGCTGCGTCGACAAGCGCGCGCAAGGCCGGCCAGAGCAGCTCGCGATCGGCGTCTCCCTTGGACGACATGGGCAAATAAACGCGCCAATCTACCAGATTGCTTTTTGAAAGCGCGCTGTGAACGGCATCGGCCAATTCTTTATCCGACCCAGCTTTCGCGATCGCCGTCTTGAGCTCGGCGGCAATCGCCAGCTTGTAGGTCCGCTCTGCCTCATCGAAATGCGGATCGGGCGGGTCGAACCGGTCAAAGGCGGGAAAGAATCGGCGTAGCCGTTTGATCCAGCGCGTGATCGCAGCCGGGTTAAGCACTAGCGCGTCGCCAGACCGCAACAGCACCGCGATCAGCCGGCGTAAGGCATCGTCGCTCTCGATTGGCACGACAAGACAAGGACCATTCTCAAATGCCCAACTGCTATTGAGCCCGGTGTGCCGGCCTCCCCCAGCGCCCTTGTTTGGATCGAAGGGCTTCTTTTCGCAGTCGAAGCTCTCCCCCTTCAGAAGGGGCTCCCATTTGGGATGGAGATAAAAGTTTCGTGCCAAACCCTCAATGCCCCACAGCAGCAGCTCGCCAGCGCCAAATTTGAAGGGCAGCATCTTCTTCGCGTGACCATCTCCGGGGCGCAACCCCGCGCCACGGATCAACCCAAGATACGCGTGACGCTGCACGGCATACCTTGGATCATTCTCATCGAGGCGCGCCTCGAACTTCTCCCACATTCAAACGCCTCCAAATTCAGGCAGTGCGCATAGCGTGTTGACGAGGCGCATCTGTTCAACGGTGTTGCATTTTGCTTCGCGCAACCGCGGCGCCCCGAAGACGAGCGCCAGGCCTTTGGCGCGCGAGACAGCGACATTGATGCGGTTGAGCGAGAACAGGAAATCCATGCCGCGCGGTGTTTCCTCGACTGAGGAGGCGGTCATGGACACCAGACAGACGGGTGCTTCCTGCCCCTGGAATTTGTCGACCGTGCCGACACGAATGCCAGCGGGCAAAGCGTCTTGCAGGGTATTGACCTGCGCGTTGTAGGGCGCAACGACGATAATATCGGCGGGCTCAAAGGCGCGCGTTGTCCCATCCTTATCGGTCCAACTTCCCGAGAGCAGATCGTCGATCGCAGCCTGAATGGCAGCGACTTCCTCGGCTGCGATCTGGGCATTGCCCTCATGGACGACCGGCACCCAGAAAGCACCAGCTTCAGGAAAGCCCGTCCCGCGGACTGCCTGGACGGCTGTATCAGGCGCGCTAACGAGCCTGCCTTCATAGACCTGCCGCGAAATAAACCCACAGACATCGGGATGCATACGGCGCGAGACCGGCAGAAAGATGCCGCGATCGGGCGGGATGGTGGCGTGCTCGCCCAGCATCCACTCAAGACAGGAAAGGTTGGCCGGATCGGGATGGGCACCCTGGATGACCTGCGGCAATTGCCGGGGATCGCCGACCAAAACAATGTTGCGCGCGCAGCGCCCCATGGCGACCATATTGGCCAGCCCCACTTGCCCGGCTTCATCGATGAAGAGCCAGTCGAGCGCCTGCTCGTGCTCGGATCGGGCAAAAAAGAAGGCGGTGC
This sequence comes from Ensifer sp., assembly GCA_035565055.1. GTDB lineage: Bacteria > Pseudomonadota > Alphaproteobacteria > Rhizobiales > Rhizobiaceae > Ensifer_A. The sequence goes on from DATMTA010000151.1 coordinate 31,696, forward strand.
CGCCGACCACATGGGCGCGGCTCCAGAGGGAATCGTCATTGGCCGTCGAGCGGATGACGCCGGTACAGTCGTCCGGATAACCGTCTTCGCCGCTGCTGACCTTGTGCCCGATGCGCAGGCCCGGGACAGGATCGCCATCATCTTGCGCGGCAAGGCACCCCATCAGCACATTGCGGATCGCCTCATGGCTGTTCGAGGCCACGCCAACACGGTGCCCCTGGCGCACTAGCGCAAGGATTGCTCGTGCGGTCACATAGGTCTTGCCGGTTCCCGGCGGCCCTTGGATTGGCAGCACGGTGCCATCCATGGCGGCGATCGCCGCGATCGTGCCGGTCAGTGGATCGGCGCCATCAAGCAGATCGGCGCGCGGTCCCGTCACCAGACGTGGAGCCGTGCGCGCAAGCAAATCATCGAGCGCGGTCAGGCGGCGCGCACCGCACTGATCTTCGATCACATCGCGCAGGGCCGCTGCAATGACGTCCGTATTGAGCGGCCAGTCCGGGTGGAGCGTCAGGCGATCGGTCAATAGATGCGCCTTGGCCGCCCCCGCCTTGACCGCGATGATCCGCTCACTGCGGTCGAGCTCTTCGATGCTGACCGTGGCCGGCGGTCCGTCAATGACTGGGACCGTCGCTTTGCGGCCGGCCCGCAGCTTGGTCTCCTGGAGCGGAAAGCGATAGCGGCGCAGCACCGAGCGTTTGACGGGTTCTGCCGCATGAATGGCTTCCAGGCCGGCCAACGCATCGAGATCGTCGATCAGCTCGTCCTCGTCCTTGCCAGCGCTGTCGAAAACCGCCCATTGCGCCGGCTTGGCCTCGCGCTTGTGAAACAGGCCGAGGTTGAACAACATGTCTTGCCGCTCTTGCGGCAGACCGGATGTGGCAAGCTTCGAGCGCAGGGACTGCGTATCGGCGTCCTCCTCGACTTCCTTGTCGCCGGCATCCACCGCAAGCACCGGCCAGGGCGCGGCGGGACGGATACTCACCAACCAGTCGCGCAGCTCCTCTGTCGAAATACAGTCGATGCGGTTATAGTCTTCGATCTCGTCGAGGATCGTTTGTTCGCCGGTTTCGCGCCAGCGCTCATAGGCCACGACCGAGCCGCCGGCGGTTTTGACCTCACCTTTGCGCACCCGGCCATAGAAGGCTTCCATCGACTTGATCGAGTAATTGGCTTCCGAGCCGATCAGCGCGCCGCGCACCACCGCGAAAAGATCGACAAAGCGCCGCTCGCGCAGCAGGCGATCGAGAAAGGCCTCGCCGGTTCCATACTGTGCGGTCAGCCGCCGCAAGGCGGTGATCTCATAGGGCGCATAGTGATAGATGCGCGCCTCGGGATAGGCTGCGAGCCTTTGCCGGAAAAATTCCAGAAGGTCTGCCAAGGCCCGGGCTTCGGCGCCGTGATCATGCGCCCAGAAAGCCTTGAACTGGCCGTCGAACCAGACGCCGTGGAGATATTCGAGCCCGCCTTCGTAATGCGGATCGCCCTCGATATCGTAGAAAAGATCGCCCGGCTGCGGCGCGGGCAAAAGATCAAAGCCCTTGCCGGGTTCGGCCTCACGCAACTCGAAGGCCGGCGTCCCGGTCTTGCGGGAGTGCTGCAGGCGCGCCTGTGGCACCAGCCGCGCCCGGGTGGTCTCTGCCATGCCGCGGATGGGATGATCGAGCCCGGCCAGCCGCTCCATGGTGGTGATATCAGCCGCCTCGAGCTTCTTGACCTGGGTCCTGGTAATATTGGCAACGTTGAACAGGCTGTCTTCGGCCTGCCACTGGCCTTCGCAGTGATCGCCCCAGCGGCAAAGCCCACAATCGGCACAGGGGATCGGCCGGGTCGGCGCCGGGTTTCCCAGGAAAGCCTCGAGCCGCTGACGCGCCATGCGTGCATAGGCCCGATAGTCCGCGAGCCGTAGCTGCGCCCGGCTACCATCACCGAGTTCAACATTGGCAAATTCCGGGGCGACGCCTTGAATGTCGGTCAGCAAATCCGAGTAGAGTACCAGCTGCAGCACATGTTTGGGATGGGGGCGCCGCTTGAGCTTGGTGTCGGTGACTTCGTAGCTGAAGGGGCCGAGATCGGACGGGCGCTCGACGCGCTCGAAAAAGTCGGACCAACCGCCCCAATTGTCGCCCAGCAGCGCCCCTTGGAAGACGACCTGCGGACCGCGTGCCAAAGCCGCCCGGGTTGTCTGCGCATTCTCGGCAAGGTCGGAGCGATCGATCTCGATCACCGTCACACCTGACGCTTTCAGTGTGGCCAGGTGAGCCGCTTCGTGGGCATCGCCCTGTTTCTGGAGCAGCGCCGCATCCTCGGTATCTTCGCGCGGCACTGGCCCCTTGCCATGCATATAGGCGAGATCGAGCGCGGTTGCGTGAGCGCAGCCCATGAACCGCATCAGATCCGATGCGGACAAGAGTATCCGATCCCCCTCAATCGTTCGCATTGTTGCCCCCTGGTCGAATGCAATCCGCGGCAAGACTTGCATCTCGACAGATTGCACGTTCAGCCATAGCGTGCGTGGGTGTCAATATCTGACATAGTCTTTGACCAGGATTAGGATCATGTCGTTCGCCAAGGCTCAGGACTTGATCAGGCTGGCGCGTCTGGCCGCCACGCGGCGGACGGGGATCGGCCTCGACGAGATCTGCGAGGAATTCGGGGTTTCTCATCGCACGGCGCAGCGCATGACCGACGCGCTGGAGACAGTACTCGCTAACGTCGAGGTGGTAGATGGCCCCGACCGTCGACGGCGCTGGCGCGTCATCGATCCTGCTCTCGACAGGCTCCAGCCTCGCCAGGAGACTGCGATCGAGGCGTTGGAGATTGCCAGCCGGACGGCGCGGGGCGACGGCCGAGTACGGCACGCTGCTGCGCTAGATGATCTGCGCGACGGCTTGCTGGCGCGTCTAACACCCAAGGACGCCATGCGCACAGAAGCCGATGTTGAAGCGGTCCTTTTGGCGATGGGGTCGGTCACTCGACCCGGGCCGCGCGTTAACCTGGCGCCGGCGGTGCTCGATGCCGTGATCGAGGGTCTGCGTGGCCCATTCCTCCTGCGCATACGTTATGGAACAGAGGATGCTTCCGAACGGGTCATTGAACCACATGGCCTGCTGCTGGGCCACCGCAGTTATCTGGTGGCGCGCCAACCAGAGCGGGGTGATGCTATGCGGAATTTTCGCATGGACCGAATCCTCAGCGCTCAGACCTTGGACCAGAGCTTCAGCTTCGCGCCCGGCTTCTCGCTGCAGGAGTATGCGGCCCGTTCATTCGGCGTATATCAAGACCAAAGAGAGTACGGCGAAATCATCTGGCGTTTCGCTCCGCACGCCGCTGCGAGGGCGGCCGGATTTTGCTTTCACCCCGATCAAACCGCCGAGCTGCAAACGGATGGTAGCCTTATCGTCCGCTTTCATGCCTCAGGTTGGCTGGAGATGGCGTGGCATCTCTATCAATGGGGAGACGTAGTAGAGGTTATCGCCCCCGAGGGGCTCCGCAGGATGGTTGAAGATCATCGTCGCTCCGATTTCGCCGCCTTCCCATAAGGCCGATGCTCAAGCCGAGACAGCATCCGAGTGCTTAGGCGGCCGTTGAGGGTGACATGATCTGACACCCTCGCGTTGTAACTTTGGAATCGCCCGACTTAGCGGGCCTCTAAAGGAGCAAGCAGATGGCGAAAGGCAAAGGAGGCGGAAGCAACTTCCGCAGCGCAATCACTGGTCGGTTTGTAACCGCCAAACATGGATCAGCTAGCCCGCAGACGACGGTGCGGCAAGCGAAGGGTGGCGGGAGCACTGGCGGCACCCACCGGAGCGCCATCTCCGGAAGGTTCGTGACCACGAAGTACGGCAAGGCCAACCCGCGTACGACGATCAAGGACAGCTAACCCCAATTTAAAGGGAGATTTTCCCATGGCTCAATGCACAGCACCGAAAGAAGGCCACCGCTCAGCGAGCGCCGCAGCGAATTGCCCGGCATGCCGTGGCGGCAGACGGTATGGTGGCTACAGCAGTTACAGCAGTTATGGCAGCGGCTATGGGTCTGACTCGTCCTTCCCATCGCCTTCTACCTACTCGTCAGGTAGTAGCGGAAGCGGTTCCGGACGCGTACGAGCGAATTGGTCGAAAGCCGGTTCGTCCGTATTATATACTCCTACCGAGGTGCGAGCTCTTACGCCAGTCCGTCACACTGCCGAAACCCGAGCGGAGCTACCCGATCTTCGTGATGTCTTCCTCTGCCATGCTTGGGACGACCGGCAGGGGGATGCAAAGGCGCTGCATGATCTCTTGGAAGCGCGTGGAGTATCGGTCTGGTTTAGCGAAAAAGACGTTGCTTTGGGATCGTCACTGCTTCGAGAAATCGATAAGGGGCTGGCAAAGTCCCGGGTTGGCGTCGTGCTGGTGACACCTGCGCTGCTTCGCCGTCTTCCAGCGGCGGGTGTTGCCGACAAGGAGCTCTCGGCACTCTTAGCAACCGAGCAGCTCGTACCCATTGTCCACAACACGACGTATGAGGCTCTTCGAAACGTTAGCCCCCTACTGGCATCGCGGAGTGGCCTGAGTACCGAAGATGATACTATGACCGTGGTGGCAGACAAGCTTGCTGAGCTCGTTACCATTTAGCTTCAGTTGGAACTCAGCGATGCCGAAAACCGATACCCGTCAGGCAAACTGGCGACGAGCGAATCCCGCCAAATATGATGCTCATCTTGCCGTGCAGCGGGCGATGAAAGCAGGTGAACTGGAAAAGCAGACATGTGAAGTGTGTGGGGCTCAGGCAGTAGATGCTCATCACGACCGATATGACGAGCCCCTGAGGGTGCGTTGGCTATGCCGTCTACACCATACCCGTCTACATCACCGCGGCGAAGACATGTTTCCGATTCGACGCCGAGATGATTGATAGAAGGAACAAGCGAGTATTCCACCTATAGGGCTATCGTTGCCTATCTTCAGCATGGCACGTAGGGTGCCGTCCACCGGTGCATTCTGATTGGAGCATGATGGTTTCACAACTCGATTTCTTCGCCTCCGCCGTTGCACCGACGGCTGCAAAGGCAGCCAGGGCACGCGTCGGTGTCAGGGGAGGGCAGGCGGAGACCGACCTGGATGAGGAAGCGATGGCCCGTCATCTGGAAGCGACCGGCAGCTACCGAGTCTTGCGAAAGCTCTTGCCGCGAGAAATTGTAAAGGATGCTCGGCCCGGGTTTCCGCGGCAGGCCATCATCCTCGACACCGAAACCACTGGCCTCAACCACCGATCTGACGAGATCATCGAAATCGGCGTAATTGCCTTCACCTTTGACGACGCAGGCGAAATCGGCGATGTCACGGGTGTCTACGGCGGGCTTCAGCAGCCGACTGCTCCCATCCCGGCCGAAATCACACGCCTGACCGGGATCACCAATGAAATGGTGGCTGGGCAGACGATCGACATGGCGCGGCTCACACCCCTCATTGATTCAGCCGATCTGGTCATTGCCCACAACGCCGGCTTCGACAGACCTTTCTGCGAAGCATTTTCTCCGATCTTTTGCAACAAAGCATGGGCCTGCTCCGTGTCAGAGGTCGACTGGCCGGCGCGTGGGTTTGAGGGGAGTAAGCTCGGCTATTTGATCGGACAGTCGGGCTATTTCCACGATGGTCACCGGGCTGTCGATGACTGTTTCGCACTGCTCGAAGTGCTCGCGCAGACGCGGCCCCGTTCCACCGCGACTCCATTTGCGGAACTCCATCAGGCCAGCCAGCGATCACGGGTTTGCATCTATGCTGAGAACAGCCCATTCGACATGAAGGACCAGCTCAAGGCGCGCGGTTACCGGTGGTCGGATGGTTCCGATGGCCGTCCGAAATCCTGGTGGATTGAGCTGCCGGAAGAGAAGCACGACGAGGAACTGCATTTTCTGCGGACAGGGATCTATTGCTGGGATGCCGACCCGCCGGTCAAGTATCTGACGGCGTTTGATCGCTTCCGCGCTACTTGAATGTTCCGAATGCAATGACGACCGTTCTGGGAATTGATGCAGCTTGGACGGCGACACAACCGAGTGGTGTCGCTCTGGTTTCCTCCATGGGTGGCGTTTGGCGCCTGATCTTCGCTGGAGCGTCCTATCGTCACCTCTTGATCTATGCCGATGAAGGCGTGATCTCCACGTCCCGCCCTTCTGGCTCGGTCGCAGAACCCGCGGCTCTCCTTGCTGCCTCAGGAAAAATTGCTGGAGCACCTGTCGATCTCGTGGCCGTAGATATGCCCCTATCTCGCGAGCCGATTGCAGCGCGGCGCGTGTCGGACAATCTTGTTTCGGCAGCTTACGGCGCTCGTCAATGCAGCACCCACACACCAAGCGCGATCAGGCCCGGAAGGATCAGCGATGATCTCAGGAGAGGTTTCGAGCACTGCGGTTATGGCCTGCTGACGAGGAAGATTAGCGCGCCTGGCCTGTTGGAAGTCTACCCGCATCCAGCCCTGGTCGAACTGATGCGCGCCGACAAGCGGCTGCCTTACAAGCAGGCGAAAACGCGCAACTATTGGCCAACGGAGGCCCCTATCAATCGGCGCCGTAGACTTTTCGATTCCTGGCGTATGATCGTCACCAGACTTGACCTAGAAATAAAAGGCGTTTCCGCTGCATTGCAGCTACCTCCGCTCGAGGCTTCATCATGGCAGTTGAAGGCGTTTGAGGACATGCTCGACGCGGTCATCTGCGCATGGGTCGGCATATGCGTTTACGAGGGATGCGCCCTGCCGTTTGGCGACGACACTTCTGCAATTTGGATACCTCACCCGGAGCTTCTGGGATCTCGCCAAACCGATCATGATCGCATTGGGGAAGGCCGGTGACCGCTGAACGCTTTGTTGGTGATCCTAGAACAATGAACCATCCAGCACATTCAAGCGATTGGGTGATCCAATAGATGTGGCGTTGGTTCGATTCCTTTCAAGGCGTCCATCAGACGGTTGTCGGACACCATTGCGGCTTTCACAATGACGGCCACATGACGAATTCATTCTTCGACGAATGCTCTGCTGGAATCTCTTCGTTACATCGAATCAAAAGCTCTCAGCTGTCGCCACCCATATCCACCGGATCTGCGCTATGGCGCGGTGGAAAGCCGCGATCCAAACTTTAAAGCATGTCGCGCAAAAGTGCGCAGCGGTTTTGCGAGAACGACATGCGAAAAAACAAAGACTTAAAGCGTACGGAGCGAATCTGAAAGATCGCGACACGCTTTAGTCTGATCCGTCTCAAGACCTTCAATGTCGCCTTACCCGAACAACGTGACAACGCCGCGCAACGGTTACGGCATCATGCCGTTGCTTGAATTTGGAGCGATGCACATGATTCTGACTTCGTCGTCTTCTGAAATTTTCCGCAACGGGTAAATCAGTGCCACGCGTTCCGCCGGGTTGAGCTTTTCCATGGCAAGATCGGTGATCAGGCCCGCCCGCGGCGACATGGCGTCGAGTACATCTTTGCCGTCCGGCAGCAGCGACATAACGACCTTGCGACCGTCCTGCGCGTCCTGCCTATCGCCGGGCTTCCGTGGCCATTCTGACAGCCAGGGTCGCGAGCACGGTGCCCATGATCCAGCGCTGAATTAGCGCAAAGGACGGGCGGCGCGCTAGGAAAAGTGAGATCGATCCGGCCGAAATCGCAATTGTCGCATTTCCGGTGACGCTGATCGCGATTTGCATGCCACCAAGGGCAAGGCTTTGCGCAAGGACGCTTCCATTTTCGGGGTGAATGAATTGCGGCAGCAAAGACAGATACATCACCGCGACCTTCGGATTGAGCAGATTTGTCAGAAAGCCCATCAGGAAAAGCTTCCGGGGACTGTCCTTGGGCAGGTCTTTCACCTGAAACGGGGAGGTTCCACCGGGTCTGATCGCCTGCCAAGCCAGCCACAGGAGATACAGCGCACCGGTGAAGCGAATGGCATCATAGGCATAGGGCACGAGCAGCAGGAGTGCCGTAATGCCAAACGCAGCACACAACATGTAGAATACAAGACCTAGCGCCACCCCCCCAAGCGAGATCAGACCGGCGTCGCGTCCCTGGCTTATGGAGCGCGAAATCAGGTAGACCATATTTGGTCCGGGGGTCAAAACCATTCCGATTGCGATCAATGCGAAGGCGAGAAGGCTATTGAAGTCGGGCACGGGTGGTTTCCTGGAGAGGCGGGGGCCTTGTTTCACAATCTGTTGCGCCATTGTAGACGCCGGTCGGCCTTTTTAGTCAACAATATTGACGCAGTTTATCATCCGGCAGGATCAAGTCCCGGATGGGTTCTGGCCGGATGGATTTCGCTCCGGCACATCCCGGCCGATGATCAACACGGTCGCGCGCCCGGCACTCGCCACATTCGGAACGGCATCCGACGTCCCGTACCGGTGCCTGTGTTGACTTCCGCACAGCTTCGATTTCAGATCGCATGCGATCTACCGCTGGTTTGAAGATGCAGGCAGGCGGGTTGCACTGTAAGGCGCAACTTTTCAAGGAGTGCGAGCCATCAATCTGTCAAGATTCGATCTGAACCTTCTGGTCGTGTTCGATGCACTCATGAAGGAACGAAGCGTTACCAAGGTTGGAGCGCGCATCGGTTTGAGCCAGCCTGCAGTCAGTCATGCACTCAACAAGCTACGCCATCTGCTGAAAGACGAACTGTTCGAGCGGGGTGAGGGCGGTATGCGTCCCACACCCAGAGCCTTGTCGCTCGCCGGGCCCGTCCGGCAGATGCTCAGCCAGCTTCAGGCAGCGCTGGCGCCACAGGTGTTCGATGCCATGACCGCAACGGATGTTTTCAACGTCGCCGTCTACAATTATGCGTCTACCGTCATTGTCGCGCCGCTTGCCAAACGCTTGCGGGAACACGCGCCGAATGTCAGTCTTCATATTCACTCCACGGAAGAGCTCGATATTCTCGAGAAGCTGGAAACAGGTGCGATTGACCTGGTCATTGGCCCAGTCGGGAATGTTCCGTCCGGATTTGTCGCTGAAGAGCTTTTGGTCGATCACTACTGCGGCCTTGCGCGCGACGGACATCCGCTGTTTGCGTCGCCGCTGACGCTCGAAAAGCTGAGCCATCTGCCTTTGGTCGGGATCGGCGTTCATCATCCGGCGACAAGCGCCCTGGGCGGTCTCCTGGCGGAGCGGGGCGTGGAAATGCACACCGCCATGACAGTTCAGCACCTTTTTGCGGCCAGTGCCGTCATGCGCGACACCGATCTGGTCACGTTCGTTCTGCGCAGGGTGGCGGAGATGCATGCTTCGGTATATTCAGGCCTCGAAGGGTTGAGAGCGTTCGATCTGCCTGTCAGCCTCGAACCGATACCCTGCCTGATGGTCTGGCATCGTTTCATGACCAACCAGGCCGCACATTACTGGTTGCGGGACCAGATCGCCGAGTGCTTCAGGGAGACGATGTAGTGCAGGAACAAAAGGGTTTGCGCAGCGATGTTTCGTTTCCCGGCAAAGTATCCTGGTGGAATACCGGGGGGCCGCAAATCGATGGCGGCCGGCGTGTCTATGCCTTGGGAGACATTCACGGACGGGCGGATCTTCTCAAGACCGTCATCGCTCGCATTCTAGCCGACATCGATCGATTTCCCGTGCCAATCCCGGAGCTGGTTTTTCTGGGAGACTACATCAGTCGCGGCACAGGGTCGCGCGATGTGCTGGAATTTCTCTCCGGAGAGGCGAAGGGCCTACCCGTCGAGATTGTCTGCCTGAAGGGCAATCACGAAGACCTGTTGCTGAAATTCCTCTTCGACTGCGATCTCCGGTCCGGTCTCGCCTGGCTCAATCACGGCGGCAAGGCCGTGGTCGCGGCCTATGACGTGTCCTTGCCGGAACTCGATGACGAAGGCCTCGGCACTCTTTCCGGCAGACTGAAGGCGGCCATGCCGCAACCGCATCTGCAGTTCCTGCAGAACCTGAAACACTGCCACTGTCGAGGCGATTATCTTTTCGTTCACGGCGGCATCCGTCCCGGTGTTCCGATCGATGCGCAGGACCCGCGCGACTTGATGTGGATTCGTGACGAATTCCTGAACCACGACGGTCTGTTCGAACGTTTCGTGGTGCATGGACATACCCCGGCAGACCTGCCGGAAGTTCGCCGCAACAGGCTGAATGTCGATACGAGGGCATACGAAAGTGGTGTACTGAGCTGTGCCGTACTGCAAGGGAACGAGCGGCGGTTTCTCACGTCGTTATGATTGCATGACGTCTATTTTGCTCAGGCTTTCATTCGCCACGCGAATATTCCTATTCGACGTTTTCATTTCCGCCCCTCCGGCAAGCTCTCTAAGCTTTCCAACAGCCTGAGTGCTCAGAATATGCGACCCGGACTGTCAGAAGTTCCCAGTCCCTCGGCATCCCTGGGTATCCGGCCTAAAAAAGGGGAACAAAAATGAGCGACGCTGGCATCCAGTACAAACAGGAACTAAGCAGAACACTCAGCCTGATTGATCTTTTACTATACGGCATTGTCTTCATGAGCCCGATCGCCGTGTTTGCGGTCTACGGCTTCGTGCGGGAAGCATCGGAAGGCATGGTTGTTCTGGCGTATCTCATCGGTTGCCTGGCAATGGTGCTTACGGGGTTGAGTTACGCGTCCATGTCGAAAGCGGTGCCGATTGCTGGGTCCGTCTATCACTACGCCCGCGCGTCGATGGGGCAGGCTTTCGGTTTCATTGCCGGATGGGCGATCCTGCTCGATTACATTCTGCTGCCCGCCCTCATGGTGCTTCTCGGCGGCGTCGTGATGAACTCGGCTATTCCGGCAATCCCCATTCAGGCATGGGTTTTGTTTTTCCTGACGATTTCGACCGCCGTCAATTTCTTCGGCGTCCGGATAACGACGCGGGCAGACATGGTCATTGCCAGCATTCTCATGTTCGTAGTCCTGGTCTTCATCGTTGCAGCACTCGGCGCGCTCTACGGCGGCGCGGGCTCGGGCAGCCTTACGCTTGCCCCCCTCATTCCAGCAAGCGGCATTAACTGGACGCTCGCCGTTAGCGGCGCTTCGGTTGCCGTACTGACATTTCTCGGCTTTGATGCCATCTCCACGCTCGCCGAAGAGGTCAGCGACGGCGATACCCGTAAAGTCGGGCGCGCCATCATCCTGTGTTTGCTTGTCATGGGTGGCCTCTATGTTTTCGTCAGCTGGATTTTGACCGATCTTTCGACCGGCCTGGTCATCGCCGACGCCAGCTCGGCTGCATTTGCGATCATTGACGCGCGACTTCCGTGGTTTTCGCTCATCATTACAGTTGCCGTTGGCCTGGGAACCGGACTTGGGTCATCCATCCCGCCGCAGGCCGCCGTCTCGCGCGTTCTGTTCGCCATGGCGCGCGACCGGCAGCTTCCTGCGCCTCTGGCCCGTGTCCACAGCCGCTACCAGACGCCCTACGTCGCGATCCTGTTCATGGCCGTCGTCATGGCCGTCATCTTGCTCGGTTTCGTCGCGCATCTGGATGCCCTGCTGTCCCTCGTCAATTTCGGAGCACTGGTCGCCTTTCTCTTCGTCAACGCCTCCGTCATCATGTTTCATTGGGTGAAGAACAAATCCCGCAAGATCGTGCAGCACTGGCTTGCTCCTGCCGCCGGTTTCTGCGTCATCGCCTATGTCCTCAGCGGGTTGGGCGCATCCTCGGTCAAACTCGGCCTGATCTGGCTGGCCGCCGGCATCCTTTACTATCTCTTCCTGTTGTTCGTACTCGGTCGCTCGGGCGATCTTGCAATCGATACGGCGGGCAAATGACAGGAATTTCGGAGCGCCCCATGCAATCTCGTTCGACGAAATCGGTGACGATACTCCTGGTCGGAACCGCAGATACCAAAGCGGAGGAACTGGTCTTCCTGCGAAACGAGATCGAGGCTCTGGGCCAGCGTGCCCTCATCATGGATGTCGGCGTGCTTGGCCAGCCGGCCGTCCCCGTCGATATCGACCATGATCGCGTTGCCGAGGCAGCTGGTATGACGATTGCCGAAATTGCGGCACTGGGCGAAGAAAACCTCGCCATGCAACACATGGCGAAAGGGGCAGCAATCCTGGCAGAAAACCTTTGCCGGCGGGGCGATATCGATGGCGTTCTCGTCATCGGCGGGACGATGGGCACCGATCTCGGCCTGGAGGTCACCAAGGCCCTGCCGCTTGGCGTGGCAAAACTGATCGTGTCGTCGATATCGTTTTCCCATATCATACCGCCAGAGAGGGTGGCTCCGGACCTGATGATGGTGTTGTGGGCCGGCGGGCTGTGGGGATTGAATACGGCGTGCTGCTCGGTGTTGCGCCAGGCAGCCGGAGCGATCGTCGGATCGGCCATCGTCAATCCCAAGCGCATCGAATGGGCCAAGCCGGCGATCGGGATTTCGTCGTTGGGATCCTCATGCCTTAAATATCTCGGGCGTCTGAAACCGGCACTCGAGGCGCGCGGCTACGAAGTCGTCGTGTTCCATACCGTCGGCCTCGGCGGGCGGGCGCTGGAATCCCTTGTCGAGCAAGGGCGCATTGCCGCCGTCTTCGATCTGTCCCTGATCGAGGTGTCAAACCATGCGCTGGGCAGTCCGGTTTCCGCGGGGCCGACGCGGCTCGAAGCGGCGGGGCGAATGAAAGTCCCGCAGATCGTTGCTCCCGGCGCGATCGACAGTGTGGATTTGCGCCCCGGTGACCGGGATGCGATCGACAGGGCCAGCGAGTTCTATGCGCACAACCGGCTGATCGGCGGAGCGCTGACATCGGCTGCAGACAAGGTGATGATCGCGGACGTGATCGCCGCCAAGCTCAATCGATGCGAAGGCCGCACGGCATTCGTCATGCCTCTTCAGGGTGTCAATGAATGGGACCGCCCCGGCGCGCCCATGCACGATCCTCGAGGGCTTGAGGGTTTCGTCACGACGATCGAGGCAAAGCTCAAGCCGAAAATCGAATATCGGGCGATCGATGCGCACATCAACGATCCTGCCTTCAGCGATGCGCTTCTGGACATCTTCGACCGCTGGGTGGCCGAAGGCGCAATCGTCGCCGGAATGCAGGAAGCAGCGTAGGGGATCGACCATGGAACAGCGCGTCTTGAATCACCAGATAGCGCGGGATCGCGCTCATGTTCTCCACCCGAACCACCCCGTCCATCAGGAGGTGAGCTTCGTGGTAAAGAGGGGCAAGGGGGTTCGGTTGTACGATATGGAGGGCAGATCCTTCATTGACGGTCGATCGCAGCTGAATTGCGTCAACCTTGGCTATGGATATGGGCGTCTGACCGCTGCGATCAAAGACCAGGTCGACGAATTGCCTTACCTTTCGGCATTCTACCAATTCAGCCACCCGGCATTGATCGAATGCGCCGAGCGTCTGGCCGCATCTGCGCCGGGAGACCTTAACCATGTGATGTTCACATCGGGCGGGTCCGAAGGGGTGGAGGCCGCCTTTGCGATGGTTCGGCTCTACTGGTCACGGCTCGGGCGCAACAAGACCAAGATCATCTCCCGCTACAATGGCTATCACGGCGGCACGACGGGCGCGATGGCGGCGACTGGCATGGCGATGGGGGGCCAGACGTCGATCCAGCGATTGATGCCCGGCCACATTCACATTGCCGCGCCCGACCCCTATCGCGCCGGAGCCGGAATCGAGCCCGAAATCTATGCAAGGCTGGCCGCAGACCAACTTGCTCAGGCCATCGAAATGGAGGGTCCCGACAGCGTTGCGGCCTTCATCGCCGAGCCCGTCCTCGGTGTGGGCGGGTACGTTCCGCCACCACCCGGATACTGGCCGCTGGTCAGAGAGATCTGCGACCGCTACGGGGTTCTCCTGATCCTCGACGAGGTGATGACGGGCTTCCACCGTACCGGCCCCCGGTTTGCCGCGGACCACTGGCAGCTGAAGCCGGATATGATGATCGTTGGCAAGGGCATCAATTCATGCTATGTGCCCTGTGGAGGTGCCGTGGTCAGCAGCCGGATCGTCGACGTTCTGTCCGGCGCCAAGCTTTCCGGCTTCACCCATACCGGGCACCCACTCGCGATGGCCGCGGCCAATGCCGCATTCGACGCCTATGACGACGACGGCATCGAGGAAAACGTCAATGCGATGCATACCTTGATGATGGCACGCCTGCAGAAGGATTTCCTGCCGCTGCCGAATGTGGGGCAGGTGGAAGGGCTGGGGTTGATGATCGGCCTCGAGCTTGTCGCGGACAAAAAGGCGCGGACCAGATTACCGGATGCCGCCGCACAGACAATCGTTTCCAGGGCGCTCGACAGGGGTTTGATCATCCGGGCGCGAAACGGCCGGCTTGCCCTTTGCCCGCCCCTCGTCATCACGGAAGCGGACGTTCACGCAATGCTCGACATTCTGTTTCCGCTCGTTCGGGAGCTGGCATCGTGATGACGAGGATCGAGAAAGCCTTCGCCGAAGCCTGGCAGCAAAAGGAAAAATACCAAGGCGGGGCTGCCTATATCGACGGAACTTTCATGCCTCTCGCCAGCGCCGCGATACCGATCACGGAGTGGGCCTATCGCCGGTCCGATGTGACCTATGACGTCGCAAGCGTCTGGAAAGGTTTGTTCTTTCGCCTCGACGATCACATAGACCGCTTCCGGCGTTCGATGAAATCCTGGCGGATGGAGCCGGACGAAAGCGACAGCGACATCCGAGACATCGCTTTGGCCGTCGTTGCGCTTTCACAATTGCGCGATGCCTATGTGGGGATGGACTGCCTGCGGGGCAGAACCCGGCAAGGACTGCCGAACCACCCGGCCAACGCCCGAAACTATATCGCGGTTTTTGCAAGGCCGTTCGCCTGGATCATACCCCCGGCGATCCAGGAGCGCGGAGCGCATCTAATCGTTGCCGAGACGCCGCGTATTCCGGATCGTTCGGTCGATCCGACCGTCAAGAATTTTCACTGGGGCGACCTCACGCAGGCTCTCTTCGAGGCTCACGACCGCGGTGCCGATGGCGCAATTCTGCTGGATCGGGAGGGCTTCGTTACGGAAGGGCCAGGCTATAACGTCTTTGCCGTCATTGACGGCATTGTCGTCACATCGGACCGCGGCGCTCTTCAGGGCATCACCCGCCGAACGGTCCTCGAACTTTGCGCCGAACTTGGCATCGAGACGAACGTCAGGGCCGTCCACGCGGACGAACTCAAATTGGCGGATGAAATTTTCCTGTCCACCACCGCCGGCGGGGTCATGCCGGCCGCCCGACTGGATGGACGTATTCTGGGACATGACCGACCGGGACCCATCGCCTCGACGTTGCGGTCCCTGTTCTGGGAAAAGCGCGAAGCGGGATGGCACGGGCAGGCCATCGACTACGAGCGCGATGAACGTGCAGGTCGGGAAGATCACTCTTAGCTTTTGCAAATGCCGGATTTCAACCATTGCACTATCATGTCGTTTTATATTCGAACTTTCCTGAAATTGCTGCACTGCACACTGGCAGGGGAGGTTTGTGCCTGCCGGCAGGAATATATTTGCTTCCTCGTCTAATATACTGTTCCTAGCTTGCAGAATATTTGTTTCTGTTGGCGAAAATTACGATTTATTTATCCTTTTAAAATAGACAATTTAGCTTAATTCCGAACGACAAAGACGACGAATTTTGCTGAAACCCTGTATCTATGGAAACTGCCATGGCCCGCTTTTCTCTTCGCAGCCTTCTCTATTTGATTGCAATTGTACCCCTCGCTGCCTTTCTTCTTCTTGGCGCCACTGCCGCGTGGCAAAGCTACGAGCAGTTCGTCTCCATTGAAAAGCAGCTGATCGTACAGCAGTTGGCCAATGCGGGTGGGAAAATCGCCCAGGTCCTGCCATCCGAGTCCTTTGCTACTCCCGAAAACAAGGTGGAGCGCAGACGCATCACGGATGAGGCTTTCGATGCGCTTTTTTCAGCCTATGACGGCTGGAAAAAGGCTGGCAGGGCAGACAGTGCGATCGAGGGCGCAATCGCTACGATACGTGAAAAATATGCCCTGATACCAGGGTTCCGGACGCGTTCGGATGCGGGTACTGCTGCCATCAACGAGGCACTTTTCGTCATGCAGCCGGCTGCGGCCGCGGGTCTTGAGCTGACGAGACGCTCCGGAGCGACGATCGGCGATCTTGAGCTCGCACGCTATATCGAGGGGTTTCATGCGCTGATGCAGGTCAATGATGCCGGTCTTATCGACATCCGCATGGGCCAGCAGTTTTTGGAAGCGCTGCCGATCGACAACGCACAATATGTCTTTGCGCTACACGCAAAGGGCTTGCGTGATCTTTACCGCGCTCCGCTCCGCGAATATCTGCCCGCGGATGTGGTCGACAGTTTCGACACCTTCCAGACTACGGGCGACGGACAATTTCTTGCCGAGACGCGCAACAAGTTTTACGCGAACCAGTCCCTGCAAGCGCCTGCGCCGGACCTGCTCGAGCGCTGGAACGCCGCCTCGACGGCGCAGATGGTCATGATGTCGGGTTTGATCGAGAAAACCAGTACGGATCTCAATGGCGCCGCGCAAGGCCGGCTGAAGGAAACCCGCGACGCATTTCATTCCTATCTCGCTTTGACCCTGGCGATCGGTGTCCTTGCCATCGGGCTTTGCGCCTTCGTGGTCAGACAGGTATCGCGCAACATCCGGCAGATCGAGGCGCGCATGAGTAGTCTTGCGGCGGGCGAAACCTCGGCAGCTATTCCCTTCACGGGCCGCACCGATGAGATCGGCGGGATGGCGCGCTCCGTGGAGGTGTTCCGCGAGGCCGCAATTCGCAACAGGGCGCTGGAGGCCAGCACCGAAGAGAACCGGCTCATAGCGGAGCAGGATCGTGTCGAAACACAACGGCGTGTCGAGGCCGAAGCGGAAGAGCGCCTGACGCGCGCGACCGGAACGCTTGCCGCCGGCCTGAAGCGACTGGCATCCGGCGATATGCTGTGCGAAATCGAGGATCAGTTCGCGCCGCAGTTCGAGGCTTTGCGCCAGGACTTCAATACCTCCGTCGCACAATTGCGTTCGACACTTCTGGCCGTGGGCCACTCGGCATCGGTCGTCTTTGGGGGAAGCAGCGAGATTTCGCATGCGTCCGACAATCTTGCTAGACGTACCGAACAGCAGGCAGCCTCTTTGGAAGAGACCGCAGCGGCACTGGAGGAAATCACAGCCAACGTGACGGCGACTTCGAAACGAAGCGCCGAGGCACGCAATCTGGTGCGCGACACGAGGAGCCGTGCCGAACAGTCCGGCGTCGTCGTCGGCAATGCGGTGCTGGCGATGCAGCGGATCGAGCACTCGTCGCTTCAGATCGGCCAGATCATCAGCGTGATCGATGAGATTGCCTTCCAGACAAACCTTCTGGCCTTGAACGCCGGCGTGGAAGCGGCGCGGGCGGGCGATGCCGGCAAGGGTTTCGCCGTCGTTGCCCAGGAGGTCCGTGAGCTCGCACAGCGATCCGCAAATGCTGCCAAGGAGATCAAGTCACTGATCGGGAATTCCGCGGTTGCGGTCGGCGAAGGCGTGAAACTGGTCAATGACACGGGTGAGGGTCTCACGGCGATTGCGGGGCTGGTACAGTCCATCAATCTGCATATGGACGCCATCGCGACAGCGGCACAGGAGCAGTCGCTTGGCCTCGGCGAAGTGAATACGGCCGTGAACCACATGGATCAGGCGACGCAACAAAATGCGGCGATGGTCGAAGAGATGAACGCCGCCGGCGCCGGTCTTGCGCAGGAAAGCGGCAAGCTGACGGAACTGCTCGGCCAGTTCCGTACGGCAGACGGGCGCAAGCAAAGCCTGCGGGAAGAAAGCTACGGCAATACGACGATGAGGCGTGCCTCGTAACATAGAACGGGGTGTGGATCGTGTTCCGACGTCGAAGCTCGAAGGCCGGAGATTGCAAAATCTCCGGCCTTTTCGGATGGAGCTTGTTCGTCTTTGGGGAGGAATGACAGAGGCAACCTGCAGGCAGCCGGGGCCTGCTCCTCACTCGGTGGCCGGCTGACCGAGAGACGCGACGTTGCCGAGAAGCTGAAGCGCTTTCGTCAGCGATACGCCTGTTGCCGTGACCATGGACGGCAGCGGCCGATATGGACGTAGCGGCTAGCGGTTTGCGACGCGCTTTCCTTGAGGGTGCCGGGCGATTGGGCCATGTCAGTTCCCCAGCGACGAGCATCGACGTCCTTGCCCAAGCTCAAGCCGGTCAATCGAATGCAGGGAGCGACCGTCACCGCCAGCAATGCATCCGGCGTCAATGACGGTGAACGTCGATGATCGTCAAATACGGGTTGACGCCGATCGCCCGCATTCTGGGCGGAGCAACTGCGGGTGTGCCGCCACGTGTCATGGGCATCGGCCCGGCGCCCGCCTGGCGGGTACGGCGGCACTCGAATTGTCTCTTGCTGGCAAGCGCTTCGCTCTTGCGACCATGTGCATCGGCGTGGGGCAGGGCATTGCGATCACGCTCGAGCGCGTCTGACGCGATACTGAAGCAGCCTTTCATGGGAGAGATCCTAGATGATTTTCCCATGAAAGGCACTGGCTTCAATAGGGCAGACCGACATAGTTTTCGGCAAGCGCCGTTGATGCAGCTGTGGACTGCGTCAGATAATCGAGTTCGGCTTCCTGAATCTTCTGGTCGAAATCGCTGGTTTCGGGGAAACGATGCATCATCGTCGTCATCCACCAGGAGAAGCGCACGGCTTTCCAGACGCGGGACAGCGCGCGCTGCGAATAGGCATCGATTCCGGCGTTCGAACGGTCGTGATAGTGCTCGACCAGCCCTGAAAACAGATAATGCACATCGCTTGCTGCAAGGTTCAGGCCCTTGGCCCCCGTGGGTGGAACGATATGGGCGGCATCGCCGACGAGAAAAAGCCGTCCGAAGCGCATCGGCTCCGCCACGAAGGACCGCAGCGGCGCGATCGATTTTTCGAAGGACGGTGCCGTTTTAAGCGCCTCGGCGTGATGTAGGGGCAGGCGTCGCCGCAATTCGTCCCAGAAGCGGTCGTCGCTCCAGTTCTCCACCTTCTCGTCGAGTGCGCATTGGATATAATAACGGCTGCGCGTTTCCGATCGCATCGAACACAATGCAAACCCGCGCGGATGATTGGCATAGACCAGTTCATGGCTGACCGGCGTCACATCCACGAGGATGCCAAGCCAGCCAAAGGGGTAGACCCTCTCGAAGGTCGTGATCGAGCGCTCGGGCACGGCCTTGCGACTGGCGCCGTGAAACCCGTCGCAGCCTGCGATGAAATCGCAATCAAGCCGGTGGGTCATCCCGTCCTTCTCATAGGATACCCAAGGTGCCTGACCATCGAAATCGTGCGGTTGGACATTGGTCGCATCGTAGATCGTCAGGGCGCCGCTGTTTTCCCGATGTTCCATCAGATCGCGCGTCAGTTCCGTCTGGCCGTAGACCATGACACGTTTTCCGCCCGTCAGCCCGTGCAGATCGATGCGGTGATCGCGACCGTCGAAGGCGAGGGAGAAGCCGTCATGCGGCAAACCCTCGGCGTGAATCCGGGTGCTGGATTTCGCCTTGTCCATCAAACCGACGGTGCCTTCCTCCAGCACACCGGCCCGGACGCGACCGAGGATGTAGTCCTTGCCCACGCGATCGAGAATGATGTTGTCGATGCCGGCCTCGGTTAGCAACTGTCCCAAAAGCAGACCTGACGGTCCAGAGCCGATGATGGCGATCCTGGTGCGCATGTTTCCTCCCCACGCGTTGTTTTCGGCTGAATTGTCTGCGCGGGAGGGGTGCGCAACAATGGACAATTCAGGCCAGAAATTGTACATATCGAACATAACGGAGGAAGGTGTCCTGACGAAGCCCGTGCCGACCTATGACCTTTATGGCGAGCAATCGGGGCGGAAGCCGAGCGTCTGGCTGCATTGCGAAACCATACCCTCGCGGAGCAGCCTTCATCACTGGGAAATCCGGGTGCATCGGCATGAGAGTTTTTTTCAGATCCTGTATCTTCAGGCAGGGTCCGGCGATGCGATCTTCGGCGAGGAGAAGCATACCCTCCGGCCCTTAAGCTTCATTACCGTGCCGCCAGGGGTCAATCATGGCTTCCGCTTCTCGAAAGATATCGATGGTTTCGTGATTACGGTTTTGGCTTCTCGTCTGAGAGCTTCGCCCGGAGACAGGAGCCATCTGGGGGCATGGCTTGCGGTGCCGCGTGTGACACACCTGGATCCGGGCGACCCCGAAGGCGCCTATGTGGCCGGAACGCTGACGCGACTGGGAGCGGAATATGCGGAACAGCGAACCGGGCGCAACGATCTTCTCGAAGCGTATGTGATCCTTGCCCTGCAATTGACCGCAAGGCTTTCGCAGGGTGGCGAAGGCGAAGCGACCGACGAGAACGGTCGTCGGATGGAGCGGCTGAACGGGCTTGTTCATCGTCATTTGCGCACGCATCAGCCAGCGGCATTCTATGCCGCCGAACTTGGCATATCGCCGACCCACCTGAACCGGTTCGTCAAGGCGATGACCGGGCATGGCGCGCACGAACTGATCACCCGCAAGCTGTTGGAAGAGGCAAAGCGGGAGCTGATTTTTTCGTTCGGAAGCGTTCAGGAGATCGGTTACCGGTTGGGATTCGCCGATCCGGCCTATTTTTCGAGGTTTTTCCTGAAGCGAACGGGCAATACGCCACGGGCATGGCGCATTGCCGAACGCAACAAACTTGCGACCGTCAGCGTTTAGCCATCTCAGCGAATGCGGATGGACTGACCCCGAACTCGGCTCTGAACCGCCGGGAGAAGTGCGACAGGTTGCGGAAACCCCAATTGAAGGCGATCTCCGAAATGCTTTTCGGATAATGGCTCGGGCGGGCCAGATCCGCGTGACACCTCTGCAAACGCCGTGTTTGTATCATCGCGGTGAGGGTGTTGGCATCGCCCTCGAACAAGCGGTTGAGCTGGCGCAGACTCATTCCCATCTCGCGCGATATCCCGGCGGGACAGAGTTCGGGGTCGTGCAGGTTGGCTTCGATGAACTGACGGACGCGCTCGCGTACCGCCGTGTGGTAGGCCGAGCGCGCCTTGCCGTTGGAGAATGCATGGGCGGTTTCCAAGACCGTCCACAGGCGCTCCTCGTGGGATTGCCTTTGCGCAGGCGTTTCAAGGAGCCGCAAATCCGTTTCCACAACCGCGCGCAGTGCCCGCGAAACAATACGGGTCGGATTGAGCAAGGCATCGAACCGCACCGCCTCGCTCAGTTCCCAACGGGGAAATCTTTCCCGAAAATCCGCGCCGGGTATTTCATAGATCACATGGCGCATCTGCGCCGGAAATCCGTGCATATAGGGTTTGTTAGTGTCGTATATGACCACGTCACCTTCGCCAAGCACCGTGCAGGATTGCGCCCTGTTGACGAATGCCGAGCCTTTTCGCAGGAACGTCACAAAGACGCTGTCCTTCTCGAAGCGCCGCAGCAGAAGAGGCGATCTCTCGATGACATGCTGATTGCCGGTGATGTCGATCATCTTGATGGAGCCGAAATCACAATATTCGAACCGCGCTTCCAGGCCGCTTTCCGACATGCTCGTGCAGTGCAGACCCACCACGCGCTCCGCACATCGCTCTTCCCAGTAATCTATGCGATCGTTGACAGCCACGTCGCGCGTGTCGAACGACATCAGGCGATCGGGTTTTGTCCCCCGCGGGACAGTGTGTGTGCCGGCTATCATTCCATCCTCCTCGCCATGCGCAGCCCTCCCAAGCTGCGCTCATTTCGACAATGATGATATACTGAAAACGGGCGGGGTCAAACGGTCAGATATCCACCGTCGACCGGCAGGACGGTCCCTGTCACGTAGCCTGCGGCCGGGCTTGCGAGGTATACGATCGCATCGGCGATCTCCCTTGCCTCTCCCCAGCGGCCGAACGGGATGCGCGCCATGATGGGCGCCGAGGCGTTCGCGTCGGAGAACAATCCCCGGCTCAAGGGCGTGACAATCCAGCCGGGCGCGACCGCGTTCACCCGCACCTCGGGTGCATATTCCTGGGCCAGGGATTTCGTGAGCTGCACGATCGCACCCTTGGAAGAGGCGTAGGCCGGACGGTCCGCCGCTCCGAAGGTCGAGTACATGGACGCAATGTTGATGATTGCCGCGCCGCTTGCCATTTTCGGCCGCGCCAGTCGCGAGGCTTCCATGACCGGAAAGAAGTTGATTGCCATCACGTTCGCGAAGGTCTCAGGGTTCCATTCATCGCGGTCTCGGCTGACGCCGGCGCAGTTCACGAGCACGTCGATCCGTGGCAGCGGGTCCAGAAATGCGGCAAGCGATGCTGCATCGCGAACATCCAGTTCGGTGACTGTGACGGATGCGCCGGCCGGCGCCTGCGGATCGCTGGCGTTCAGACCCGCCACGTGCAGTTCCGCGCCGAGGTCGGCGAAGGCAATCGCGGCCGCCGCCCCGATGCCCGATGTGCCGCCAACGACAACAACAACTTTTCCTTTGAACAGATCAGGCGCAAAGCTCATGGCCGCGCTCCTTTCGAGGATGGATTGATAAGAATTTTTACGTCCTGGCCCGGGCTTGCCAGACGCGCGAAACCTTCGGTCACCGCGCTGGCCAGTGCGATCTCGCGTGTGACGATCCTCGAGGGATCGAACAGGCCACCTGCGATCATCCCGATCAGGTCCGGATAGACATCCCGGTAACCGACCGATGGGATGATCTCCACTTCGCGGTTGACGAGATCGAAGCCATCGAGCGAAACCCGGCCGCCGCACAGTCCGACGAAGACGACGCGACCGCCCTTGCGTACAGAAGCAATCGCGGCGTCGAGCGTCGCCTGGGTGCCGACGGCCTCAAAAGCCACGTCCACGCCATTGGCAACCGCGGCAAGATCGCCTGAAGCGACATTGACCGTTTCCGTTGCCCCGAGACTGCGGGCCATCGCCAGTCGGGCGTCAGAGAGGTCGCTGACGATTACCCGTCGCGCACCAGCGACGTGGGCAAGCTGGGCAATGAGCAGGCCGATCGGGCCGGCTCCGGCCACGGCCACCGTGTCTCCCGCACGCACGCGCCCGCGACGCAATGCGTGAAGCGCAACCGCAGCCGGTTCAAGGACGGCTGCCTGCCTGTCGGTTACGGCGTCCGGGAGAGGGTGAAGCATGTAAGCAGGCAAAACGGCCTCTTCCGCCATTCCGCCCGATCCCATCAACCCGGCAAATCCCATGGATACGCAGAGATTGTATTCGCCGCGCCGGCAGGCCGGACATCTGTCACACCGGTATTCCGGCTCGACTGCGACCCTGGTGCCGGGGGCGAGATCGATGTCCGCTGCCGCTTCGATGACCTCGCCCGAGAACTCGTGGCCGATAACGAGAGGCGCCGTCTCACCCGAGACTGGATGCGGTGTTGCCACCGGAATGGCGTGCGGGCCATCACGGAACTCGTGGACATCGCTGCCGCAGATTCCGCAAAGCGAAACCTTGAGACGAACCTCTCCGGGCCTGAGGGGAACGCGCGAGCGACATTCGATCCGAATGTCCCCCGCTCCGTGCCAGACAGCGGCGGCAAAGCCAGTGTCGTTTATCAGCGACATTAACGGATTAACGCGTTGATGTAGTCGGCACCGATGCCGACCTTGTCGTAATGCTCGCGGGCCATGCGAATGTAGTCGTGAACGTCGTAAAACCCGTTCGGTTCGCCATCTTCGTCCAGCCAGACCAGAGGGCCGGTGACCTTGAAATGAACCCGCATCGGCTCTTCGCTCTCGTAGGCGATCAGCGTGTGCCCTTCGCCGGGTGTTTCGTAGACGAAGTCCCCTGCGGTCGCAGTCCAGTCGTGTTCCAGATATCCCCACTTACCGGAGATCGTGTAGGCGAACACTTCGTGAGGGTGGTAGTGGCGGTTCACCAGCCCGGCTTTCTTGGCCATCAGGATATCGCACCACATGTTCTTTTCCGGCGAAATCCACAAGGGCCGCGACGAGACCGTTTCCGTGAACGGCACGTAGTAGCGCTCGTCCTCTGTCGGAGCATTCGGAAGATACACCTCTGGTTTCGCATCCGGCTGGAAGACCTTGGTGATTGGCTTGATGTCGCGCCAAAATTCGCTTGTCGCTGCTTCGGGCATGGTGTTCCTCCCTAAATGCCGTGAATTGCACGCAGCAAAACTGCCGCCTCACCAACATAATGATCTCGATCAAACGAGCTTTGCTGAGCGGGACAGAGATTTTTGCTGAACGGGAACATTGCGAGGCAAGACAGCGACAGGATCGATTTCAAAGACTAACACAGGCCTGCACGCAGGGAAGAGGAGGTGCGAGCGGAACCCGACACTTCGGGAATGTGTCCAATCGCGCTTGTCTATGTAAAGGGGAAAAACTGCGCCGATGAAGTTGATCGGATTTGCGTGCCGGTTTCGCTCCGAACATCCGGTTAACAACTACCCGTTGCAGATACACACCAAAACTGGAGGAAAAAACATGACTAGATTGCTCACGACATTGACAGTTCTTCTGCTTAGCGTTGGCAACGCGTTGGCCGAGCCAACCGAAGACGCCAAAGCCGTCATCTCACAATGGGCCGAGGCTTTCATTGCCAAGGATGTCGATCAAATCGTCGGACTGTACCAGGGCGACGCTCTATTCTGGCCAACGATCATAAACGAACCTGCTAACAACCAGGATGCAGCGCGCGCCTATTTCGTTGCCGCCTTCAAACATCCGAACCCCGCAACCAAGGTCGAGGTAACGTCACGCAGCACGCTTGTCCTGAGCGACGAGGTCGTGGTGGATGCGGGTGTAGTTGAGGTAAGCCGGGATATCGATGGCACAGCACAGGCCACCCCCCTCCGGTTTCACTTTGTGCTGGCTAAATCGAACGGCGATTGGAAGATTGCGGCACACCACTCATCATTGATGCCTGTCAAACCCTAGACCTGAACCTCGTCAAGACGATGATCGAGGGTGACAACGACGACCATCGCCTTCAATACTGACGTCCAGATAAGTCAACTAGCCAGATTCGGGGCTCTGCGAGCGGACGATACCTGCCCTGGTGCGAGCGGTTTCTGGTGCGTTGTCGCAGTATCGTTGGAACGCGCTTAAGTGGATGGGGTGGGGGAGCCCGCATTCCGCCTTCTATCTCGCGAGCAGCCGGTAAAGGTAAATTCTGTATGCCGGCATGTAGATTTGCAATTTCAGCCAAACCCGAAAGGATAATGACGTGAAAAGTTTCCTGATTTCACTGGTCACTGCCGCAATTCTGCTGAGTGCGCCAGCGTTTGCGCAGACTGCGGTAGAACCCGCAGCCAACCCTGACAAGCTGTTTACCAGCCCGGATCCTCAACTAAATGCGAACAAGCAGGTGGTCTACCGTATCATCCGTGATCTGTTGGAAGCCAACCACTGGGATCAGGCGCCCGAGTACATCGCCGAAGACTACATCCAGCACAATCCCAACGCTGCCGACGGACTGAAGGCGGTGGTGGACTTCTTTACACAAGTGCTCAAGGTGAAGCCGACGCCCATACCGGAGACAATCAGCTTTCCTGTCGTAGAGGTGATGGCCGAAGGCGATCTTGTTACAGTAATATCGCGACGTAAGGCGGTTGGTCCAAACGGTCAGTACACCACCGCATGGTTCGACACCTGGCGTATCCGGAATGGCAAGGCGGTCGAGCACTGGGATCCCGCACTCATGAACGAGGCGCCGGATCTCAGCAAATAAGTCCAGACCGAGCCGGGTACTTTGCAGGTGCCCGGCTTTTTTTCACAATGCCGGGGCGAGAACCTCAGGCTCAGTCAGGAATGTTCTAGGGTCTTTGGCAGCGTGGCCAGAAAGATTCTCGATCGCAGTCCAACCGGGCAGCCCGTCTGCTGGCCACGTTTCTAATTCTTGCCGAACAGTCGGCGTCCGCCTGTATCCGAACAGCATCGGGAAGCCCGGTAGGCGATGTCAATGCCGGACCGGACCGCAAACCATTTTTCTTGTCCGCTGGCGTGCTGTTCTGTTCCATTCAAGCCGATTGCGGCATGCTTCCGCTGCTCTCCCGACGGGATCCAAACGCAATGATGAATTTTGCACCCGCGCGGGGCGTGAGGGCTTTCAAAGCGGCGCTCCACGCAATCATGATGCTGTGAGACTGACAATGTTGATCTGGATCAAACGGACTGTGCTGTACGCGACAGAGATATTTGCTCAGCGGGACCATTACGCGGGGAGGCGGCGACAACGCCGAATTCTGGCGCTAACACCGACTTTGAATGCAGGGAGGATTGGATGCGGGAGGAGCCCTATCAACAGGGAACGCATCCAGCGAGCGCTTGCACCATTTTGAAGGGAGGAACTACTGTGACAGAACTCAAGGGAATTTCGCGCCGCACTGCTCTCAAGGGGCTCGGCGCCGGGGCGCTTGCCCTTTCCGCGCCGTCCTATCTCCGCGCGGCATCCAATTCGACGATCCGCATCGGCTTCGTCAGCCCGCAGACGGGCGCCATGGGATCGTTCGGCGAGACCGATGCCTATGCGCTGGAGTTTATCCGCAGTCATATCGGAGCGGGGCTCGACATCCGCGGCACGACGTATCAGGTGGAGATCATCGAGCGCGATTCCCAGTCGAATGCCAACCGTGCTGCTGAAGTGGCGGGTGAGTTGATCCTCAACGAGGAGGTTCAGATCATTATTCCGGCATCGACGACCGACGTGACCTTGCCGGTCTCAGAGCAGGCCGAATTGAACGGCGTGCCCTCTGTTTCCTCCACCGCCCCCTGGCAGGCCGTCGTGATGCCGCGCGGCGGAGAGCCGTTCGAATGGACCTATCATTTCTTCTGGGGCCTCGAGGATATCATCTCCTCGTTCGTCAACATGTGGTCGAGTGCGGATACCAACAAGAAGGTCGGTCTGCTGCTGCCGCGCAACACCGACGGCGAAGTCTGGGGTAGCGAGGAATTCGGCCTGCCGCCCGCACTGCGCGCCGCTGGCTTCGAAGTCGTCAAGCCTTCGCTGTTCGAACCTCGCACCAACGACTTCTCAGCGCAGATTGCCGCGTTCAAGGGTGCGGGTTGCGATATTCTCGGCGGTCTCGTGTTCCCGGGCGATTTGCGCACGGCCGCCATTCAGTGCGCGCAGCAGGGTTTCAAGCCGAAGATCACGACCGTCGCCGCCGGCCTTCTCTTTCCTTCGGCTGTCGAAGCGCTGGGCAATCTTGGGAATGGCATGTCGACCGAAGTCTGGTGGACGCCCGCCTTCCCATATGTATCCACGATCACAGGCGAAAGCTCCGCCCAGTTGGCAGCCGCGTGGGAGCAGAAGACCAAAAAGCAATGGACGCAGCCCCTTGGCTATTCCCATGCGATCTGGGAAGTCGTGCTCGACACGCTCAAGCGCGCGGAAGATCCGCTCGACCGTGCCTCGATCCGCGATGCCCTGAAAGCCACGGATCTCACCACCATGGTGGGCAAGGTGAAATGGGCAGGTGGCCCGCATCCCAACGTGTCCAAGACGCCGATTCTCGGCGGGCAATGGCGCAAGGGCGAGAAGTGGCCCTACGATCTGAAGATCGTGGAAGCGAAGACCTATCCGATCATGGAGCCCGAAGCCAAGCTGGAGATGATGTCTTGGCAGGGTTGACGTGCGCACATCCGGAGGGCCATGCCGCAGGCGCGGCCCTCTTTTCCGCAAAGAATCTGTCGAAGTCGTTCGGTGCCCTGCGCGTCACACACAACCTTTCGTTCGAGGCGAAAAGGGGCGAGGTGCTTGGCGTGCTGGGCCCGAACGGCGCCGGGAAAACCACGGTTTTCAATCTCATCAGCGGCGACCTCACCCCCGACGAGGGCGAGGTCGTCCTTGACGGGCGAAGCATGGCCGGAATTCCGTCCTTCAAAAGGGCGGCGCACGGCATTGGCCGGACCTATCAGATACCGCGTCCATATGCGCAGATGTCGACATTCGAGAACCTCCTCGTCTCGTCGATGTTTGCGGGGCAAATGCGTGGGCAGCAGGCCTACGAGCAATGTGCGGCAATCCTTGACGAATGCGGGCTTGGCGACAAGGCAAACCGGCTGGCGGGCGCACTCACGCTGCTTGACCGCAAGCGGCTGGAGTTGGCGCGTGCGCTGGCGGGCGGGCCAAAGCTCCTGCTTCTCGACGAAATCGCCGGCGGCCTCACGGAAGGCGAAGCGGGCGCACTTGTGGCGCTGATCGCCAAAGTGCGGGATCGCGGCGTGACGATCATCTGGATCGAGCACGTGCTGCATGCCGTGATGGCTGTCGCAGACCGGATGATGGTCCTGAGTTTCGGCGAGAAAATCGCCGAGGGCAAGCCTGGCGACGTGATGAAAGACCCCGAAGTTCGCCGCGTGTATATGGGGATACAGGAATGACCGAGACGCTGTTGAAGGCGGACGCGCTCTGCGCCGGCTATGGAGACTTCCAGGCTCTCTTTTCGATCGATTTCGAAGTCGCGAAGCAAGAAACCGTTGCTCTCGTCGGTGCCAATGGCGCCGGAAAATCAACACTTTTCAAGACGATCGTCGGTTTGCTGCCGGTTCGCAGCGGAACACTTTCGCTGGGTGGGTATGATATCGCCTCCTTGCCGGCGCACCGGCTCGTCGGGCAGGGGTTGGCGCTCGTCCCGGAAGGCCGCAGGCTCTTCAAGGGGCTGACGGTCGAAGACAACCTGCGCGTTGCCCTTGATCACGGGCGCCACGTGGACGAGGGTGAGACCGCCTGGACCCTTGAGCGGCTCTACGATCTTTTCCCCATTTTGGCAGAGCGCAGGCGTCAGCCCGTCGAGAAGCTTTCGGGAGGCCAGCAGCAGATGGTGGCTATCGGGCGCGCGCTGATGGCGCAGCCGAAATTGCTTCTGTGCGACGAGATCAGCCTCGGCCTCGCGCCAAAAGTCATTGGCGAGATCTACGAAATGATTCCGAAAATCCGCGCTACCGGGACCGCGATCGTCATCGTCGAGCAGGACGTTTCTCTCGCGCAGCGTTGCGCCGACCGCATTTACTGCATGCTTGAAGGTCGTATCACATTGACCGGAAAATCATCGGAAATCTCGCGCGAGCAGATCACCGAGGCCTATTTTGGAGTGAAACATGCAGTGGATTGATGCCATCATACAGGGCATTTTGCTCGGAGGGCTGTACGCCCAGTATGCCATCGGCATGTCCCTCATGTTCGGCGTCATGCGGATCGTGAACATCGCCCACGGCGATCTTGTCGTCCTTCTCGCGCTGACCGGTATCTCCATGGCAGCTGCCTGGGGTTTCGGACCCGGCTTTCTCGTTCTCCTGCTCGTCCCGATCGGTGCGCTGGTCGGCTGGGCGCTCCAGCGCGTCGTGCTGAACAAGCTGGTGGGTGACGATCCCCTGCCGTCCTTGATCGCCACGTTCGGCCTGTCCATTGCGCTGCAGAATGCGATGCTCGGCATCTGGTCGGCGGACACACGATCGCTGGACGCCGGTGCGCTTGCCAGCAAGTCCTTCGAGATCGGCGGGATGTATATCGGTCTGCTTCCGATCCTCGTCTTCCTGACAGCGGTGGTCCTCACTTGGGGTCTTTCCGTCGTGCTCAATGTGACGAAGTTCGGACGGGCGTTGAGGGCGGCTGCAGCCGACAAGGATGCCGCGACCCTTTCCGGTATCAACACGAAATCGATTTACGCCCAGGCCACGGCCGTGGCTGTCGGCATTCTTGGCATTGCCGCGGTCTTTCAGGCGACGCGAACGACAATTGCACCGGCCGATGGCGGCGGGCAGCTGATCTACGCGTTCGAAGCCGTGATCATCGGCGGCATGGGCTCGATCTGGGGTGCGTTCCTCGGAGCGATGGTTCTGGGCATCGCCCAGGTCGTCGGCTCACGCATCGACCCCGGCTGGGGCATTCTCGTCGGGCATCTGGTCTTCCTCATCGTTCTGGCGTGGCGCCCCCAGGGCATCATGCCGCGCAAATAAGAGAGGGATTGAGATATGACACATCCCCATATCGTCGCCGTCCACCGACACACGCGCTCAAGCCGCATTGCCATCGGACTGGGGCTGCTGCTGGTCCTCGCCATTCCTTCCATGCCCTTCTGGGCTTCGGGCGGCCATATCCGCTGGGTCATCGAACTGGGCTGCCTGATCGCCATCGCGCAGATGTGGAACCTGCTGGCCGGAT
This sequence comes from Ensifer sp., assembly GCA_035565055.1. Taxonomy (GTDB): domain Bacteria; phylum Pseudomonadota; class Alphaproteobacteria; order Rhizobiales; family Rhizobiaceae; genus Ensifer_A. The sequence goes on from DATMTA010000151.1 coordinate 61,811, forward strand.
ACGGCGGCATGGTTTCTGTCGGACAACAGGCCTTCATCGGTGTCGGGGGATACTCCCTGTTCGTGCTGGTCATGAATTTCGGCATGGACCCGTTCCTGGCCGTGCCGTTGTCCATCGTCCTGCCGGCGCTCGTTGCAGCACCGTCCTATTTCCTGCTGCGCCGTCTCGATGGCCCGTACTTCGCCATCGGCACATGGGTGCTCGCCGAAGTCCTGAGACTTATAACCTCGAACATCAGTGCGGTGAACGCAGGGTCTGGCATGACGCTCAGGGCGATGTCGCAATACAGTGCCCATGAGCGCGAGATCGGTCTGACGCTTCTCGTGACGCTGCTGCTTCTGCTCACGATCGGCGGAACATATATGCTGCTTCGCTCCCGGCTTGGCCTCGCCCTCACCGCAATGCGGGACGATCCGGTGGCCGCGTCGTCGCAGGGCGTCGATGTCGGCCGCATGCGCTTCTCCGTTTACCTACTGGCAGCGATCGGCACCGGACTGGCCGGCGCCATCTATTTCATGGCGCAACTGCGGATCTCGCCCTCGAGCGGGTTCGATCCCTACTGGTCTTCGATCTGTATTTTCATCGTCATGGTGGGTGGGATCGGACGACTGGAAGGTCCGATCATCGGTGCGCTTCTCTACTTTTTCGCCACTCGGTTCTTCGGCGAATATGGATCGACCTACCTGATCGTGCTCGGGCTTCTGACGCTCGCTGTTGCAGTCTATGCGCCAACAGGTCTCTGGGGCCTTATCCTGCGCGTGCGCCAATGGCCGTGGTTTCCGACAGGTTATATTCTGGATCGGCAGAAAAAATGACTGCGGGAAATTTCTCCGGCCTCTTCTTGATGAAGATTCGCTGGGCACGGAGTGCATTATTGGCCGTAAAGCCAGATATTTAGGTGTTCCAGACCCAGCAAGTGCTGTCGTCACCTTCGCCTTCAGACCGGCACAACGATCGACACGGCACAAAAGTTGATCGTTGCGGTCCGGAGTTACCGACTGCCTTGGCTGGTGGCACTGGGTTGCGATCAATATCCCGGCTTGCGTATCTGAATTGCCTGAAGGTGTCGGATCGAACACGGACAAGATGCCCGTGGGATCGCCGATAATCGGCACGGACGTGGGTCATTCCGCCTATTTCGGCGCTTGCCCACCCGAAGGTGAAACACATCGTTACATTGTTACTGTCAAAGCTCTCGGCTTCGAGAAACTCGACCTTCCCTCTATCGCATCCGGAGCACCGGTAGGTTTCTTGACCAATGCGAACAAGTTGGGCGAGGCGAACATAACATTCATGGCAGGGCGCTGAATGACCCGCGCCGACACGGACGGACTGCTGTTCTCGGTGCGCGTCACTTCAAATGAGCGGGGCGAAGCTGAGGTGGCATCTGGCTGCGGAAGGTTCGAGCTTCAGCACGCCTCTTGTGGGTGTCCGTATGTCGCACGTACTTTCCTTCCTACAGTCAACGGAACTGTTTGTCGGCAGTATCGCCCGCGGTGCCGGGTACGAGCAGCGTCTCGGTTTTCTACGCGGTCATCGACGTGATGATCTCCTCGTCGTCTGCTAAAGCGTGTCGCGATCTTTCAGATTCGTTCCGTACGCTCTAAGTCTTTGTCTTTTCGCATGTCGCGCAAAACCGCTGCGCACTTTTGCGCCGCATGCTTTAGCACGTCTTTGGCGGATGAAATCGTTCGACCGGCCCTGTCACCGCCTGCCGTCGAGAAACCATTGACATAGAACGTACCTACTAGTAGATATGGAGGGTGAAAATGGGGGCAGGTAGGTGATAATGGCTTTGAATTCGGAGCAGCGCTCGAATGAGCAGACTACGCAAACATTCGACTTCGATACGGTAGTGGATAGGCGGACCTCGAACTCGATGAAGTGGACAGGCGCCGCGAGATTCCTGGGCGAGCTGGAGCCTGCTCCCGATCTGCTTCCAATGTGGGTTGCGGATATGGATTTCCGGGCGCCGCCTGTTGTCCTCGACGCGCTGCACGATGCTGTCGATCATGGGGTCTTCGGCTACCCGGGTGGCGCACTACCCTCCTATCTAAACGCGATCGTAAACTGGCAGGGGAGGCGCTTTGGGTGGGACATTTCTCCGGAGTGGGTTGTCCCGACCTCTGGAATTATTCAGGGCGTGAAAACCGCAATCCAGGCGTTTTCGCATCCCGGCGACAGCATCCTAATTCAACCGCCGGTCTACGCGCATTTCCGCGATGACGTGCTTGCCAATGGACGCCGTGTCACCAATGCACCGCTTGTTCTCGATAACGGCCGCTATCGTTTCGACCCTGTTGCTTTCGAGCGTGCAATTCTGCCGAATACCAAAATGTTCATTCTGTGCAATCCGCATAATCCGACCGGCAACGTGTGGTCTGCGGATGAACTGCGGAGCATGGGCGAGATCTGCCTGCGCCATAATGTCCTGGTCATCGCGGATGAGATTCACGAAGACCTCGTGTTGAATATCGATAAGGGACACACACCGTTTGCCTCGCTCAGTAAGGCATTCCTGCAAAACAGCATCACTTGCACATCGCCAAGCAAGACCTTCAATCTGGCCGGGCTGCAAAGTGCGAATGTTTTGATCCCAAACAAGAGGCTGCGAGACGAGTTTAGTCGTCAACTCGATCGCAATGCGTTCGAGTTGGTGAACGTCCTTGGTATGGTGGCAGCAGAAGCGGCTTACACCCACGCGGAAATCTGGCTCGAGGAAATGCTCGATTATGTCCGGAAAAATCATCAGCATTTTGCGGCTGCAATTCATGCCGCGGATATCGGCATGACAGTGCTGCCCGCAGATGCGCTATATCTTGCCTGGATCGATTGCCGGAACTTCATGGCTGACCCTGATCAACTCAATCGGTTTCTGGTAAAAGAAGCCAGGGTCTGGCTCGACAACGGCCCGAAATTTGGTGTGGAAGGGGAAGGGTTCATGCGGATTAATCTGGCCTGCCCGCGCTCAACCGTCGATGACGCAGTCAAGCGCATAACAGGCGCGGTTTCGCGCCGTGCTGCGCACTGAAGACTACACAATTCTTCCTTGGTATGGTCAGCCGAGTGGCACATGGTGCGGCGTGATCAAGAGTATGGTCCCCGCCGGCATCGCGACGGTGGATGCAGGAGGCTGTGTAAAGGATTGGGTGGGGCCCCAAGCTACTGGTATGCCGAGGTTGAATGATCCGTACTCGTAGTGTCCGACGTGAAATCGGTGTCTGGTGCTGCCCTTTCTGGCTCATCGGTCGGTGCGGGATACACGGCGTTGAGGACTGGCGGAGCCCTGTTCCGGGGCGGCATCTCAGAGGGCAAAAATGGAAATACGGGAGGTTCCAGTTCATAGCGAAGCTTCGAAAGACATCAGCGCGGTCGAGCTGAATGCGCTTCTCCGGGACACGGACAAGCTTGCCTTGCCTATGTATGGGCGACCTAGTGTCCGCCGTACAAGACGATGACACCTGCTGTGGGAAATGTGGCCGCTTTTCTGCGGGGCCAGGTTGTCGTTGACAAGCTGAGCGCGGTGACAGAATCCCAGGCCTTGACGGGGTTTCAATCTCGCGACCGTTTGCGTCCCTGGGTGAGGCATTCCGACAGAACAGCATCACGTGCACCTCTCCAAGCAAAACCTTCAATCTGGCCGGGCTGCAAAGCGCAAACGTTCTGATCCCGAACGAGAGGTTGCGAGAGGAGTTTTGTCGTCAGCTCGGCCGCAACGATCGTGTCCCAGGACGTGGTGTAGCTTAGGTCGTACCCTTGGTGGTATCGCTGGCGTCAAATATGTGTGAGCAGGCCTTGCTCGGTCGCACGATTGATCACCGGCTGCCGAGCGTCACACCAAGAACCTCCAGTTTAAGTCCGGACTTGTTCGAACAGATTCCTGTCGTGACGATCGCAGTCGAGGCCGTTGGTGGAACGAACTGCAAGACGGCCCGATCGAGCAATTAAGGATCGGTATTAACGCTTAATGGCGTGATTCTACGAGCCGCGTTTGAGCCCAACGCGAAATGCCGGATGCGGACAAGGCTCCGAGGAACCTTCCCAGTTCCTGGCCGTGTTCGTCATACAGCAGCAGCATCGGAACAGCTGCGACCTTCAGTGAATTCAACAACTGAGGGTCAGTAGCAGCATTCACCTTGAGAAATCGCGCCTGTTCACCCATGGCTGCTGCTGCAGCCACAAAGGCGGGCTCCATGGTTTTGCATGGCGGGCACCAGGGAGCACCGATGTAAAGCAGGAGGGGATCGGTCGTGGAGCGGGCCAGGCGATTAAATTCGGTGGCATCCAGTTCTTCCACTTTCCCCACCCATGAAGGCACGGGCATGTTCATAGTTTCACCCTTTCGAAAGGCGGCCGGGCTCATTGAGGCTGGTCGCCGGGTTGTGATCTAGCGGCCCTGTACGAACGGAGCGATCTGCGCCTGCAGCGCCTGCTTAGGCATCGCGCCAACAATCTCCTTGGCGATTTTGCCGTCCACGAAGACTTTCAGCGTTGGGATGGATCGTACCCCAAAGCGCTGAGCCAATTCCGGGTTCTGATCGATGTCGACTTTGATCACGCGGAGCTTTCCTTCGAGCTCGTCTGATATCTCCTCCAGGGAAGGAGCGATAGCCCGGCAAGGCGGGCACCAAGGAGCCCAGAAGTCGACCAGGACCGGGGTCATGCTCTGGATAACGTCGGCTTCGAAGTTGATGGTAGTAGTGCTACGAGTAGCCATTGGGAACCTCATTTATTGGGAGGGGCATCCTCCGCTCGTTTTCGACTGCACCAGGCTGAGACTGCGACAGCAAAACCAACCTATTGGTAGGTAGATAGGATCGGTGATGATCTTTGTCAAGGCCGGTACGGGGCTTTGGAAAAGTTGCCGCTGGATTGGCAGGAACTGAACCGAAAGTGCAGAAGGCCAGTGGATACTCCACCGGCCTCCTGTTGATTGCTGGCTGCTCGATCGAGAGCTGCTGGCTTAGTGTCCGCTGGCCGCGCGCTTGCTGCCTGCATCGTAGGCCGGGTAGTCCGTATAGCCCTTGGCGCCGACGACGCCGTAGAAGGTAGACCGGTCCGGCTCTGCCAGCGGCCAGCCTTTCTGCATCCGCTCCACCAGATCGGGGTTGGAGATGAAGTTGGTGCCGAACGCGATCAGGTCGAGTTCGCCCTTGGCAAGCTCGCTCTCGGCCAGCTCCTGGGTGAAACCGCCCGCGCCGATCAGCGTGCCCTGATAGGCCTTGCGGAAGGCTGCGCCAAAACCAGCTGGCGTACCGGCCGCCGAAATCGTGGTCTGGTAGTTCAGGTGCACGAAGGCCAGCTTTCGTTCGTTAAGGGCCGCTGCGACGCTCGCCCATGTCTCGGTTTCGCCTTCGAAGGCTTCCATGTCGTAGATGCGACCGAACGGCGATACACGCACGCCCACCTTCTCGCCACCGATTTCAGCGGCCAGCGCATCGACAGTCTCCAGCAGCAGGCGCTGACGGTTCTCGATCGACCCACCGTACTGGTCGGTGCGGGTATTGAGCTTGCTGCTCAGGAACTGGTCGAACAGGAACGCATTGGCGGCCATCAGCTCTACACCATCAAAACCAGCGTCCATCGCCCGGCGTGCCGAGGAGGCGAAGTCCTGGATGACACGCTTGACTTCATCGGTGGTCAGAGCGCGCGGCTTGCTCGGCAGGACCGGGCCTTCCTTGCCGGGCTCTACCCATGCGTAGACCATCGTGGTGGTCGCCGGCACGTCGCCCGACGACACAGGCGCGGCGTTGCCTGGCTGCAGCGAGACGTGGGACAGCCGGCCGACGTGCCAGAGCTGGGCAAAGATCTTGCCGCCCTTGGCATGGACCGCGTCGGTGACCTTGCGCCAACCCTCGGCCTGCTCATCGGTATACAGGCCGGGCGTGTACAGGTAGCCACGGCCCTCATCGGATACCGGCAGGCCTTCGGTGATGATCAGCCCGGCCGATGCACGTTGCGCGTAGTAGAGCGCAGTGAGATCGCTGGGGATGTTTTCAGGCGTGCGGGTCCGGGTCATCGGCGCCATGACGACGCGATTGGCCAATTGCAGGCCAGACAGATCGTGGGGGGTGAACAGCTTTGTCATGGTGGATCTCTCGATTGGATGCGCGGCCCCGATCGGGGCTGCTGTTGCAAATGCAGCGAAGGAAAAATGGGCGCTTAGCGCTCCAGAACTTCCAGCTTGGGAACCATGCGGATTGCCTTCGAGAAGTTGGCGTAGTTCACCGAGGTCTTGGTCACGTTGCGGTGCAGCTCTTCCACCTGTTCGCGAGTTCCATCGGTGTGCAACCGTACTACGTAGCTTACCTCGTCGTAGCCAGGGTTGACGTTCTCATCAAGGCCCAGGACGCCACGCAGATCGAGCTCGCCATCGGTTTCAATTTCCAGGCTGTGGATGGTTATGCCCATTGCAGCAGCGTTGACTGCATACCCCACCGACAAGCACGCGTTGAGGGCGGCCATCAGCAGTTCCTGGGGATTGGGCGCGGTGTTCTGGCCAAGGAATTCCAGCGGCTCATCCGCCGCAATTTCAAAGTGGCGCTGGTATTCCTCGCCGCGGATCGCGTAGCGGCTCACGGTCGCCACGGTGCGGGTCTGGTTCTCCCACTTCGTCTTGACGTTGAAACGGGCACTGCGCTTTGCGGGCTCGGTGGTCGCGGCGACTTCCTGAGCAAATGTCTGCAGGGCAGCGACATCGATACCGTTGAGTTTGTTGGTCATCTGATTGGTCCTTTCAATATGCGCTTTTGGCGCGGGGAAGACCTGCGGAGGGGCCATCGGGCCAGTTCCTGAGATCCGGATTGGAATTTCGTTGTCTGCGCGCGCGCAGCTCAGTGGCAGCCGTCGATGCCGCAGCTCTCGCCTTCGCTCGCGCCGATCGTTGCCTCGGGCATATCTGGTGCGGCATTCAGAATTGTCCGTTCGAATACGCTCGCGTCCTGGGCGCCGGAGACATAAACCTTGCCGTTGAACAGGAACAAAGGAACACCGTTGGCGATGCGACTTGCTTCCATTTCATCGCGTTCGATTTCTGCAGAAACGCGGGCCGAATCAAACTCAAAGAGGGTGTCGGTCACACCGACCTCCTTGGCCAGCGAAGCCAGCACGTCCTGGTCGAAGATGTCGAGGCCGTCCGTGGTCGCAGCCTTGTAGACACGCTCGGCCATCAGCTCGGCGTCCACAGGGGAGCTGATGCTCTTGATCAGTGCGTGAGCAGCCGTCGTGTCACCAAAACGCATGGTGTCGAAGTTGTAGATCAGGCCTTGGAGGAGACCATTGGTGCTGACCGCGGTCATCATCCGATCAGCGCCGGCTGCAGCGCCGAGTTTTTGATGCAGTGCGGTCTTGTAGTCCATCGGCCGCACTCCCCTGGCGAGGCGGTAAGCCTTGTTGGTCACCACGACCTGGACCTGGCCGGCCAACGAATTGACTGCCTTCTCGAAGCGCTTCTTTGCAATCCAGCACCAGGGGCAAACAAAGTCCGACCAGACTTCAACCTTCACTGTCTTCATTTCCATCTCCATCAGCGCAATTGCGTGATACATACCTTGTAGTAGGTAGGGTGTCTGGTTAAAAATTTGCCTGCAGCCGCTCTGCGGAGAAGACCTGCAGGCGTATCAGGCGTGTTCTACGATAAGGCGTACAACGCTCGGGCTTATCGGATCTTCGGCCTTGGTCGCCCAGTTGATGAAGGAGGACCCTTCGAGGATGCTGAGCAGCAGAAACGCCTTATGCTTGGCGCCGCTGCCTTCCGGAATCTCCTTGCGCTTGATGCCATGCTCCAGCGTCCGGGTGAGCCAACCCAACTGCATGTCGAAGAAGCGCTGCGTCAACTGCTGCAGGCTTAGCGGCAATGCCGACATTTCGGCGGCCAGCGCACCGCACAGCGGCAAGAGACCGCCGTCGGCACTGGACCTGAAGATATGGAGGAAGGCTTCAAGGCGACCAATCACATGCTCATGCTGCGCCTCGATCCGGCTAAATTCTGTTCGAACGCGGTCAATATATTCCTCGACGATTGCCGTTCCCAGGTCTTCCTTGGTCGGAAAGTGATGGTGGATGCTTGCCTTCCGGATACCTACCGCCTCGGACAAGTCCGCGTAGCTGAACGCGGTATAGCCGCGTGTACGCATCAGGTTCTCAGCAGTGTGGATCAGGGCGTCGCGTGTGCCAACAGCCATGTCTCGTCCTCAACTTGTAAATTGCCACTCGGTAAATACTACCTACCACATGGTAGATAGTCAACTGTCACTTTAGGAGCTGCGCTGGTATTGTTGGCCAGCGCAGCTCCTGCTCAGTCAGGCTTCCAGTTCCTCGAAAGCCTCGAAGGCGCGGGACGAGTACACGTATGCGGCGCCGGCATTCAGGGCGATCGCAGTTCCCAAGGCAGCAGCGACTTCTTCCTTGCTGGCTCCGGCACGCTTGGCAGCGCCCGCATGAGCGGCGATGCAGCCGTCACAACGTGTGGTCACCGCGACCGCCAGGGAAATCAGCTCATGCGTCTTGGCATCCAGCACACTGCCTTCGCGCGTGGCGGTTTCCAGCTTGTGAAACGCGGACGCCACGGGAGCGTTCACCTTGTTGAAACGAGTGACGCGCTTGACCACCGAGGTCAATTCTCCAAACCATTTCTTTTCCATTTCAATTCACCTATTTGAGAAAGAGAGCTATTTGCCGAGCTTGCGGGCAGCCATGACGCCGCCATCAACGTCCCAGACCGCGCCGGTAACCCACGAGGACTTGTCCGACAGAAGGAAAATGACGGTCTCGGATACGTCGCGCGGCGTGCCATTTCGACCCAGCGGGTGGAAGCTGTTGAACGCATCCAACGCGCCGCCAAGCTGATCGCCGGGAATGAAGCGCTCGAAGATCTTGGTTTCCACCATCGCCGGGCTCACCGAGTTCACGCGAATGCCGTGCTCTGCCAGTTCTGCAGCCACGTGCCTTGTCATGGCGTCCAGGCCGATCTTCGCCATCGAGTAGGCGGACGCCGGGACGGTTTCGATAGCCTGGCGGGCCGCGACGGCGGTCACGTTGACGATCGAGCCGGACTTCTTCTGGGCAACCAGCGACGCAGCTACCTGCTGCGTGATGAAGAACAAGGACCGATTGAGATCCAGGAAGTTGTCATAGTCCTTGGTGGTGTGCTCCAGGAACGCTTTCGGGTAGTAGATCCCCGCGGTATTGACCAGCAGATCGATATCGCCATGCTCAGCGGCGAGCGTGGCCAGCAGGGACTGAACGCTTGCCGCATCGGAAAGGTCCGAAGCGTAGGCTGCTGCATTCTCCTCGCCGGCGATCGCCACCAGTTCCCGACGGGCCGTCTCGGCCTTCTCCGGTCGGTTACCGACCACGACAACGGCACCGCCTTGCTCGGCCACCATCCGCGCGACCTCAAGACCAATACCACTCGTACCACCAACTACGAGGAGCTTGCGGCCATTGAATTGTTGATTTTCCATTGAATTTCATCCTTTTCCGTGTGAAGGCTACCAACTAGTAGGTTGGTAAATACCTGCTGTTTATTCGTTTGTCAAGCGGGTCATGCGTGTGGCGCAACAAAAGGGCGCGCATCTCCGGTATCAATGGAAACGACCTGAACGCACCCCAAAGCCACTATGACAAGTTGTGACACCCGGCGCGATCGAAGGCTCAGGCTACCCCGAAGCCAGACCAGTGCTGGACCTGGAGACGATCAGGTGGAGGCAGATTTCAACTAAGGGTAAAGACGGGCGAGCAGTTGGAATCTGCTCAAGACCGGCATGCGACTGAAGCAGAGTTGGACAGCGCTGCCTCTGCGCGGCGGGCGAAACAGGAACTATGTCAACTGACTGAGACACAATTAACCCGATTCCTGGCGCGGCCAGACGCATTGTTTACAGTGCCGAATTACAGGAATTCGCGAATACTTGACCGATGTAGATGCGAGAAAACCTCACATGGCAATGTGACTACAACGCCAACGGGCCTCACCCGTGTTCAGATCAAATCGGCAATGGAGCGAGATCCATGTACACGACAGGGCGGAGACCGGCTGCGATCGCGCATCGAAACCTAGTGCCTGGGCATTTGGCAAGTAGCATTGCTGGCTATGGAGGTTTCTGGTGGCATCGCTGTTGCCAGCATATATGGTATTCAGCCGCTGATCGGCATCATCGAGGCGAGTTCCGCGGTCAACCCATTATCGGCTTGGGACTCACGGCAACGGAGCTAGGCTATGCACTCGAACTTTTCATGCTGCTGCCTTAGCTGCCTTGTCAAGACACTGGAGACCGCCCCAGCTCATGCTTCAGCATCGTCGTCCTCGCCAATCGCTTGCTCGCATATCGCCGCCTTGAAGACAACACCGGTGCTGATCGTTGGCCCGACGGTCGCCCGGATCGCGGCACCTGAACGATCGAGGGGCGCCGACTTATTCTAAAGCACACTCCAAGCGCTGAAAAATGCTAGTACAACCAAAAGTTATCGATGATTAATCGAAATTCCTTATAAAATTTCGGCGGAGCGATTGAAGATAAAATTAAGATGATTAGGATATTTCGACAAATAATATCGATGCGGCTGCGCCTTGGAAGCAAATTCTTCTGTATCCCAAGGACGCGATCGATCTCTGATGATTTGTAGTGCATCATTATCAGTTTTCATCCTTTTCAGTAGTATTTATCAGTTTCTTCCTCACTGCGGCGATTACCTGAATCTCTAACAAGTATGCTGATGCTGCTAGTTTGGCCTCGATCGGGAGGCGGGTCGGCAGGCGGCCGGGCGTAACCCACGCATCCCAAAGGGGGTTGAACGCAGTTAGGTCGCGAAGGTCCTTGAGGTAGATGTTGACGCTCAGAACGCGGGTCTTGTCCGATCCGCACGTCGCCAGCAGGGCATCGATCTGGCTGAGGATCTGGGCGGCCTGGTTCTCGAAGTTCTAGCTTGGATCGGCTGCCACTTGGCCGGCCAGATAGGCGATGCCGTTGTGTATCGTCGCTTGGCTATAGCGCGCTGATGGCTCTACGTAGACGATGTCTTCCACGGTGTTTCCTCAAGATTCTGTGACGCGGATAGGGCGGCCGCCCAACCGGCGTCTGCAGGAAGAACATCGATTATGCCCAGCCTGCCACCATGATCCTGCTGATCACCGGCGCACGCCGCCGTCCGACGATCGGTAAGGCTACCCGACACCAAGGTTGCGCGAACTAAGTCTGCCGGTGCTCTACGCCAGCCAGCTCATAGGTGCTATAATGAGCGCCAATTCGTTCAGATGAGCATGCGATAGGAGCTATCAGAGTGACACGACGGCCACTTCAAAAGATACAGGCATCATTGGTTGCCCGGCGATTCTATCTGCAGCAGCATACAAAATCGCAGATCGCCGACGAACTGGGTATCTCCCGGTTCAAGGTTGCGCTGCTGCTGGATACCGCGCTTGCTGAAGGCATTGTCACCATTGCAATCAATGAGCAGGGAGACCTGCAAACCGAACTCGCCGAGAGCCTGCGGCAGAAATTCAATCTCAAGGCAGCCCTTGTCTTGGATGGTACAGAGCTGGCATCGGGCGCGCTCATCGAACCGCTGGGAGTTCTTGCCGCCGAGTTTCTCGAGGAAACCCTTGCCGACGGCCAATTGCTCGGCATCGCCTGGGGGCGCACGCTCGCGGCCACAGCGCGGGCGTTGACGAAACTGCCGAAGGTTGATGTCGTCCAAGCTGCCGGCAGTCCGGCCGGATTGGATTTCGCTCAAAATCCCGTGGAACTGGTTCACCGGTTTGCCCGGGCCAGCGGCGGCACCGCCTTTCCCCTCTTCGGCCCGATGTGGGTCGAGGATCCAAACCTTGTCGATCGATTGCGCAACGAGCCATCGGTCGCGACTGCCATGTCGAAATATGACGCCATTGACGTGTTCATCGTCGGCATCGGTTCATGGCAACCGGCGGAATCCTGCCTGGCGTCCGGTTTTCCGCCGGAGTGGCGTCTGGAAGCCTTGCGACAAGGTGTGTGCGCCGATCTCTGCGCCACCTTGATCGACGTGACGGGTAGCGAAGTGCCCAATAGGCTCGATGACGTCGGCTTGAGCCTCACCAGCCGGCAGCTGCGCGCGATTCCGGAGGTGATAGGCGTGGGCGGCGGTCTGGAGAAAACGGAAGCCATCCGTGCGGCGCTTCGCGGAGGGTGGCTGAAGACCCTAATCACGGATGCGGGCGTCGCAAGGCGGCTACTGGCCTGATCATCCCAACAGTCAGTTTCGAAACAGCGATTTGGCTGTTGGATGGTTGTTGCTCTGTGGCGCTCAAATGAGCGATCAGGCGCTCACGTGACGAGTATCGCCGACTGCTGTAGAACCTTTCTCAGAGGGAGGCAGTCATGCACACATCAAAGAATTGGATGGACCGCGCGAAAGACGTGATCCGGGCTGATGCCGCAGCGATCCTCGGCGCGCTGGACGGCATCGATGAAACCATCGTCACTGTCGCCGAACTGTTTGTCGCGTGCAAAGGCAAGATCCTGGTAACGGGAAGCGGCACCTCAGGCGCAATCGCCAGTCGCGCTGCACATCTGCTTTCGGTCGGCGGCACTCCGGCTTTCTATCTTTCGCCAACGGACGGTCTGCATGGCGGACTTGGCGTTTTGCAGAAGGACGATCTGGTGCTTGCTCTGTCCAAGGGTGGCAGTTCGGCGGAACTCAATGATTTTTGCGAGCGCGCCAAAACACTTTGTGCCGGGCTGGTTTCCATTACGAGCGCCCCGGAATCCCCGCTTGGCGTGATGTCCGATCATGTGATCCGCCTGACTGTGCCCGCAAACGCGGACCTCGGGGCGGTGGTTGCAACGGGAAGCTCGCTTGCGACCGCCGCAATAACCGACGCGCTTGTGGAAGTCTGCCGGGTCGCCAAGGGCTATGGCTGGGATCGATTGCTCTACACGCACCCCTCCGGCGCGGTCGGCCGTGATGCAGTCGACAGTCTTAAGCGTCTTCAGGAAGCGCAGGATTAACGCGATGAAACGCGATCTTGTCGCCGGTATAGACTCGTCCACCCAGTCCTGCACGGTCGTGCTCAGGCTGGCTGAAGACGGTACTTTTGTTGCGGAGGCACGGGCGCCGCATCCCGTCACCACGCCGCCAAGGAGCGAGCAGTCTCCGCTCGCCTGGTGGGGCGCCCTTCTGGCGGCGCTGGCTCAGCTTGAGGCCTATATACCGAGGATTGCCGCGCTTTCCGTGGGCGGGCAGGGTCACGGCCTTGTCATGCTTGATGCAGCCGGCGTTCCGCTTCGCGATGCCAAACTTTGGAACGATACCGAGTCCGCCCCAGATGCGGCTCGTCTTCTCGAGCAACTCGGTCCTGAGTTTTGGGCTGATCGGACGGGCTCCGTTCCGGCCGCAGCGTTGACGATCAGCAAGCTGGCATGGACGGAACGGGTCCATCCGGGGCTCGTAGGCCGCGCCCGCACGATTATGCTGCCGTCGGACTATCTCGTCTACAAGCTCTCCGGCAGAGCGGTGACCGAGCGAGGCGTCTCTTCGGGTACCGGCTATTTCAATCCTTTTACCAATACCTGGGATCCATCCCTGGCAGAGCTCGCTGTGCCTGGCATTGACTGGTCGAGGGTGTTGCCTGAGATCATCGGTTCCAGTGACCGCGCGGGGACGGTCCCGGCAGGGCACGAAATCAGTGGTCTTGAGGGCGCTGTCGTCGGGGCGGGCTCGGGCGACAATATGACGGCTGCCCTCGGCATGGGAATTCGCCCGGGTGATGTCGTCATCTCGTTTGGCACGAGCGGAACGATCTACGGCATTAGCGACATCGGCATCAAGGATGGCACGGGTGCCATCAATGGCTATGCCGATGCGACCGGCGCGTTTTTGCCGATGGTGACAACACTCAACTCGGCAAAGGTGACGGACGCCTTCCGGAGAATCCTTGGTGTCGATGTCGAACGGTTCGACCAACTGGCACTTGCCACGCCGCCGGGATCGAACGGCGTGGTCCTGGTTCCTTATCTGGATGGCGAGCGAACACCGAACCTTCCCGATGCGACCGGGAGCCTCTACGGGCTTCGCAGCGACGTTACCCCCGGCCAAATTGCGCGAGCTGCGGTCGAGGGCGTAATCTGCGGGCTTCTGGAGGGTGGCGATCTTCTTCGCGCCCAGGGTCTGAAGACGGATGGCCGCCTGATCGTGACAGGCGGGGCCTCTCGTTCGAACACATACCGGCAAGTGCTGGCGGATCTCACGGGGCAACCCGTATGGACATGCACACTCGCGGAGGCGGCTGCTGCCGGAGCCGCGGTACAGGCCGCCGCCGCGCTGCAGGGCCGTGCCGCAGCGGAGATCGCGACGGAGTGGACGCCGGCCTATAAACTGGTCGCGGAGCCGGATGTGGAGGCATTCAGCCGGGCTGAGGACGTTAGAAGCAATTATCGAAAGGCGCGCGGGCTCGCCTGAAAGCCCCCAGGGAGGATTCCATGACGGACATCACAAAGTCACCGTCTGACACAAAACAAGGCATCAGGATTCCAGCTGAAGCGGGCATCGCGTTCGTTCTTCTTGTCGTGCTGATCGCCGGTTCGATTGCATCGCCGAATTTCATGACGCTCTCGAACATGTTCGTGCTTTTGCTGAACGGCGCGGTCATCGGCTTTCTGTGCCTCGGTCAGTCATTCGTTCTCTTTACAGGCGGGATTGATCTCTCCTGCGGTTCGATCGTCGCCATGACCTGCGTCATCGCCGCGGTGCTTATCCAGACAGTCGGTATTCCATGGCCAATCGCTTGTGTCCTGGTGCTCGGGATAGGTGCGTTGGCCGGAGCCGTGAATGGTCTCATCATCACGAAAACCGGCGTGCCGCCCTTTATCGTGACCTTCGCCATGATGGGCGTCGCGGCATCGATCCCGCAGATTATTACAGGTGCCGAATCCATACGTGTGCTTGAACTTGGCTATCGGATGATCGGCCAGTCCCGCGTCCTTGGTATTCCGTTTCCTGTTATCGCTCTTGCGATCAGCGTTGCGGTGGCGGCGATCTTCATCAAGAGAACGGTTACCGGGACCCATATTTTTGCCGTTGGCGGTAATGCTGAAGCGGCGCGTCTGGCGGGCGTCAATACGTCTCGTATCACGATCCTGGTCTATGCCATCTCCGGTTTCTGTGGCGCCTGTGGCGGCCTCATCTACGGGTCGCGCCTGATGACGGGCTATCCGACGGCAGGCCGCGGTGATGAGCTTTTCTTTTCGATCGCCGGAGCCGTCGTGGGGGGCGTCAGCCTGTTCGGCGGAATCGGTTCGATCTACGGCGCAATGATCGGCGCGACGCTGATCGCGACCATCTCCAATCTGATGAACGTGCTCAACGTCAGCGCCTATTGGCAGCCGCTGGTCATTGGCGTCATCATTCTTGTCGGGGTTACCTTCGACACGTTGCGTTCTTCCAGCCGCCTGTCTCTTCCTTGGAGCAGGCTGCTGAAAGGGAAGTTTTCTGGCGGTACAAAATAACCGCCGGGAAAGAGGAGCTGCATGGTGCAGCGTCCTGGGAATGAACATCATCTCATGAGGAGTGCAAGATGAAGAAGTCGTGGAGGAGTGCAAAGTTGGCTCTGTTGGGGGCATCGCTGCTGGCCATTGCCAGTGCGGCCCAGGCACAGGACGCCAAGATTTTGGGCGTATCCCTGCCGAACCTGACCAACCCCTACTATGTTGCCATGAAGAAAAGCTTTGAGGAGAATGCCAAAGCCAACGGCTTTGACGTTCGTATCCTCATCGCCGACAACGATGATGCCAAACAGCTGTCACAGGTCCAGAGCCTCGTGCAGCAGGGTGTTTCCGCAGTTGCCTTGAATTGTGTTTCGTCCGGTCCGTGCGTCGCTTCGGTCTCGGAACTCAACCAGGCAAAGATTCCCGTGTTTACGATCAACCTTCTTCCCGATCCGGAAGGCCTCAAGGCCGAGAACCTGAAGGTCGAGCAGGCCGTGCAGACCGATCAGAAGGCCGGCGGCAAATTCATCGGCGAGCAGCTCCTGAAGGATATCGGCCCGGACGGCAAAGCCGTGGTCGGCATCGTCGGCGAGCCGACGTCGGTTGCGGCCAATGCGCGTGACGAGGGTTTCAAAGAAGGCCTGGCCTCCAACAAGAACGTCACCTTCGTGGCTCTTGTGAACGGCAAGGTTGAAGAAACCACAGCGTTGAAGGTCACGACCGAAATGCTGCAGGGAAATCCCGAAATCACGGTGGTTTATTCGGATACAGAACCGGCAGCATTGGGCGCATTGGCCGCGATCCAGCAGCTCGGCAAGGAGAACGACGTCAAACTCTACGCTTTCGTAGATAAACTTGGCGTCCAGTACATTGCGGAGAACACCATCCTTAAGGCTGGCGCTATCCAGGAGCCAGCAAAGCTGGCTCAAATCCAGGTGGAAAACATCAAGAAGTTTCTGGCCGGGGAAAAGCTGGAGCCTGTGATCGACAACCCGCCACTGCTTGTCAACAAGGACAACGCGGCGGAAACGGTCGACAAGGCCTATTGAGGTCAAACCCGCATGGGCCGGTTTCCGGCCCATGCAATCCTTGACGGGAGGTTCTAGAGATGGCGTCTGAAAGCAGCTATAAAGCATCCGGGGTTACAAAGGCGTTCGCGGGCGTGGGCGTGCTTCACGGAATTGACTTTGAAGTCCGGGCGGGAACGATCCACGGACTGTTCGGGCACAACGGTGCCGGCAAGTCGACGCTATTGAAGATACTGGCCGGCGCACAGCCACAGGACAATGGCGAGATTTCAATCGACGGCCGGGCCATCACCCTTTCCTCACCGCGTGACGCCCTTTCCAAGGGGATAGCGTGCGTCTACCAGGAACTGCGGCTTATCCCGAATCTGACCGTGGCCGAAAATCTTTTTCTTGGCCGTGAAGTGTCCATCCGCGGTATCAAGCAGATAGCGGAAATGAACAGCTACGCCGAGCGGTTGCTTTCAGAACATGGCGTTCATATCGATCCAAGACGTTCGGTTGGCAGTCTTTCGCACCCGGAAAAGCAGTTGGTCGAAGTGATTGCGAACCTCGATGGCAAAGCGCGTTTTCTGTTTCTTGACGAACCCACGACAGCGCTCGACGGCAAACAGTCCGAAAAGCTGCTAAGCGATGTGCGGAAGATTGCTCTGGAGCGCAACATCGGCGTGGTTTTGGTGTCCCACAAGCTCGACGAGGTTTTGTCCGTTTGCGACGAGGCAACTGTTCTGTCCGAAGGCCGCGTTGTTTTCCATGCGGCCGGGGAAGGGCTGCAGAAGCAGGCTATCGCCGATGCGATCGTTGGTGATGCGCACGGAAAGACGGTGGCGGTCGAGCGCGAAGCACGGCAGGCCGGCGAAATCTATCTGACTGTCGAAAATATGCACGGCACCAAATTGCGAGACGTCAGCCTGGAGGCCAGACGCGGCGAAGTCCTGGGCCTCTACGGCCTGGTGGGCTCCGGCAGGACGAGGTTTTTGCGGTCCCTGTACGGAATGGAAGGCGTTCTCGGCGGAAGGGTAACCTTGGCCGGCAAGCCGTACCAACCGTACTCTCCGGCCGATGCCATCGAGAAAGGCATCGCGATGCTGACCGAGGAGCGCAAGATTGATGGCTTCATTCCGCTGATGTCGGCCTATCAGAACGTCGCCCTCTCGACCCTGAAACGCTACCGGAAAAATGGTCTGGTGCAGATCAAGGATGTCACTGAATCCGCCAGTAAGACGCTTGCAAGGATAGGAACTCGGGGAAAGCTCGATGGGCCGATCAAATCTCTTTCCGGCGGCAATCAACAAAAGGTCCTGCTCGGGCGCATCATCGAACAGAGCGCTGACCTGATATTGCTGGACGAGCCTACCAAGGGCGTCGACATCGGGGCGAAGGCGGATATCTACGCGATCATTCGTGCGCTTGCCGACGAAGGACGCCGCATCATTGTGGTGTCCAGCGAGGAGGAGGAGCTCATGGAAATTTCCGACCACATTGCCGTCTTCCAGCACGGCCGTTGCGACGGAAAGGCGATACCGGTTTCACAAGCATCCCTTGGAAGCCTTCGTCAGGCAGCATGGGCGCCGGCGGCATGATGAAAATCTCCGCCTCGCTCTATGCCGCAGACCCGCTTCGACTGGGCGAACAGATCGAAGCAGTGGCCGATCATGTGGATTCGTTGCACATCGATATCATGGATGCCGCTTTCACGCCGGAATTCGGTCTTCACGAGAGGCTCGTGCGGGATGTTGCCGCCTACACCAAACTTCCCCTCGACGTGCATCTCATGTTGCGCCATCCCGCAAAGGCAGCGGTGCGTTTCGCAGAGATGGGTGCGAGATCGATCGCATTTCATGTCGAAGGAGACCACTCGGTCTCTGAACTGCCGAATATGATACGACACAACGGTTCTTTGGCCTATGTCAGCCTCCGGCATACCACCCACGTCAGCGAACTTGAGCAATTCTCCGACTACGCCGACGGATTTCTTTTTCTAACTGCTCCGGCCGGAGGAGGGTCTTTCGACGAAACGGCCTTCGACCGACTTCAAGTAAGGCCGAAAGGCTACCCGACAACAGTGGACGGAAAAGTCGGGCTTGGTCAACTCAAACAGATGCAGAGCCTCGGCGTAGACACGGTTGTGCTCGGCGCTGCCCTCTTTGATACATCTGATGCGTCCGCTCGCGCTGACGAAATTTTTAGTCTCGTCCAAAGGTAATGTTGCATCGTTGGTAGCGATCGTTAGGTTAGAGACTACTTACCTTTTAATCGCGGCCACAAGAGCAAGTCATACTGAGAAGGGGACATGGTTGTCGCCATTGTCAATTTTCCATGGAGATCGACGCTCGGCTCGGGACAAAAACTGAATTTCGTAGCCGGCGGGACAGGTCCTGTCGCTGACCACGCCTGGCATGCACGATCTGCAGAGCGAGAACCTCGATCTCGCACGGAAAACAAACGGCTTCCTGGCCGAGGTGGAGGATCGCCATCCGACGCGCTTCCAGGCGACGCTACCCTGCCGGTGGCGCTGCCATTTGTGCACGTCGAGCCCAATCCCGCTCGTGCCCACCAAGGACGAGGAGCTTGCGGCCTTTGAATTGCTGATTTTCAATCATACTGATCCTTTTTGGAATTAATGTACCAACTAGTAGGATGGCACGTAGCCGCTGCCTTGACTTGTGAAGCGCGTCATCCGTGTTGCGTAACAATAAGTCTGCCTATCCTCGGAATCAGTCGGAAACGAACTGAACCGCACGCCGAAACCGCTCTGGCACAGTGGCGAGACATCCAGCTCGCTCGAGGCTCATGCGAGATAACTATCGCTAGAGGCGCAATTATAGCAAGATACTTCCAATATTGATTATCTAGAGGGTACTTTCTTCTATCATTTTTGAATTCAGCGACGGAGAATGCAAGAAAACCTTCTTCGAAACCGAATACATTCATAAGCGCAATCGACTGGAAAATTCCCGTTTGCGAAACGAGCCATTCAAATCGTTTCGACGGGCAGGTTTTTCTGAAGCGGCGATGAAACTGCGCACCTTCGCCTACTTATGAAAGGCGACGCCGCGCGGCTCAATTTTAGGAGGCACACTATGACTGAAGTTTTGCTGTTTATTGATGGCGCATGGCGCAATGCCGCATCCGGAGACTTCATCTCCGTCATAAATCCGGTAACGGAGGAGGTTATCGGCCGCATTGGCAGTGCGTCTCCGGCAGACATAGAAGATGCTGCAATGGCGGCCGCACGCGGGTTCGCGACTTGGAGGCGCATCTCGGCTGTCGACCGCGCCGCCGTCATGCGCAAGGCTGCAAATCTCGTTCGTGAGCGCAGCGAGGCAATTGCCCGGACACTGACCCTTGAACACGGCAAACCCTTGGGGGAGGCGCGGGCAGAAGTCGCTGCCACAGCAGACACAATCGACTGGCATGCGGATGAGGGCCGGCGCGCCTATGGACGTGTCATTCCGGCGCGCGCGCCGGGTGTGCATCAGTTCTCCATTATGGAGCCGATCGGCCCGGTCGTCGGGTTCGCACCATGGAATTTTCCGCTGATCCAGGCGGTCAAGAAGGTCGCCGGCGCTTTGGCAGCTGGCTGCTCGATCGTTCTCAAGGGCGCCGCCGAGGCGCCTTCCTGCTCCGTGGAACTGGTCAGGGCTTTCGCTGACGCCGGCGTTTCGCCTGGTGCCGTGAACCTGTTGTTCGGAAACTCGGCACAAATTTCGGAAAGCCTGATTGCCCATCCTTCTATCCGCAAGATTACTTTCACCGGTTCGACGCCCGTCGGAAAGAAGCTCGCGGCATTGGCTGGCGCCCATATGAAGCGTTCGACAATGGAGCTGGGCGGCCACGCTCCCGTCATCGTCATGAACGACGCCGACATTGCAACGGCGGTCAACATTTCCGTTGCCGCCAAGTACCGGAATGCCGGACAGGTGTGTGTTTCACCCACCCGCTTCATTGTACAGTCCGCGGTGTTCGACGAATTCACGGAACGTTTCGTCGCTGGCGCCAAGGCAGTAAAAGTGGGCGATGGCCTCAATGCGGAAACCACGATGGGGCCGCTGGCACATCATGGCCGGATGACGGCGATGGAGGAGCTTGTCGCCGATGCGGTGAAGCTGGGTGCGACGCTTGCTGCCGGAGGCCATCGCGTCGGCAACAAGGGCTTTTTCTTTGAGCCAACCGTTCTTTTGAATGCTCCCGTGACTGCTCGCGTGATGAATGACGAGCCGTTCGGCCCCATCGCCATTATCAACCGTTTCGACCGTTTGGAGGAAGCCCTCGAAGAGGCCAACCGACTGCCTTACGGTCTTTCGGCCTACGGCTATACGCGCTCGCTGACCGACGTCAACCGGCTGTTCAATGGAATGGAGAGCGGCAGTATCTCAATCAACCATCACAGCGTCGCGCTTCCCGAGCACCCCTTCGGCGGCATTAAGGATTCCGGTTACGGCACCGAAGGTGGCCCAAGCGCACTGGATGCGTTCATGGTTACGAAGGTCGTGTCGATCGCCCCGGTCCTTTAACGCTCGAATGTGAACAAGCGGTGGCGGAGTCTTCTGCTGCATGCCGCTCGAGCACTCGCTTTTGGAGAATTGTGAAATGCAGCCCATCAACATCATAGAGCGAATAGTCAACGCCCCCGCCGGTTCGGACCTAGCGGAAGCCATGCAGCAGCGCGCCGAAATTCTTCGCCTCAGCCAGGCCAGCCACGATGCAGTTGTCCTGCCTAAGGAGCCTGGAGACCTTTCGCACGGCGAACGCGCGGCCCTTGCCGAACGAATCACCAAGTTGAACGGAGCCGACCAGCTTGCCCAGCATTACCGGGCATGCCTGGAGATCGCCGGCGCGGATGAGAAACTGCTGGCCATTGCAGACCCCACCCGCAGCGTGGATGCCGGTATGCGGATGAACGCAATCGTTCGATTCACCGATCTCGTCACGGTGCGCCCGCGCGAGGCGACGCGGAGCGATCTCGAATCTCTCAAAGCGGTTGGGATGTCTGATGCCGATATCGTCCGGCTGACGGAGTTGCTGGCGTTCGTGAATTATCAGCTGCGCGTTGTCGCCGGCTTTAAACTTGCTGGGAGCGTAAGATGAGCAATACAATCCATGAGTTCACCGTGAATGTTCCGCGCTGGGCACCCTATATCGCGCCGGTGGAAATCGAGAAGGCCACCCAGGAGCAGCTCGATGCCATGAAGGTCACGCCATCGAACAAGAAAATTTCGGAATATGTACTAACGTTGGCGCATGACCCGGAGTCGCTTGCCGTTCGCTCTCCGCTCTTCAACGCGATCATGTATGGAAAAGAGGGTCTGGCGCCCGCCGAACGCGAACTTGGTGCCATCGGTTCCTCGATTGTCAATCGTTGCGTCTACTGCGCTGCCGTGCACGGGTCGCGTTATAACCAGCTGACCAAACGGACGGATGTGGTCGAAAAGATCTTCGCCGACGAAACGGAAGCGGAGCTGGACGAATATTCGCAGGCTGTATTTAATTTCGCCGTCGCCTTGGCCAAATCGCCCCCTGCCGCCAGTGAAGAGCATGTGCAGGAATTGGAGGGGCTCGGCTTCGGCACGCTCGATGCCGTGGATCTCGTGCTGGCGACGGCAATCTTCGGATGGGCCAACCGCCTCATGCATATCCTTGGGGAGCCTGTCCAGGCCTGATGGCAAACGGAACCTGTGGGATGTTTTTTGCAGGTCGAGTGGCTCCTGCCATCCATCACTGTCCTAACCAAAGGCGCGCCGCGATT
>DATMTA010000152.1:0-22252 GCA_035565055.1 Ensifer sp.
CGCATGAACGCTACTCCGTCTGACTATGAACAGGAGAATAGCGCGTCTTTATTTCCATCCGGTCAGGGGAAAGGGTAAAAATTTAGCGAACTGACCCGATTTCGGGCCAGCCTTAGGCCTTTTCGCGCTCGACCGCGCGCCAGCCGATATCGCGGCGGCAGAAACCGTTGTCCCACTCGACCTGATCGAGCAGCGCATAGGCATGGCGCTTGGCATCGCTGACGCTTTCGCCCGTGGCCGTGACGTTGAGCACGCGGCCGCTATTGGCGACGATATGCCCGTCCTTCGACGCGGTGCCGGCGTGGAAAATTTCGACGCCGTCGAGCTTGCCGGCGTCATCGAGTCCGTTGATGCGCGTACCTTTGGTGTAGTCGCCGGGATACCCCTTCGCCGCCATCACCACGGTCAACGCCGGATCGGGGAACCAGCGCAGATCGAAATGCTTCAGCTCCCCGTCGCAGGCCGCGAACAGCGCCGGCACGATGTCCGACATCATCCGCAGCATCAAGACCTGGCATTCCGGATCGCCGAAGCGGACATTGTATTCGATAAGCTCGGGCCCCTTCGCCGTGATCATCAGTCCGGCGAAGAACACGCCGGAGAAGGGGTGACCATCGGTGGCCATGCCGCGCATCGTCGGCTCGATGATCTCCTTCATCGTCCGTTCGACGATCTCCGGCGTCATCACCGGGGCCGGCGAATAGGCCCCCATGCCGCCCGTGTTCGGGCCGGTATCCCCATCGCCGACACGCTTGTGGTCCTGTGCCGAGGCGAGCGCCAGCAGCGTCTTGCCGTCGCAGAGGCAGAAGAAGGAAGCCTCCTCGCCATCGAGATAGGCCTCGACCACGACTTCCGCACCCGCTGCGCCGAATGCGCCCTCGAAGCAGTCGTCGATGGCCGCGCAAGCCTCGTCCACGGTCATGGCAACCGTCACGCCCTTGCCGGCGGCCAGGCCATCGGCCTTCACGACGATCGGCGCTCCTTGCGCCCGCACATAGGCTTTTGCCTTGGGAGCATTGTTGAAGCGCTGGTAGGCGCCGGTCGGAATATTGTACTTGGCGCAGAGATCCTTGGTGAAGCCCTTGGAGCCTTCCAGTTGTGCCGCAGCGGAGGAGGGGCCGAAGACGGCGATGCCTTCCGCACGTAGCGCATCGGCAAGCCCGGCGACGAGCGGCGCTTCCGGCCCGACGACGACGAAGGGGATCGACTTGTCGCGGCAGAATTGAATGACGGCGGCGTGGTCGTCGACGTTCAGCGTGACGCAGGTCGCGCAGTCGGCGATGCCGGGATTGCCGGGGGCGGCGTAAAGCGTGGTCAGCTTAGGCGACTGTGCGATCTTCCATGCCAGCGCATGTTCGCGTCCACCCGAACCGATCAAGAGCACGTTCATCGTCAGCCTCCGTCGCCAAGAACCGTCAGGCGAGGCGTTAAGGGCGGCGGCGGCTTGCGTCAAGCAGGTGCAGCGCTTTTCCCGGCAAAGCCGCCCGCAACTCTTGACGCCCGGGTCCGCCACTGCCAACAAAAGCATCATGACCAATATCGATCAGACAGAATCCCGCGTCGCCGACGCGACACCAGACAATTGGGTTTACCGCTGGCTGCCGCGCGCAGCCTGGCCCTATGCGCAGCTCGCCCGGCTCGACCGGCCGATTGGCTGGCAGCTTCTGATGTGGCCGTGTTTCTGGTCGGCGGGGATGGCGGCGGCCTCCAAAGCTGCAGCGGGCGCTCCGGACAGTCCCTGGCTGCTGGCCTGGCATCTGGTGCTGTTCTTCATCGGCGCAGCTGCGATGCGTGGTGCCGGCTGCACCTATAACGATCTGGTCGATCACGACATTGACATGGCGGTTGCCCGCACGCGATCGCGCCCGCTGCCGTCCGGGCGCGTGACGCGCAAGCAGGCAAAGCTGTTCATTGTGGCACAGGCGCTGGTAGGCCTGCTCGTGCTGTTGCAATTCAACTGGTTCACGGTCTTGCTCGGCGTAGCCTCGCTGGGCACTGTCGCAATCTACCCCTTCGCCAAGCGCTTTACCGACTGGCCGCAATTCTTTCTGGGCCTTGCCTTCTCGTGGGGCGGGCTGATGGGCTGGGCGGCGGCCTTCGGTTCGCTGTCGATGGCGGCGGTCGTGCTGTATGTTGGGGCGATTGCCTGGACGATCGGTTACGACACGATCTATGCACATCAGGACAAGGAAGATGATGCGCTGATCGGGGTGCGCTCCACCGCCCGCCTGTTCGGCGAACAGACCAAGCCCTGGCTTGCCGGACTTTATGCTCTGACGATCATTCTCCTGGCCATCGCTTTCGCGCTCGCCGCTGTTCCGCTGGTTGCCTATGCGGGGCTTCTGGTTGCGGCGGTGCTCTTCGGCTATCAGATCGTGGTCCTGAACATCAACGACCCGGTCCAGTGCCTCGCGCTGTTCAAGTTCAACAGCAAGGTCGGCGCGATCATATTCCTGGGACTGATTGTTTCCATCCCCTTCGCCTGAGCCGCAAAAGAAAAAGGGCCGACCTCCAAGGGAAAAAGGCCGGCCCGAAAGAGTGACTGGAGTCCTCTTTGAATGCTTGTTGTGGGTATTCAGTTCCGGGCGATGATTTCCCGGCCTTCGATTTTCATCGTCACGCCCAGCTGGCCGACGGAGCGGCGAACCAGGAACCGCGGGCGGCGGTCGGCGAAGTAGGAGTGCCGGCGGCGCGGTGCGGAATTCTTGTTGGCGATGTTGGTCAGGTGCTCTTCGAGGGGACGGGCAACGCCATCGGCCTCCACCATCAGCATCGGGATATTGTAGGCGTCAGCCCAGGAGCGCCAGTCGGCGGCGATGTCGCAGAGATCATGGGCCACCAGCAGCGGAATGCTCAGGTCCGGATCGTCATGATGCAGTTCCAGCGTGACGGTGACGCGGCCGTCGCCATGATCGATGGCGCGGGCGGCGACGCCGCGAAAGGTGCGGGCCGGCAGAGCGAAGGAAATCGGCAGGCCGCTTGAGGGAAGAAGCTTCCTCAGGACTGCGCCGCGCTCGTCAAGCGTGATCGAAACATCGCCGGCATTGGATTGTCCAGAATAGGACACCTGCTGGGGCAGGTGTTTCGGATCGAGCCGAAAGGTCTCCTCGGCCCAGACCGGGCCCATTGCTACGTTGCGCATGTTCATTACACCCTGTTTTCCTTGAGAGCCGGTGGCTCTTCTTTCGGGGCTTTTGCCCTCTTGGTAGGGTGAAGCTAGCGGACCGATCTTCCGTCCGACTTAACATTTGCGGTTAAGAAATCTTTGCGTTCCCAGATGGTTATCGAAGTCGAACCCGACACGGTTGAGGGAGTGTGAACGGGAATGTTCGGCTTGTTCACGATACCTTAAAGGTTTGGGCAAGGTTTCTCCTGTAATCTCTCATTTCCGGAAATGCGCGCGGGCAACGCCGATGGTTTCGACCTTTCTCAGCTACGATCTGATTGCCAGGGACATGTCCAAATCCCTGAACCGCGTCGCGTCGGAAGGTCAGACCAAGCGCGAGACCGACTATTTCAATGCAAATATCGGCAAGGTGACCTCGGTCGACGAGTTCATGGGCGACTACCGCCTGTATTCCTATGCGATGAAGGCCTATGGCCTCGACGACATGACCTATGCCAAGGCCTTCATGAAGAAGGTGCTGGACAGCGACCTCACCGATACGTCGAGCTTCGTCAATCGGCTGTCCGACCAGAAATACCGTGATTTCGCCAATGCCTTCCAGTTCGGCAAGGCGACCGCGACTGTCCAGACGACGGCTCAGAAGGACTCCACGGTCCAGGCCTACAAGGACCAACTGGCGCAGGAAGAAGCCGCCGTCTCCACGGACTCCGACTATTACAAGAAGGCGATGCCCGCCGTGAAGACCGTCGACGGCTTCATGAACGACAGCAAGCTCTACACCTACGCGATGAAGGCCTCAGGGCTCGATCCGGACACCTATTCCCGCGATTTCATCAAGAAGGTGCTGACCAGCGACGTCAGCGATCCAACGAGCTACGTCAACAGCCTGCCGACCGACAGCGACGCCCGCTATCTCCTGAAGCAGAAGGCGCTCCAGCTGCGCAACGCCTTCAACTTCAACACCAGTGGCGGGCTCGACAGCGGCAAGACGGCCCAGACATCGGCCCAGATTGACAGCATCACCGAAACCTACGTGACCACGGTTCCGAGCCACGTCACCCCGGCCGCCGCGCAGCTGAACAATACCTATCTGGCCGACCAGATGGCGAAGGTGACCAAGGTCAGCGACATCACGGGCAATGATCGGCTCTTCTCTCTGGTCAAGACGGCGCTCGGTCTTGATTCCGGCATGATGGCGACGACGTTCCAGAACATCGTCACCAGCGACACCTCGACCTCGAACAACTATGCCAACCAGCAGGGCGGGG
Source organism: Ensifer sp. (assembly GCA_035565055.1). Classification (GTDB taxonomy): domain Bacteria; phylum Pseudomonadota; class Alphaproteobacteria; order Rhizobiales; family Rhizobiaceae; genus Ensifer_A. The sequence continues at coordinate 4,396 of DATMTA010000152.1, forward strand.
CGACCTGGACCGCGGTTGCGAAGATGTTCAACTTCGATACGAACGGCGATGTGAAGTCCGGCAGTTCGGCCATGTCGAGCGACAACTTGACGGCCTTGCAGAACCGTTATCTGGCGAATTACAGCAAGGATGACGACGCCAACGACACCACGATCTACACCTATTATGGCGCTCACATCGGCCAGGTGAAGAAGGTCGACGACCTGATCAACAATTCCGCCCTCTATTCCTTCGCGTTGCATTCGGTGGGATTGGCAGCGCAGGACGAGTCGCAGATCAAGATCCGGATGGTGCTGGAAAGCAACGTCAACGACCCCAAGAGCTACGTGAACCAGCTGTCGGACAAGCGCTATCTCGCCCTCGCCAAGGAGTATAATTTCGACAAGGACGGCAAGATCGCTGCTCCCCGTCTGGCGCAGTCGCAGTCCGAAATTTCTCTCATGGCGCAGAACTACGTCAAGATGCAGACGCGCTATGACAACAAGGCGGCCAAGGCTGGGGCCACCGACGACATGAACTATTACACCAAGACGATCCAGGGGGTCAGCTCGGTGGATCAGCTGCTCTCGGACAGCAAACTGGTCAAGGTCATGGTCGGCTCCTACGGCCTCGACTCTTCCAAGGTGACGCCCGACTTCCTGAAAAAAGTCTTCTCCTCGGACCTCAGCGATCCCAACAGCTTCGCCAATACGCAAAGCGATCAACGCTGGGCACAGATGGCCGGCGCCTTCAATTTCGACAACAAGACGGGCAAAATCTCGACCACCGACGAGTCCGGGGCGATGGACCGTCGCGCCCGCATCGCCACCGTCGACAATTATTACCAGCAGACGCTCGAGACCGAAGCCGGCGACGACAATGCCGGCACGCGCCTCGCGCTCTATTTCCAGCGCATGGCGCCGAACATTACGTCCGCCTATGACATTCTGGCCGATCAGGCGCTGCTGCAGTTCTTCAAGACCAGCAACAACCTGCCCGACGGTTTCTCGACCCTGCCCATCGATACCCAGGCGGCCAAGGTCAAGTCGGTGATGAACCTGAAGGACCTGTCCGATCCCGACAAGGTCAGGGACATGGTCAAGAAGTTCACCGCGCTCTACGATATCCAGAACAACACGACGAGCAGTGCATCCTCTGCTCTCTCCATTCTTTCGTCGAGCGGCAGCAGCGCCACATTGAGCGCCGACACGCTGTTCACGCTTTCCCAGCTCAAGTCCGGTTGATTCCAAACGGGTTCCGCCCGGTTGCTTTCGATCGGGAGTCGTTATATCCACTGAAACATAACGACATGGGAGATCTTCATGCACCGCCGTTCATTTGCCGCAGGCCTCCTGGCCGCCACCGTCTTCGCCGTATCTGCCCTTGGGGCCGTGGGCGCCTCTGCCGGGGAGGTGAAGGTCTTCGCGGCGGCCAGCCTCAAGAACGCGCTGGACGGCATCGCCAAGGACTGGAAGGCCGAAACCGGCAACGACGTGGTTCTCACCTACGCCGCAAGCTCGGCACTCGCCAAGCAGGTCGAGGCCGGCGCGCCGGCCGATCTCTTCATCTCCGCGGACCTTAAGTGGATGGATTATCTGGCGAAGGCCGACCTCATCAAGAAGGACAGCCGAGACAATCTTCTCGGCAACGCACTGGTTCTCGTCGGATCGAAGGACTCGGCGAAGACCTATAAAATCGTCAAGGGCTTCGACCTTGCCGGTGCGCTGGCGGGTGGTCGCCTCGCCGTCGGAGCCGTGGAAAGCGTACCCGCCGGCATCTACGCCAAGCAGGCGCTGACGAACCTGGGTGCGTGGGATGGCGTGAAGGACAAGCTTGCGGAAGCGGAAAACGTTCGGGCCGCCCTGCTTCTCGTCTCGCGCGGCGAGGCCCCGCTGGGCATCGTCTACATGACCGACAGTAAGGCCGACACCGGCGTCAAGGTGGTCGGCACCTTTCCCGAAAATTCCCACGAGCCGATCATCTATCCGGTCGCCGAACTGAAGAACGCGCCGGCGCTCGCGGCCGAGTTCCAGAAATATCTTCGCTCGAAAAAGGCGGAAAGCGCCTTCACGGCGCAGGGCTTTACGGTATTGTCCGCGAAGTGAGTGGGGACAAGCGGCGACCGAATGATACTTTCTGAAGACGACTGGGTGGCGCTGGCGATCAGCCTCAAGGTGGCGGTGGTCGCAAGCGCCGCGAGCCTGCCGTTCGGGATTGGCGTGGCCTGGCTCCTGGCGCGCAAGTCCTTTCCGGGCAAGAGCGTGCTGAATGGCCTCGTCCATCTGCCGCTGATCCTGCCGCCGGTGGTCACGGGCTATATCCTGCTCATCCTTTTTGGCCGCAAGGGCGCGATCGGCAGCGTGCTCGATCAGGTCTTCGGCATCGTCCTGTCGTTTCGCTGGACAGGCGCTGCGCTCGCCGCCGCCGTCATGGGGTTCCCGCTCATGGTGCGGGCCATCCGCCTCTCCATAGAAGGCCTCGACCGGGGCCTGGAATCCGCTGCCTCCACGCTGGGTGCGAACCGTTTCGATGTCTTCCGCACCATCACCCTGCCGTTGATCATGCCCGGCATCGTGACGGGAACCATCCTCGCCTTTGCCAAGGCCATGGGCGAGTTCGGTGCAACCATCACCTTCGTCTCCGCCATCCCCGGTGAAACGAAGACGCTGGCCGCCGCGATCTACGGCTATACGCAGGTGCCGGGCGGCGATGAAGGCGCCATGCGGCTGACGCTGATTTCCGTAGTCGTGTCACTTGCCGCGCTGCTGGCCTCCGAACTTCTCGCCCGCCGGGTGCAGGCCCGCACGGAGGGCCGCGATGCTTGAGATCGACATCCATCACGCCCAGGGAGATTTCCGGCTCAAAGCGGCCTTCTCGGCAGGCGAGGGCCTGACGGCGCTGGTGGGCCCCTCCGGCTCGGGCAAGACGACGCTCGCCAATATCGCCGCCGGTCTGATCCGCCCTGAGACCGGACGCGTCACCTTCAACGGCGAGACATGGTTCGACAGCGAAAGGAAAATTTTCCTCCCCGCTGAACGCCGCCGCATCGGCTATGTCTTTCAGGAAGGCCGGCTGTTCCCGCATATGACAGTCAGGCAGAACCTGCACTATGCCCGCCATTTCCGCCCCGTGAGAGAGGACGAAGCCGCAGATGCCCGCCTGATCGACCTGCTGGGCATCGGCAAGCTTCTGGATCGCCGTCCAGCGGGCCTCTCCGGCGGCGAGAAAAGCCGCGTCGCTATCGGCCGGGCTCTCTTTTCAGCGCCCTCGCTCCTCATCATGGACGAACCGCTGTCGGCGCTCGATTCCGCCCGTAAGGCCGAGATCCTGCCGCATCTCGAATATGTCCGCGACGAGACCGGCATCCCGATCCTCTATGTCAGTCACGCGATGGAGGAGGTGGCCCGCCTTGCCAACCGCGTCGTTTCGATTGCCGGCGGCAGTGTCGTGGCCGCGGGCGAGCCGGGCGCGGTTCTCGGCGGCGCGCGCCCCATGCCGGACGACATGGAGCCAGCAACCTTCCTCAGCGCCACGATCAGCCATCATCTCGATGACGAGGGCCTGACGGTGGCCGAAAGCCGGGCAGGGCGCATCTATCTGAAGCGAGGTCTCGCTGAACCCGGCGACCGCGTCCGCGTCTTCATCTCCGCGCAGGATATTATCCTCGGCATCGGCGAGCCCGGCAACCTGTCTGCGCTCAACCGTCTGGAAGGTCACGTGCTTCGCATGACGGAGCGGACCGGCAGCGTCTGGGTCACGGTCGATTGTTCCGGCGAGGCGGTGCTGGCACAGGTCACGCGCCATTCGGCGGCACGCATGGGCCTGGCAGAAGGCCAGCCGGTGAGCCTGCTGTTCAAGTCGGTTTCGATCGACACGCAGGGGCTGTTCCGGCGTCACGAAGCCCGGCCATAAGCCCAAAGCAGCACGATACCGGCCACCATCGTGATAGCCGCCATCATCATCCCTGTATCGTAGCTGCCCGTCGATTCCGCAATCCGTCCGACGACGGCGGGAGCGACAATCTGTGCGACACCGTATGACAACGTGAGGCGCGCCATGGCGCCGGACGGATTGTCCTTGTTCCGTTTGCCGGCCAGCGCCAGCGTCAGGGCCACGATACCCATAAAGGTCGCGCCGAAAAGCAACGCTCCGCCAATGGCCGCCATCGCGCTATGGCTGACGACCGGCAGCACGATGCCCACGATCTGGAGTGCATAGGCCAGAATCAGCGTCGGCACATCGCCGATCCGCCGCGCCAGCCGGTCCCAGGCAAGCGTTGCCGGGATGGCGGCGACACCGACGACGATCCAGATGAACGGCCCCAGATGCGTGAGCTGCGGCACCTTGGCGGCCGCCGCGACGACGAATGTGGCGCTGACGACGAAGCCGACCCCCGCGCAGAAATAGGAAAGATTGAGCAGCCACGCACCCGGATGCGGAACCTTGGAAGCACCCGCCGCACGGGCGGTGATCGCGCCATCAGGAGCGGGCATCCAGAACCATGCCGGGATGAGCAGCACCAGCGTGACCGCGCCGAAGACATGCCATTGCCCGGCCCAGTCCAGCAAGCCGTTCGTCACCATCACCAGCGCGCCGGACAGGATGATGCCGATGGCCAGCCCGATGAAATGCAGCCCCAGTTCCGGCCGCCGCCCGTGCCGCACCAGAAAGGCGAGCACCATGCCGGACGCCAGCAACATGCCGGAGGCCCCGCCGACACCGGCAATGTAGCGCAGGAAAAGCCACGCCCAGACATGCGTCGTCACCCCCATGCCGGCGGTGCCGATCACGCCGGCAATCAGCCCGACCCGGTAGACCAGATAACGCCGCCGAGCGTCCGAAATGGTCGAGGCGAGCAGCGCCCCTGTCATGTAGCCGGCATAGTTGACGGTGGCGAGCAGCCCGCCGACAAAGGGCGACATGCCGGTCTGCGCCTGCATCAGCGGCAGCATCGGCGTATAGGCAAAGCGCGCAATCCCCACCGTCAGCAACATTGCCGCCATTCCGGCGGCCATCACCTGCCAGGGCTTGATCGTGTCCGATGGGCTGAGGGCGATATTCGACATGGCGCGTCCGGCTTTTCTGATAAATGTCAGCCAGCCTTAACACGTTCCCTGTGTCGATATTATTGAACTTTTGGACAGAGACTTGTGCCGGAGGGATGAGGGGAGGCGCGTTCCCCCTCTCTTGCAAAATCTACGACTTAGCCTTCGGCTAAGACCGTGATTTTGCTTTCTCCCCCACCAGGGGGGAGATGGGGAGGATGCCGCTGCCGCTTGTTCCAATCTCCCCCTTGGTGGGGGAGAAAGCGATTTCAACATCCTAGCTTCAGCTAAGTGTTAGAAATCGCAAGAGAGGGGGTAACGCTGCATCGAGGCGGTGCCCCGGTCCCACCGGTCTACTCCGCCTCACCCTTCTTCACCACAGGCTCGCCCAGCGCCGCCTCGATCCACTCCAGATCGCCGCCCATGGCCTTTTCTGCGCGCTTCTCCATGCTGCGAAACCGCGCGAGCAACTCCTCGCCAAAGGGTGTCAGCGTCGCCCCGCCGCCCTGCTTGCCGCCCTGGGCCTTCAGCACGACCGGCTCGCGGAACATGCCGTTGAGCTCATCGATCAGCAGCCACGCCCGGCGATAGGACATGTTCATCGCAGCCCCCGCCGAGCGGATCGAGCCGTGGGTCTTGATCAGTTCCATCAGCTGCGCCTTGCCCGGTCCCAGTGGATGATCGCCCGGCAGCGTCAGGCGCAGCTTGAAGCCGACTTTGGCACGTTCTGGCGCGCTCATTGCAGCACCTTGCCGGGGTTCATGATGCCGGCGGGGTCGAAGGCGGCCTTGATTCGGTGCATGAGCTCCATTTCGATCGGGCTGCGGATCCTGGCCAGTTCGTCGCGCTTCAGCTGGCCGATTCCGTGCTCGGCCGAAATCGAGCCGCCATGCTTGAGCACGATGCCGTGGACGATGGCATTCACCTCGCGCCAGCGGGCGAGATAGGCCGCCTTGTCGGCGCCGACCGGCTGGGAGATGTTGTAATGGATATTGCCGTCGCCGAGATGCCCGAAGGCGCAGATGCGCGCGCCGGGTACGGCCGCCATCACCGCCTTTTCCGCCTCGGCCATGAAATCCGGCACCTGCGACACCGGCACGGAAACATCGTGCTTGATCGAACCTCCCTCCGGCTTCTGCGCATCCGACATGCTCTCGCGCATGTGCCAGAGCGCCTTGCGCTGCGCCTCGGACGAGGCGACCACGGCGTCGTCGATCAGTCCGCGCGAATAGGCTTCCTCAAGCAGCGTATTGACCATGCTTTCGGCGGTCTCCTCCGCATCCGAGGTCGAGATGTCGATCAGCGCATACCATGGATGGGCGGTCGCCAGCGGGTCGCGCACATTGGGAATATGCCTGGTCGTGAACTCCACGCCGATGCGCGGCATCAGTTCGAACCCCGTCAGCGCCGTGCCGCAAACGCCGGCCGCGAATTCGAACAGCTTCAGCGCATCCGCCGGGCTTTTCAGGCCCACAAACGCCACCTGATGTCCGCGCGGAAGCGGAAAGAGCTTCAGCACCGCGCCGGTGATGACCCCGAGCGTGCCCTCCGCGCCGATGAAAAGGTCACGCAGGTCGTAGCCCGTATTGTCCTTCTTCAGCCGCCGCATCCCGTCCCAGATCTCGCCGGTCGGCAACACGACTTCGAGGCCGAGGCAAAGCTGTCGCATGTTGCCATAGGCAAGCACCGCCGTACCCCCGGCATTGGTGGAGAGGTTCCCCGCCACCCGGCAGGACCCTTCCGAGCCAAGCGACAGCGGAAACAGCCGGTCGACCTCTTCGGCCGCCTTGTGCACATCGGCGAGAATAACGCCGCCATCCACCGCGATCACATTGGCGACCGGATCCACATCGCGAATGCGATTGAGCCGCGCCAGCGACAGAACGATGTCATGGCCCTCCGCGCGCGGCACCCCGCCGCCAACCAGGCCTGTGCCGCCGCTGACGGGCACGATGGGTGTCTTCGTTTCGCTCGCAAGCTTCAGGATCGCGGCAACCTCTTCCGTCGAGCCGGGGCGGAGCACGAGCGGCGTCGCGCCGCGATAAAGTCCGCGCCCCTCGGTCAGATAGGGCTCCACATCGGCAGGCGCACGAAGGGCGTGTCCGGTTCCGACGATGGCGGCGAAACGGTCAATCAGCTCAGGGGATGGCATTGTCATTTTCCTCGCGGGGCAGCGGCACGCATCAGGCGATCATTGATCGCTTCGCCCAATCCTGTCACGGGCACAGGCGCAATCGCAATCGAAAAAGCACCCGTCCGGTCGGCGGCGCGCAGCGTCGAGAAGAGGTTGGCCGCCGCCTCGCGCAGGTTGCCGGAAGGGCTGAGATCGAAACGGGCGACTGCCTTGTCGGCATCGACAATCGTCTGTCCGCCGAAATTGATCAGCGCCTCGCCGAGCGAAACCCGGTTGGCATTCAGCCGCACCTTGGCGTCCGGTGCATAATGCGAGGCGAGCATACCCGGGGCCTCGATGGCCGCCGTCTGGCTGACATCGCGCAACACCTTTCCGCCGATGACCCGCTCGATATCCTCGACCGAGAGCCCGCCGGGGCGGAGCAAATGCACGCCCGTCTCGTCCGACTTCACAATGGTCGATTCCACGCCGACCTTCGTCGGGCCGCCATCGAGAATAACCCGCAGCTTCTGCCCCAGATCATCCTCGACGTCGATGGCCGATGTCGGGCTGATGCGGCCGGACGTGTTGGCGCTGGGCGCGGCAAGCGGTTTGCCGTAGCGGGCAATCAGCTTGCCGGCGAAACCTGCAGGAACGCGCAAGCCGACAGTCGAAAGACCTGCGGTCGCCAGCGGATGGATTGCGCTGCCCGGTTTCAGCGGCACGACCAGCGTCAGCGGTCCCGGCCAGAAGGCCAGCGCGAGCTTTCGGGAGACAGGGTCGAATTCGCCATATTGCTCGGCCATGGCCAGATCCGACACATGGCAGATCAGGGGATTGAAGCGCGGTCGGCCCTTCTTCTCGTAGATGCTGGAAATGGCATAGGGGCTGGTCGCGTCGGCGGCCAGTCCATAGACGGTCTCTGTGGGGATCGCCACCGGCTCCTCGCGGGCGAGCGCTTTCAGCGCCGCGTCCAGCGCGGCCTCTGCCTGCGTCTCGATGTCGTAGATCGTTGCCATTCCCATCCTTCCGATGGGCTTCACTACACGGCCCTGCGGCTGAAATGCAATGGACGAGTGCGACGACCTGCCGTGCCGTCCCTGAAATATCAGCCGATGGCGCGAATGATGGCGCGCAGCTGCTCGCTGCGGGCACCGAGCATGAGGACGTTCTTCATCGCCTGCTTCGGATCGTGTGTGCGGAAGAGAAGTCCGTTGCCGCGCACGGCGGTGTTGATTGCAAGCTTCGGCTTGTCGCCACTCTTGTCTGTCGCCATCGCGACCGCGAAATACATGCGTCCCTGGCGGGGATTGATATGCTCGAAGAAGCTTTCCGATGTGCCGATGTCCGCGAGGAAGTTGGCGATGTAGAAGCCCCACGTCACGTCGTCATATTCGGCGAACTTGGTCTTCGAAGCGGTGACATGGCAATAGCCGAGATGGGGTGCCGCCGCGAGCGTGCGGTGGAAGATCAGCTTGGGAAACTGGATGGCGCGGTGAAAGCCGTTCAGCCGCTCATGCGTTGTCTCTCCGGCGCGCTCCAGCCTTTTGCCGGTAATGGCCGCCACTTCCTGATAGGTGAGGTAGCGCTTCTCTTCCTCGACCCAGGTATCTCCGGGGCGGATGATCCGACCCGTGCGCAGAAATTCCGAATGCACGGCGACCGGAAGCCGTGTCTTCTTCGCTCTGCTGCTGTCGAAATATCTGAGAACCGGCATGTCCATCAAATCCGCCACACAACCAACCCAAATTCTGCCGCAACATGGTTAATCTTTTATTGAGCGTGGGTTGCCCAGGACTGGAGTACGCACCAGCCAAGCCGCGGCCAGCAGTCGACTGCAGCCGGCTGAAATCCGCCCTTGACGTTGACGTGCACGTAAAAATAAATTAGCCATTGGACGAATTGACAAACTTATGCGCCCCGTCACGTATGGGCGCGAAAATTGTCGGGAGGATTATCGATGTACAAGGCGCCTGTTGAAGAAATCGCGTTCACGCTGAAGCATGTGGCCGGCGTGGCCGAGGCGATGGAACAGGGATTGCTGGGCGATCTGAGCGAGGATCTGCTGGACGCGATCCTGACCGAGGCCGGTCGCTTTGCCGAAGAGGAAGTGGCGCCGCTTGCCGACAACGGTGACAAGCAGGGCGCGCGCCTGATCGATGGCGCGGTCAGGACGCCGGACGGCTGGGCCGATCTCTACAAGCGCTGGGCGGAAGGCGGCTGGAATTCGCTTGCCTGCCCGGAAGAATTCGGAGGGCAGCACCTGCCGCAGTCGCTTTACATGGCGACGCTGGAAATGTGGAATTCCTGCTCCATGGCCTTCACCCTCGGCCCGGCGCTGACGATCGGCGCGATCGAGGCGATCAACGCCCATGGGTCGGATGCGCTCAAGGAGAAATACCTGCCGAAGATGGTTTCGGGCGAATGGATGGGGTCCATGAACCTCACCGAGCCCGGCGCCGGCACCGATCTCGGCGGCATGAAAACCCGCGCGGAACGCCGCCCCGACGGCACCTACCGCATCTTCGGCCAGAAGATCTTCATCACCTATGGCGAACACGATTTCACCGACAATATCGTCCACCTCGTGCTGGCGCGTCTTCCCGATGCGCCGAAGGGCTCCAAGGGCATCTCGCTCTTCCTCGTACCGAAATTCTTCGTCAATGAGGACGGATCGCTCGGCGACCGCAATGATCTCCACTGCCACTCGCTCGAGCACAAGCTCGGCATTCATGGCTCCCCCACCTGCACGATGATTTATGGCGACGGCAAGTTCGGCTTCGAGGCGGGTGCTGTGGGCTGGCTGATCGGTGAGGAAAACAACGGCCTCGCTGCCATGTTCACGATGATGAACAACGAACGCCTCGGCGTCGGAATGCAGGGTGTGGGCATTTCCGAAGTCGCAACGCAGAAGGCCACGGCTTACGCCCGCGAGCGCCTGCAAGGCCGCGCGCCGGGTTGGAAGGGTGAGGGCATGAGCCCGATCATCGAGCACCCGGATATTGCTCGTACGCTGCTGACGATGAAGGCGCTGACCCAAGGGTCGCGCGCCATCACCTACGCCTGCGCCTTTGCGATCGACATGGCGGCTCGTCTCGAGCCGGGCGACGCCAAGCGCCACTGGCAGGAGCGCGCCAACCTGCTGACGCCGATTGCCAAGTCCTTCCCGACCGATGCCGGCGTCGAAGTCGCCTCCCATGGCATCCAGGTCCATGGCGGCATGGGCTTCATCGAGGAAACGGGCGCGGCCCGCTACTATCGCGATATCCGCATCGCCCCGATTTATGAAGGCACCAACGGCGTTCAGGCCGGTGACCTCGTCGGGCGCAAGCTGCCGCAGTCCGGCGGCAATCACGTCCGCGGCTTCATCGCCGAATTGAAGGACATCGCAGCACAGGTCCGCGGTTCCAACCTCGACGGTTTCGGTCACACGGCAGACAAGCTCGACTCCTCGATCGCCGATCTGGAAGAGGCATCTGAATGGCTGCTGTCGGCGCTCGCCGCCGGGAAGTCCGCGGACGCTGCGGCTGGCGCCACCGCCTACCAGCGCCTCTGGGGTCTCACGCTCACGGGCGCCTATCTCGCCAAGGGCGGTCTGGTGGATTCAGGTGACGGTCGCCAGCCGGGCCGCATCGCGCTCTGCCGCTTTGCCGCAGAAAATCTCATCTCGGAAACGGGAGCGCTCAAGGATCGCATCATCAACGGCGCGGATGCGCTGACCGCTGCACGCATGTTGCTTGCGTCGTGATGGTAGAAGGGGAGGACGCCATGACTGACCATATCCTGATCGAACGCCCAGACGCCCACCCGGGCGTCCTTGTCATCCGCATGAACCGCCCGGACAAGAAGAACGCCTTGACGCGGGCCATGTATGACAGGATGGCGAACGCGCTCGTCGATGCCAACAAGGACGAGACCGTCCGTGCCGCCGTCATCTTCGGTGTGCCGGGCAGCTTCTCCTCGGGGAACGATCTCGCCGACTTCATGGCCATTGCCATGGATCCGCAGGCGGGCCGCGACGTCAACCGCTTCATCTTCGAACTGGCGCGCTTCGAAAAGCCGCTTCTCTCCGGCGTCGATGGCCTCGCGATCGGTATCGGCACGACGATGAACCTGCATTGCGACATGACGTTTGCCACCGCGCGTACCGAATTCCGCACGCCCTTCGTCGATCTGGCGCTGGTGCCGGAAGCGGCATCGTCCCTGATCGGCCCCCGTATCATGGGCCATCAGCGCGCCTTTGCGATGTTTGCCGCCGGCATCGGCTTTTCGGGTGAGGAAGCGCGTGAGGCCGGGCTCGTCTGGAAGATCGTTGGTGAAGAGGAGCTTGAGGCCGAAACACTCAAGGCCGCCTCGATGCTCGCGTCCCGCCCGCCCAAGGCGCTGGCGCTGGCTCGCAAGCTCTTGAAGGGCTCCGTCGGCGAAGTCGAGGCCCGCATGAGCGAGGAACTCGTCCATTTCGGCAATCAGCTGAAATCGCAGGAAGCCATGCAGGCCTTCCAGGCCTTCATGAGCCGGAAGAAGTGAAGGAATTGACGGGTCGTGCAGCCGCGCCCCCTCTCTTGCAAAATCTACGACTTAGCCTGTGGCTAAGACCGTGATTTTGCTTTCTCCACCACCAGGGGGGAGATGGGCATAATGCCGAACCCGCTCGCTCCAGTCTCCCCCCTGGTGGGGGAGAAAGCGATTTCAAAATCTTAGCTTCAGCTAAGTGTTAGAAATCGCAAGAGAGAAGGGGGGGGGCGGCGTCATACCCGTCGGTGCCACCAAAAAAACTCACGCCAGCAGCACGCGCTCGATGAAGAAGATAGCGGCCTTTGCCATGCCGTAGATCACACCGCCTGCAATCACCATCGATACGCCGAAGGCAACGATGCCGGCCAGCGTCCACACACCGTCGCGGCCGAGGATGCCGAAACTGAAGATGCAGATCGTCAGCGCCGGCAGCATGTTGCCGAGCGGTACGGGAAGAAGCAGCACAACAGCAAGGATCAGGCAGAGTAGCCCGACGAAATACTCGAATGGGGGTTCGCTTAGGAATGAAAGTCGCATCTTCAGCAGCCGCTCGGCCCAGGTCAGCCAGGGATGCGCCTTGTCAACGATGCGGGCAAAATCCGCGCGTGACATGGAACGGTCGGCAATGAGGGCAGGCAACCAGGGCCTCATTCCGAATGTCAGCTGGGCTGCGAGGAACACAAGCGGCGCGCCGAGAATGGCGGAGGTGCCGGGCGGCGTCGGAATGACGTTCGGAAAGGCGAAGACCAGCATCAAGGCGCCGATGGCGCGATCGCCGAGCGTGTCGAGCAGATAGCGGATCGAGACGCGCTCATTCGCCGTGTTGTCGGCGATCTGCCGCAAGATCCGCGATGTCCTCATTCGCCGCTTCCTGGGCGCCTCTTCTTTCACGATGCCAGACACCTGATCGACCATATGAAATAACTGTTCCCACTCTACTTTTTTGGCCGCTCCAATGCAGCCACGACTTCGACATGCGGCGACCAGAGAAACTGATCGATCGGCGTGACGGCCACCACGCGGTAGCCGCCGGCGACGAGAATTGAAAGATCCCGCGCGAGAGACTGTGGATTGCAGCTTACCGCGGCAATTTTACGAACTGCTGAACGTGCAAGCTCTTTTGATTGCGATTCGGCACCCGCGCGCGGAGGATCGAACACCACGGCGTCGAAATTCTTCAATTCGCTGGTCATCATCGGGCGACGGAAGAGATCACGCCGCTCGGTCGAGACGGGCTTGAGGCCCTGCCGGTTGCGCGCCGCATGTTCCAGGGCGGCCATCGCCCGTTGATCGCCTTCGACGGCATGAACCTTCGACTTTTCCGCAAGCCGCAGGGCAAACGTGCCGGAGCCGGCAAAGAGATCTGCGACCGCCTTCGACTTGCCAACGATCTCGCCGACAAGTCCTGCCATGGCTTCTTCTGCTTCGATGGTTGCCTGCGTAAAGCCGCCTGCAGGCGGGCTCGCCTCGGTGGTCCCGAAACGGACGATCGGCCGCCTTGGCTCGATCAGGATTTCGCCGTCGAGGCTGACGCGGGCGATGCCACGCAGCTTCAGGATGGCTTGTATTGCCGCCTGCCGCTGCTGGTCGGAGAGTTTCGGCAGGCCGTCGACGGCGAGGTCGAGACCGGTGAGCGTTTCAAGCACGCCGATCCGGAAAGGTTCGGCGTTTGGCGCCAGTGCCCTGCAAACGACGCGGATATCGTTCAGCCGCGCCACGATGGAGGGCTTCAGCACGGGACATTCGGAAATGTTGACGATGTGGTGGCTGCCGGCCTGGTTGAAGCCGAGCAGCAGTTCCTTCTCGGTCTTGCGCGCCGCAAACACCGCACGCCGCCGCTCGCCGGGATGGGCGGCAACGAGCGCGCCGACCTCAACATCAATGCCCCTTGATTGCAGTGCGTTCACGACGAGGTTGCGCTTGAACTCCGCGTAGAGCGCCGGATCGACATGCTGCAGCGAACAGCCGCCACAGGCGCCGTTTTCGCCGTCCGGGCCAAAATGCCGGCAGGCCGGTGCCACCCGGTTGGGGGAGGGATCGGTCAGCGCCATGATCGTACCCTGCGACTTCTCAACGGCTGCCTTGAGCCGGTCGCCGGGATGGGAAAAAGGCACATAGACGGGGCCGCTTGCCGTCTCCGCAATGCCGTCGCCTTCGGCGCCCAGCCGGGTGATGTCGAGAGTGATTGCGCTCACGCCTTGCGCCCTCCAAGCAGATATTCGTGGTTTCCATCGCCGCCCGCGATGGGTGAGTCCGTGATGCCGAGCGGCAACCAGCCGGGCTGGCTCGCGAGCCATTCGGCCATTTCCGCAGCGATGCGCGCCCCGGCGGACGGATCTTTCAGGATGCCGCCCTTGCCGATTGCCTCGCGCCCCGCCTCGAATTGCGGCTTGACCAGAAGCACGCAGAAGGCACCGGGAGCGGCGAGCGCCAGGGCAGGGGGAAGCGCGAGCTTCAGCGATATGAAGGAGACATCCGAAACAACCGCGCCAATGGAGCGGCCTTCGAGATGCGAGACGTCCAGCTCCCGCGCATTCAAGCCTTCCAGATTGGCGACGCGCGCGTGCCCGGTCAGGCTTTCATGCAACTGATCGTGCCCGACATCGACCGCGGTCACATGCCGCGCGCCGCGCTCCAGCAGAACCTGGGTGAAACCGCCCGTGGATGCGCCGATATCCAGGCAGTCAATCCCATCCGGCGAAAGCCCGAAATGATCGAGCGCCGCAATGAGCTTGAGGGCGGCGCGCGACACATAGGTCTGGGCCGGATCGTCGATCTCGATTGCGGCCGAGGCCGAAACACTCTGTCCCGGCTTCGTCACCGGCTTGCCATCGATGCGCACAGTCCCGCGCGCGATGGCGTCGCGGGCGCGCGAACGGGTCGCGAAATGGCCCTGCGCGACGAGCATCTGGTCGAGCCGCTGTTGATCGTTTGTTGTCATGTCGTCGTCTTGGCCTGCACTGGGAGACAACGCAAGGAAAATCCGTGACCGCTACCGTCGAGGCCATGGGCGTCGAGCCGGAAAGATATTGCTAATATTCGCTACAAGCCATTGAAAAATAATTGGAATTGACAATCGTCAAGTTGGAATTTTAGCATCCCTTAACGGATTCTTGGTTAGGGTGGAACGCGAAAGGCTTCGCGTGCACGCGGAGCGGTTGGAGCTTGTCCATGTTGTCCAGACTTCGCGCACTTCCCCTCACTGCGCAGATCCTCCTCAGTGTATCCGCCGTTCTGATCGTGGGCGAAACGATCAAGGTTGCAACCGACATTGCCGGCGACAAGCGCCGCATCGAGACCAATGGCGAGCTGCGCGGCAATGCGGCGCTCGACATGCTGGAAGCCGTGCATGTGCAGGCCATGCTCAATCGCGGCCAGATCGAGGACGGCGACCCGGCAGTCGAAACGCTGAACGGCACGATGGCGCAGTTCTCCAAGTCCAATGCCGGCATCGGCATCTGGATCGTGATGGCCGACAAGGTGTTGAATTTCCAGAAGCAGCAGGGCAGCCGTCTGCTCCCGGCGCATGACGATTTCGACAAGCAGGTTCTGACCTCCAAAGAGCGCACAGCCACGGTGGAAAACGGCACGACGCTGCGCATCTCCCGTCCTGTCATCCTGGGGCAGGGCAGCGCCGCAGATGAACGCTGCGGCACCTGCCATACCGGCATGATGGATATCCAGCCGGGCGAGGCGATGGGCGTCTACAGCGCCGCGGTCGATCTCGGCCCCGATCTCGCCGCCTGGCAGCAGCGCCTCACCGGTCGTGTCCTGACCGGGCTTGGCACGCTGGCCGTGACACTCATCCTCATCTTTGGCCTCCTTCGCCTCACCACATTGCGTCCGTTGCGCCGGCTTGCCGCGCTGACCAGCCGTCTTGCCGCAGGCGATCTCTCCATCTCCACCGGCATGGCAAAGCGCAAGGACGAGATTGGCGCGCTGGCCCGCTCGCTCGATGTCTTCCGCGACGCTTCCGCCGCCAACAAGCGGCTGGAAAAGGAAGCAGAAGAACACCGGCTGACCGCCGAGGCCGATCGTCTGGCCGCACAGGAAAAGGCCGAAGCTGATGCGGCCGAGCGCCTGCGCATTGCCACCTCCGGTCTCGCGGGCGGCCTGAAACGTCTCGCCTCCGGCGATCTGTCCGTGAGCCTCGAAACCCGCTTCGCACCGGAATTCGAGGAGTTGCGCAAGGACTTCAACGAATCCGTCCGCCAGCTCGGCGAAACGCTGATCGCCATCCGCGACGCCGCCGGCTCCATCGACCAGGGCAGCAACGAAATTGCCTCGGGCGTCGGCGAATTGTCGAAGCGCACCGAAAGTCAGGCCGCCTCGCTTGACGAGACCACGGAAGCACTCACCCAGATCACCCAGCATGTCGCCTCTTCCGCCAAGCGCGTGGCCGAGGCGCGTACCGTCGCAGCCCAGGCCAATGACAGCGCCCGCAAGTCCGGCATCGTCGTGGCCAATGCCGAGGAGGCGATGGGCCGCATCGAGGAATCCTCTGCCAAGATCGCCAACATCATCAGCGTCATCGACGAAATCGCCTTCCAGACCAATCTCCTCGCGCTGAACGCGGGCGTGGAGGCTGCGCGCGCCGGCGATGCCGGCAAGGGCTTCGCGGTCGTGGCGCAGGAAGTGCGCGCTCTGGCCGGCCGTTCCGCTGATGCGGCGCGCGAGATCAAGGCGCTGATCGAGAATTCGTCCCGCGAAGTGGCAGGCGGCGTTGCCCATGTCCGCGACACCGGCGAGGCGCTGAACATGATCAGTGGTCATATCGTCTCGATCAACGAACTGATGGACGCCATCACGAAGGCAAGCGGCGAACAATCGACGAGCCTGGATGCTGTCAGCCGTGCGCTCGGCACGCTTGACCACGTCACCCAGCAGAACGTGTCCATGGTCGAGCGCACCGACGCTTCTACCACGGGCCTCGCCAACGAGGCCTCGCATCTGCGGGAAATGGTCGGTCGCTTCAAGCTTGCCGACGGTCAGAGGGTCAGCCGACACAGCAACGCCGCCTGATCTCTTCTAACGCGATCTTGCCGGAAAGCCGGCGTCGTGCTTATCGTCTCCCGGGGAATTCAGGGGACAGACGGACATGACGAAGACGGTGCAAACGCTTTGCATTCTGGCAGCAATTGGCCTTGCGAGCATCACAGCGCCGGCGCTGGCGAATGACTCGACGGCGCAGATGAAGACCGGCGGACTGGAATTCGTCCAGACCGACGATATCGAGATGGCCGAGGAGAAGCTTTATGTGTCTCCGGAAAAGGTGACGGTCGAATACCGCTTCCACAACAAGGCCACCAAGGATGTCGAGGCGCTCGTCGCCTTTCCGATGCCGGACCTTGAAAGCGGCCTCGAAGTGAATGTGGCGATCGATTACGATTCCGGCGACAACTTCCTCGGCTTCACGGTCAACCAGGATGGCAAGGACATCAAACCGGAGCTTCAGCAGAAGGCATTCGTGCATGGCGTCGATCTGACGGACAGGCTGAAGGCGCTCAACGTCCCGCTCATTCCCAATTCGAAAGCCTCGACGGACGCGCTTGAAAAGCTTCCGGCGGACAAGCTCGCGGAACTGGTGACGCTCGGCCTCGTGCGCGTCGATCAATGGGACGACGGCAAGGGCATGAAGGATCACCCCACCTCGAACTGGACCCTGCGCTCCGTCTACTGGTGGAAGACCGTCTATCCCGCCGGCAAGGACGTGATCGTCAAGCACAGCTACAAGACCAGCGTCGGCGGTACGGTGGACCTGACCTATCTGGACGAAAACGGCCAGCCGAAGGGCGAGCAGTGGAATGACTACGTCAAGCGCTATTGCCTCGACGACAACATGGTGAAAGTCGCGCAGAAGAGCTGGAAGTCCAACCAGGCCGGCAAGGGTCCGCTCTATGTCGAGAACTGGATTTCCTACATCCTCATGACCGGCAACAACTGGGCCGGCCCCATTGGCAAGTTCACGCTGACGGTCGACAAGGGCAAGCCCGAAAACCTCATCAGCCTCTGCGGCGACGGCATCAAGAAGACCGGGCCGACGACGTTTGAAATGCAGAAGACGGATTTCTATCCGGAGAGGGATCTGGAGATTTTGCTGCTGGTTCCGGCGAATTTCCAGCAGTAAGCGCTATCATTGGGTGTTTGGGTGGCGCACTCCCCTCTGTCCTGCCGGACATCTCCCCCGCAAGGGGGGAGATCGGAT
>DATMTA010000153.1:0-2496 GCA_035565055.1 Ensifer sp.
GGCGTCCCGTAGTTTTTCAGTCGAATGGGGTCGTCAGTTCCTTGTCATTCGTGTCCACCACGAACACCGCAAGAAGCTTGGCCGGCTTGGTCTTGCTGGCATTGGCGCTGACGCCGTGACGGTCCCCGGGCAGCTCGGAGAAGTTCTGTCCGGCCTTGTACGTGGTCACCGGTCCGTCGTTGACCTGGCTGCGGACTGCCCCTTCCAGCACGGTCGCGTAGATGAAGGCGGACCTGGCATGCGTGTGACCAGGCGAGTAGCCGCCCGGGCCGTATTCGACAAGCACGCCCTTCATGCTCTTGCCGGGAACGTTCGGCAACTCGTGCTGATAGACGAGGGTCACCTTGGCGTTTTTCGCCTTCGGCGCTTCGGCGAGGGCGCTGGCGAGCGGCAAAATGGCGACAAGCAGCGAACAAAGAATGCGTTTCATGGAGATCTCCTTCAGTGAGCGGATGCGGAATCAGGCCTCTGCCTGCGGGCGGCGGAGCCATTCGTCGAGACCGATACGGCCGAGGCGCGCCTCGCCCAACGGCACGAGCGAATGTTCGTCGACGCGGCCGCCGAAGTATCGGGCGTCGGGATCGCTCACCACCTCACGCGGGTCGCCGATCGCCTTCAGGTAGCGGGCGACAAATTCGTTGAACGGCGCGCGTTCCGGACCGGCGATATCGACAATACCGTTGCGCGGCGCTGCGAGCGCCACATCGGCAACGATGGCAGCGACGTCGTCCGACGCGATGGGCTGGAACAGGCCGGGCGAAAGCCGGACGATATTCCCATCCGTACTTGAAGTGGCGATGCCGCCGAGGAATTCCATGAACTGGGTCGAGCGAATAATCGTGTAAGGGCTGCCGGCGGCCTCGATCAGTTTCTCTTGCGCAACCTTAGCCCGGAAATAGCCATTGTCGGGCATCCGGTCGGTCCCAACGATAGATAACGCGACATGGTGCCGGACGCCGGTCGCGGCTTCTGCCGCAAGAATGTTGTGGCTGGACGTTTGAAAAAATTCCAGCACCGCCTGGTCTTCCCATGACGGCGCATTGGCGAGGTCAATCACGACATGCGCGCCGGCCATGGCCTCCTTGAGCCCCTCGCCGGTAATGCTGTTGATACCATTTTTGGGGGAGCCTGCGATGACCTCGTGGCCGCCCTGCCGCAGTATGGCGACGGTCTTCGAGCCGATCAGCCCGGTGCCGCCGATGACGACGATCTTCATGATGTGCCTTTCGCTAAGATAAGGAACAGACTCCAAAAGTCTGCCCCTGACTCTTAGACGGTCGGCGGGGTCGATCTGTGACAGGCAATCGTTCTTCTTGCGAAGCCGATCGATTTCAGCGGGCCATCAATTCAACAACCGGCTATGCTTCGGCAACTGCGCCGCAAGATACTCATGTTGGTCAGCGAGGATATTCCGGCCGCTCAGCAGATAATGCTCCGCGCGACACGGCACATACGGCACGTAGATCAGCGGCCGGAACTGCTCCACCAGCAGATTGCCCTTCTCCTGGTTGCAGCGCTTGCAGGCGGTCACGCAATTCATCCACGTGTCCTGGCCGCCGCGCGACCTCGGCAGGATATGGTCGCGCGACAGTTCCTTGTGCGCGAAGCGGTTGCCGCAATAGGCGCAGGTATAGCGGTCGCGCTTGAAAAGTAGATCGTTCTGGTGCGTCAGCGGCAGGCCGGTCCTGAACATGCGGGTCATGATTTCGCTGCCGGCGATGGCAATGATCGGCTTGACCGCGATTTTCGACTGCACGCCCGAACGGGAATAGCCGCCGCGGAAAACGAATTCGCGGCCGCCCAATTCCCAGGCCACTTTGCCGAGTGCGTAATACAGGATGGCGTCCTCTGGCGCAATCCAGTCGAACGGGTTGCCTGCAATATCGAGTGCCAGGATTTGCGTGTTCATCATGTCACCTTCATTCCGTAGTGACAGCGTAGCTTGAACACAAATAAAAGTCAGCAATCGTGTGCTGACTTCGACGTCATCCCCGCAATCTCGCTGGCTTGGTGCCGAATGTCGGCACCGCCACCGGCTTCGCCAGCCCGGCCAGGAAGCGGCCCAGCGGCGCTTCGACCCAATGATAAAACACCGCCCCGGACGCCACGCTGGCTGCCCACGCCCACACGACGCCTGCACCTTGCAAATAAGCATCATTCGGCACGAAGCGCGTGAACGCCGCATTCACGACCAGGCACACCGGAAAGTGGACGAGAAAAATCGAGTAGGAGATCTTGCCCAGGTAATTGATGAGCGACCATCCCGAGCTCGCATACGTGCTCAGCCGCGTGCGGCCGTACAGGCACAGGATGCAGGCCACGACCGACGCCACCGCGATGCGTATCCGGAAATCGAGTTCCAGCGCCAGCACGGCCGGCACCACCATCATCAACAGCAGGGAGAACGTCGCGATGAACGGGCGGCGCGGGTCGCTCGCCCACCACGCGAGGATGCCCAGGCCGTAGCTGCCGAAAAAGTAAGGCGCCCACACGTCG
>DATMTA010000154.1:0-5182 GCA_035565055.1 Ensifer sp.
GCCAGCGCCGACCATGCCGAAGCCTGCCCCACAGGTTGCCGTGGCGCCAGCCCGCGAACCGACGCCCGAGCCGCAGCGCGAAGAGGCCGTTGTTGCCTCGCTGGGTTCCGTGCCGCTGCCGGCCTCGCGCTACCAGCCGACAGGCAATCGGGCGAAGGCGGAAAAGGCTTCGGCGAAGAGCGAGGCCGATGGCGACGACGAGGATATCGGCGCAGCGACGGCGGCCGCCCTCGCCAATGAGGAGCCAGACCCCGACAACATGTCGAGTGACCCCGACACGCTCTGGCAGGTGCAAATTGCCACGGCAAAAAGCGAGGACGATGCGCGCGGCATTCTTGAAAAGGCGCGCGGCAAGGCGGGAGCGAGCCTCAATGGGGCGATGAATTTCGCCCAGGCTGCAGGCCAGGGTGTCTACCGCGCCCGCTTCATCGGCTTCAATAGCAAACAGACGGCGGAAAATGCCTGCCGGGCACTCAAGGCAAAATCCTTCTCCTGTCAGGTGATTGCGGGGAACGGCTGACGGAACCTCCGTGCTGCCTGCTTCCGTCAGCTTTTCCAACGCCTTGACCGGAACAGCGTGAAATTTTTTCGAGCCGCAAAATATTGGCGCGAATATTAACGCTTACCTGACCTTTCCGAGGTCAATCTTCCCCTACCGCTCGATCCCGGATTTTCATTCCCTCCGGTGTTTGTCCGTGCGAGCGGGGCGCCTTTGAGCGACATTTCAGACAATTAAGCTTTCCTGTCGCGAGCCGCCGCGGGAACGCAAAACAACTTATTGCGAGAATAAGCATGTCTCTACTCTCCCGAGTTTCAATCAAGGCAAAGATTCTTTCGATTGTTTTCCCTCTCGCTCTTGTCGCTTTGACAGGGCTCGGTGCGCTTTCCTATTTGTTCAAGGATACAAGCCGGCAGTATTCCGACTTCATGGCAACGGAGAACGTTGCGACGGTTGACATCGCGCGCAGCGGATCTTCGATGACAGGCGTGCCCTACGCTGCCTATCAAATGCTGGTTTATGACAACACGGTACCGCGTTACGCTGATCTGCGGTCCTTTTACGAGACCAACAAGGCCGAAGTGCTTGACCGTCTCGACCAGGCGGCGGTGCTTTCCCCCGCGAATGCGGCGATGCTGAAAGAGTTGAGCACGCGGGCCCGGCTGCTGTTTCAATCGACCGACACGGCCATCAAGCTGGACGCAGATGGCAAGTCGGCGGATGCTGCCAAGGTTCTGGCTGAAGCCGATCCGGCCTTCCAAAAATGGCGGAGCGACGCCGGCGAATTGAATGATGCACGACTGAAAGCTCTCTTGAAGACGAGTGACGACCTTGCAGATCTTGCCAGCACGTCGGTTATCGGGAGCGTTGCTGCGGTCGGGATTGCCTTCCTCATAGGCCTTGTCGCTGCATTTTATGTCTCGACGCGCGGCATTACCGGCCCGATTGCCCGGCTGCGCGATCGGATGACCTCACTTGCCTCCGGCGACACGTCCTCGAAGATCGAGGGCCTCGAGCGCAAGGATGAAATCGGCGCGATGGCGAAGGTCCTGCTGGTTTTCCAGGAGAGCGCGATCGAGCGCCTCCGTCTCGAAGTGGAGACCGAAGCCAATCGTTCGATGAGCGAGAAGGAACGGATCGAACGCGAGACACAGAAGGCCAGGGAAGCAGCCGACGTGCAGTTTGCCGTCGACAATCTGGCCGCCGCGCTCGCAAAGCTGTCGGATGGTGATGTCGCTTATCGGATACGCGAACCGTTTGTCGCCTCGCTTGATGCCGTGCGCAGCGACTTCAACAGTTCGGCTGACAAGCTGCAGGCAGCCTTGCGGTCGGTCTCGGATAATGCCTGTGTCATCGATGCCGGCAGCAGCAAGATCAAGGCGACCGCCGACGATCTTGCCAAGCGTACGGAGCAACAGGCAGCCGCTGTCGAGGAAACCGCTGCAGCACTGGAACAGATCACGATAACCGTTCGCGACAGCACGCGTCGCGCCCAGGAGGCGGGGCAGCTGGTGAGCCACACCAAGGCGGGCGCCGAGCAGTCGGGCCAGGTGGTCAGCCAGGCGGTGGTCGCGATGGAAATGATCTCGAAATCGGCCAACGAGATTTCGAACATTATTGGCGTGATCGACGAGATCGCCTTCCAGACCAACCTTTTGGCACTCAACGCCGGTGTTGAAGCCGCCCGTGCCGGCGATGCCGGCAAGGGCTTCGCGGTGGTAGCGCAGGAAGTGCGCGAACTTGCACAACGGTCGGCCAAGGCGGCCAAGGAAATCAAGACGTTGATCACGACCTCCAACACGCAGGTCGAGCAGGGCGTGAAGCTTGTCGGGGAAACCGGCCGGGCGCTGGAGACGATCGTGGCGGAAGTGCAGGAGATTGACCGCCATGTTCTTGCGATCGTGGAATCGGCGCAGGAACAGGCCACCGGGCTTGCGCAGATCAACACCGCGGTGAACCAGATGGACCAGGACACGCAGAAGAACGCGGCGATGGTCGAAGAGTCGACCGCCGCGAGCCACAGCCTTGCCTCGGAAGTGGTGTCGTTGAACAGGCTTCTCGCCCAGTTCAAGCTGGCCGAAGGCGGCGTGGCGACGCATTCCCAACCGCGTGGTGCTGTCGCCTCCGATCAACCGTCCGCCTCGCCGGCCAAGGCGCTCGGCCGCAGGATTGCTTCCGCCTTCGCGGGCAATGCCGCAGTTGATACCGCGAGCGACTGGCAGGAATTCTGAGCCACGCGTATAGACTGATGCGAGGCATTGAAATGGACACTTGAGAGACCCCGGCAGCACCTGCTGCCGGGGTTTCTGGCATCCATCGTCATTCGAGTCGACCCGAAAGCATATAATAAATACAATCTTTTGTTTAGTTAGGCGTCCCTAAATTGCACATCTCAAATTAACGTTTGGTTTGTCAAATCTTTCTAGCGTCGCCGACATCCGATCTCGCGCGGACCGGATCTTCCCCCAAGGACAAGGCCCGAATGATTCGGGCGTCAGCGTGCAATGCCCGATCACTCCTCCGTAATTCCTTCAGCACAAAGGTCGGGCCCGCTGGCAAGAGAAACCAATGGCAATTCTGGCGAACATATCCATCAAATCGAAGATCCTTTCCATCGTTGTGCCGCTTTGTGTCGTGGGCCTGGGGGCGTCCGCCTCTATGGCCTATTTCTACAACAATGCGGATAACACCTATTCCGACTTTCTGAACACGGACAGCGTTGCGGCCATTCAGACTGTGCGCGCAGCAACCGCGATGGTCAGCGTGCCCTACAGCGCCTATCAGCTGGTTGCGTATGACAATTCGGACCCTGGCTATGCCGGCATCAAGGCCGTCTACGATTCCAACAAGGCGGATATCATTACGCGGATGGACAAAGTGGCGGCGTTGACGCCCGAAAATGCCAGCGCGGTCAAGGAGTTCAAGACGCGGGCGCAATCACTGTTCGACGCCATCGACAAGGCGGTTCAGACAGATAAGGACGGCAAGCAGGCCGAGGCAGCCAAGATGCTGGCCCAGATCGATCCGGCCGTTGACAAATGGCGCGGCGATCTGCGCGCTTACAATGATGCCAATCAGGCGGCGCTGCAGAAGAAGAGCGACGATCTGTCCGACATTACGGACAGGACGATCGTGACAAGTCTCGGTGTGGTCGGGTTCGCGTTTCTCGTAGGCATCGTTTTGTCTCTCTATGTCGCCACACGCGGCATTACCGGCCCGATCTCCCGTCTGCGCGAGCGGATGACGGGTCTGGCCTCCGGCGACACGTCCTCGAAGATCGAGGGTCTGGAGCGCAGGGACGAGATCGGTTCTATGGCGCAGGCCGTGCTTGTGTTCCAGCAAAGCGCGATCGAGCGCATCCGCCTGGAGCAGGAAACGGAGGCCAACCGCTCCATGAGCGAACGTGACCGCCTCGAGCGCGAGCAGCAGAAGGCCAAGGACGCCGCCGACGTGCAATTCGCCGTCGACAATCTTGCCGCAGCACTGGCCAAGCTCTCGGACGGGGACGTTTCCTATCGAATCCGCGAACCCTTCGTCGCCTCGCTTGATGCCGTGCGCAGCGACTTCAACAATTCGGCCGACAAGCTGCAGGCAGCGCTGCGGTCTGTTTCGGAAAATGCGCGCGGGATCGATGCCGGCTCAAGCGAGATCAAGGCAGCCGCCAATGACCTCGCCAAGCGCACCGAGCAGCAAGCCGCAGCGGTGGAAGAAACTGCGGCGGCGCTTGAAGAGATCACCACGACGGTGCGCGACAGCACGCGCCGTGCCCAGGAAGCCGGGCAGCTTGTCACACGCGCCAAGGCGGGCGCCGAACAGTCCGGCGTGGTCGTGGGTCAGGCGGTTCTTGCCATGGAGATGATCTCGAAATCGGCGAATGAGATTTCCAACATCATCGGGGTCATCGACGAGATCGCCTTCCAGACCAACCTGCTGGCGCTGAATGCCGGCGTGGAAGCGGCCCGTGCCGGCGACGCGGGCAAGGGCTTTGCGGTCGTGGCACAGGAAGTGCGCGAGCTTGCACAGCGTTCGGCAACGGCGGCCAAGGAGATCAAGGCCTTGATCAACACCTCCAACACGCATGTCGAGCAGGGCGTGAAGCTGGTCGGGGACACCGGCCGGGCTCTGGAAACGATCGTGGCGGAGGTGCAGGAGATCAACCGACATGTCCTGGCGATCGTCGAATCGGCGCAGGAGCAGGCCTCGGGTCTCGCGCAGATCAACACCGCCGTGAACCAGATGGACCAGGATACGCAGAAAAATGCGGCGATGGTGGAAGAGTCGACTGCCGCCAGCCACAGCCTCGCTTCGGAAGTGGTGTCGCTGAACAGGCTTCTCGCGCAGTTCAAACTGGCGGAAGGTGGTCTGGCAGGCCACGCTCCGGTGCGCAGCGCTGCCCCTTCCGATCGTCCGGCCGTCTCACCGGTCAAGGCGCTCGGCCGCAAGATTGCCTCGGCCTTTTCCGGCAACGCCGCAGTCGACACCAGGGGTGACTGGCAGGAGTTCTGAGGCCAGTCAAGGCAACGGCCGAAACAAAGAAAGCCCCGGCGGAGTGACCCGCCGGGGCTATATGTTTCAAGAGCAGCGATGTTAGGCCACGATGCTCTGCAAGGCCGCTCAGCCCTGGGCGGCGCGGGTGTAGCCGCCGGGCTTGCCGCCGCGGTTGCCACGCTTCTGGCCCGGGCG
>DATMTA010000155.1:0-56397 GCA_035565055.1 Ensifer sp.
CCCGGACCAAATCAAACGATACGCCCCGGCGGACATGACAGACTGATAAACATCAAGCCCGAGACCAAACCGGCCTCCGGCAATCGGAATACGCAGACAGAGCCCAAGCGCCCACGCCGGTCACCCGGCACATCAACGGGAGAAGGCGCAAAACCAGGGACGCCGCGAGACATATTCACCGGGGCCGAAAAGTCCGCACAAGACGGACGTCGCCCAATCAAAGCAAAGAAGGGGAATGCCATGACCGACAACATTACCAACTGGACGAAATCAGACGACGCCCGCGTCGAAGACGCCATCCGTCGCGGCGCGACCCGCCGCGATCTCCTGAAGATGATGCTGGCAAGCGGCGTTGCGCTGTCTGCCGGCGGCGCCATCTTCGGCCGCGCCGAGCAAGCGGTTGCTGCAACGCCTGTTTCCGGCGGCCACATGAAGGCGGCCGGCATTTCCTCCTCCAACGCCGACACCCTCGACCCCGCCAAGGCGTCTCTCGGGACCGACTATGCGCGCTGCTGCATGGTCTACAATCGCCTGACCTTCATCGACGTGACCGGCGTTCCGCAGATGGAACTCGCCGAAAAGCTCGAGACCAAGGATGCCAAGACCTGGACCGTCACGCTTCGCAAGGGCGTCACCTACCATAACGGCAAGTCCCTGACCTCCGCCGACGTAGTGTTCGCGCTGAAGCGCCATCTCGACCCGGCTGTCGGCTCGAAGGTTGCCAAGATCGCCGCGCAGATCACAGAGATCAAGGCGATCGACCCGCTGACCGTCGAAATCGTGCTGAAGGCGGCCAATGCCGACCTTCCCTACATTCTGGCGCTGCATCACTTCATGATCGTTCAGGACGGCACGACCGACTTCTCCAAGGGCGTCGGCACCGGCCCCTTCGTGCTGGAAACCTTCGAGCCGGGCGTCCGCTCAATCGTCAAGAAGAACACGAATTACTGGAAGCCGAACCTTCCGCATCTCGACTCCTTCGAGTACTTCGCCATCAGCGATGCCAGCGCCCGCGTCAATGCGCTCCTGGCGGGCGATGTCCAGTTCTGCTCTGCCGTCGATCCGCGTTCCGCCAAGCTCGTCGAAGGGCAAAAGGGCTTTGCGCTTTCCCGGACGAACACCGGCACCTATACGAACCTGAACATTCGCCTCGACCTGAACAAGCCCGATTTCGTGACGGGAATGAAGTATCTTGTCGATCGCGAGCAGATCGTGAATGCGGCGCTGCGCGGCTTTGGCGAGGTCAGCAACGACCAGCCGATTTCCACGGCCAATGCCTTCCACAATCCGAACCTGAAGCCAAAGGCATTCGACCCCGACAAGGCCAAGCACTATTTCCAGAAGGCGGGCGTTCTCGGCCAGTCGATTCCGGTTGTGGCTTCCCAGGCGGCCGACTCCTCCGTCGACATGGCGATGATCATTCAGGCTGCTGGCGCCGACATCGGCCTCAAGCTTGATATCCAGCGCGTGCCCTCGGACGGCTATTGGGACAAGTACTGGCTCAAGGCGCCAATCCACTTCGGCAACATCAACCCGCGCCCAACACCGGACATCTATTTCTCGCTGCTTTACTCGTCCGATGCGCCGTGGAACGAAAGCCAGTTCAAGTCGCCGAAGTTCGACGCCATGATGCTGGAAGCGCGCGGCTTGCTCGACGATGCCAAGCGCCACGAGATCTACAACGAGATGCAGACCATGATCTCGGAAGAAGCCGGCACGATCATCCCGGCCACCACGATGAATGCCGATGGCATTTCCAGCAAGGTCAAGGGCCTTCTGCCCAACCCGCTCGGCGGCATGATGGGCTATGCCATGGCCGAATATGTCTGGCTGGAAGCCTGATCGAACCGACCGTGTCCGGGAGGCCTAAAGGCTCTCCCGGACGCTACCGCCGTTCGTCGCTGTTTCAGGGTGCAATATATCGGCCTGCAAGTGCCGGCCTGCCCTGATGGCTTCCTGGCGGAAGCACGTACCCGTCATGCCAGGCAAAAAAACGCAGTTCGTATCTGCGCGGCGTGCTTTAATCCGAAATGCGGTGCGGCTGTCGTCCGTTCTATGCGGCTGGAGATCTCTCATGAACTCAGAAATCCCGACCATGATCGGAAAACGGCTGATCCTCAGCGTGATCACGCTGCTCATCGTTTCCTTCGCGGTTTTCTTCGCCACCAACATGCTGCCGGGCGACACCGCGGCCATCCTGCTTGGCCAAGCCGCAACACCTGAGGCGGTGGAGGGACTTCGCCATGCCATGCATCTCGACGAACCCGCCGTTCTGCGCTTCCTGCGCTGGCTTGGCGGTGTTTTCACGGGCGATCTAGGCACGTCCTATGCCAACAACATGCCCATCGCGACGCTGATCGGCAGCCGGTTCGTGAATACGATGGAACTTGCCGGCATCACTGCGCTCGTTGCCGTGCCGCTCGCTCTGACGCTCGGCATTACTGCCGCTGCCATGCGCGGCTCGGTCTATGACCGCATCGTCACGGTCCTGACCATCGGCGTGATCTCGGTTCCGGAATTCGTGGTCGCCTCAACGGCCGTGCTGATCTTCGCCGTCTATCTGAAGTGGCTGCCGGCGATTTCCTTCGTCAACGAGGTGCATTCGCTTTCGGACCTTTTGCGCATGTATGCGATGCCAGTCGTGACGCTGACCTTCGTCGTCTCGGCACAGATCATCCGCATGACCCGCGCCGCCGTGATCGAGACGCTGTCCACCCCTTACGTCGAAATGGCGCTGCTCAAGGGCGCGTCGCGAAGCCGGATCGTGCTGAGGCACGCGCTGCCCAATTCGCTCGGTCCCATCGTCAATGCGCTGGCGCTCTCGCTCTCTTATCTCATCGGCGGGGTCATCATCATCGAGACGATTTTCAACTATCCGGGCATCGCCAAGCTCATGGTCGATGCGGTGGCCACACGTGACCTGCCGCTGATCCAGACCTGTGCCCTGATCTTCTGTCTCGGCTATCTGATCCTGATCACGATCGCCGACATTGTCGCTATTCTGTCCAATCCGAGGCTCCGCTGATGACGCAAAGCGCCCCATCGATCTCTCGCACCGGCTATTTCGGCTACGCGTTCAGCCCCGTGGGCATGATTGCCCTTGTGGTCATTCTTTTCTGGGCTGTCGTCGCGATCCTCGGACCGGAAATTGCACCCTACCCGGTCGGCAAGATTATCGACATGGACTATTTCGGCCCGATCAGTTCCAAGCTCTGGCTCGGTTCGGATTATCTCGGCCGCGACATGCTCTCGCGCATCATTTTTGGCGCGCGCTACACGCTCGGCATTGCGCTTGCCGGCGTGCTCATCGCTTCGACCAGCGGGGTGATCCTCGGCATGACGGCTGCTGTCATAGGCGGCTGGTTCGATACCGTGCTCAGCCGCTTCATGGATGCGATGATCTCCATTCCCAGCAAGCTTTTCGGTCTCGTGGTCGTTGCTGCCGTCGGGTCCTCGCTACCTGCCCTCATCGTGACGCTCGCCGTCATCTATATTCCGGGCTCCTATCGCTTTGCCCGTGCGCTGGCGGTGAACGTCAATACGATGGACTTCATCACGGTCGCCCGCATCCGCGGCGAAAACACGCTCTATCTCGCCGTGTCGGAGATATTGCCCAATATCATCCGGCCGGTTCTGGCCGA
Source organism: Ensifer sp. (assembly GCA_035565055.1). Lineage (GTDB taxonomy): Bacteria > Pseudomonadota > Alphaproteobacteria > Rhizobiales > Rhizobiaceae > Ensifer_A. The sequence goes on from DATMTA010000155.1 coordinate 3,642, forward strand.
TTTCGGGCTGCGCTTCGTCTTCATCGTGCTCTTGCTCTCGGGGCTTTCCTTCCTCGGGCTGGGCGTGCAACCGCCGCTCGCCGACTGGGGCGCGCTGGTGCATGAGAACATTCAGGGCCTGTCCTTCGGCTCGACTGCCGTCATTGCCCCCTCGATTGCCATTGCCAGCCTGACGATCAGCGTAAACCTGCTGATCGACAACCTGCCCCGCAAGATCCGCGACCGGAGCGTCTGATATGAGTAAGCTTGTCGAAATCAAGAACCTGCATGTCGAGGCCACCACGGATGCCGGCCGGCGTATCGAGATCATCAAGGGCGTCGATATCGAGATCGCCAGGGGCGAGATCGTTGCACTTATCGGCGAGAGCGGCTCGGGCAAGACCACGATTGCCCTGACGCTGATGGGCTATGCCCGCCCCGGCTGTCGCATTGCGGGCGGTGAACTGCTTGTCGACGGCAAGGATATGGCGAAGCTTTCCGAGCGCGAGCGGGCCGGAATTCGCGGCACCGAAGTCGCCTATGTGCCGCAAAGTGCTGCCGCCGCCTTCAACCCATCGCAGAAGATCATGGACCAGGTCATCGAGGTGACGCGAATCCATGGCCTGATGACGCCGGAAAAGGCGCGCGCGCGGGCAATCGAACTCTTCAAGGCCCTGTCGCTGCCCTCGCCCGAAACCATCGGCGAACGCTATCCGCATCAGGTCTCCGGCGGGCAGTTGCAGCGGCTCGCCGCCGCCATGGCGCTGATCGGCGGGCCGAAGCTCGTCATCTTCGACGAGCCGACGACCGCGCTCGACGTGACAACCCAGATCGACGTGCTGAAAGCTTTCAAGTCGGTGATGAAGGCCGGCGGCATTGCCGGCGTCTACGTGTCCCACGATCTCGCCGTCGTCGCCCAGATCGCCGACCGCATCGTCGTCCTCAAGGGCGGTGAGGTACAGGAAGAAGGCACGACAACAGCGATCCTTTCCACGCCCAAGCACGCCTACACGCAGGAGCTTCTGGCTGCGTTCGAGCCGAAGGAAACACAATTTGCCGGCAAACGGACCGACAAGGCGCGCCCGCTTCTCGAAATCGAGGACGTGATCGCCGGCTATGGACCGATCCAGTCAGACGGACTGCCCTTCATGACCGCGGTCCGTTCCGTGAACCTTTCGGTCGAGAAGGGCCGCAATCTGGGTATCATCGGCGAATCCGGTTGCGGGAAGTCCACGCTGGCGCGCACCATAGCCGGCATCCTGCCGGCAAGTGCCGGCCATATCATCTTCGACGGCAAGGAACTGCATCACGATGCGCGCCGGCGATCGCGCGAGGCGCTGCGCGAAATGCAGATCGTCTTCCAGTATGCCGATACGGCGCTCAACCCCGCCAAGCCCATCGAGGACATTCTGGGCCGCCCCTTGAGCTTCTATCACGGCCTGTCGGGCAAGGCCCGCGACGCCCGCGTCGACGAACTTCTCGACATGGTGCGCCTGCCCAAGGCGCTACGCTATCGACACCCGGCCGAACTTTCCGGCGGACAGAAGCAGCGCATCAACTTCGCCCGGGCGCTGGCCGCCAATCCGAAGCTGATCATCTGCGACGAGATCACCTCGGCGCTCGATACCGTCGTTGCGGCCGCCATCATCGAACTGCTGAAGGAACTGCAGCGAGAACTCGACCTCTCCTACATCTTCATCAGCCACGATCTCTCCGTGGTCGAGGCGATCTGCGACGAGATCATGGTCATGTATCGCGGCGAGAAGGTCGAGCATCTGACGCGCGAGGACGTGAAGTCCCCGACGCATCCCTATTCGAAACTGCTCTTCTCCTCCGTGCCGAAACTCGACCCGGCCTGGCTCGACAATCTCGTGCTGGAGCCGGAGTTGCTGCGGCAGTATGGCGGGGCTTGAGCAATGCTCCCCTTCTCCCCCTGGGGAGAAGGTGGCCCGAAGGGCCGGATGAGGGGTGCCGATTGCTCGGTAGACGTGGCCCCCCTGACCTGAAACTCACACCGGAAACAAGCTCGTCAGCGGCAGGTGCGACTTCACGATCGGTGATTTCAGCACCACGAAACTGAAATATTTGTCGATGCCGATATCCATGTCGGTCAGGCGCTCCATGATCGTCTGATACTCGCCGATGCCGGCGGTGACGAATTTCACGAGATAATCATAGCCCCCTGAAACGAGGTGGCACTCGATGACCTGATCGATCTTGTCGACCACGGCGAGGAAGCGCGCGAAATCGACCTGCCGGTGGTTCTTGAGCGTGATTTCCGTAAAGACGGTCAATGTCTGGCCGAGCTTGCCGAGATTGATCTGCGCCGAATAGCCCTCGATATAGCCTTCCGACTGCAATCGCTTGACGCGCATCAGGCAGGGGCTGGGTGACAGATGCACGAGATCGGCCAGTTCGACATTGGTGATGCGGCCGTTCTTCTGCAGCTCGTAGAGGATCTTGATATCCGTCCGGTCGAGTTTCATCATCGGCTGCGCCTTCCCCGTTATGCCGCAGCATAAAATTCTGCAGCTTGCCTCAAACAACGTTAGCATAGACGGGCCGCTTGTCCATCAAGCGACGAAATATGAAACAGCGCATAAGATTTCGATGCGCGATGCGAGACCGGAATTTTCTGCCGTCAGACCCGGAACTGCGGTTCCGCATGTGCGCAGCAAGGGCCTAATGTAGCCTCAAGACATGGAGATTCCGATGCCCGCACCGTTGACCCTTATCGAGACCCCTTCGAACCCGCCGCTGGAGGCAGATGTCGTCGTCATCGGCGGCGGCATTGTCGGTGCCTTCACGGCCTATTTCCTCACACAGCGCGGACTGAAAACCGTTCTGCTGGAGAAGGGCCGCATCGGTGCGGAGCAGTCCAGCCGGAACTGGGGCTGGTGCCGCCAGCAGAATCGCGACGCACGCGAACTTCCCATCGCGACCAAGAGCCTCGACCTCTGGGAACGCTTTGTCGCCGAAACCGGCGAGGATATCGGCTTCCGCCGCTGCGGCCTCCTCTATCTCAGCAACAACGAAGCAGAAATCGCCGGCTGGGCGCGCTGGCGCGACTTCGCCAGGACCGTCGGTGTCACGACGCATATGCTCTCAGCGGCAGAGGCTGCCGAAAAGGGCCAGGCAACGGGCCGCTCCTGGAAGGGTGGCGTCTTTTCGCCGACCGACGGCATTGCCGATCCCTCGAAGGCGGCCCCCGCCGTCGCGCGTGCCATGATGAAGCTTGGCGGCACAGTGATCCAGAACTGCGCGGCGCGCGGCGTCGAGACGGAGGGCGGCCGCTTAAGCGCCGTCGTCACCGAACGCGGCACGATCCGGACGAAGATCGCAATCCTATCCGGCGGTGCCTGGGCCTCCTCCTTCTGCCGGCAGCTCGGCATCCGCTTCCCGCAGGCCTCCATCCGGTCTTCCATCGTCGCCGTGTCCGGTGCTGCGGGCATTCCGCCGGCGCTGCACACGAAGGACATTTCGGTCACGGCGCGCAGCAATGGAGACTACACGCTCGCCATCAGCGGCCGCGCCCGCGTTGACCTGACGCCCCAGCAGCTGCGCTACCTGCCGCAATTCCTGCCGATGTTCCTCAAACGCTGGCAGCTGCTTTCCCCCGGCGGTTTCGAGGGCGTAAGAAGCGGGCATGAAACCGTTTCCCGCTGGCGGCTCGACCGCCCGACGCCGATGGAGCACATGCGCATTCTCGATCCCAAGCCGGATCAGGGGACGCTTCGCCTCATTCATCATCGCGCGTTGGAACTTCTGCCGGCGCTGAAGAATACGAAGATCACCGGCACCTGGGCCGGCTATATCGACTCGACGCCCGATGGCGTGCCGGGCATCGGCGAGATCGAGAGCCTGCCGGGCTTTATCCTCGCCGCCGGTTTCTCCGGCCACGGCTTCGGCATTGGACCCGGTGCGGGCCACCTGATCGCGGACATCGCTTCGGGCGCGGAGCCGATCGTCGATCCGAAGCCCTACCATCCCTCCCGCTTCGCCGCCTCGGCCTGGGGGAAGGTCTCAGATTTCTGAAATCGGCATCAGCATTAATGCAGGACTAAACTCAGTATTTATTCGTCATTAATTGCTGCCTTTACGGATTGGCGGCAAGCTGAGGTCAAACGGAAATCAAATGATGGATGCCTTGATGCTCGATATGCGCACAGAACCCAATCTCTCCACTAAACTTGAAACCCTCGAGACCCCCTGCCTTGTGGTGGATGCGGACAAGATGGAGAGAAATATCGCGCGGCTGCGGACGCGTCTCGATGCCCTGGGCGTTTCGCTGCGCCCGCATCTGAAGACGGCCAAGTCGATCGAGGCGGCTCACAAGGTCATGACGACGCCGCAAGGCCCCGCCACCGTGTCGACCCTGAAGGAAGCCGAACAATTCGCCGCGGCCGGCGTTCGCGACATGATCTATGCGGTCGGCATCGCGCCCGGCAAGCTGGCCCGTGTCGCCGAGATGCGGGCCCGTGGCATCGATCTCATGGTCGTGGCAGACAATGTCGAGCAGGCTGCGGCGATTGCGGCCGCGTCCAAGGCGGCAGGCTCGCCCATTCCGGCACTTATCGAAATCGATTGCGACGGCCATCGCTCCGGCGTTCCGCCGCAGGACCATGCCCGCCTGCTTGAGATCGGCGAAGTGCTGGCCGCTGGCGCCGAATTGCGCGGCGTGCTGACCCATGCCGGCGACAGCTATCGTGGCGGTGGCCCCGAGGCTCAGGAACGTTTTGCGGAGGCAGAGCGCAAGGCTGTTGTCGACGCCGCGCAGGTCCTGCGTGCCGCCGGCCTGCCCTGCCCGGTGGTCAGCGTCGGCTCGACGCCAACCGCCCATCACGCCAAGGATCTGACGGGCGTGACCGAAGTCCGCGCCGGGGTCTTCGTGTTCTTCGATCTGGTCATGGCCGGGATCGGCATCTGCCAGGTGGATGACATCGCGCTCAGCGTTCTCGCCACCGTCATCGGCCACCAGCAAGAGAAGGGCTGGATCATCACCGATGGCGGCTGGATGTCACTGTCACGGGACCGCGGCACCGCTAAGCAGCCCGTCGACATGGGCTTCGGTCTGGTCTGCGACGTCAACGGCAATGCTTTCAACGATGTGATCGTTGCCGATGTCAGCCAGGAGCACGGGATCATCGCCGTCCGGCCCGGCTCCAACGGCCGCCTTCCCGACCTGGCCGTCGGCGACCGGGTCCGCATCCTGCCCAACCACGCCTGCGCGACCGCCGCACAGCACGGCGCCTATCACGTGGTGCGCGGGACCTCGCATGACGTGGAAGCCGTCTGGCCGCGTTTCGGAGGCTGGTGATGACGACATTGCTGGACATCATCACGGATGAAGCGCCGCGCCCGGCCGGACATTATGTCCAGGCGAAACGCGCTGGCGATCATCTCTATATCTCCGGGCAATTGCCGATCCGCTCCGATGGCGCGCCCCTGCCGGACGACAGTTTCGAGACGCAGGCAGCCCAGGCCATCGACAACATGCTGGCGATCCTGAAGGCAGCCGGCGGGCAGCCGGCCGATCTTGTGCGGGTAACGGCCTATATCGTTGGGGTCAGCAACTGGCCGCGTTTCAACGCGGTCTATGCCGAACGATTGGGCGAGGCGCGCCCAGCCCGCACGGTCGTTCCCGTGCCTGAACTCCACTATGGCTATCTCGTCGAGATCGACGCGGTGGCTGTCTTTGGCCAGTGAACCCCGCCGCGTCATTGGACTTAGGCGCGCGGTCCGCAAACGATCTGCGAGAGCGGCGGCGGCAATCGCAACAATCTGCTTTCACTGATAGCCTGAGCGGCGATAAATGACCGACAAAACAGGGCATGGTCATCACGACAGCAGTCGCTTGCGCCTGCCGCGAACCGCGAGCGAAAGAGGTCGGCCATGCAAACGCTTCTGCTGAGCAAGGATCAGGTGAAGGGCCTGATCGGGATGCGACAGGTCATTGACGCGGTCGAAGATGCCTACAAGGCCTTCAGCAGCAGGCAGGTGGAGCAACCTGATTACATTGGCATCCGTCTGCCCGAGGGCCGCGGCGAGATCGATTTCAAGCTGAGCTATCACCAGCCGGCCGAGATGATCTCGATGAAGGCGCATTCCGGCGGCTTCACCGGCAATCCGGAAGCCCATGGCGTTCCGAACTCCATGGGAACGATCCTGCTCTTCGACGCCCGAAGCGGTGCGCTGGCCTGCATCATGGATGGAAGTCTGATCACCGGCCTGCGCACCGGCGCGGCCGGGGCAGTCTCGGTCAAGGCGCTGGCGCGAAAGAACGCCCGCAGGGTCGCCTCGATCGGCACCGGCAATCAGGCACGGATGCAGATCCGCGCCATCCGCGAGGTCATGCAGATCGACGTGATCCACGCCTGGAGCCGGACGCCGGAGGCCCTGGCTGGCTACAGGCAGGACATCGAACGCGAATTCCAGATCCCGGTCATCCTCGCAGCCTCTGCAAAGGAAGCTGTCGAACAGGCCGATATCCTGATCACCGCGACACGCGGCAAGGGCGAACTGGTTCAGGCAGACTGGGTAAAACCCGGCACCCACATTATCGCCATCGGAACCGACGCGCGCGGCAAGCAGGAACTGGACCCCGAGCTCTTCAGAGACGCGACGATCGTGGTCGATTCCCTTCCGCAATGCACGCAGAAGGGCGAGACCTATCATCCGCTTGCCGGCAACATCATCAAGTTGGACGACATCCACGCCGAGATCGGGGAAATCCTGCTCGGTGCCAAGCCCGGCCGCACGAGCGAGGACGAAATCACCATCTTCGATTCCACCGGCATGGCCATTCAGGACAACACCACCGCCGGATCGATCTACCGGAACGCCCTGGCCAACCAGGTTGGCACCTTCTTTTCCTTCATCGAGTGACACCCATGAAAACTTTCCCGACGATCCAGGACATCCACGATGCGCGCGCGCGCCTCAAGCCGCATGTCCGGCATACGCCGCTGCTGCGCGCCGAGAAGATCGAAAAGATTGTGGGCTGCGAACTCTACCTGAAGCCGGAGACCCTGCAGATCACCGGCGCCTTCAAGATTCGCGGCGCGCTCAACAAGGCGCTGTCGCTGCCGCGAGGCGATATCGCAAACGGCATCATCGCGACCTCCTCGGGCAATCACGCGCAGGGGCTGGCGTATGCTGCGAGAATGCTGGGCGTGAAGGCGATATTGGTCCTGCCGGTCACCTCGCCGAAGATCAAGATCGAGAATACGAAGGGGCTGGGTGCAGAGGTCATTCTCTTCGACGGCGACACGGCAGCCCGCTGGAAGCGGGTCTACGAGATCGCGGCGGAAAACCATTACGTACCCATCCACGCCTTTGAGGACCCGATCGTCATGGCCGGACAGGGCACGATCGGCAGCGAAATCCTCGATGATCTGGCAGACGTGGATACGGTCATCGTCCCCGTTGGCGGCGGCGGGCTGATTTCGGGGGTCGCCACGGCGATCAAGGAAACGAAGCCGTCCGTGCGCGTTATCGGTGCCGAGCCTGCGCTGACGCCGAAATACTACCACAGCCGGATCAACCGGGAACGAACAACGCTACCCCTTCTCGACACGATCGCAGACGGGCTGCGGATCAGCGTTCCGGGCCAAAACCCCTATCCCATCATCGAGAGATATGTCGACGAGATCGTTCTGGTGGAAGACCGGCATATCATTGAGGGTATGCGTTCGCTTGCCAAGGACGCCAAGCTGATTGCCGAACCGGCCGCGGCCATCACGGTCGGCGCGCTGCTGGCGGGCTCGATCAATCTGAAACCGAACGAAAAGGTCTGCGCCGTGCTGTCCGGCGGGAATTGGGACCTGGGCGATCTCGCCGGGGTCTATGCAGAAGGCTGAACGCCTGGATATGATTTGAAGGAGCGATGCCATGATATCCCCTCGCCGATCATTTCTTTAGCGAGCGCCATGGTACGATTCCCACCATTCTAGTGCGTATGGCGGATGACGCCAAAGGAGGATCGGACGCAAGCAACACGCAAAGTGGGTTCGCCGGCATATCCAATCATTCACCCAGAGGTGTCAGCGCGAAACAGAGCGTAGCCGCCCGTCACGCAGAAGTTCCCGATGTCGGACTTGGCTGCCCTTCAGGTGCTCCCGCATGGCCTCGCGCGCGCCCTCCTCGTCTCCATTCGAAATGGCGAGGACGATTTTTTCGTGCTCTTGGTATAGCTGCCTGTAATAGGCAATCTGCCGATCGTGCTGAGCATCCGTCACGATTTCCGCCTGCGGGATGGCCGTCACTCCATGAGCTCGGAGAAAACTCGCAAATTGCGGATTGTTGGTCGCTTCCGCGATCGCGAGGTGAAGCGTGAAGTCGGCCTCGCGGATCGGCCTGCCCGCCTCGATGCAGGCGAACACGCGGGCGTGACAGTCGAAGATATATTCCTCCTGGGACGGCGAACGGCGAAGCGCGGCGAGACCCGCAGCCTCGATTTCCAGTGGTGTCCGGATCTCCAGGACCTCGAGCACCGAGGCAACGCGCTCCTTGTCGATCCGCTCCGGCGCAGCGGCGGCTTTCAGCACATAGACGCCCGATCCCTGCCGCGCATCCACCAGATGATCTGCCCTCAGAGCGGCTATGGCCTCGCGGACGACAGTGCGGCTGACGCCATAGGTTTCGGACAATTGCGCCTCGGTCGGAAGACGTCCGCCCGGCGCAAATGCCCCGGAAGCGATCGACTGACGCAGATCATCAATCAACCGTGCGACCAGCGTGCCGCTTTTTCGCGTTTCGATACGCCCCTGCGCCTCTGCCATGCATGTCCCCAAGGTGTCATTCATCTGTAATTTGTCAGACATATTACAAAATAAGTCTGTTGACTACCGGATTTTTGTCGACTGCCCGATCAAACATCCCGTCCCCAGACCTCGATCTGCGTCAAGGCAGGAAAGGGCGACGGATCGTCTGCCTTGATCAGGCTATGAAGGCGCAGGCGCTCCACACGACGTGGAGCGAATGAAAATGCTTGCCCGTCGCCGGTCTTGACCAGGTCAAAGGTGAGACCGCCGGCGTCAGGAAGACAGTCGAGACTGGCGTGCCTCCACCAGGCGTCGTGCGGAAAATCGGCGCGAAGGTAGAAAACGACCTCTTCGATCAGCACCGGGCGACCAAAATCGATGGTCAATGTCGCTTCCGGATCGCGATTGATGCCCCAGCTTGTGAAGGGCCAGAAGCCGTGATTGCTGTTGGCCTTTTCGCCATCGATGGCATTGCGGGCCGCGAAGACAGCCTCTCCCCGCGTTTCCACATTGGCGAAAGCGTGTGGGAAGGCGCGCTCCGCGCCATGATCGTCATAGGGATTGAGTGCAAGATTACGCCGAAGCGCCATTTCCTCTGCCCGCAGAATTCGGCAGGAAATGCGCTGCAAATCGCCAGAAAAAGCCTGTGGCGGGTAGGCTTTCCGGCGGGCGCCAAAAGGAACGGAAAAGACCAGCGGGCCTTCGCGCAGATAGAGCCGCGCGGGCGGCATACCAGCGTCGAGGGTGACTTCGATATGACACGGCGTTTTCGCGACGGTGACGACAAGGCGATCCCCGTCGGCAAACGCGTGGCGCGCGTACAGGAATGCCTCTGAGCCGCCTACACTTTTGGCAATGGCAATTCCTTCAGCGCTTTCGATACGGAGCTCAATCATTGTCTGGCAGGCTCTTCCATGGTGCGAAGCGTCAGTTGCGCGCCCGAGAACGGGATCAGCACGCGATAGATGGTTTGCGGCCACGAAAGGCGCAAGCGAGCATCGTCGATCGCGATCACCTCGACACGTGGCGTTCCGCCGCCCTCGATTGAAAGAGCGCCAAGCTCGCCAAGATGAATGATTGCGCCAGCAATTTGCGGCTCCACGGCGAACATCAGAGACAGTTCAGGCTGCCGGACGCCTTCGTATATGTCGCAAATCTCCACATGGCTACCTTTGATCAATCGGACGGTACGGCGATACGAGCGAATACCGGCCTCTGCCGGATAGGCCCCGGCGATGTCCATCGATATCCCTGCCCGATCACCTTCAAGCTCGACCGTCACGTCACGCGCGCCAAATGCGTCACCATCCTCCTGCATGACACCTTCAAACGTCGGCAGGTTGTGAAACGCCGATTGCATCGTCCAGATCTCGTAACGCCGCGGCGAAAAGGTCTTCGCGGTGTAGGTGCCGACCCCGACATCAATGAGAAATGGCCTGCCATCGCGGTACAGCGTCAGGCTTCCGACGTCGTTGTGGTTGTGGCTGTCTCCGTTGTCGCCGGCCTTTACGGCGAGCTGGAAATTGCCGTCCCGGGCGATGAGCAAGCCGACACTCGGATAAAAAATGTCTTTCTTTTCGGGATATTGTGCCGCCTTTGCGGCGAGTTCCTGCGCGTTAAACAGGGACTGGAGGCGATAGTTGAGGTTGATCTCGCCCTTGAGCAGCGGATCGCCGCCGGCCGCCCAATCTGCAGCAGCAAACGCCGTCAGCGCCTCCGACCCGACGGCCCTGCCAAACAGGTATTCACGCGCGCCACAAGGTTCGCAGATGGCGGCGCAGTCGGCGAAATTGAAGTAGCGGCGGCCGGCAACATGAACGTTGAGGATATATTCCGCAATGTTGCGGATCTTAGGCTGCTGAAAGACGGGGCCGAAGGCCAAAGGCGCTACCGCCGAGAGAGTGGCGAGTGCGTTGAAGAGACACAAGCCCGCATGGCGATAGTATTGCGCGCCCTCCTCGCAGGCCCCGTCGTCACCGTAGTCCTTCAGAAAGGCGTCAATGCTGCCGCAAGCCTTGGCGATCACCGCGCGACGGGTCTGCGGATCGGCATCCAAAGCAAAGATCGTCCAGAGGACGTTCTGCGTGCACCAGATGGTCCAGTTATTCATCGGCTCGTCGCCATTGCCCATCCACCAGAAATGCTGCGTCAGATAGGGGGTGACGATGCGGTGTTGCAGCTCGGCTTCAAGCCGGTTCACTAGCCCCGGGGCAGTCTTCTCCAGCGCGTCCCCCAACAGCCGCAGCGCGACCGCAAGCAATGCGCCTGTTTCGGCAGCAAAGAGGTCGATGACAGGCCGGCTGGGGTCAGGCAGCGCGAAACGGGCGCCACCGCGCACATAGGAATTGTGCGCCGGCAATTGCCAGCCACTTTCCTCCGCAATTGCCCAGAGGCCGTTGACGATCGCATCGAGAAACCCGCCCCGCCATTCCGCGCATTCGGCCAGAATGAGATCGTTCAGCCGACGACGACGGGCGAAATAGACCGTTTCGAAATCGACCCGGTTTCCGTCGCGCGTATAGCCAAGGTAGAGTGTCGCCGGGAGGGGCGCCCAGTCGCCTGTTAGAGCGGCGTCGCCGGCGGCCACCAGTTGAGCGCGCATGTCAGCCGGCAGCCCGTTCCAGCGCACTCGGTCCGCACCGGATGGCGCCAGGACGAAGCCGGGCAATTCGTCCGGAACATTCTCAAGACGCGCGCTCAACATGCCCTGCCCATCTCCCATCCGCCTCCCCATGCGTAACCGGAACCGGTTGTATCATACAAATTCCCAAAATCCATCTTTACAGACTGCATTTGTTTTGCCACTTATTGGATGAATTTCGAGAATATATCATACATATTTTCGAATGCGAGCCTGCCGTCCTGAGGAGTGGACTGGCGTGGTGCATGTGGGAGGAGACGATTTGGTCGTCGCGCGTGAAGATTTTGACATTCCGGTCGCCGTGCGGCCGAAGCGTCTGACAAAGCGGCAGCGCCAGCGGCGTTCGACGCTGGTTGCGCTATCCTTCATCGCGCCGAATTTCCTGGGCTTCCTGGTCTTCACCCTCGGACCCATTCTCTTCGCCTTCGCGCTCGCGTTCATGCATTGGGATGGTTCCAATGCCATCACCTTTGCCGGTCTCGAAAATTTCTGGCGACTTTTCTCGGATCGGTCCTTCATCACCGCCTTCTGGAACACGTTGATCTACACCGCGGTGTCCGTGCCGGCGACGCTCGCCTGCTCGCTAGGACTCGCCGTTCTCCTGAACCAGAAGCTCAGGGGCCGCAACTTCTTCCGCGCCGCCATGTTTTTCCCTTACGTTGCCTCGCTTGTTGCCGTGGCCGTGGTCTGGAACATGATCTTCAATCCGGAAATGGGCCCGGTGAACATGCTGCTCTACGAGCTCGGTATCGATCCGAAGAACCTTCCAGGCTGGGCGGCCTCTAACAGCTGGGCCATGGTGACCGTCATCCTGTTCGGCATCTGGAAGAGCATGGGTTACTACATGGTCATCTATCTGGCCGGTCTTCAGGGCATCAGCCCGGAGCTTTACGAGGCCGCCGATCTGGATGGCGCGAATGGATGGCAGAAGTTCTGGTACGTGACCCTGCCGCAGCTTGCCCCGACCACGTTCTTCGTCTCCGTCATGCTGACGATCCAGTCCTTCAAGGTCTTCGACCAGATCATGCTCCTCACGGAGGGCGGCCCGGGTACGTCGACGCTGGTTCTGGTCTACCACGTGTATAACGAAGCTTTCATCTCCTGGGACCTTGGCTATTCCAGCATGGTCGCACTCGTCCTCTTCCTCATGGTCCTGACGGTCACGGTCGTCCAGTTCCGACTGACGAGGGAGGATTAAGTGATGGCGAAACCACCCCTCACCCTCTTCGGGCACAAGGTCCGGTTCAAGGCAATCGCGGTCTACGCGCTGGTGATTGCGATAACTGTCGTCATGCTGCTCCCGTTTGCCTGGATGCTTTCGGCCTCACTGAAGCTCGATCGCGACGTTTTCGCCTTCCCGATCGAATGGATCCCCTCGCAGCCGCGCTGGCGGAACTATGTCGATATATGGACGAAGATCCCGCTGGCCCTCTTCATCTACAACACGACGAAGCTGACAGTGATCGTGACGCTGCTTCAGCTCTTCACATCTAGCTTCGCGGCCTATGCCTTCGCCAAGCTGCGCTTTGCCTATCGCGAGGTTCTGTTCCTCGCCTATATCGCCACCATCGCCATGCCCTGGCAGGTCTACATGGTGCCGCAATTCCTGGAGATGCGGGCGTTCGGCCTCAACAACACGCATCTGGCGCTGATCTGCCTGCAGGCCTTCACAGCCTTCGGCGTCTTCCTGATGCGGCAGTTCTACATGAGCATTCCGGACGAGCTGTGCGAAGCGGCCCGCATCGACGGCATGAACGAATACCAGATCTGGTTCCGCATCATGCTGCCGCTGTCGAAGCCGGCCCTGTCGACGCTGACCATCTTCACCTTCGTGACGACCTGGAACGACTTCCTGGGGCCACTGATCTATCTGACCAAGACAGAGCTGAAGACCGTGCAGATCGGCATCCGCATGTTCATCACGCAGTACTCGACCGAATACGGGCTGATCATGGCGGCCTCCATCGTCTCGCTCATCCCCGTTCTCATCGTCTTCCTCGCTCTGCAGCGCTTCTTCGTTGAAGGCATTGCATCGAGCGGATTGAAGGGCTGATCCCGCATGAACGTCGCCTCCGCCACGCACCTCCCAGCCCCCGCGACCGACGCCCAAGTGATCGCGGCTCTCGATGCGTCGGTCGCGCAGGTGCGGGCGAACCTGCCGCAGTTCACCTACCGCGCGCAGAACCACTCGAGCGTCAACAATGTCTACCCGGCAGTCGAGAACGACCAGTGGACCGCCGGTTTCTGGCCTGGCGAGATCTGGCTTGCCTATGAAGCGACCGGCGACAAGGTCTTTCGCCATGCTGGACATATCCATGTGCAAAGCTTCCTGCACCGGATCGTCAACCGGATCGAGACCGACCATCATGACATGGGCTTTCTCTACAATCCGAGCTGCATCGCCGCCTTCAAATTGGCCGGCGATGAGGATGCCCGCAAGGCCGCATTGCTTGCGGCCGACCAGTTGGTGGAACGCTTCCACGCCGTGGGCGGCTTCATCCAGGCCTGGGGCCGCATGGGGGAGCCGGGCAATTACCGCTACATCATCGACTGCCTGCTGAACCTGCCGCTGCTCTACTGGGCCGCGCGCGAGACCGGCAACCCACGCTATCGCGAGATCGCCCGCATCCATGCCGCGACGACGCTCAAACATTCCATCCGGCCGGATGATTCCACCTATCACACCTTCTTCATGAACCCCGAGACCGGCGCGCCGTCACATGGCGCGACCAAGCAGGGCTATCGCGACGATTCCTCTTGGGCGCGCGGGCAGGCCTGGGGTATTTACGGCATGGCGCTCTGCTATCGCCACGAAGGTCGCCCCGAATATGCGCAAGCCTTCGACCGGCTGCTCGCCTATTACCTGAAGCGCCTCCCGCAGGATCTCGTACCCTATTGGGACCTGATCTTCACCGAGGGCGACGAACCGCGCGATTCCTCATCCGCCGCCATCGTCGCCTGCGGTCTGCTGGAAATGGCCGATCTGGTCGACGATCCAGCGCGCGCCGAAGAGCTGCGGACGACGGCGCGGCGCATGGTGGCGAGCCTCATCGACAACTACGCCGTCAAGGACCCGTCGGCCTCCAACGGCCTTGTGCTGCACGGCACCTATTCCAAGAAAAGCCCCTTCAACACCTGCCGCGGCGAAGGCGTCGACGAGTGCGTGGCCTGGGGCGACTATTATTACATGGAGGCGCTGACGCGCCTTTCCCGCCCCTGGTCGTCCTACTGGTGGTGAGGCTCGGAGAAATTACATGGCATCGATTTCGCTTCAGAAGCTGAACAAGACCTACGGCGCGCTGACCGTGGTGCATGACATCGACCTGGAGATTGGAGACAAGGAATTCATCATCCTGGTGGGCCCCTCCGGCTGCGGCAAATCGACGACGCTGCGGATGATCGCCGGCCTTGAGGAAATCTCCGGCGGAGATTTGGTCATCGGCGGAGAGGTGGTCAACGACGTGCCGTCGAAGGACCGCGACATCGCCATGGTGTTCCAGAATTATGCCCTCTATCCGCATATGACGGTCTACAAGAACATGGCCTTCGGCCTCATGCTACGCAAGGCGCCGCGCGACGAGATCGACCGCAAGGTGATGGAAGCCGCAAAGATTCTCGATATCGAGCACCTGCTGAACCGAAAGCCCAAGGCGCTTTCCGGCGGCCAGCGCCAGCGCGTCGCACTCGGCCGCGCCATGGTGCGCAATCCGGAGGTCTTCCTGCTCGACGAGCCGCTGTCCAACCTCGACGCCAAGCTGCGCGGTACGATGCGCGCCGAGATCGCCAAGCTGCACAAGCGCCTCGGCGCCACCTTCATCTATGTCACGCACGACCAGGTCGAAGCCATGACCATGGCCGACCGCATCGTCGTCATGAAGGACGGACATATCCAGCAGGTCGATACCCCGCAGAACCTTTATGACCGTCCGGTGAACATGTTCGTTGCCGGCTTTATCGGCGCGCCGCAGATGAACATGATGCCGGTGACGATCGTGCGCCACGGCGAGGGTTTCGCCGCCCGATATGAAGGTCAGGATCTGCCGCTGCCCGGCAATTTGGATCAGAGCCGCATCGCCGCCTATCTGGGGCAGGCGGCTGTTCTCGGCGTCCGGCCCGAAAACTTCCACGAGGTGGCGCCCGCTGACATCCCATCCGAAGCATTGGCTCTCATCAGCGCGGTCGTTGAACTGACTGAGCCGATGGGCTCGGAAGTTCATCTCGGCCTCAGCTGGGCCGGCCGGCCCATCACCGCGAAGGTTTCTCCGCGCTGCAAGGCTGCCGAGGGCGAAACGCTACACCTCCTTGTCGACATGAGCGCTGCGCATCTCTTCGATCCGAAGAGTGAACTTTCCCTCTTTTCCGACGCTCCGCAGCCCCGGGGGATTGCGGCATGAGATGGCTCGCCGACCATTACTTTGCCGAAGGTCCCGGCATTTCCAAAGATGCGCCGAAGCGGACCGGTCTGGCGTTGGTGGTCGAGACCATGTGGCGCGAAGGGATCGAGTTGATGAAGCTCAACCTCCTGTTCGTGTTGGCCTGCCTGCCCGTCGTAACAGTCCCCGCAGCCTTCGCAGCTCTCATGCGCGTGACGCTCACCATGGCGGAAGATCGCAATGTCTATCTGGTCGAGGATTTTGCAGGTGCCTTCCGCCGCCACTTCCTGCGGGCGACACTGTTGGGGCTGACGTCTGGCGTCATGATCGCCCTCCCCGCTTATGCGGCCTACACCTATGCGGGCCTTTCCGTCGCAGCACCGATTTATACCCTACCCCTGGCGCTCTCGGTCGGGGTCGTGATCCTTTTTTCGATTGCCGGAGCCTATGCCTTCGCACTGCTTGTGGCCTCGGAGTTCGCGCTTGGCGAGATCGCGCGGCTTTCGCTTCTGGCCGCGCTCGCGCGCCCCGGCAAGCCCCTCGCGGCGCTCGGCTTCGTCGCTGTGTTTTGGGTCATCCATATCCTCTTCTACCCGGTGACGCTGGTCATGCCCGCGATCATCAACTTCGCTTTCGGGACGCTGGCCATTGCCTTCGGCGTTCATGAAACCGTGAACCGACTTGTCCGCGCCAAGGAGGAGCGCGCGGGCATGGCGGAACAGGCAATGTCCGGCGCGTGACGCCAAGAAACAGTGGGAGACGAGACATGAAAAGCATGCTGAAAACGACATCGCTGACTGCGGTCGGCAGCCTGGCCTTCCTGATGGCGGGCGGTGCCCATGCCGAACAGGTGACGCTCAACTGGGCGCTTTGGGACTTTGCCAAGGCCCCCTTCTACCAGCCGCTCATCGATGCCTATCAGGCCAAGCATCCGGACGTGAAGATCAACTATACGGACCTTGGCTCGACCGACTACATGACCGTGCTGCAGACGCAATTGACCGGTGGCGGCGGCGATCTCGACGTCATCACGGTCAAGGACGTGCCGGGCTATGCCAATCTCGTCAAATCGAAGCTGCTGACCGACGTGAAGAGCGCGGTTGCCGATCCCAAGCCCTATGCGGGCCTGATCGAAGCGCTGACCGTCGATGGCGGGCTTTATGCCCTGCCGTTCCGCACCGACTTCTGGGTGCTTTATTACAACAAGGACATTTTCGACAAGGCCGGCGTCGCCTACCCCACGAACGACATGACGCTCGACCAATGGGCCGACACCGCCCGCAAACTGACAAGCGGCTTCGGCGCCAACAAGGTCTATGGTTCGCTCCTGCATGTCTGGCGCTCGACGGTCGAGCTTCCGGCCATTCTCGATGGCAAGCACACGCTGGTGGCCGACGACTACAGCTTCCTCAAGCCCTATTACGAGCGTGCACTGAAGCTGCAGGAGGACGGCGCGATCCCGACCTACGCTTCGCTCAAGACCACCAAGACCCACTATTCCGGTCCCTTCTTCAACGGCACCGTGGCCATGCTGCCGATGGGCACATGGTTTATCGGCACGCAGATCGCCAAGGTGAAGTCAGGCGAGTCAAAGGCGGCACATTGGGGCATTGCAAAGTATCCGCATCCGGATGGCGTCGCCGCCGGCACGACCGCGAGCCAGGTGACGAGCATCGGCGTCTCGGTGAATTCAAAGCATAAGGAAGCGGCGCTCGATTTCGTCAAGTTCGTTGCCGGGGCTGAAGGCGCTGCCATTCTCGCCAGCACTGGAACGATTCCGGCGATGCGAGACGACACGGTGCTCTCGACGATCACGGCCACGGACGGCTTCCCGGCGGATGCCGGCAGCAAGGACGCGATGAAGACCGTCAACACCTATCTCGAAATGCCGGTCAACCTGAAGGCCGCGCAGGTCGAAGTCGTGTTGAACCGCGCCCACGACGAGATCATGACCAACAACATCAAGATCGAAGACGGATTGAAGGAAATGACCGACGGCGTGAAGCCGATCCTCGCCGCTCAATAAGGCGCAAGGACCGGAGGCGGATGAAGCTTCCGGTCCACCTCATTCGCAATTCTCCATCAAACAGGCAGGCACGCCCCGTGACTGATCGCATCCTTCAGGCCAATCCTCTGTACGGCAATCCACTTGCGTCGCGAACGGATGTGGCGAAAGCCGCGCTCGACATCTTCAATCCGCTGCTACCGTGGTTTTCGCAAAGCGGTGCGCGTGTCTCATTAAGCGGCGCGGCGGCCATTTTTGACCGGGCGGCAGCCGATCTCGAAGGTTTCGCGCGCCCTCTCTGGGGTCTCGCGCCGTTGGCCGCAGGCGGGCTCGCTTTCGATCACTGGGAGCTTTACCGGCGCGGCCTTGTGGCCGGCATGGACCCGGACCACCCCGATTATTGGGGCGATGTCGCCGACCGCAACCAGCGGCTTGTGGAGTTGGCCGCGATTGGCCTCGCGCTGCGCCTCGTGCCGGAACACGTTTTCGACCCCTTGAGCGCCACCGAAAAAGCCATCGTCGCCGCCTACCTCCATAAGGCACGCGACCGCGACTATGTCGACAACAACTGGAAATTCTTTCGTGTCTTCGTTGATCTCGGGCTTGAGCAATGCGGCATCGACTTCGATCGCAAGGGAACCACCGACTATCTCGATGATCTCGAAGCCTTCGAACTGGAAGACGGCTGGTATCGCGATGGGCCAGTCCGACGTATGGACCACTACATCCCGTTTGCCATGCACTTTTACGGCCTGATCTATGCGCGCCTGCAAAAAGGGGATGACGCACGGGCCGAACGCTTCCGCGCCCGCGCACGCCGTTTTGCCCTCGACATTCGCCACTGGTATGGCCCGGACGGGGCGAGCCTCGCCTTCGGCCGCAGCCAGACCTATCGTTTCGCGGCTGCCGGCTTCTGGGCGGCGCTTGCCTATGCCGACGTCGAGGCGCTACCCTGGGGCGAGATCAAGGGATACTATCTCCGACACCTGCGCTGGTGGGCGGATCAACCGATGACCGATCGAGACGGCGTCCTCTCCATCGGCTATTCCTACCCGAACCTGTTTCTCAGCGAGAGCTACAATTCCGCCGGCTCACCCTATTGGGCGATGAAAGCCTTTCTTCCCCTGGCGATCCCGGAAGACCACCCCTTCTGGACAGCCGAGGAATTGCCCGCGCCCAGCTTTGCCGAGCCGGTCCCGCTCAGGCAGCCCGGAATGGTCGCCATGCACACGCCCGGCAATGTCGTCATCCTGTCCTCGGGCCAGGAGCATGACATCATGCGCGCAGCAGCCGAGAAATATGGAAAATTCGTCTATTCCACCCGCTACGGCTTTTCTGTCGAGGCGAATGACCGGCATTTCGATGGTGCGGCCCTCGACGGCATGATCGGGTTATCGAGGGACGGCAAGCATTTCCGTGTTCGCGAGATGCTGGACGATGCGGCCCTTGCTGGCGACCGGCTCTATTCAAAATGGCGCGTCTTCGAGGACGTCACGATCGAGAGCTGGCTGATCCCCGCAAACCCCTGGCATGTCCGGATCCATCGTATCGAGACGCCTTTCGAACTCAAGTCCATCGAAGGCGGTTTCGCCATTCGCCGCTCCGATTTCGGAGCCGATCGCACCGCGATTGGCGACGGCCACGCTCAAGCCGAGAATGCCACGGACATCACGGCAATCCACGACCTCACCCACGGCGACAAGCGCAGTGCGCGCGCGCATTTCCCGCTGCCGAACACGAATCTGATCCACGCCAAGACGATCGTGCCGCAATTGCTGAGGAGCATCCCGACCGGCACGACTGTTCTGATGACAGCCGCCATGGCCCTGCCGCTTGATGAAGCCGCAAGAGACCACGCGACACGACTGCCACAAGCGCCTGATCTGGACGCCATCATCGCCGATTTTACAGCTCGCGGCGCCCCGCCCGCCGTCTTCACGCTGAAACCCACGCCCGCATCCGGGCCGCGACCGAATTGAAAGGACCCGTCATGCTGACCGTCGAAACCCGCCACGCCATCCACCAGGACCACGCCAAAGGTATGGATACGGCTGCACTGAGGCAAAACTTCCTGGCCACCGGCCTCTTCAAGGCCGGAGAAATCCGTCTCGTCTACACGCATTACGACCGCTTCGTACTCGGTGGCGCCGTGCCAGCGGGCGGGGAACTTGTGCTCGACAAGGTCGAGGAAACCCGCACCGCGACCTTCCTTGAGCGCCGGGAACTCGGCGTGGTCAATATCGGAGAAAGCGGCGAGGTCCGAGCGAACGGGGAAACCTACGTGATGGACCATGGCGACGTGCTCTATCTTGGACAGGGCAGCGGCGCCGTCACCTTTGCCGGCAATGGCCGCTTCTACCTCGTCTCCGCCCCGGCACATCGGCCCCTGCCCGCGCGCCTCATACGACTGTCCGATTCAAGGCAGATGAAGACCGGCGCCGTCGAAACTTCCAACAAGCGCACCATCAACCAGTTCATCCACCCGCTCGTCATGGAAAGCTGTCAGCTTGTCCTCGGATACACGACGCTGGAAGACGGTTCGGTGTGGAACACCATGCCGGCCCACGTTCACGACCGGCGCATGGAAGCCTATCTCTATTTCAACATGGCGCCGGAATCCCGCGTACTGCATCTCATGGGCGAACCCCAGGAAACGCGCCACCTTCTCGTTGCCAATGAAGAGGCTGCGATTTCGCCCCCATGGTCCATTCATGCCGGCGCAGGCATCGGCGGCTATACCTTCATCTGGGCCATGGCCGGCGACAACGTCGACTACACCGACATGGACTTCGTGCAGGCGGCAGACCTGAAATAGGCGGAACGGCAGTGGTGCGGGCATGCACAAGAGGGTGTTAGAATCCGCTCGCGCGTGCACTCGCGACATTCCTGCGCACAGCAAAATCTCCTGCTTTTTTTGCGCGGGATGACAGTGTCGTTCGGCATCCTCCACTGGCCTGTTTAAAGATGATTCTTTTTATCAAGTTTATACTTGACTCATTTTGTAAACTTTATAGTTTGCGCGCCTAAGTGGGCGCTGGCGAGGCGGTAGCCATCGGCCCTCTCCACGTGTTTTGTATCTGGAGGCACCGTGCAAACATCATCGTCTGAACCCCATCGGTATTCACTGAAGCGCCACCGGCGGCATCTTTTGTCGGCCTGCGCCAGCCTCGCAACCCTTCTGGCCGCCATGGATCTGGCAGCGGCCCAGGATGCCGCGACCAAGCTCAACCGGATCAGCGTCACGGCCAAAGACGACAACGATCCGGCCAAGACCACGGTCGTGACACAATCCGAAAGCGGCACGAAAACCGATACGCCGATCCTGCAGACCTCTGCTGCCATCTCCGTCGTCACACAGAAGGAACTCGAAAAGCGCAAGGTACAGTCCCTGCAGCAGGCGGTGTCTTATACAGCCGGCGTTTCGACGGACGAATTCGGCTCGGACGACCGTTACGACTATGTTCGCATTCGCGGCTTTGATCAGACGGCGCTTGGAACGTATCGGGACGGTCTGCCTGCCCGCATCCCCGCCTGGTTTACGGCCGCGCGCCTTGAACCGTACGGGCTGGAAAAGGTCGAGATTTTGAAAGGATCGAGGTCCAGTCTTTTCGGCCTCAATGGCCCGGGCGGCCTCGTCAACGCCGTCACCAAGAAGCCCAAATCCGAGCCGTTTCACGAAGTCTACACGACCTTCGGATCAAACGGACATGTAGAGACCGGCCTCGACATAGGCGGTGCTTTCGACAAGGACGGAGTCTGGACCTATCGGCTTACCGCCAAGGGTCAGCTTTCGGACAATGGCTATGCCTATTCGAAGGACAATCGCTTCTACATCGCTCCGGCGCTGACCATATCGCCCGATGCGGATACGACACTGACCTTCCTGACGAACTATTCCAAACGCGACGGCATGCCGGCGCGCGGCATCCCCGCAAACGCCAATATCGATGTCTACACCTTCCTTGGCGAACCGGCATACAACAAGTTCAACACGACGCAGGCCGATGTCGGATACGAATTCGAGCACCGCTTCGATGACGGGCTGCAGTTCCGTCAGAAGGCCCGCTATTCATACGTCAAGCTTGATTATCAGGAGGTCTATGGCGCCTCGACAGATCCAACCGCCAATCGCACGGCCTTCGGCGTCGATGGCTCGTCGAATCGCTTCGCGATCGACAATCAGCTCGAATATGACGGGACGATCAAAGGTGCCGAGAGCAAATTCCTTATCGGCCTCGATGCGACGCACGACAACACGCGCGAGAACATCGTCTCCGGCACCGCAGGACCACTCGACATCAATAATCCGGTCTATTGCGGACTGTCCTGCATCAACGTGTCGACATACACCAATTGGCGCGTGATCCAGAAGGCGATCGGTCTCTACGCCCAGGAAGAACTGACCCTCTTCGACAAGCTGATCCTGACGGGCGGCCTGCGTTTTGACCATGTCAACACGAAGGCCTATTACGTCGACAGCGGCACCTATGACGACAACACCGAAAATGCACTCACGAAGCGTGTCGGAGCCAGCTACCTGCTGACCGACAGCCTCGCCGCCTATGCCAATTACTCCGAGTCGTTCCAGCCGCTGGTCGCACCCACGGCCAATGGCTATGCGATCACCGGCGGGCTCAAGGCGCAACGTGGTACGCAGTATGAAGTCGGCCTGAAATATCGGCCCGACAGTTTCAACGGCCTCTTCACCCTGGCTTTCTTCGATCTGACACAGACTAACGTCCCGTCATGGGACGGAGGCTACACCGTCCAGCGGCAGATCGGCAAAGTCCGGGTGCGGGGTATTGAACTCGAAGGCAAGTTTGAAATTGCCGATCACTGGAACGCGACGCTGGCCTATTCCTACTGGGACGGCAAGATCGTCGGTGACGGCAACTCCGCCCTTGTCGGCAACACGCCGGAGCGGGTGCCGCAGCACATCGCCTCCGCGTGGCTCGATTATACCCTGCCGGGGGACGATGAACGCGGCGACCTGACGGTCGGCGGCGGCGTGCGCTTTATCGGGGCGACCTACGGAGACTCCGCCAATACCGTGAAAGTGCCGGCCTATGCCGTCTTCGATGCGATGGTCTCATACAAGCTGACGAAGAACCTGACCCTTGCGATCAATGCGAGCAACATCTTCGACCGCAAATATGTCGCCACCAACTACTACGGCACCAACTATTACGGCGATCGCCGCACGGTGCTCGGCACGTTGAAATACACCTGGTGACGGCTTGAGCACCGGGACCCCGACATTGGCTGCTGCGGGACCTTCCGATCCGCAGCAGATCGACCGGCTTCTTGCCGAGATTGCGCCCGAGGCGCCCTACCTCCAGGGGAAGTTTCTTGTGAAAACCGGAGACAGGGCAAATGCCGTCAGCGTGGCATCTCTGTTTGCCTCCGGTTCTTTCGACGAAATCCTCGCGCGCCTCTCGCAAAGGCATGGATCCGCTGACCGCCGCGCCCTCGTATCCTATTGGACCCTTTATTACTTCTCCACGCTTTCGATCACGCCGATCTTGCTTTGGCAGAGAGCGGGTCTCGTGCTGCCGCTTGCTCTCGAGCAGACCTCCGTCATCCTGTCGACCGAAACCGGCCTGCCGGAAGCCTTTGTGCTGGAGAACGCCGGCAAGGTCCACGACCGGCCTGAAGTCGGCGACGCATTGCGTGACATGCTCGAACATCTGACGCAGGCGATCGCATTCCTGTCGGAGAGCTACGGCGTATCGTCACGGCTGCTTTGGTCCAACGCAGCGGGCTACATGGACTGGGTAATGCGCGAACTGTCGCAAGGCAACGACGCGCCCAGCGGGCTGGAACTCTTCGAGAGAGCTGTGCTCGCCAATGGTGCCCCCAATCCGCTTCGGGGGCTTATCACGCGCGTGCCGCACCCCGAAACGGGGGCGCCGATTTCACGGCGCAAGGTTTGCTGTCTGCGCTATCTCGTTCCGGGCGTCTCCGGATGCGGCATGGTCTGCCCGATCCCCAGCGGACGCACCTGACCAGTAAGCAGTCGAAGTCTGTCCCCTCGGCGCGGTGTTTGCGGGCGGTTATCCCCTGCGCCGCATCAGCAGAACGAGCATAGGCGCTCCGATCAGCGAAGCGACGAGACCGGCCGGGATCTCATAGGGAAAGACGAGCGTGCGGCCCAGCCAGTCGGCGATCAGCATGATGCCCGATCCGGCAGCGATGCCGCCCCAGATCTGCGCGCGGGCGCTGCGGAAGCCAAGCAGACGGGCGAGATGCGGCCCCATCAGCCCGACGAAACTGAGCGGCCCGGTCGCGAGTGTGGCCGCCGCGCTCAATCCGCCCGCCGTGAGAAACAGGAGAAAGCTGGCGCGTCCCAGGCTGATGCCCACGCCTGCCGCCGTCTCCGGACCGAGCGGCAGGATGTCCAGCCATCGGCGCATCAGCAGCGTGGCCAACGCCAGAAAGACCCCGCTGACGAGCACGGTTGTCGACAACTTCATGTCCGCGCCATAGGTCGAGCCGCTCATCCAGCGCAGCAGAAACATGGCGCGCGGGTCGCCGTTCGCGGCAATCACACCCGAAATCGCGTCGACGAGCGCGCCCAGTGACACCCCGATCATCAGCACCCGCTCCGGCTCGAAACGACCTGCCCTGGCGAGAAGGAACACGCTTCCCAGCACGAGCAGAGATCCGGTGACGGCCGCGACCAGCTGGAGCGGCAGCGTCGGGGTTGAAACGATGAAGAGCAAGGCCGTGACCCCTGCTGTCGCCCCGGCGCTGACGCCGAGAATCTCGGGGCTCGCCAGGTCGTTGCCGGTCAGTCTCTGCAGGATGACGCCCGCCGTGGCGAGCATTGCCCCCGCTGCCGCTGCCGCCAGCACACGCGGCATTCTGAGGTCCAGAACGTCCCGCAAGGCGGTGCCCGTGGGCAAGACCCAGTCGCCGTTCGGCGCGCGACCGAGGAGAACGCAGACTGCAATGACTGCAATGAGCGCGACCGCGACAAGCAAGACACGCTGACGCGCGCTGATTTTCCCGCGCGCGGGGTGCGGCCGCCGCTGAACGGCCAACGGCGCGCGCGGGCGCGTCTTCATGCCCTTGAGCAGAAGAAGCAGGATGGGGGCGCCGATTGCCGCGGTTACCGTTCCCGTCGGGACAAATTCGCGCATCGAGCCCGCAAGCCACTGCACGGCTTCATCGGTCAACCAGAGAAGACCGGCGCCGAATACCGTGGACCACAGCAGGATCTGTGCAGGCCGTCTGGCGCCGGAAAGGCGCGCAATGGCCGGAGCGACGAGACCGACGAAACTGATGACGCCGACGGCGCTGACCACGATTGCCGAAAGCGAAACCGCCAGCCCGACCTGCAGGAGACGCATTCGCTCGACCTTCATGCCGAGCGCGCGTGCCGTCGCATCCCCGGTCTCAAGCAAAGTCAGCGGACGGATCAGGAGGGCAGACAGCGCGCCCAGAACGAATAGTTTCGGGAGAAGCGCGAGTGCCGGGTGCCAGCTCTGCTGCGACAGGGAGCCGGCGCCCCAGATGAACAGGCTGGCGATATAGCGTTCATTCAGCAGGACCAGGATCGCCGCCAGCGCCCCGCACCAGAGCGAAACGATCAGACCCGCGAGGATGAGCGAGAAGGGTGAAAAACCCTGCCTTGCCCCCAGCGACAAGACCAGAGCCGCAGCAAGTGCGCTGCCGCCGAGCGCCACCGCATCACGGCCGAAATCGAGCAGCGCCGGGCTGAATACCATCGCGACAACGATCGCGAGGTTTGCGCCAGCGGACACGCCAAGCGTCGCCGGCGATGCCAGCGGGTTCTTCAAGGCAAGCTGCAGCAGCGCGCCGGCAAGCCCGAGCCCGGCCCCGCAGAGGATGGCAACGACGACGCGCGGCAAGGTCGAATGGACGAGAACCAATCGCGACATCGCATCCGCATCGTGACCGAAAAGCACCGGCGTCAGCGCCAAGAGGGACAACCCTGCGGCGACAACGAGAAGCATGGCGGCCATGACCGCCGGCCCCTGCGGGAGCGCGATGCGGCGGTGGGCAAGAATTTCAGTCATCGCTTGGCTTCCACATAATCCGCCATCTGGCCGGCAAATCGCATCGCTTCATTGACCATGCCGAACATGAGTGTCTCGGGCAGGATCGCGAAATGCCCCCGCTCCACAAACGGAAGGCTCCGCCAGAGCGGGCTTTCCCGAAGCGTGGCAATCGCCGCCCTTGGCACAGGCTCGAAAACGATCAGGTGAATGTCGGGACCGGCGACCTCTGCGAGCTGCTCGATGCCGATCGTCTCGAATCCCCAATATTGCCCCGTCCGTGTCCAGCCGTTGCGCATCCCGATGCGATGCAGAACGCTGTCGAAAAGGCCGGGCGCGGTATAGATGCGGGCATGACGGGCGTCGAGGACGCTGATCAGCAAGACCGCGGGCGCGGGCGATCGCGCGATCCGTTGCCGGCACGCCTCGAAATGCCGCGCCGCGCGATCCAGAAAGTCGCGCGCTTCCCTCTCACGCCCCACGGCCTGACCGAGTTCGACCGTGGCGCGCTCGGCTTTCGGCAGAACGTCGCCTCCGGACGCATCGTAGATCGACAATCTGAGGCAGGGCGCGATTTTTTCGATGGCTGGCGTCACGCTGTCGAGATAGGGCGTCGTCAGGACAAGGTCCGGCGACAGCGAAGTCAGCGCTTCGAGGTTCACCGCGAGCGCGTCGCCAACATCTGCGACCGAGGCCGGAAGCGGCGGCGAAACGACCCAGGTGCTCCAGTCTGCCGCATTGGCAACGCCGATCGGCGTAATTCCCAATGACAGCAGCGTTGACGCGAGACCGTAGTCGAGGCTGACAATTCTGGGTGCACTGGCCTGCGCTGGCTTCAGGCTCATGCCCAATGCCGCCGTGGCCGCCAGAAAATGGCGCCGGGAAAGCGGAACGGCGGGCATCTCAGACCGCAGCCTCCACGTCGGCGAAAGCCAGCGGCAATGCGCTTCCCGGCCGCGGCAGCAGAGCAAGCTTTATCCCGTAAATATGCGCCAGGGTTTCACTCGACATGATCTCGGCAGGCGCACCCGATGCGATGATGCGGCCGCCGCGCAGGGCCACGATATGATCGCAGAATTGCGCCGCCATGTTGATGTCGTGCAGGACAATGACGATGCCGCGTCCGCCCACACGGCTCAGCTGCCGGATGAGCGAAAGAACTTCCACCTGATGGGCGATATCGAGGGCCGAGGTTGGTTCGTCGAGCAACAGAAAGCCGCTATCCTGGGCAACCAGCATCGCAAGACGGACCCTCTGGCGCTCGCCCCCTGAAAGCGTGGAGACAGCTCGGTCGGCAAGCCCGGCGACATCGGTCATTGCCATCGCTTGCGTGATCTTGTCACGATCCTCTTCGGTCATGCGCCCAAGTGCGCCATGCCAAGGATAACGCCCGCAGGCGACATATTCCTCAACGGTCATCAATCCGGTGTCTGCGACATCCTGGGGCAAATACGCCACCTGTTGTGCAAAGACGCGGGAAGGCAATGCATCACACGGCTGCCCGTCGAACAACACCTGACCGTTCTGCGGTTTGGTCTGATGCGCAAGGTGCTTCAGCAAGGTCGACTTGCCGGAGCCATTGTGTCCCACCAGCGCGGTCATCCGGCCCGCGCCGAAATCGACCGAAATGTCGCGCAGGAGGACGGTACCGCCGGCTGCATAGGAGAGGTTCTTGACTGAAAACACTGGATGGCTCCCTGTTCTCAGCTCGACTATAAAAGATGATTGTTTGAGTCAAGTATGATTGCGGCGGTCGGGCGGCAATGTCGTCATGGAACGGTGTACAAGAGGAAGCCAGAGCTTAGCCGGCGCCGCAGGATTGTGCCATGGGACCTAGGCGCGCTTCGAGCGTCCAAACGAGACCGCATCACATCATCGGCTTGCCGCCCGTCACAGCAATGGTTGCGCCCGAAACGTAGCTCGCCTCGTCGCTTGCAAGCATGACGTAAATCGGGGCAATTTCACGCGGTTGCGCAGGGCGTCCCATGGGGGTGTTCTCACCAAAATGCGCGACGGTCTCTTCCGGCATGGTGGACGGGATCAGTGGCGTCCAGACCGGTCCGGGGGCGACGCAATTGACGCGGATCTTCTTCTTGCCGAGAAGCTGCGCCAGGCCAGCAGTAAAATTCTGCACCGCACCCTTCGTCGTCGCGTAGGCAAGCAGGGTCGGCTTGGGATTGTCCGAATTGATGGAGGCGGTGTTGATGATGGCCCCGCCCTCACCGAGATGCGGCAGGGCCGCCTTCGACAGATAGAACATCGAGGAGATGTTGGTGGCCAATGTCAGATCCCACTCCTCGTCGGAGATGTCTTCCAGCGCCTCGAACGTCATTTGATGCGCCGCATTGTTGACGAGCACGTCAAGCCCGCCCAGCCGATCGACGACGCGCTGGATCAAAGATCGGCAATTTTCCGGCTTCGACACGTCCATGCGGATCGCTTCGCAGGTCCGGCCCTCCGCCTCGACCAGCTTGCGCGTGCTTTCAGCGTCATCATCTTCGTTGAGATAGCAAAAGGCGACATCAGCGCCCTCGCGGGCAAAGGCAATCGCTACAGCGCGTCCGATCCCGGAATCGCCGCCCGTGATCAGCGCCCGCTTGCCCTGCAATCGGCCGGATCCAACATAGCTATGCTCGCCATGGTCAGGACGCGGGTCCATCTCGCCAGTCGTGCCGGGTACGCTCTGCTGCTGCCTGGGAAACGGCGGACGGGGAAAGTGCTCGTTCATCTGGGATCTCCTTCAGTCGTGTCGGCTCAAAACCGTCGCTCCGGCGAAATGTTCCGGCAATCGACCGGAGGCTGAACGCAATTCGGCCCGCGCGATGCTCGGGCCGAAGGAAACAGGGAATTGGATTTCACGACGTCAGAGCGGCAGTGCGAGCCCCTTGTCGCCCACGCTTCTACGCATCAGCGGGCGCTTGCTTACGGTGTGTTTCCTGTGGGCAAATATGAGCGTGCCCGCCTCCAGCGCGGCGGCCATGAAGGCCTCCCGGGCTTTTTCGGATCTGCCGAGTTCATGGCACGCAAGCTTGCATTCCTGGATGGCCGTCTGATGGTGCTTCCCACCCGAGGCTGGCCAGTCATCATGCAGCAGCGCCAACGCCTGCATGGGTCCCTCGACAACGGTTGCTTCGTCTTCGAAGAGACCGACGTGGATGGGCGAAATCCATTTGATATCGAATGTGAGCATGTGCGCTACCTCCAGCCTGCAAAACTCGACGCGTCGCAAAAGGTTCCTGAGGTTGTTGACCGTCGGTAATGAATTTTCATGGATCGCGGGCAACGAGCGGCAATATCACGCGCTTGTCGAACGAACCGCTGAGGATCGCGCGCGGACCGTCGCTAGAATAGCGACCGCTGATGTCCTCGATGACGGTATAGAGTTTTTCGTTGCGGAAAGCGGATGCCCCGGCAGTGGAAACCCCTTCAGCCGGTTTCGCGGCGTGTTCGGGAAAATCGGCCTCCGCTGCCGTGGCGACGATCCGTGCGTCACCGCTCGTCTTTGCGCGTACAACCACCTCGCCCTGGAATGGAGACAGCGACCAATGCGGATCCTCCGGACCCGCCACGGGAATGAGCCTGTAAATGCGCATGTTTTTCCACCTCCGTTTTTGGGAAGATCTTCCGGAACAACAATGGGGCGGCTCCTCTTGTTCCTCAAAGGCGCGAGGGAACCCTGGGCCGGCGAAAGCGTTCCGGTCCGAGCGCCCGGCCGCCACAGCGCCGGCGCCCCGCCCCCATGCGGGCAGGCCCCGATCCAAGGAGGAAAGAGCCATGACCATGAAGATCGCCACGACCCGCCTCGCCGATCCCGGCGATAGCTGGCACGGTCCCGTCGTCGAATTGACCACCGACGACCACATGACGCTGATTGTCAATCTGCCGCTCTCGGCGTCCGAGGCGGAGGCGGATCCCATCAACCGGGCGCTTTCCGCCCTTTCCGCGCTCGCCGGCGCTGCAGAAGCGGAACGGGCTAACCGGAGCCGTGAGGGGGCTTCCAGCGCACGCAGCGCGCAAAACCGCGATGAGCTGGAGGATCAGCTGAACAAGGGCCTTGAAGATTCGTTTCCGGCGAGCGACCCGGTTGCTACCGTTGTCACGTCCACCCTTCCCAAGCGCGCGGCGGGGCGCAAGTAACAGTAGGTTGGGCGCTGACAAGAAAAACCCGCCGGATCGCTCCGGCGGGTTCTGTTATGACGCCGTGCGTCACACTGAAGCTGATCAGGCTGCCTTTTTCTGGGCTGCCTGATTGACCGCCGTCTCGGCAATCTTGCTGAGCGTCTCGTCGGTCTTGGACTCTTCGGCCAGCGTCTGCTCGAGCAGCTTGACCGCGTCGTTCATCCCCAGTTCCCGGGCCCAGGCAGCGAGCGTGCCATAACGGCTGATTTCATAATGCTCAACAGCCTGGGCAGCAGCCAGCAGACCGGCGTCGAGCGCAGGGGATCCCTTGAACTCGTCCATGATTTCCTCGGCCTCTTCAACGATGCCGTCGATTGCAGGGCAGGTCTTGGCGCGGGCATTCTTGCCGATGATCTCGAAGATCTGCTGCAGGCGTTCAACCTGCCCT
The DNA here is from genome assembly GCA_035565055.1 of Ensifer sp. Lineage (GTDB taxonomy): Bacteria > Pseudomonadota > Alphaproteobacteria > Rhizobiales > Rhizobiaceae > Ensifer_A. The sequence continues at coordinate 33,990 of DATMTA010000155.1, forward strand.
TCAGTCTCGTCGCGATGTTTCTGGAAGGCGTTCTTGAGCTTCTCGCTCTGAGCGTTACGCGCCATTTTCGGCAGAGATTTCAGAATTTTCCGCTCCGCGTAATAGATGTCGCGGAGAGTGTCGTAAAAGAGGTCATTGAGGGTCTTGTCGGCCATTGCAAAGTCTCCTTTGAAGCATGTTTGATGCCCCCGTCCAACCTGGGGGCCAGAGTTTTGTTCCCTCTGCGAACCCACGAACGCGCGTACGGAAGAGCGACTTCGCGAAGGGCTTCAACAGGTTGAACTTCAGCAATCGCGCCCGGAACCTTGCCCGTCCTTGAGAGTTTCAACGAACGGATACGGTGCGTTTTCCGAAACGATCGAGAGGCGACCACAATGGGCGGTGTCGATGAGTTCGCCATCCGGCGAGAAGAGCCGTCGCTCGCCAGTTCAACGGTCGAAGCACCGTCATCGAAAAAGATTGAGAGAAGGAGGACCAGGATGGCAAAGGCTCAGCAGACGACCGACCACGAGAAGATCAGGGCATGGATAGAAGCCCGCAAGGGTCGTCCCTCGACGGTTGCAGGCAATGGCAAGAGCGGCATCTTGCGCATCGATTTCCGCGAGAAGGACGAGGATCTGACGGAAGTCGACTGGGAAGACTTCTTCCGGATTTTCGAAGAGTCCCATCTTGCCTTTCTCTACCAGGAGGAAACGGCGAGCGGCGAGAGGAGCCGCTTCAACAAATTCATCGAGCGCGGATAGGGGAAAATTTTCGGAACTGGCAGAGGCAGCGCTGGTTACGCAACGAAAACCGGAGGAGATTCCCTTGGCCGACGACACTCGCCCCAGAGATCAGGCCCTGGACGTCGAGCGCGACGCCAGAGGCCAGTTCGCCCCCAAGCAGGCGGGCGGCAAAAATAACGGCGTAGCGGACGCCAAGCCGCGCGTCATCAACAAGTCCGAGGACGCAACCATTCACAATCGCCCACCCGAGCCTGATGCCGGCGCCAAGCCCACATCAGGAGGTGGCCATCGCGGGTCATGAGCACGGTTGATCGGCCGACTATCAGGGCTCGGAACAATCGTAACGGGGCGACGTTCCAACCCCAGAGACGACGTGAAGAGAGGAGATCGAACATGGACGACCGCTATTATAATCAAGGCCGCCGGCGCGGCCCCATCGTCGCCGGTCACCCCGACCGCGAACCTGGCTATCGCAGCACCCACAGCGGGACTTATGATGGCAACACCTACGGGGCCTCCCCAAGCGACGTTCCTCGATATGGTCCCCAATATGGTGCCGGTGAGCGTTTCGACCAGGGTTATGGCGATCAGGGCTATGGCGACGGAGGTCCCACCGGCAGCGGCTACGCCCGCTACGCCGCCAGCGGCTTCTACCCGGCGGACCATCCCCTCCAGCGAGGCGGTTACGGTCGCACTGCCTATCCCTACCAACGCTCGTTCCGCGGCAGCGAAGAACGGAGCGGCCAGGGCTTTTACGGAGACCGCCGTGAAGAGGGCGAATTCCGCGGCAAGGGGCCGCGCGGATATCAGCGCGCCGACGAACGAATTCAGGATGACGTGAACGATCGTTTGAGCGACGACCCCCGTCTGGACGCCTCCGACATCGAGGTTACGGTCAAGTCGAGCGAAGTGACGCTCAGTGGTGAAGTGGCGAGCCGCGCCGACAAGCGCCGTGCGGAAGATTGCGTGGAAAGCGTGTCCGGCGTGACCAACGTGCAGAACAACCTTCGCGTGCGGCAAAGCGGCGAGAGCAGCCGCACCTCGACGCTGACGCAAGCCTGAATTTCCCCCTCCCTCCCCCCGAGTGAACAATCGTCGTCGCAGCGTGGCTGCGGCGACCCCGTTGTTCATGTTCACGACAGAATAAGCACCGATGGATGACCCTTTCGACCCGAAGCTCCTCCGATTGGCCGGCCTCGTCTATGTCAGCGATCGAGAGCCGGGGATCACGCGGCGCAAACGTGGCCGCGGATTCAGTTATCATCTGCCCGGCGGCAAGCCTCTCACCAATGCCTCAGACAAGGACCGGGTTGCCCGGCTTGCCATCCCGCCCGCCTATCGCAGCGTCTGGATCTGCGCGTTGGAGGACGGGCATTTGCAGGCCACCGGCTACGACGACCGCGGGCGCAAGCAGTATCGTTATCACGAGCGCTGGCAGGCCCTGCGCGATGAACACAAATTCGAACAGCTGATTGCGTTTGGACATGCGCTTCCGGCCCTGCGTCGCCGGGTATTGACCGATGCGCAGCGGCTGGAAAACCCTGAGCGCGCAACACTCGCCGCCTTGGTGCTACTCCTCGACGCCGCACATCTGCGGGTGGGCAACCGGCAATATTTGGCCGAAAACGGCACTTATGGCGCAACAACGCTGCTGAAGCGCCATGTCCGTTTCGGCGAAGGGCTGGAGCTGCAATTTCTGGCAAAAGGCGGCAAGAAGGTACGCCGGCATCTGCGCGCGCCCCGCCTTCAGCGCATTCTGGAAGGCATCGCGGACCTGCCGGGGCGCGAGCTCTTTGTCTGGCAGGATGAAGCCGGCGCGGTCCACTCGATCGATTCCAGCCAGCTTAACCGCTACATCGCCGAAATCAGCGGGGCCCCCGCCTCAGCCAAGACCTTCCGCACCTGGGGCGGGACGCTTGCCGCCTTCTCGATGGGGCTGGCAAAGCTTCTCAAGGGCGAAACTCCGACCATCAAGTCGATGGCGGAGGCTGCCGCCGAAGAACTCTCCAACACGCCGGCGATCAGTCGCAAAAGCTATATCCATCCGCGCGTTCTCGAGATTTCCGCCGATCCGTCAGTCGGGGAGAGGCTGAAGCAACTCGCAAGCGAGCCACTGCCCCGCAGAGATGGGCTCAGGGCCGACGAACAGCGCCTGTTGGCCTTCCTCGAAAGTCCGTGAGTTGCGGGGAACAAATCGGCGCGGCTGGCGATTTGGATTTCATGACGACAGAACCAGGCAACAGACGCAACGCTAAGCGGCCCGATCCGAGGGACCGGCTCATCATGGCGCTCTACGCCGAACTGAAGGCCGAACGGATGACGCGCGAGGCTCTGGAGGAGGCGATCCGCAATGGTGTCGTCTCGCGCGAAGTTCTGTCGGCGATTGTGTCCGATCCGGTGCCGGTGATCACCGGCGAAGACATCGCCGAGATCGAGGCTGCGCTATCGCGTAATGACACGATCGACGGAGGAAATGCGCCGTGACACCGCGAGCTCTGTGGAAGGGTCAGCTCAAGGGCCCGGGGATCGATTGCGGCGTGGGGCTCTATTCAGCCCTCTCTTCCGCGGAAAAGGTCTCGTTTCACATCGTCAACCGCAAGACAGGCAACCGGGTCGAGCGTCGCTTCATCGACAGCGAGACCGAAGAACCAGTGGAGCGCGACGAGCAGGTTCGCGGCTACCAGCTGGACGATGGAAACTATGTCCTGATCGAGCCAGAGGTCCTCAACAGCCTGATACCGCACAGCGACAAGACCCTTGCGATCAAACACTTCCTGCCCTGCGACGCCGTCGACAAGCTCTATTTCGACAAGCCCTATTATCTGGCTCCCGCGCAAAAGGCGGACGAGGAGGCGTTTCGCGCCTTCGGCGAGGCCCTGGAGCGCACCTCAACCGTCGCCTTCGCGCAAGCCGTGCTCTTTCGCCGAAACCGGGCGGTGATCGTCAGAGCCCACGAGGGCGCGGTGCTCGCATCCACGCTGAATTACGATTACGAAGTCCGGTCCGCACGCAATGCCTTCCGCGGGCTCTCGGCGCCGGATTATGACGAGGAACTTCTCGATCTCGCGGGCCACCTCATCAAGACCAAGATGAGCCGCTTCGACCCGGCTGAATACCACGATCGATACAACGCGGCGCTGATGGAACTGGTGCGCGCCAAGATGGAAGGACGCAAGCTCCCGACCGCAAAGCCAGAACCGGAGCGCAAGGTGGTCGACCTGCGCGAGGCGCTGCGCCTGAGTGCCAGACAGAGCGGTCCGAGCGGAAAACGCGACCACCGCACCCGTCGTAGCAACACAAGAAAGGCCGGATGACGATGAGCCTTCAGACCTACAACGCCCGCCGCAGCTTCGACAAAACCCCGGAACCGGAAGGGAGCGATGCCGCGCCGGGAGGTTTCAGCTTCGTGGTTCAGAAACACGCTGCGCGCCGCCTGCATTATGACTTTCGGCTGGAACTGGATGGTGTCCTGAAAAGCTGGGCAGTCACACGCGGCCCGAGCCTCGACCCGGAGGACAAGCGCCTCGCGGTCGAAGTGGAAGATCATCCGCTTGCCTATGGCGACTTCGAAGGGGCCATCCCGGAAGGTAACTACGGTGCCGGTGCGGTCATTCTCTGGGACCGCGGCACATGGCATCCGGTCGGCGATCCGCACAAGGGACTGAAGAAGGGGCACCTGGAATTTTCACTGGACGGCGAAAAGCTTTCGGGGCACTGGCACCTTGTCCGCATGAAGCCCCGCGTTGGCGAAAAGCGAAACAACTGGTTGCTGATCAAGGGCGAAGACGAGGCCGCCCGTCCCGACCACGGCGACGCGCTGCTCAAGGAGCAACCACGCTCGGTCAAATCGAAGAAGCGGATCGAGGACATGGCGAAGGCCCCCGTCGCGCGCTGGAGCGGCGGCAAGTCGATCAAGGAGCCGTCCGCCGAGCCGGAATGGCCGAAAGGCGCCAGAAGCGCCGGTCTCCCTGGCTTCATCGAGCCGCAGCTTGCGACGCTCAAGCCGGCACCGCCCAAGGGGGCGACCTGGCTTCATGAAATCAAGTTCGACGGCTATCGGATGCAGGCGCGGCTTGATCACGGCGAGGTCACGATGCTGACCCGTAGCGGGCTGGACTGGACAGAAAAGTTCGGTGAAGGACTCGTTGCAGCAGTGCGAGCGCTACCGGCCGAGGCCGCGCTGATTGACGGTGAAATCGTCGTCGAGCGCGCAAATGGCGCTTCCGACTTCTCGGCGCTGCAAAAGGACCTGAGCGACGGTCGCAGCGACCGGTTTGTCTACTACGCCTTCGACCTGCTTCATCTCGACGGCCACGATCTGCGCAACGCCGGCCTCAAGGATCGCAAGACCAGGCTGCAGATGCTTCTCGACGGCGCGGATGCACGCCTACGGTTCAGCGCGCATTTCGATGAAGCGGGCGGCCTGGTGCTCGACCATGCCTGCCGGCTAAGCCTTGAGGGCGTTGTCTCGAAACGAGCTGACGGCAAGTACCGCTCGGGGCGCAATGGCCAGTGGATAAAATCCAAGTGCTCGGAGCGCCAGGAGTTTGTGATTGGCGGTTATGCGCCCTCCTCCACCTCCCGCACGGCAATCGGATCGCTGGCGCTGGGCGTCTACGAGGGCGACAGGCTGCGCCATGTGGGACGGGTTGGAACCGGCTTCACTCGCGACGTCGCCGAAATGCTGTTTGAGCGTCTGCAGCCGCTGATCGCAGCCAAGAGCCCCTTTGCCAGCGATCTTGACGCGCTCGCCCGCCGCGACCTCATTTATGTGAAGCCGAAGCTGGTCGCGGAAGTTGAATTCCGGGCCTGGTCTGCCGATGGTAACCTGCGCCACGCTTCGTTTCGGGGCCTGCGCGAGGACAAGCCGGCTCAAGAGATTGTGCGGGAGAGCCAGGGAGAGGCAAGGATGAACGGCACGAGGGAGAAGGCACCGCAATCGCAGGTGAAACTCACGCATCCCGACCGTCTTTATTGGCCCAAGGACGGCGTCACCAAGCAAGGTCTTGTCGAGTACTACGCCGATGTCTGGCGGTTCATGGCGCCATTCGTGGTGGATCGTCCCCTCGCTCTCGTCAGATGTCCCGACGGCATCGACGGGCCACACTTCTTCCAGAAACACGGCTGGCGCGGCATGAACAAGCATATCGAGGAAATCGTTGACCCGAAGGACAAGACAGGCAAGCCGGCGTTGCGTATCCTCGATTTTGATGGCCTGGTTGCGCTGGCGCAGTCGGGCTGTCTCGAAATTCACCCCTGGGGTACGACAACGAAAACCTGGGAGCAGCCGGACATGATCACCATGGATCTTGATCCCGCCGAGGACGTGGAATGGAGCTCGGTCATCGAGGCCGCCCAGGCGCTCAGGCAGCGGATCGAGGGGGACGGCCTCGCCGCGTTTGTGAAAACCTCCGGCGGCAAGGGACTGCATGTGGTGATCCCGCTCAAACCGCAGGCGCGCTGGCCCAAGGTCAAGGCTTATGCCAAGCGGCTCGCCATGGGAATGGCGAAGGACGAGCCGGACCGCTACATTGCCGTTGCGACCAAGGCGAAGCGCAAGGGCCGCATCTTCATTGACTATCTACGTAACGGTCGCGGCAGCACGGCGGTGGCGGCCTATTCGACACGCGCCCGACCCGGCGCAGCGATCTCCATGCCGCTCGACTGGTCGGAGCTGACGCCGGATATCGGTCCGGCGCATTTTACCGTCGAAAATGCCGCGGCCCGGCTCCAGAGCCTGCGATCGGATCCCTGGGAGGATTTCTTCGCCTCGGCACGACCGCTTCCCTGAACGCGACTTTTACGGATTGCGCAGGCTGTTCCTGAGCGCTTCGGTAATGTCGATGATGCGCCCGGCCGGATGGCTGGAGGTGGACTTTTTGGCTTGCTTTGCTGGCTTGAGGTCACTCTTGCGCTCCTCAATGAGATCCGCCATCTGCTTCTGCATCGGATCCTTGACCAGTGACGGCCGCCACTTGCCGCATTTCTTCTCGATGGCGCTTTCCAGCCGCTTCATCGCGCTCGCATCCGGCTTGGGCAGTTTGTGCAGGTCCACGACAGGCCCCCGGACGGTCTCGCCATAACGCAGCGTCCAGAGGATGATCCCGTTGTGCAGGGGCTCCAGCAGGACCGCGCGTTCACGCCCATAGAGAACGAGGCGGGCCACACCGAGAACCTTATGCTCCCGCATCGACTGAAGGATCACACCATAGGCCTCTTCGCTCAAATCATCCTCAGGTCTGAGGAAATGCGCCTTCTCGTACCATATCCACGCCACTGATCCTTGCGGAACAAAGGCCTCGATATTGATTGTCCGTGTGCTTTCCAGCACCACCGCTTCGATTTCGTCATCATCCAGGAGGACGAAATCATCATCCTCATCGTCGCCCTTCGGGAATCCCTTGACCTGATTGCGATCGGAGACCGGCCGGTGTGTCTTGCTATCGAAATAGCGGGCCTCGACGCGGTTGCCGGTTTCACGATTGATCAGGTGGAAGCGGATCTTGCGCGATTGCGTCGTTGCCGCAGACAGCGATACGCGCGCCGTCACCAGCGATAGCTTGAGATGGCCTTTCCAGTCTCGTGTTCTTGCCATGTGAGGATCCCGTTCTCGAAGGACTGTCGGAACCGGTCGAACGACGGCAACGCGGAAATGTTCCGCCCTCCTCGCATCTTCATCCGGGCCAGCGAGGCACGAGCGCGGTTAGAGGCGCACGCACAGTCATCAGGAGAACCCGTATGAACGAGGCAAACGATGCCCAACGACGCATGAAGGCCGCGGTCCAGACGGGGCCGGGAAAGATGCAAGGCGGTGATCACGTTTTAGGTGGCGATACTCTCTCCTGCACGCCATTGCCGCCGTTCCCGCTTTGCGGAACGGAGCCCGGCGGTATCACGGGCATCTTGCCCACATCCGGCGCCGGCTTGACCATCTCCGGATCGCCAACAGTCGGCGGATGGAGGACGCCGTTGCAGTCTGTCAGGCGGCTGTTGTCTGTTGCGCCATTACCGGCGCTCCCACCTGGGATCTGCTGACCCTGCTGGCGCGGTTCTGCCCGACACGGCTGAGCGGCCTGCTCCGTCGCGGCAGCAGGCGGGGGGCCCAGGAGCAGCGCGGGCAGCATTGCGGCCATTGCCATCGGAATGAGCTTCATCTTCATCTTGATCCTCCACAAGTTGGCCAATTCAGGAGTTCGCCTCGGCATCGCGCTTTTCGTCCCGCCGTTCGGATCTGGCTCGCTCCTGCCGTTCTTCCGGCTTCTTGTCGGACTTCGGCAGGGTCTTCTCGAAGTATCGCATCAGCCACAGGATGATGAGGGCCGCAGCGGTCGCCATCATCGCGATACGCCAGAGGCCGAGGCCGGCGCTCAGGCCGATCGCCCCGGCAAGCCACATGCCTGCGCCGGTCGTGAGCCCCACCACCCGCCCTCGGGTGAAGGCAATCATGCCGGCCGCCAGAAAAGCGACGCCGTTCGTCACCGCTTCCATGAGCCGCATCGGGTCCATCCGGATCGGGCCCTCGAACAGTTGGGAGTGGGCGAGTTCCAGCGCTATCGTTGCCATGACCGCTGCAGACAGGCTGACGAGTATATGGGTTCTCAGACCCGCGGAATGGTTACGCCATTCGCGTTCCAACCCGACGACCGCGCCGCAGATCATCGCCAGAATGAGCCTGATGAAGATCACGCCCCATGGCAGGAATTCGGCAGTCGCGACCTGATCGAAAAGCCCATCTATCATGTCTTACGGAACCATCGCCGATCGCATTGGTTCCGCCGATATCGAATATGACAGGCTCAGATCGCGCCCGACGGAACCAAATCAGTCCTGCATGGTTGCTGGGTAACCGCCTCGCCCACGCGGAGATGACCCTTGCTCTTCCAGACAATATCGGCCCTTGTGGTGGCGACAGCATTTTTCAGCTGGCTAAATCGACGGCTCCTCAATCTTCCAAGCAACGTCGCACTGCTGATCATGGGGCTGCTCGCTGCGTTCATTTTGCTCGGAGTGGAAATCATCTTCCCCGGCGCGACGGTGCCACAACGGTTGAAATGGGCGCTCGGCGAGATCGATTTTTACACGACAGTCATGAACGGTATGTTGGCTTTTCTGCTCTTTGCGGGCGCAGTCACCATCGATTGGCGCAAGCTCCGCGCCCGTGCTCCCATGGTCTCTTTGCTGGCGACCCTCGGCGTCATCATCTCGGCTTTTCTTGTCGCAGGCATCTGCTGGGTGGTCGCGCAACTGCTGAATTTCCCGGTCAGCTTGGCCTGGTGCATGGTCTTCGGCGCTCTGATTGCCCCGACCGATCCTGTGGCGGCACTGGCTGCCCTCAAGACCGTGGATCTGCCCGAAGCGCTGGAGACGGAAATTTCCGGCGAATCCCTGTTCAATGACGGCGTGTCCATCGTGCTTTTCACGGTCGCATTGCAATTCGCGATGACCGGGCCGACGGATCCGGGGCCTGTCGATATCGCCATCCGCCTGATCCAGGAGACGGCCGGCGGGGTGCTTCTCGGGCTCATCACAGGCTATATCGCCATTTACGCCACCAGAACGGTCAATGACTATTCCGATGAGGTGCTGTTTTCGTTGGCTCTGGTGATGGGAACCTATGCTCTGGCGGGTGCGCTCGGCGTCAGCGGACCGATCTCGGTGGTCATTGCCGGCATATTGATCGGGAATCGCGGCGCGCCGCTCGTCATGAGCTCCGAAACCCGTTCCTATTTCTTCGGCTTCTGGCGGCTGATCGACTCCATGCTCAACGGTATTCTCTTCACGCTTCTGGGCCTTGAGGTGCTGATCCTGAACCTGCATGTCAGCGTGGTTCTCAATGGTCTGCTGGCAATCCCGATCGTGCTGGCGGTGCGTTACATTGCCGTGCGTTTCTCCATGCTTTCGGTCGGGAAATGGCTGGATTTCGGGCCCGGTGCACCCGTGCTTCTCACCTGGAGCGCAATCCGTGGAGCGATTTCCGCCGCGCTGGCGCTTGCGCTCCCAGCAAGCGAAGCCCGGCCTTTCATCCTGGCGGGCGCCTATGCGGTCATCGTCTTCTCCATGGTCGTGCAAACGCTGACACTGCCGCACCTTGTGGGACGCTATGTCAGCTCTTCGCGCAAGGGAACCGCTCCCTGACCTGCCGGTTAGGAGGCGACCCAAACCGATGAATAGGAAACCGGAAAATGACGATCGAGAAACCGCAGGACGGAGCGCCGGGCACGACGGAACAGTCGCCGCGTTGGGAGGGCCCACAGGAAAACACGCCCCGGGGCTACATGAAAGCCAAGGACGATCCGGAAAAGGATCGCGACGCCCTGGGCGAGAACCTCCGCGATCCGCGCCGAAAAGATCTGACCGATGCGGGAAAGACGCGGGAGGGACGCTTCCAAAGACAGTGACTAGGTCATGACGCCGGAACCGAGTACGGGCGAATATTCGGAAACCTTACTGGTTAATTCTCTGCCCGAAGGTTGCCGAGGGTGGCCCGATGGACTACATTGGGGTTGTGGAAGTCAAAAATGACTCAATGAGCCTCTCACTGAAAGGAGGCGTAAATGTCCACCTCTGCCCTACGCTATTCCGGCTACTTTTCTCCATCGGAACTCTCGGACATCGAAAAGGTTGTCAAGGACGTGTGCCTTGATGTCGACGATAAAGACGGCTCCCATTCGAGCGTCATCGCCGGGCAAGCCATCAAGATGTATCAGAACGGTCTGAATGACTTCGACGTCATGCGCAACCGCCTGCGGCTGATTTCCAGCGTCAACCGTCAGAGTTGAGTTCGTTGTAGACCTCGCATCCGGCGGCGCAAGCGCCGTCGCCTTGCCACTTCCCCGACATTTCATGTGCTTCCAGAAAGTTCGTGCGCGCCTGCTGGAAAGCAGAGAGCGCGTAGCGCTTGAGTGCACCCGCCTCCCCCTTGCTGCCGTAAAGCGCCAGGAGGGACATTTGTGACTGCGCGGCCGCCATACGGGCCGACAGGAACACCGTGTCGAGCTGGTCGTTCGGAGCCGCTTTCAGAGCATTGAGCTTTTCCGCCTGTTCCGCCGTCAGATTGGGCTGGAAGCGGACCCTCTGCTCGTTCGCGGCGGCCTGCAACTCGTCCTGAGCCTTCTGATCGACTTCCATGGCCTTGTCTGCAAGCGCGCGCATTTTGGGGTCGTTCGATCGCTTTTGCGCCAGACGCGCCAATTCGAGGTCAAAAAGGTTGAATGAGGCTATCTGGTCCACGAAGACATCAGCACCCGGCGGCTGGCCTTCAGGCGGCTTTGCAGGTGTCGCGTTCTGCGGCAACTCGGTTGCTGGCGGTGGCTGCTGCCCCAGCGCCTGAAAAGGAAGGGCGATCATCATGATGGTCGCGAGCGTTGCGGTTTTCATGTCTGGCTCCGTTCATTCGACACCTCGGACAGGCAGTCGCTATCCTAACTATAGATCCGCAACAGCCGCGCCTCTTCTTCCAGAAGATCCGCCACGTCGCCGAGCGACATGTGCGTCGCGCAAAGGTGGATCGCGCATTCGAGAAACCGCGTCGATGACCGGCGAAGGAACTCCTCCTGCTCCTTGCGCGCCAGCCTGTCGAGCGCCTGGCGCACTTTTCTTTCTGACCCTTCGGGCATGATCCCTCTCTCCTGTTCCAGAGCACATCGGATTGCGCCTCGGTCTAACTGGGGGGAAGCCGGCGTGTTCCATGGCATCGCGCGAGGCAGGGAGTACCGGGAACATTTGAATGTCAGTGAGGTTCGGGGGGCATCAAAAACATCAACCATCCATGCCGAGGTGACATCATGGTTCGACGGGTTCTCGTAACGGGAGGCTGTGGCTTCGTCAGCCGCCATGTGGTGCAGGAGCTGCCTTCGGCCAATGACAACGTCCGGATCCAGGTGCCATGGTCTGCCGCAACGCGCCTCGCGGCCCGCGGCCTTGCCCCGGCGCGGCACGGGGTTTCGGCATGAGGCGGCGTCGTGCGGAAAAGCTGCTCGCGCCCCTGCGCGTGCTGATGACCATCGACGCTGTCGGCGACGTCTGGCGCTTCTCCATGGATCTGGCCCGCGCGCTTCAACCGCGTGGTGTCAGCTTCGTTTTCGTGGCTTTCGGTCCCAATCCGTCGGCAGGCCAGCTGCAGGAGGCAGAAGCACTGGGTGACCTAGTTCATCTGCCGTTGCCGCCCGACTGGCTTGCGACCGACGAAGGCGAAGTCGCGGGCGTGCCGGAGCGTCTTGCCGCGCTTGCTGACGACCACGAGGTTGACCTCATCCACCTCAACCTGCCGACGCAGGCGGCCGGCCTGGAAACAGCAAAGCCCGTTGTCGTCATGTCGCATTCCTGCGTGCCGACATGGTTCCGTGCCGTCAAAAAGACCGCCGCACCGGACGACTGGCAGTGGCATGAGCGACTGAACCGGCAAGGCATCTCGCGTGCTGACGCGGTTCTTGCGCCGAGCCGCGCCCATGCCGACCTGATGATCTCAACCTACGGTCCGATCCGGAACCTCCGCGTCGTTCACTATGCGACGGGTGCCGTGCCGCGGGCCGCTGACCGGATTGGCAGGCAGGGGGTCGTCGCTGTCGGGCGCTGGTGGGACGAAGGAAAGAATGGCGCCGTTCTGCATGAGGCCGCCGCGCGGATGACCCCTCGCCTGACGATGATCGGTGCGACAGCTGGTCCGAACGGCGAAAGACTGGAAATCCGTCATGCCGATCATACCGGGCCACTTTCCCACGCGGAGACGGTGCAAAGGATCGGGGCAGCAGAGGTCTTCATATCGCCCTCCCTCTATGAACCATTCGGGCTGGCCGCGCTCGAGGCTGCAGCCTGCCGGACGCCGCTCGTGCTCGCCGACATCCCGACCTACCGTGAGCTTTGGGAGGGCGCCGCCCTCTTCGTCTCGCCCACCGATCCGTCGGCATATGCCGACGCCGTCTACAAGCTTCTCCATGAACGGCAGCTGCGCGAAATCTTCGCGCAGCTTGCAAGCAATCGGGCCACGCGCTTCACGCCCGTCCGGCAGGCGGCCGCCATGCGTACGGTCTATGACAGCCTGACCCTTCCGACCATCAGCATGACTGCGGGATAATCAATGCGTTTCCCGTCCCCTGATCTCTGAATGGAACCATGATAACGCGCATTTCCTGTGCGCCGCCATCCGACTGTAAATCAGGCGGATGGCGGCATTTGCTGAGTTGCATTTTGCTTTTCGTCGATCAGCCCCTGAAGCTCCAGCGCAAGCCGCTGCATCTCGTCTGGAATCTTGGAGGCACCGACTTCCGAAACAAGGTCATTCAAAAGGTGTCGGACTTCCGCGTCTTCGGCATGTTTGGCGTCCCATTCTCGTGAATCAGCCATTTCAACCTCACACCCTCGGACCGGTCATTGGGATTACAGCAAATTCTACGGTCGGATAGAGGTAGCAGATCAATCCCACGGTCAAACTCAACAGATAATTTTCACAATCCCTAATATTAGCAGGCTTCCGCATGGAACAATGTGGCTTCCGGAAACATTCCCCGATCCAGCCGACAATCTTCGCCATGACAGCAGCAGGAGGAAAAGCGTCCATGTCTGAGTTGGAGCCCATCCCCTTATTGATGATCGCCGTTCACCCCGTCCAGACGGACGGAATCCGAACCCGCATGACGGCTTCCCGTCGCTTGCGCGTGGCGGAAAGATGAGACGCCCCAGCCAAGGCGGTCGGGCCTCGTCATTCTGTAACTCTCCGAACAACTGCATGCGTGGATATCGACATGAGCCGTGAACAGGTCGTGGAGCTGATTCCTGCGCTAAGAGCTTTCGCCCGCATTCTGTGCCCGCAGCCGGAAAATGCAGATGATCTCGTGCAGGAAACGCTCATCAAGGCCATAGCCAATCTGAATCAGTATACCGAAGGGACACGGCTTAAGTCGTGGCTCTTCACCATTATGCGCAACACGTTCAACACGCGTTACCGAAAGCGGGAGCGCGAGGTGATCGGATTGCCGCCAGACAGCGTGAACACGCTGGTCACACAGCCCGATCAGGAATGGTCGGCGCGCGCAAGGGAAGTCTACTCCGCGCTCATGCGTCTTCCCGATCAGTATCGCGAGATCCTTGTGATCATCGTCATACAGGGCGAGAGCTACGAGGAAGCCGCCCTGATTTGCGACTGCGCCGTCGGCACGGTGAAGAGCCGGCTCAACCGCGCCCGGCAGCGATTGCGCGAGGAGTTGGGCGAGGCTGTGGAGGATTAGGGAACCTTGGCAAGCATACGCTGTTCGGAGGGGGTAGCAAAGGAGACTATCTCATGAAACCTCTCGCCTTGACATGCGCGGTCCTTATGATCGCGAGCCCCGTCTTCGCCCAGTCGTCCACCGCTCCCAAGAACGACGGGACAATGAAGTCCGGTACCCAGTCTACCAGTCCCGGCACGAAGTCGACCGCCGCACCGAACACGGCGAATTCCGCGACACCCGGTCAGAAGGCCTCCGTGATCTCGACGAAGGACTTCGTGACCAAGGCGGCTCAGTCGGACATGTACGAAATCCAGTCGAGCCAGCTGATCGCGGGAGGCGGCGTCAAGGATGAAGCGACCAAGAGCTTTGCCCAGCACATGATCGAAGATCACGCCAAGACGACCAAGGAGCTCAAGCAGCTGCTTCACTCGGCAAAAGCCGACGTCGCCGCGCCAAAGGCAATGTCGAACGCCCAGCAGAAGATGCTGAGCAGGCTAAAGACCCTCAAGGGCGATGCGCTGTCGGCGGAATATCGCAAGGAACAGGTGAGCGCCCACGAGAAGGCAGTCGATCTGTTCCGCGCCTATTCGAACACCGGCGACAACGAGGCGCTGAAGAAATGGGCTGGCGACACGCTTCCTGCTTTGCAGGAGCATCTGAAAATGGCGCAGGCGCTATCCAAGTAAAACGGCGCGTCAGCGCCCCGCCTGAGAGTTCCATGCTGAAGCAGCGCGGCAAAACCATCGCCGCGCTGCTTCTTTCATCCTCTTGACGACCTCGCTCGCGGCTTAACGGGACGATGGGCCGCGCGTCTGCCGACGCTCTTTCATCTCCCGCCGTGCGGCCAGCCATGAAGCCCCGCGTGGCCACAGAGCGCTCAGGCTCGCCTCACCTCCCGACAGGAAGCGTCTATCGGCACCTTTTCCGATCTGGCGGATCCCTCCCCGCCCGGGAGCTTCGCCTCCTCCCTTGAAAAAAACATCAGAGCCGGCGATTTCACCTCCGCAGTCCCCCGCGTCAGGTCGTTCGCCACGCGGACGAACGTTCTGGAACAGCGCTCGATGAACATGCCAGAGAAATGACATTCGCGGCCTTGACGAAATTATGAACTAACTGGTACAAACATTCTTGTAAGGCGCTATGCTGATCGCGCTTTTGATGAGGCATGGGGAGATGCCGCGCTTGACGGCTTGGAGCGAAAGCCTTTGACGCGCGGGCGCGACGGCCGGGAGGATTGATGTCATACAGCCTGGACTTTTCAGCGGTGATCGACCGCCTTCCCGAGCTTTTGCTCGCTTGTCTTGCAACAATCGGCCTTGCACTTGCAGGGATGTCGCTGGCAACGGTGATTGGCATCCTCGGCGTGATCGCGCGACGTTCGCGCTTCGCATGGTTGCGCGCTCTGGTCATCGGCTTCGTAGAGGTGATCCGCAATACACCCTTCCTGGTGCAGATCTTCTTCATCTTCTTCGCGTTGCCACAGCTCGGCATTCGTCTTGATCCCACGGTCACGGCCATCCTCGCGCTCGCGCTGAACGGCGGGGCCTATGCCATCGAAATCATCCGTGGCGGCGTCGATGCGATCCCGAAGGGGCAGATCGAGGCCGGCCTGGCGCTCGGGTTGCACAAGGCGCAGATCTTCCGTTTCATCGTTCTGAAGCCGGCACTTCGCGCGGTCTACCCGTCGCTCACCAGCCAGTTCATCATGCTGACGTTGACCACTTCGGTCTGCACCTCGATAGCCGCCTACGAGTTGACCTCTGTCGCCCAGAAGATCGAGGCGGACACGTTCCGCTCCTTCGAGGTCTATTTCTCGATCACCCTGCTCTATCTGATCATTTCGTCGCTGATGATGGGCGTCTTTGCCCTCATTTCCCGCATTTCCTTCAGCTATCCGGTCAAGTGAGGCGCGCGAAATGGCAACCATCGGCTTCAACGAAATCTACTTCCTGCTGCAGGGCCTCAAATGGACCGTGGCGCTGACGATCATCGGCTTCATCGGCGGCGGGATCTTCGGTCTTCTCGTGGCGCTGGCGCGCACGGCGGAGAGCAAGGCGCTGCAACGGGCAACGACCGGTTACATCGCGATTTTCCAGGGCACGCCGCTGCTCATGCAGCTCTTCGTCGTCTACTACGGAGTGGCGCTCGTTGGCCTGAACGTCGATGCCTGGATCGCGGTCGCGATCGCCTTCACGCTCCATGCCAGCGCCTATCTTGGCGAGATCTGGCGCGGTGGTATCCAGGCCGTGCCGAAGGGCCAGACGGAGGCCGCCAAGGCGCTTGGCCTTCATTATGTCTCCCGCATCAAGGACGTGATCCTGCCGCAGGCGCTGAAAATCTCCCTGCCGGCGACGATTGGTTTCCTGGTGCAGCTCATCAAGGGCACCTCGCTCGCCGCCATCGTCGGCTTTGTCGAACTGTCGCGTGCCGGCCAGATCGTCTCCAACCAGACGTTCCGCCCGCTTACCGTCTTCGCGATCGTGGGGCTCATCTACTTTCTCATCTGCTGGCCGCTGTCGCTCTGGGGCGCGCGCACTGAAAAACGCCTGCAGACAGCATCCCGTTAATGGATTTCATCAGCTTTATTAGGAGGAGCAACACGATGAATACACTGAACAAAATGAAGCGCCGCGCCGTTCTGGCCATGGCAGCCGCTGCAGTGGCGGCACTGCCGGTTCTCAGCGCAACGGAAGCCTTCGCCGGCACTCTTGCCGAAGCCAAGAAGAGCGGCAAGGTTGTCATCGGCATCCAGGGCGACAATTCCCCCTGGGGCTTCGTGAATTCCAGCGGCGTCCAGGACGGCCTGGATGCCGATATCGGCAAGGCGTTCGCGGAATATCTCGGCGTGAAGGCCGAGTTCGTCCCCCTGGCCGTCGCGAACCGCATTCCTGCCCTTCTCACCGGTAAGGTCGATGTTCTGTTCGCCACAATGGGCATGACCCCCGAGCGCGCCAAGACAATCCAGTATTCCAAGCCCTATGCTGGCAACGTTCTGTCGGTCTATGGCCCGAAGGACAAGAAGATCACCGGTTACGACGATCTGAAGGGCATGAAGGTTGGCGTTCCGAAATCGAGCGCCATGGACACGTCGCTGACCGCGGGCGCGAAGACTGCCTCGATCCTGCGCTTCGACGATGACGCCGCCAACATCCAGGCCCTGCTTGCCGGTCAGGTAGAGGCTATCGGTGGCAACCAGTTCTATGGCGATCGCCTGAATGCGGCCGCCGCGGGCAAGTATGAATCCAAGTTCGATCTCTCGACGCTCTATAACGGCGCCGGCACGCGCCCGGGCGAGAAGGACTGGAACGAGGCCATCAACAGCTTCGTCGACAAGATCAAGATGGATGGCACGCTGGCCAAGATCTACGCCAAGTGGATGAAGCGCGACGTTCCGACCTTCCCGGACTCGATGCCCGACGTCCCGTTCACCGTGAAGTAAGGGGGGTTGCCATGCCGCAGACCAACGCAAGCCAGACGCCACTCATCGCCATGGAAGGCGTTGGCAAGTGGTATGGCGCCTACCACGCACTCAGGAACGTGAACATCACGGTTGCAAAGGGCGAGAAGATCGTCCTTTGCGGCCCCTCCGGCTCGGGCAAGTCCACGCTCATCCGCTGCATCAACCATCTGGAGGAAATCCAGGAGGGCAAGATCACGGTTGAAGGAACGGTGCTGACCGACAGCACCGGGGCGGTCGACGCGGTACGCCGGGAAGTGGGCATGGTGTTCCAGAGCTTCAATCTGTTTCCGCACATGACCATCCTTGAAAACTGCACGCTCGCGCCCATGCGCGTGAAGAAGGTCTCCAAGGCTGAGGCGGAAGCCACCGCGCGCAAGTATCTCGAGCGCGTGCGCATCGTCGATCAGGCCGACAAATATCCGGCGCAGCTTTCGGGCGGTCAGCAGCAGCGCGCAGCCATTGCCCGCGCGCTGTGCATGGAGCCGAAGGCAATGCTCTTCGACGAACCGACATCGGCGCTTGATCCGGAAATGGTCAAGGAAGTGCTCGACACGATGATTGGCCTGGCCCGAGACGGCATGACGATGATCTGCGTGACCCACGAGATGGGTTTCGCCCGTCAGGTCGCGGACCGCGTCGTCTTCATGGCGGCAGGAGAGATCATCGAGGAAGCAGCGCCGGAGGAATTCTTCAGCAATCCCAAGCATCAGCGCACCCGCGCTTTCCTCGGCGAAATCCTTGCCCATCACTAAGGCCGCGACCGCCGCAGCTTCTTGAAATTGCAGACCACCGAACGGGTTCGGACCATGACATCGCAAACGACTTATCGCGTCGGCCTGGTCGGCGCAGGAATTCAGCTTTCCAAATCGCCTGCACTTCATATGCATGAGGGTGCGGCGCATGGGCTCGACTACACGTATGAACTGGTCGACATCACCGCACGTGGCCTGCCCGAAAGCGCCCTGCCCGAGCTTGTCGCCGAGCTTCAGGCCCGTGGTTTTGCCGGGACCAACATCACCCATCCGTTCAAGCAGGCGGTGATCCCGTTGCTTGATGAGTTGTCTGAAGATGCGCGAATGCTCGGCGCGGTCAACACGGTGGTGTTCAAGGATGGCAAGCGGATTGGTCACAATACCGACTGGTACGGCTTTTATGAAAACTTTGCCCAGGGGCTGCCGGATGTGAAGCGTTCACGCGCGTTGCTCGCCGGCGCCGGCGGGGCCGGTGTCGCCGTCGCACATGCGCTTTTGAAACTCGATATCGGGCATCTCGACATTCTGGATCAGGATCCGGCGCGCGCGCGGCGCCTCGCCGACGATCTGAACGACCGCTTTGGCGCGGAGCGCGCCTTTGCCGTCACTGACGCGACGGACTCCCTCCCGCTGGCCGATGGTTTCGTGAACGCAACGCCGGTGGGTATGCTTGCGCATCCCGGTGTTTCCATCGATCCCGCGCTGCTGCAGGCACGGCACTGGGTCGCCGACATCGTTTATGTCCCGCTCGAGACCGAGTTGCTGGCGAAGGCCAAGGCCAAGGGCTGCCGTGTTCTGCCCGGCGGCGGCATGACGGTCTATCAGGCCGTGGGGGCATTCCGGCTGTTCTGCGGCCGCGAGCCCGATGCGGCACGAATGAGCGCCGACTTCATGAACATGTACGTACCAGAGAACAAGGCTTGAAGCCGAAAGTCGGTGCGATTGACGGGATTTCAGGAATTTCCGGTCGGGATGGACCCAAGATGATCAGGCCGAAGGACATAGCGCAGCACCATATCCGCCGCATGGCGGGACAGTCTGCGCTGGCCTTCGTCCGTGAAAAGATCGCCACCGAAAATGAGAGAGAAGGTCGCGCTGTTCGACACGTTGAAGAAGGAGAGCGCGCTGATCTGCCAGTGAAGTTCCAGCGGCGTAAGCCCCTCGCGGAACAGCCCGCCCGCCTGACCGCGCCGCAGAACCTTTTCCAGCTCCTCGATCGCCGGCTGGTTCAGGTCACGGATCGTCTTCGACATCTGCATGTGACGACCGTGATGGATGTTTTCCACCATGACCATTCGGATGAAGTCCGGGTTGGCGCGATGGTGGTCGAAGGTGAATCGGCAGAGCTTGTCGAGAGCTGCGATGGGGTCAAGCCCGTCAAGCTCCAGATCGTGCTCACCGCCGCGAACCTTGCCGTAGGCTTCCTCCAGGACGCGCTGGTAAAGGCCCTCCTTGTCGCCGAAATAGTAATAGATCATGCGCTTGGACGTCTTCGTCCGCGCCGCGATCTCGTCGATGCGCGCGCCGGACAAACCGTTTTGGGAGAATTCCTCCATGGCAACCGTGAGGATGTCGCGACGCACGCCCTCCGGATCGCGGACGGCCGGCTTGGCCTCCTTCGACTTTGTCACCTCAGTCGCGTCTTTCATCGGATCTCCCTCCGAAGCCATGCAAATGCCAGCTTCGCCCCATAATTAACCAATTAGTACATAACGCAGGAAAGGATGGCAATATGGCATATCGCGATACACGCCGGCAGGCGGCCGCAATGCAGACCTCGATTGCGACTGTCTCGATCAGCGGCGAATTTCCTGAAAAACTGGCAGCCATTGCACGGGCCGGGTTCACGGGGGTCGAGATCTTCGAGAACGACTTCCTGACCTATGACGCATCGCCGCGCGAAGTCGCGCGCATGGTCAAGGATCACGGTCTTACGATTACACTCTTCCAGCCTTTCCGCGACTTCGAGGGGATGCCGGAACCGCAGCGGAAACGCAACTTCGAACGGGCTGAGCGTAAATTTGAAATCATGGGCGAACTCGGCACCGATCTCATGCTGATCTGCTCCAATGTCTCGCCGATCTCGCTGGGCGGGATCGACCGCGCGGCGGGCGACTTTCACGAACTGGGCGAACTGGCAGCGCGCCACGGCGTCCGCGTCGGCTATGAGGCGCTTGCCTGGGGCCGTCACATCAACGATCATCGCGACGCCTGGGAAATCGTCCGCCGCACGGACCACAAGAATATCGGCCTCATCCTCGACAGCTTCCACACGCTCTCGCGCAAGATCGATCCGAATTCCATCCGTTCGATCCCCGGCGACAAGATTTTCATCGTGCAGCTTGCCGATGCACCCCTGATCGACATGGACCTGCTCTACTGGAGCCGTCACTTCCGCAACATGCCGGGAGAAGGCGACCTGCCGGTGGTCGATTTCATGCGCGCCGTCGCGGCAACGGGCTATGTAGGGCCGCTGTCTCTGGAAATCTTCAACGACCAGTTCCGCGGCGGCTCGGCCAAGGCGCTGGCGGAAGACGGGCATCGCTCCCTCGTCAATCTTATGGACCAGGTGCGTCGCCTCGAACCGGATATCGCCATCGACGTTCCGCTCATGCCCGACCGTGTGGTGGCGCAAGGCGTGGAATTCGTCGAATTTGCCACGTCCGACGACGAGAAGGATAACCTCGCGGCATTGCTGACCACGCTGGGCTTTGTAAAATCAGCCGAGCACCGCAATCGCGCGGTCGAGCTTTACACGCAGGGCGAAATCCGGATCGTCCTCAACACGGACAAGACAGGCGACACGTTCGCCGACGCCTCCTATTCGGTTCACGGCACAAATGCCTATGCGTTCGGCCTGAAAGTCGCAAACGCTCGCGATGCAGTCCTGCGGGCGACGATGCTGGGGGCGCCTGCCTTTTCCGAGGAACGCAAGACGGGTGAGGTCACCGTGCCCGCCGTTGAGAGCGTTGGCAATGGCGTGATCTATTTCCTCGATGATACACCGGACCTCTCCGATATATGGAACCGGGAGTTCCGCGCCCTGCCCGCGCCCTCGACCACAGCCGGCGCCAACCTCACACGGATCGACCATCTGGCGCAGACGACCCAATACCAGGAAATGCCGACATTGCTGCTGTTCTACCAGTCGATCTTTGCGGTTCGGCGCACCCCGATGGTCGATGTCGTCGACCCGGGCGGGCTTGTGCGCAGCCAGGCCATCGAGGGCGATCCGGCTCCTCTCTTCCGCGTCACCCTGAATGGCGCCGACAACCGGAAGACCTTCGCCGGGAAATTCCTCGCCGAGAGCTTCGGAACCAGCATCCAGCACATCGCGCTTGCGACCGACGACATTTTTGCGACGGCCGCCCGGCTCAACGAAATCGGCTTCCAGGCACTTCCGATTTCGCGCAATTATTACGATGACCTCGAAGCGCGGTTCGGCCTTGATCCGGACTTCTCCGACGCTCTGCGCGTCGCGAGCATCCTCTACGACCGCGACGAAAACGGCGAGTATTTTCAGATCTACAGCAGAACCTTCGGCGAAGGATTCTTCTTCGAGATCGTGGAGCGTCGGGGCGGCTACGCGGGCTATGGCGCCATGAACGCACCTTTCCGGATTGCAGCGCAAAGAAGGCTGGGTCGGCCTGCCGGGATGCCGAAACGCTGAAACCGCTCCAGTTCTGTCGGACCGACAGACTGAAGCACATCGTTTCCCCGCTCAGGCAGCCGTCAGGACGGCTGCCTGCCGCTTTCGTCCCGTTCCTGTTCCTCGATCATCCGCAACGCCGCTTGTGCCTCGTGAAGCAGCGGCTCCAGGTCGTGCCCCCGCGGACTTGCGTCCATCCGGGCCTCGATTTCGCCGATCAGTTCAAGAACACGGGCGCGGCGCTCGCCAAACGGCTCTCCGGCGATCGTGATCGCGTTGATCTCACGCGAGTTCAGATGAAGTGCGACGGATGTGACGTCGACCTCGGAGCCGACAGGCGCGTTGATAACATCCGGCGTCTCATGCCCGTCACGCTCTCGCAGGGGGTTCAGACGACTGTCTCGCATGATCTTTCTCCTTTTTCAAACGTGTCATTTCCTGAGGCCCAACGCCGCGGCGGCCCGGTTTGTTTCCCGACGCGCCCGTACTTGGGCAGAGCGGGCTGTGGAACAAGGCCGGCATTGGGGAGTTAGCCTAGCGTAACTTCACTTTCCGCAAACGCTTGGAGAAGGTCATGAAATACCTGCTCGTTATTCTTCCGTTGATGGCACTGGCAT
>DATMTA010000156.1:0-8159 GCA_035565055.1 Ensifer sp.
GGTTTTGGCGGACTAGTACTGTAGTTTCAGGCTCTCCTGTCTTCGCGACTAGCATGCAGGGGCCCAATTCATTCGAGCCCTTGTGGTAGAATAATCCTAAGAGATCGTGAATTCTTATTATGTTCCTCTTCACGTATTTCGCAGCTGAGTAAACATCAGGAGATCTGATTCCTCTCACGAGCAGAAAGTTCTTTGTATTTGCCTCAGCGACGAAATCGGGTAACATGATAAAGTCGTCTGGTTTTGTTTTAATAATTTCAGCTTTGAATATCTTTAGTATATTTTCGTTTATCTCTACTATGTAGGGTTTTATTGGTACCAGCGCAGAGAAGGTCGGAATCTCAGATCGGAAAAAGCTAATCAGTTCAAGAAATGCTTCGATTCGCCGGCATTTTTCAGGTTTAGCTTCCTCGAAGAAAATGCGCCGAGCCTCCTCGTAAATGTAATCTTGACTTAACCCGGAGTTTGTTAAGGCGCAAACTAGTTCAGAGGCGAGGAAGTCAATTTTTGCTTTTTCGCTCGGTTTACATGAAAGAATTGCGGCGCACGCTGCCTTGATGTATTCGACGGGATTAACTTCTTTTGAAAACACGCGAATTCGATTTTCCAAATCCGATACATTGCCTTCGTCATATACAAAATACTCATCTATTGGCATTCGCGTAAGGGCATGTACCAAGAAGTTCTTATTGCAGCGGCGTTCTAGTTCCGACAGCAGGCGTTCCACGCCAGAGACATGTAGATCGAACTTCCGATGATCATCAATTGCCGACAAACACTCTCGGGCAAGAAAGGGTACCGTGGTGGTTGAGACACGATAACTTTCCTTTGAGTACATGAAGGTAAGCTCTATCACCCGTTGCGCAAAGAAAAGTTCTCCCTCGCTCTCTGCCATAGCAAGGTCATTAGGAACATCAAACTTTAGCAATCCCACAATCCTCCTGTCGTCAAAGGGTTCTACCTCAGCTTGTATCAGCATGAACGGATCGAACTCAATCCACCACCCCCAAAATCCCTGATGACACTCCCGGCCCAATCGGCTAACCCTCTTGGCATGAAGAACCGCGTTACCGATCCCGCCGAAAACCTCGCCTCGCTCATTCGCTGCCCGTCCGTCACGCCTGCCGAAGGCGGGGCCCTGACGGCGCTGGCGGCCATGCTGGAGCCCTTGGGCTTCAAGGTGACGCGGGCGGTGGAGACTGAAGCCGGGACGCCGGATATCGAGAATCTTTATGCGCGGCTGGGGGCGGATGGGCCGCATCTGATGTTTGCGGGGCATACCGATGTCGTGCCTGTGGGCGACGAGAAGGCCTGGACGCATCCGCCTTTTGCCGCCGAGATTGCCGATGGCATGATGTATGGCCGCGGCGCGGTCGACATGAAGGGGGGCGTCGCCTGTTTCGTCGCGGCCCTTGCCCGCGTGATCGAGAAGGACGGCGCGCTCAAGGGCTCCGTCTCGTTTCTCATCACCGGTGACGAGGAGGGGCCGGCGGTCAATGGTACGGTCAAGCTTCTGGAGCGCATGGCGGCCGCCGGCGAGCGCTGGGATGCCTGCCTTGTCGGCGAGCCGACCAATCCGGATGTTCTGGGCGACATGATCAAGATCGGCCGGCGCGGCTCCGTGTCGGGCTATCTCACGGTGCATGGCGTGCAGGGCCATGCGGCCTATCAGCATCTCGCCGACAATCCCGTGCGCGGCATTCTGCAGCTCACCCAGGCGCTGATGGACCCGCCCTTTGATGCCGGCACCGACGCCTTTCCGCCGACCAATCTGGAAGTGACCAGCATCGATGTCGGCAATTCCGCCACCAATGTCATCCCGGCGCGCGCCAGCGCCATCTTCAACATCCGCTTCAACGACACCTGGACGGCCGACAGCGTGAAGGCAGAGATCCTTCGCCGGCTCAACAAGGCCGCAGCCGAGGGGAGCTTGCGTGAAGGCCGCGCGCCCGTACGCTTCGACATCACCTGGTCGGAGCGGCCGAGCCATGTGTTCCTCACCCGCGACGAGCCGCTGATCGCTTCGCTCTCCGCAGCAGTCGAGACCGTGACCGGCCGCAAGCCGGCGCTGTCGACGACCGGCGGCACGTCGGATGCCCGCTTCATCAAGGATTACTGCCCGGTGGTGGAATTCGGCCTTGTCGGCCAGACCATGCATATGGTCGATGAATGCGTGGCTTTGGCCGATCTCGAAACGCTGACGCAGATCTACGAAACCTTCATCCGCCAGTGGTTTGCCGCGCATGCCGCCGCTTGAGGAAGTCCGCCACTATCTGCGCGGTATCTGGCTGCTTCTCAGCCTGAAGCCGCAGGGCTTTCAATGGCTGGACATGTCCGAGCGCGGCCTGCGCCGCTCCTTCTGGGCGATCCTCTGGTGCTTCCCGCTGATGATCCCCAACTGGGTCTGGTGGCATGGCATCTTTGCCGATTATTCCGCCCCCGGCGCCGTCCCCGGCAGCCTCTTCTATGTGCGCATGGCGCTGATCGAGCTCAGCCTGTGGTTCCTGCCCTATCTCACGGTCGGGCTTGCCATGTGGCTGCGCGGCACCAGCCGGCTCTTCGACCCCATGGTGGTGACGATGAACTGGCTCAACGTGCCGATCTACATCGTCACCGGCGGCATCGCCATCCTCGAACTCATCCTGCCGCTGCCGCTCGCCTTCTGGTACTACGTGCTCCAAATGCAGCTCATCGCCATCGTCGCCGCGCAATTCGCCGTGTTCTATATGCTGGCCAAGCGCAACTGGAGCGAGGCGGCCGTGCTGACGGCGGCGTCAGTCATCCCGTCGATGCTGGCCTCGGTGTGGCTCAATGATTTTCTGGGCGTTTCGCTGTAGGTCTTGAGCGGGGGAGCGTGGAGCACCCCCCTCTGTCCTGCCGGACATCTCCCCCGCAAGGGGGGAGATTGGCTGGGGGCAAGGCCGGTCCTTCATCCGTCTCCCCCCTTGTGGGGGAGATGGCGGCAGCCAGAGGGGGACTTTGCGGCAGACGCCGAGCGAGCGGAGAGAAAGACCCCTCCTCAAGCCCTCCCCTTGAAGCGGGGAGGAGAGCCGCCGCCGCGCAAGCCGCGCATTACAATTCCAGCCTTCGCCGGCGCGTCAGGGTGAGGCTTCAGACAACCGTGGTCTGCGTGTCGTCACTTGCAAGCAGGCGTGCCATCGCATCGGTGATGGTGCGATCGTCATAGGGTTTTGAGAAGAAGCGGCTGCCGCTGGGCAGCATGCTCTCTTCAAGAATGGTGGCGCCCGAAGCGATGATGAGCTTCACCGGCGGCCAGCGATCGCGGATATAGTGCGACAGCTTGATACCATCCATGGTTCCCGGCATCTGGACATCGGTGAAGACGAGATCGATGTCGTTGCGCATTTCGAGGATTCGTATGGCCTCGTCCGCGTCGCTGGCCTCCAGCGCTTCGTAGCCCGCCGCCAGCACAAGTTCGACAGCACCTATCCGTATGATCGCGCTGTCTTCCACGATCAGGACCACCGGTTTTCCGTTGTTCATCATGCTCTCGATCTGTGAGGTTGGTCGCTGCCCTTTAGCTCTAGCGTTTTGGGAAGCACTCTTGTTCCTACATCGCTGAAGAAACTTTAGTCCCGGAGCCGGAGGTTTCGCGGTGCCTGATCGTGACGATCGTGCCGGGGTCGGCAGTGGTCAGCGAAATCTCGCCCTGGAGGTTCTTCACCAGCGCCTCCACGATACCAGTCCCCAGCCCCGCCTTGGGAGCATCGTCGCCGGGTGGCATTCCGATGCCGTTGTCGGTGATGGAAAGCGTCCAGTCCTTGCCGGACGATTGATAGTCGATCGCAATCTTGCCGCTGCGTTCGTCCGGAAAAGCATGCTTGAGGGCATTGATCACGAGTTCGGTGACGATCAGTCCGAGACTGACGGAGATGTCCGCAGGCACGTTGCTGTCGTCCACGTTGATCTGGATGGACAACCGCTCCGGGTCCGCGATCATCGATGCGCCAAGGCTTTGGCAAAGTTGCGTGAAATATGCGCGCAGTTCAACACTGCCGCCGCCGGATGTCGAAAGCTGCTTCTGCAGCGCTGCGATGGACATGATGCGGTGACGGGCATCCTGGAGATGTCCGCGGACTTCCTCGGACTGAACCCGGCGCGCGCTCTGCATGAGCACGCTGGCAATGATTTGCAGACTGTTGGCGACCCGATGCTGCACCTCCTGCAGAAGGATGGCCTTCTCGCGAACCAGATCGTCTTTCAGACGCGATTCCGCGCGCATCTCGGTCACATCGGTGATGGCGAGAAGCAGGCGGATATGGTCGGGGTCGCCGTCCTCGAGCTTTCGTGCGTTGACGACGAGGTTCCGCGTGTTCTTGAGGGGACGCTTCAGGTCAATCTCATAGGCATCGATGCGGGCGGCGCCTGTCGCCGTTGCTGTCAGCAGGACGTTCAGACTGGGCATCGCCCACTCCCCGCTTCCAAGTTCGCCAAGGCGTTTCCCCGTGACGGAGGCCGGGTCGATCTCGAATGCCCGGCAGAAAGATGCGCTGGCCGCAATGATCCTCAGATCATCGGAGAGGAAGAGCAGCGGTTCGTGAGAAGACATGACGACGGCAAGAGTACTTGCAGCTTCGAAATGCACGACAGGTGGTTGTTGCATGAAAAGGCCCTCAAGGGCCGGAGACTCACGGCGCAAGTCATTACCTGGCGGTTGCGGCAAAAGCCGGCAAGGCCAAGTCCGACAGCTTCATTGTAACACAGCCGGTGCCCAAACGATGCGTCAATAATTGGCCCTGCTTGCCTTAGCATTGCCATGGAACGGTTCGGGCAGCGCAAGCCGGTCACCGCCAATCCGGCGTCCTCAAATCCAGCCCGTCCCTGTAGTCCACCTTGAGAAAGTAAAGCCCCCACGGAGGCGCGACCGGCCCGCAGCGCGTGCGATCGCGCGCCTCCAGCGCCGCCGTCACGTCGTCCGGCGTCCACTTGCCCTCGCCGGCGAGCTTCAGCGTGCCGGCGAATGAGCGGATCTGGTTATGCAGGAAGCTCTGCGCCGAGGCGCGGATCTCGATCACCTCGCCGTGGCGCTGCACGTCGAGGAATTCCATCGTCCGTTCCGGGTTCTTCGCCTGGCAATGGGCGGAGCGGAAGGTGGTGAAGTCGTGATGGCCGACGAGCCGCTGGGCGGCTTCATGCATGGCCTTGTGGTCGAGATGCTTCTTCACCCACCAAGCCCGGTTCGCCTCGACGGCCAACGGGGCAGGGCGGTTGATGATGCGATAGAGATAATGCCGCTTCGTGGCGGAGAAGCGCGAGTCATATTGCCCTGCCACTTCCGCCGCCTCAAGGATCGAGACCCGCTCTTCGGCCAGCTGCAGATGCGCATTCAGCGCATTGCGCAGCACATAGGGCTTCCAGGATTTGGAAAGATCGCAATGCGAAACCTGCCCCAGCCCATGCACACCGGAATCCGTGCGTCCCGCCCCACCGAGCGTCACCGTCTCGCCGGTTGCGTCGAGGATCGCCTTCTCGATAACCCCCTGAACCGACTTCCCATTGTCCTGCCGCTGCCAGCCGACATAGGGCGTGCCGTCATATTCGACCGTGAGGAAATAACGCGGCATCAGGAGAGCCTCAGCCCAAGGGCCAAGGGCGTGCCGCGCAGGAACTCGCGTGCCTCCAGCGGCTTGCCGCCCGCCTTCTGCAGGCGCACGAGCCGCACGGAACCAGAGCCGCAGGCAATCGTCGCATCCTCGCCGATCACCGTCCCGGCCGCGCCCTCGCCGTCTGCCAGCGCGGACGCCAGAACCTTGATTCGCTCCACCTTGCCGCCAATCTCCGCCTCGAACCACGCGCCGGGAAAGGGCGAGAGGCCGCGAATGTGGTTATGCACATCGCGCGCCGGCTTGGAGAAATCGATATGCGTCTCTTCCTTGGAAATCTTGGCAGCGTAGAGCACGCCTTCTTCCGGCTGGGGCGTCAGCGGCAGATCGCCGGCTTCGAGCTTTCCCATCGCCTCGACCATCAGGCGCGCACCCGTTT
Source organism: Ensifer sp. (assembly GCA_035565055.1). Taxonomy (GTDB): domain Bacteria; phylum Pseudomonadota; class Alphaproteobacteria; order Rhizobiales; family Rhizobiaceae; genus Ensifer_A. The sequence continues at coordinate 6,004 of DATMTA010000156.1, forward strand.
CCGAGAGCGCATCATGCAGCTCGCCCGCCGTCATCGTCTCGCCGATCGGCACCCGCGCAGTCAGCGCCACCGGGCCGGTATCCAGCCCGACATCCATCTTCATCACCATCATGCCGGTCTCGGCATCACCCGCCATGATCGCCCGCTGTATGGGAGCGGCGCCGCGCCAGCGCGGCAGAAGCGAGGCATGGCCATTGTAGCAACCCAGCCGCGCCCCTTCGAGGATCGCCTTCGGCAGCAACAAACCGTAAGCCACCACCACCGCGACATCGGCATTAAGCGCGGCAAACGCCTTGCGATCCTCTTCCGCCTTGAAATTGACGGGCGTGCGAACCTCGATCCCGAGCGCCTCGGCCGCCTCGTGCACGGGCGAAGCCTTCAGCTCCAGCCCCCGCCGCCCCGCCGGCCGCGGCGGCTGCGAATAGACCGCCGCGATTTCATGCCCCGCCGCATGAAGAGCCTTCAGCACCGGAACGGAAAAATCGGGCGTGCCCATGAAGATGATGCGAAGCGGCATGGCTCAGCTCCTGTCGCTTGGCCCGCAGGCTTTTTAAAACTTCGGCAGCCCGCCGGTCTTGCCGGCCTTGGTGAATTTCTTCACCACCATGTCGCGCTTCAGGCGCGAGATGTGGTCGATGAAGAGCACGCCGTCGAGGTGGTCGATCTCGTGCTGCAGGCAGGTGGCGAGCAGGCCTTCGGCGGCGAGTTGCTGCTGCTTGCCGTCGCGGTCGATATAGTTGACCGTGATTTCTGCCGGACGCTCGACTTCGGCATAGTAGCCCGGAATGGAGAGGCAGCCCTCTTCATAGGTCGAGCGCGTGTCGGACGAGGCGACGATCTCCGGATTGATGAAGACCTGCGGCTTGCGGCCTTCCTCTTCCTTCGCCACGTCGATCACCAGCAGGCGCAGAGGCTCGCCGATCTGGATCGCGGCAAGGCCGATGCCGGGCGCGTCATACATGGTTTCGAGCATGTCGTCGGCGAGCTTGAGAACGCCGGAATCGACCTTCTCCAGCGGCTTGGAAACCTGTCGGAGAACCGGATCGGGCAGAATGATAAGAGGCTTGATCGTCATGGGCCTCAATTAGCCCATGAAAGACAGGCTTTCAACTGGATGCGCGGCAAATCATTAGCTCGCGCGGCGCAGACCCGAGGGTGCGCGGTGGCCGAGTTCGCGAGGGTCGCGCGTCTTCAGCCCCTGCAGCGAATGCGCCAGCTTGTCGATGAGTTCGCTGAGCTGATGCGTGTTCGCCGACGTGCTTTCCACCATATGAGCATTCTTCTGGGTGATGCCGTCCATGGCGGCGATCGCCTGGTTTATTTCCTGCAGCCCGCTCGACTGTTCGGCCGCAGCCACCGAGATGCCGGAAATGATGCGGTTCAGCTCCGAAATCCGTTCGGTGATGTTTTCAAGGGCGCTTCCCGACTTGTTGACCAGTGTCACGCCGGTGCGCACCTGATTGGAACTCGCCGAAATGATCGTCTTGATTTCCTTGGCGGCGGAAGCCGAGCGCTGGGCCAGCTCGCGCACTTCCTGCGCCACGACGGCAAAGCCGCGACCGGCCTCGCCCGCCCGCGCCGCCTCAACGCCTGCATTCAGCGCGAGCAGGTTGGTCTGGAAGGCGATCTCGTCGATCACACCGATAATCGACGAGATCTGGCTCGAGGACTGCTCGATGCGCTGCATGGCATTGACGGCATTGGCGACCACATTGCCCGACCGGGCCGCATTGCCGTTCGCCTCGGCGGCGACAGCGCGCGCTTCCTCGGCCCGACGCGTCGAATTGGTGACGTTGGCGGTGATCTCGTCGAGTGCCGCGGCAGTCTCCTCCAGCGAGGCGGCCTGCTGCTCCGTGCGCTTGGAGAGCGAATCCGCACCGGTGCTGATTTCACGGGTGCCGGTGTCCATCTCGTCGACGGCCTGCGAGACGGCGCGCAGCGTTTCGCCGAGCTCCGCCACGGCGGAATTGAGGTCGCTGCGCAGCTGCTCGAAATCGGGCGCGAAGGGCTCGTTAAGCTGGAAGCTGAGATCGCCACCGGCAAGGCGGCGCAGGCCGGCGGCAAGGCCTGATGTCGCCTGCCGCAGACGCTTCTGCGCGGCCGCCTCGGCCTCCTCCTGCAAGCGCACGCGGTCCTGCTCGGCCTGGAGGCGCGCG
>DATMTA010000157.1:0-26931 GCA_035565055.1 Ensifer sp.
CTTCTGCTTTCGGCGAGTCTGAAGTTCCTCCAGGATCCGCGCGACTTCCATCTCAAGCGCGACTTCGCTGCGCTGCTTCTCGGGCGCGATGTCTCGCGCAACGGGAACTTGCTGGGCTGCGGCAGAAGCGCGCGCGGTGGCCGGGCCGACGCCTGGTATAGGCTGCACGCCTGCGCGCTGCGTCGTGCGCGGCGTTGCGGTGGGCTGGCGCTCATTCGCCTGCATACGTTCGGTCAGAAGACGCTCAAACGTTGAAACCTGACGGCGGGAGGCATCAGCCTGCCGTGCGGCCTGCATGGAGGCGGTTGCAGCGGCATCGTTGAGGATGCGGGAGCGCAGCATTTCGATAATGGATTCCGCATTCGCCTCGGCGACTGCCGCGACCGACGGTTTTGCGGGTTCAGGCGCCGGAGCCGGCTCAGGGCGGAAGGACTGGGGCTGCTGCTGCGGCTGGGTCGCATAGTCCTTCGCGTCGAACGCGGCGTTGGGGCCGTAATTGTACGTGTCCTCTTCCGCTTCCTCGGCCGTCTGCTCCGGATCCCAGGAATTTGCCGGAGCAGGCGCCGCCTGTGTGCGAGGAGGCTGCGCCTGGCGCTGCGCCGCCTGGCGACGTTGCGCTTCTGCAGCCATCTCCTGCGCCTCGGCGCGGCGGATCAATGCGGCGGATGCAGCTGCAGCCGCGGAGGAAGCCGTGACTTCGTCCTGCCCGATGCGGCTCTCGATCACGACATCCGTCGGACCGCCGATGAGGACGAGGTGTTCGACGTTGTCGCGACGGATCAGAACGACGCGCCGGCGGGTATCGACCACGGCGGCATCGATGACGGACAGGCGCTTGGCGCGGTCGCGGCCGGTGATCGCAAGCAAAGGCGAGACAGGGCGCTCACGCAAATATTTGAGCACTCCCGCATAGGCGATCAGCGCGAGCCCGACGACTGCGACCGCTATGACGAAATTCGTCGCTGTCTGCCCGTTCAAGAATTCCATTTGTCCCCAACCCCTAACCGCACGCCAATGGGACTCATGTCGTCGATGGCACAAACGGCCTGCAAGGCGACACGATACTCAATACCCCGACAAAACCGGCACAATACCGGCTGACCCCGCCGATCGTGCAAGCGTGTCGCCATCCATTTCATCTGAAACGTAACGATGCGTGCCGCCACCTGCACGAGACTACGCAAGTCCTCCAGATCCGACGAATCCTGCGCTAAAACAATTTGAAAAGCTTTTGTTTTAAAAGCAAGCGCCCGTCCCAAAAAGAGCGGTGGAGAACTAGTGACCCTTCCTGAAAAGGGGCGGCCTGTTAGCGCAGGCGGTCTTGAACTTGGGCGGCAATCCTAGTGAATTGGAACCGGCTCCGCATTGATTCCTTCCGGTGTTGGCATCAGACAGGTGAACGCGGCGCAGACAAAGAGGCATTGATGACGCAATACAAGCAGGCGGACGATTACCATCCGCCGATCGTGAACAGACCCGCAGGCGCGGGAACCTGGCTGCGCGTTATCGTGCTTGCGGCCGCCTTGACCTTGTCTGCGCTTGCATTCGTGGTGTTCAAGGATCAGCTGGAAAACGAGATTGTGCTTGGCGTTCTCGGCGTTCTGGCCATGTGCGGCATATTCTTTCTCGTCTCCGCGGTGATCGGCTTCATCGAGGTGCTGCCGGCGCCGCGCGCGGAAGCCTATGCCAATGCGTTTCTGGATTCGCATCCCGACGGCGCGATCGTGACGGACCGCAAGGGGCGGGTCATCTACGCAAACCGTGCCTATGGCGAGTTGACGGGCGCGCGAACGGTCGCAACGACACAGACCCTTGAAACCCTGTTGTCGCGCGACCCGGACTCGAACCAGGCCCTGTTCCGCCTGGCCAATTCTCTGCGGGAGGGCAAGGCGGGTTTCGAGGAGTTCCGGCTGCGCAAGCCTCTGGGGCTCACGGCGTCCAGCAAGTCCGACGCGCATTGGTATCGCCTGAAGGCGCGCGTCCTGCCAGTCGTCGACAGCGAGAAGAACCCGATCTACATCTGGCAGATCAGCGACATCACCGCCGAGCGCGAAAAGCAGGAGCGGTTTTTCCGCGAGTTGCAGAACGCCATCGATTATCTCGACCACGCGCCCGCCGGCTTCCTTTCGGCCGGAAAGCGCGGCGAAATCTTCTACATCAACGCCACTCTCGCCGGTTGGCTCGGCGTCGAACTTGCGACGTTCCAGCCGGGAAGTCTCAGTATGTCGCAATTGCTGGCCGGGCAGGGGCTCGCGATCCTGCAGTCGGTGCAGGCCGAACCCGGTCGGGAACGGACCGAGACGATCGATCTCGACATGCGCAAGATGAACGGGCAGGGACTGCCCGTGCGTCTGGTTCATCGCGTATCTGCTACCGTCGACGGCGCGCCCGGCGACAGTCGAACCATCGTTCTCGAGCGAACCGGCCTGGGCGACAGCCAGCAGTCAGGTTCGATTGCTTCTGCCCGCTTCAACCGCTTCTTCAACAACACGCCGATGGCGATCGCCTCGGTCGATGGTGCAGGCAAGATCCTGCGCACGAATGCGCCCTTCATGACGCTCTTCTCCGATATCGTCTCGCGCGACGAGGTCGAGAAGGGCGCGCCGCTCGAGCGGATCGTCCACGAGGGCGACCGCCAGATGCTCGCCGATGCACTTGCGGCTGCCCGCGACCGCCAGGGCAACATTGCGCCCTTCGATTCGCGGCACCCGACGCAAGACGGTCGCCATTTCCGCTTCTATGTGAACGCCGTCATCGACCAGAGCGATGAGGCGCCGGAAGAGGCTGCCATCGTCTACGCCGTGGAAATCACGGCGCAGAAGGAACTTGAGCAGCAGATGGCCCAGACGCAGAAGATGAATGCGGTGGGCACCTTGGCCGGTGGCATCGCGCACGATTTCAACAACGTGCTCACGGCGATCCTGCTCTCTGCCGACCATCTGCTCCTGCAGGCGCGCCAGTCGGACGCCAGCTTTGCCGACCTTATGGAGATCAAGCGCAACGCCAATCGTGCCGCTGTCCTTGTCCGCCAGCTTCTTGCCTTCTCGCGCAAGCAGACGATGCGGCCGACGGTGCTGAACCTGACCGATGTGGTGGGTGATCTGCGTATGCTGGTCGATCGCCTGACGTCTTCGAACGTCAAGCTCGAGATCGACTATGGCCGCGACCTCTGGCCGGTGAAGACCGACCTGTCGCAGTTCGAGCAGGTGCTGATCAACCTCTGCGTCAACGCTCGTGACGCCATGCCGAATGGCGGGACGATCACGATCCGCACCCGCAACATCAATGGAACAGATGTGCCGGCGATGAACCTTCTCGGGATGCCCGCGGAAGATTTCGTCATGGTCGAGGTGGAGGATACCGGCACCGGCATCGCGCCCGAGATCATGGACAAGATATTCGAACCCTTCTTCACCACGAAGGAAGTGGGCAAGGGTACGGGTCTGGGCCTAGCCATGGTCTACGGCATCATCCGCCAGTCCGGCGGCTATATCTATCCTGAATCCGAGGTCGGAAAGGGCACGAAGTTCAAGCTCTTCCTGCCCCGCCATATCCAGGAAGCGCCGGCCCAGCCTGCCGCCAATGCGATCTCTGCACCGGCAGACGGCTCCGCACCCGCGCAAGAACACAAGGTGCTCGGCGCCACCGCCAACGAGCAGGAAATGGACCTGACGGGCAATTCGGCTGTCGTGCTTCTCGTGGAGGATGAGGAAGCGGTCCGGCGCGGCGGCAAGCGTATGCTCGAAACACGCGGCTACACTGTGCACGAGGCGGGTTCGGGCGTTGAAGCGCTCGATATCATGGACGAGCTTGACGGTCAGGTCGATATCGTCGTGTCAGACGTCGTCATGCCGGAAATGGATGGGCCGTCACTGCTGCGCGAGCTGCGCAAGAAATACCCGGACATGAAGTTCATCTTCGTCTCCGGCTATGCCGAAGATGCATTCGCCCGCAACCTTCCGCAGGACGCCAAATTCGGCTTCCTGCCCAAGCCCTTCTCGCTCAAGCAGCTGGCCCAGGCAGTGCGCGAAATGCTCGATAGCTGAGACCCGTTCGCGTCGGAAGTCTAACCTGTCTCAGAAATCGAAATAGCCCGCGACCGGCACATGGTCGGAGGGCTTTTCCCAGGCGCGGACGTGTTTTTCGACGGCGACCGACTTCAGTCGGTTGGCAGCTTCCGGCGAGAGCATCAGGTGATCGATGCGGATGCCGTTGTTCTTCTGCCAGGCGCCGGCCTGATAGTCCCAGAATGTATAGGCAGGAACACCGTCGCTTGACGCACGCAACGCATCGGTGAAGCCGAGGTTTTCGATGCGGCGGAAGGCCTGCCGTGTCTTGGGCAGGAAGAGCGCATCGCCCGCCCAGGCGGCTGGATCGTAGCAGTCATGCGGTTCGGGGATGACGTTATAATCACCCGCCAGAACAAGCGGCTCCTCCAGCACGAGACGGGACTTTGCGAAGGCTTCGAGCCGCGCCATCCATGCCAGCTTGTAGGGGTACTTGACCGGATCATCCGGCGGATTGCCGTTGGGCAGATAGATCGAGCAGACGCGTAGCGCGCCTTTCTCGGTCGAGAACACCGCTTCCATGAAGCGTGCTTGCTCATCGGCGTCATCGCCGGGCAGGCCGCGCGTCACCTCGTCGGGCGAAACCTTGGAGAGGATGGCAACTCCGTTGAAACCCTTCTGCCCATGCGTCTCGACGTGATAGCCGAGCGCTTCGATCTCAAGGCGCGGGAAGTTCTCGTCCACCGACTTGATTTCCTGCAGGCAGACGATGTCCGGATCGCTCTCCTTCAGCCAGGCGCAGAGATTTTCAATACGGGCGCGCACGCCGTTGATGTTCCAGGTGACAATCTTCATGGCGTCCGCTTATGCAGTTTGTGATGCGTAGAAATCAGATGGCAAAGCTGGTGCCGCAGCCGCAGCTCGCCACCGCATTGGGGTTCTTGATCTGGAAGGACTGGCCGAGCAGGTTGTCGACGAAGTCGATCTCCGAGCCTTCCATGTAGACAAGCGACATCTGGTCGATCAGCACGCGCGCATTGTCGCGCTCGATGACGATGTCGTCATCCTGCCGGTCGCCGGTCAGATCGAATTTATAGGAAAAGCCGGAACAGCCGCCGCCTTCGACGGAGATGCGCAGCGCGTTCTTGTCCGTCTCCGATGCGATGATCTTGGCGATTCGCTTCGCCGCGCTTTCGGTCATGGTTACGTTCACGTCGGTCATGTCTTCATCCTCCGGCCGGGTTCAAGGTCCGGCGGTTGGTTGGAATCCCGCATAAAATGGGGGCAATTTCGATCCCGATCAATCTCTTCCTGTGCGATCGGTCAAGTTTTTCGGCTGCCTTCCCGCAAATTCGGTGCGAACTTCTTTCAAGACAAGGCTCCTGAGGCTATGTAGGCCGAAGATTGAACAGTTGCAGAGCGAAAATGACTTTCGACAGGAACAGGCTTGGTTTCGGCTATGGCGAGCGCGCCATCTATGCGGCGGACCCGTGGACGACGCGCGGACGGCTCTATCCCGAAACGCCGAGCCCGACGCGCAGCGATTTCCAGCGCGACCGTGACCGCATCGTGCACACGACCGCTTTTCGCCGGCTGAAGCACAAGACGCAGGTCTTCATCGCCAATGACGGCGACCATTACCGCACGCGCCTGACGCATACGATCGAGGTCGCCCAGATCGCCCGCGCGCTGGCCCGCGCCATGAAGCTCGACGAGGACCTGGCGGAAGGCGTGGCGCTGGTCCACGATTTCGGCCACACGCCCTTTGGCCACACGGGCGAGGATGCGCTGGACGAATGCCTGAAACCCTATGGCGGCTTCGACCACAACGCCCAGTCTCTGCGCCTCGTCACGAAGCTCGAGCGGCGTTACGCCGAGTTTGACGGTATCAATCTGACCTGGGAAAGCCTCGAAGGCCTCGTCAAGCACAATGGTCCACTGATGGACAAACAGGGTAACGGCACACGCGGCCCGGTCCCGCAGCCGATCCTCGACTATTGCGCGCTGCACGATCTGGAAATTTCGAGCTTCGCCAGCCTTGAGGCTCAGGCCGCTGCGATTGCCGACGACATCGCCTATAACACCCACGATATCGACGATGGTCTCCGCTCTGGTTACCTGACCTTCGAGATGCTGGAGGAAATCCCGTTCCTCGCCGGCCTGATGGCCGAGGTGAGGGGACTTTACCCGTCCCTCGACCCATCGCGCTTCACCCATGAAATCATGCGCCGCCAGATCACGCGGATGATCGAAGACGTGATTTCCGTGGCGCAACAGCGGCTGGCGGAATTGCAGCCGCAATCGGCCCAGGATATCCGCAATGCCGACCGCATGGTCATCGAGTTTTCCGATGCGATGCGTGAAACGGACAAGGCGATCAAGGGAATGCTCTTCAAGCGCATCTATCGCCATCCCGAAATCATGCGAATCCGCAAAGGTGCCGCAGATATCGTCGCCGACCTTTACAAGGCCTTCATGGCAGACCCGAAACTGATGCGGAAGCATCATTGGTATGACCATATTTCCGAGCTTCCGGAGGCGGCCAAGGCCCGTCAGGTCGGCGATTATCTGGCCGGCATGACAGACACCTATGCGATTGCCACGCACCGGCAATTGTTTGACCACACCCCGGATTTGCGCTAGCCACAGCCAAAATTTACCCCATGCCGCGCCACGGCGCGCAGCGGTTTTGCCGCAGGAAACGAGACACATGAATATCTTTCACGACTTCGCCAACAAGATCAAAGCTGTCCTGAACGACATTGATGTCTTCCAGGAGAAGGGCGCCGGCGCCGATCTCTCGCGCATCACGGTCGAGGCGCCACGCGATCCGGCCCATGGCGATGTTTCGACCAATGTGGCGATGCTTCTCGGCAAGCCTCTCGGCATGAACCCGCGCGACTTTGCGAACCTTGTGGTCGAAAAGCTCCAGGCTGATCCGGACATCGCTGAGGTTAGCGTTGCCGGTCCCGGCTTCATCAACATCCGCCTCGCAGCTGGCTACTGGCAGAAGCTGCTCGCCGCCATGGTCTCGGCCGGCGAGAAATTCGGTAGTTCCGATCTCGGCAAGGGCCGCAAGGTCAATGTCGAATATGTTTCCGCCAACCCGACCGGGCCCATGCATGTCGGCCATTGCCGTGGCGCCGTTGTCGGCGACACGCTCGCTAACTTGCTCGCCTTCACCGGCCATGAGGTTACGAAGGAATATTACATCAACGATGCCGGTTCGCAGATCGACGTGCTGGCGAAATCGGTCTACCTGCGGTACCGCGAGGCGCTAGGCGACAAGGTGGGCGAAATCCCGGCTGGTCTGTATCCCGGCGATTATCTCGTTCCTGTCGGCAAGGCGCTGGCGGATGAATATGGCACCAAGCTGCGTGCCATGCCCGAAGAGCAGTGGATGCCGATCATCAAGAACAAGGCGATTGACGCCATGATGGCGATGATCCGCGAGGATCTGGCAGCTCTCAACGTGCATCACGACGTCTTCTTTTCTGAGCGCACTTTGCACGCCGGCAACGGCGATCTGATCCTCTCTGCCATCAACGACCTGACCTACAAGGGCCATGTCTACAAGGGCAAGCTGCCGCCGCCGAAGGGGCAAGTTCCGGAAGACTGGGAAGACCGCGAGCAGACGCTGTTTCGCTCGACCGATGTCGGCGACGATATCGACCGTCCGCTGATGAAGTCGGACGGCACTTTCACCTATTTCGCCGCCGACGTTGCCTATTTCAAGAACAAGTACGATCGTGGCTTCAACGACATGATCTATGTTCTCGGTCAGGATCACGGTGGCTATGTCAAGCGGCTTGAGGCTGTCGCCAAGGCGGTCTCGGGCGGCGCCGTCCATCTGACGGTCCTGCTGTGCCAGCTGGTCAAGCTGTTCCGCGACGGCGAGCCGGTGAAGATGTCGAAGCGGTCGGGCGATTTCGTCACGCTGCGCGACGTGGTCGATGAAGTCGGACGCGACCCCGTCCGTTTCATGATGATCTATCGGAAGAACTCCGAGCCGCTCGATTTCGACTTTGCGAAAGTTACTGAACACTCCAAGGACAATCCTGTCTTTTACGTGCAGTATGCCCATGCGCGCTGCGAATCAATTTACCGGCAGGCGCGTGAAGTCTATCCGGATCTCGACCTTGCAAATCTGAAGTTTGATGACAAGATTGCGTCACTGATCGATGATCCGGCTGAGTTGCAGCTTGTGGCCAAGCTGGCCGAATACCCCCGGATTATCGAGGCTGCAGCGGTTTCGCAGGAGCCTCACCGGGTCGCATACTACCTTTATGACCTTGCGGGCGTGTTCCACGGACACTGGAATAAGGGCAAGGAAAATACCGGCTTACGGTTTGTTAACGATAAAAACCGAGAATTGACCGTGGCCAGGCTGGGATTGGTGAGGGCAGTGGCATCCGTTTTGAAGTCGGGACTCGGGATTACCGGGACGGCAGCACCTGACGAGATGCGGTGACCGTCGCCATTTGCCCATAATGTCCTGGCAGGTAACGCAAGCTTTTGCGAGTGGACAATATGGCAGATAACAGACGCGCCGGTGAACGGACAATCTTTCGCGGGGACGTAGAAGGAAACGATACTCTCGCGGAGATTTCCACGGCGCTGGAGACCGAACGGCGTGCGCCGATGGCTGTCGGCGCCGGCTTCGTTCCTCCGGCGGGAGGGCAGGCGTCGAATATTCCTGCCATGGCCGATCTCGAGGATGAGTTGCTGCGCGAATTCGCCCTCTATGAAGGGCCGCGCGAGACCACTGTCCGCGAAACGCCACGCAAAATCGAGCCGAGCTTCGCGCCCGTTTCTCGCCCTGCGCCGGCACCGGTTGCTGCGCCTGTCTCCGTTGAAGATGACGATGATACGATGCCGCCTGTGGATGCGGGCAGCCTGTTTCGTGCCGCCCCTCCGGCGCCCATCGTCCGCACACCCGCCGCAAGCGCGCCGACTGTTTCGCCTTCCCGGATTGATCCGAAGCCGCCCGCTGTTTTTGCGGCCGAGCCGGATGCGGTCCTCAATGTCTCACCGACTGCGGGCGACGAACCTGCGGCCGATGCCGAGTCCGTGGATACTGTCGCATTCGACGGTCCCGTGCCGGACCTTCCCGATTGGGATCTCGACGATGTGGTGGCGGTGGCCGAGCCTGTCGTAGAACCTGTTCTCGATAATCCGGCTGATGGTGCCGTTGACGACTTCGCCGCGGATGGCGATCCAGTCTTTGCGGGGCCGGTCCCGGAGATCGATTTTGACGACGAGCCGGTTTTCTCGGGCCCTGTGCCGGAAGTCGAGCCTGACAACGAGCCGGCGGCGTTTGGCGAAGAGCCCGTTTTTGCCGGCCCGGTCCCCGATTTCGATTTCTCTGATGAGGACCTGTCGGTTGCAGCCGAAGCGGGCGAACCGGAAACGAGTGTGGAACTCGAGGACGAGCTCGAGCAATCGCTTGGAGCTCTCGATCTGGCACCCGAGGTGGCTGTGGAGCCGGCTTCTCCCTTTGCAGCTTGGAAGAACGATCGACTGGCTGCTGTTGAGACCACAACGCCCGCCTGGCTGTCCGCGGCCGTGATAGCGCCGAAGTCGGTGCCTCTGACGGACGATGTTTCTGAGGTCGCTGCCGCTGTCGTGTCCGCTGACCTTTCGGGTGATGCGCTCACCGGCGGTCACGTCGGCCAGACGGAAGAGGAAACTGCCGCCGAAGTCGTGCCGGAGACGGATCCGCTCGGCGAACTCGTATTCGAGCTGAATGAGAACGATCTGGTAATGCCGGACTTCTCGAAAGAGGCTGCAGCCGTCGTCAGCGAAGTTGGCGCAGCTGAAGCCGAGAGCCTGGTTTCCGCCGTTGACGAAGCCGAGCAGGTCGCTCCCGAGCCCTATGTGTCCGTTGAGCCTGAGCGTCCCGCGTCTGCCCCCGGCTCTGTTGCTCTCGCTGCCACCTCCGCTGTTGCCGCGCCGAGCGTTGCCGTTGATCCCGTTTTCGAAATGCCGGACTGGCTGCAGTCTGCGCGCGGCCTCCAGGCTCCGGTGGAGCCTGTCGCCGAGAAGAACGTCGATTTCGATTTCAAGGACTTCGAATTCGACTTTGATGAAGACGCGATCGAAGCAGAAGTCTCGCGCGCCGTGATGTCGGAGCTGCAGGCCAATACCGCGCCGCCGCCGGCCGACGAAGCGCCATTCGACCCGACGGCGATTACCGAGATCGAGGACCGTATGCCGGCCTCTTTCGGCAACATACATGTGCCGCAGGTGCCCGATCAGGAGGGAGAGTCCCTGCCAAAGCCTGTGTCTGACTTCGATTACGACATCGAAGCCGAGATGGCGGAGCTTTTCGCGATGGGCAACAAGTCCAAGGCGCAGGCGGCCGACGTTGAAACGGCAAGCGACCTGACGTCAGCCGATGCCAGTGACGCCGATGGCATGACCAACGAACTGATCCGTTCCATCCATGAAGCGCCTGCCATTCCAGCGGGCCGCGCCTTCGACATTGCCGAGATCAATGCGGCGTCCACGAGCTTCGTATCGCGCTATGCGCGGGTCGCCGCTTTCGCCGCCATCGTCGCATTTGCCGGCCTCGGTGCCGTCATGCTGTGGCGCTCCGGCGAGGTCAAAAGCGTCATCGGCGAAGGAGCGCCGCGCGTCATCATGGCCGACAAGTCGCCGGTCAAGGAAGTTCCGGACGAGCCCGGTGGAAAGCAGGTTCCGAACCAGGACAAGGCCGTTTACGATCGTGTCTCCGGCAAGGCACCGGAAGTCGTCAAGCAGGGCAGCCTGATCGCCAATTCCGAAGAGCCGGTCAACGTCGCAGCAAAGACACTGGGCGACGAAGGTGCGCCGCCGCCGGATGCGCAGGCACCGGGCGTTTCCGACGCTTCGGCCGCCGGTGACGCCGATGCCCGGCTTCCCGCAACCCCCGCACAGGCAGGTTCCGACGGCCAGAAGCTCAACGAATCCGTCACGCCCCGCAAGGTGAAGACCATGATCGTTCTGCCGAATGGTACGCTGGTGGCGCGGGAAACCAATGCCCCGGCCGATCAGGCCGCAACGCAGAAGACTTCCGCCGCTGACGCCGCCATGACGGCTCCCGCCGCATCTGCCAAGGTCGAAGCCTCGCAACCAGCTGCAGCGATTGCGCCGGCGAACGGTACGCCTTCGGATGCCGCGTCGGCAGCGCAGGGCAACCAGCAGGCTGCGGACAAAAACGTCCTTCCGAAAACTGCAGCGATGCCCATTCCAACCGCACGTCCGGCAGAGCAGCCAGTGAATGTCGTTGGCACGGTGACCCAGCGTGGCAATGTCGTCGGCCAACAGCCGGCAGCGTCGGAAAAGCCGGCGGCACTGGCGCCTACAGCCAAACCTGCACCGCAGCCGGCCGTCGCCTCCAATGCCCCGGCTGGCGCTTACGTCATCCAGATCGCATCGCTTCCGTCCGAAGCTGAGGCGCAAAAGTCCTACGCCAATCTTTCGGCCAAGTTCTCCTCGGTCATCGGTGGCAAGACCCCCGACATCAAGCCGGCGGAAATTCCGGGCAAGGGCACCTACTACCGCCTGCGCATCGTCGCCGGCAGCAAGGACGAAGCCATCGCCCTTTGCACCCGCTACAAGGCGGCGGGTGGAAGCTGCCTCGTTTCGCGCTAAGAGCAAGCCTTTTGAACAGCTCAACAATCGCCGCCTCATCGGGCGGCGATTCTTTCTTCATGGATGGATCATGACCGACACACGTGCGCTCATTCTCGGCTGCTCGGGCCCGGTGCTCACCGATGACGAGAAGGCCTTTTACCGCGAGGTACAGCCTTGGGGCTTCATTCTCTTCGGCCGCAATATCGAAAGCCTTGATCAGATCAGGCGACTGACGGATGACCTGAGAGAAACCGTGTCAGGTCGCCATGCGCCGGTCTTGATCGACCAGGAGGGTGGTCGCGTTCAGCGTATTCGCCCGCCGCTTGCCGACAAGTATCCGTCCGGCGCCGACCTCGGCGCGGTCTACGCGAAAGACAGGGAAAAGGGGTTGCGTGCCGCCTGGCTCATGTCACGCCTTCATGCGTTCGATCTGCTGAAACTGGGCATTGATGTCGATTGCCTGCCGGTTCTCGACGTTCCTGTTGCCGGCGCCCATGACGTCATCGGCAGCCGCGCCTATGGCCATGATCCGGAAACCGTCACCGCCATGGGACGCGCAGCCGCACAGGGCCTCAAGGACGGCGGCATGTTGCCGGTCATGAAGCACATGCCCGGCCACGGCCGCGCCGGCGCCGATTCGCATCACAATCTTCCCGTGGTCGACGCCTCGCGCGAAACGCTGGAGGCGCATGATTTCGCGCCTTTCAAGGCTATGAACAGCGAACTGATGGCCATGAGCGCCCACGTCGTCTACACGGCCATCGACCCGGAACGTCCGGGCACGACCTCGAAAACCGTCATCGAAGAGATCGTTCGTGGCTATATCGGCTTTGACGGTCTGCTTATGTCCGACGACACCTCGATGAACGCATTGGCAGGAACAATTGGGGAGCGCGCGCGTGACATTGTTGCGGGCGGCTGCGATATCGTGCTTCACTGCAATGGCGTGATGACGGAGATGCAGGCCGTCGTCGCCGAAGCGCCAATCCTGAGCGGCAAGGCCAAGGCCCGCGCCGATGCGGCGATTGCCGGTTTTGCCAGGCCGGATGCTTCCGATGAGGCGGCCCTGCGCGCCGAGTTCTTCGCAATGGTCCCCTCTGCCTGAGGGGCAGAGGGGGTATGACTGGACATGGCCGAAGGGCAGAAGCAGGCCGCCGCGCCGCTTGAAAAACTGTGGGACGCCGATGCGGAGCGCGGGGTCAGCGAACCCGCGCTGCTGATCGACGTTGCCGGTTTCGAAGGCCCGCTCGATCTGTTGCTGCATCTCGCCCGCACCCAGAAGGTCGATCTCTCCCGCATTTCCGTGCTGGCGCTGGCCGAGCAATATCTGACATTTGTCGAAAAGGCCCGTGCGATCCGCATCGAGCTGGCGGCTGACTATCTGGTCATGGCCGCATGGCTGGCCTACCTGAAATCGCGTCTTCTCATTCCGCAGCAGCCCAAGGACGGTGAGCCGACGGGTGAGGAAATGGCGGCAAGCCTCGCCTTCCGGCTGAAGAGGCTGGAAGCCATGCGCAACGCCGCAGAAAAGCTGGTGAACCGCGACCGGCTGGGGCGTGATTTCTTCCCGCGCGGTGCACCGGAATTGATCGCAGTCGAGCGCCGCTCCGCCTTCGAGGCGAGCCTCTATGATCTGCTGACTGCCTATGCAGCGTTGCGCCAGCGGCAGGCGGTGTCCAATGTCGTGATCGCACGCCGCAAGGTCTGGTCGCTGGTGGAGGCGCGCACGCTGCTCTCCCGCATGGTCGGCGAGATATCCGACTGGATCTCGCTGGATATCTATCTCGCCCGCTATGCCGCCGACCCGCAGGAGCGCCGGACGATGATTGCCAGCGCTTTTGCCGCCTCGCTGGAAATGGCCCGCGAACGGAAGATCGAAATCCGCCAGGATGGCGCATTCAAGCCGATCTTCATGCGGCCCGGCGAAAAGGCCGGCGAATTGGGTGAGGGGAGTGCCGGCGCATGACGATGGCCGAAACCCCCGACCTGATCGATGTGACCGACACCAGCGCCGACGACCCGCGTTTCGTCGAGGCCTGCCGGATGGCGGAAGCGCTCGTCTTCGCCTCTGCACAGTCCGTGTCCGAGGGTTTCCTCACCGAGCGCCTTCCGCGCGGCGTGGACGTTCAACTCGTCATGGCGACGCTGAAGAACGAATATGTAGCGCGTGGCATCCATCTCGTGCGGGTCGAAGGCCATTGGGCCTTTCGCACTGCGCCGGATCTGTCTTTTGCGCTGCGCTCGGACGATCGCGAACCAAAGAAGCTGTCCCGCGCCGCTTTGGAAGTGCTCGCCATCATCGCCTATCACCAGCCGGTGACGCGTGCCGAAATCGAAGACATCCGTGGCGTCCAGACCTCGCGCGGTACGCTCGATGTGCTGATGGAGGCCGGCTGGGTTCGCTTCCGCGGCCGACGCCGGACACCGGGCCGCCCCGTAACCTTCGGAACAACCCGCGACTTTCTCGACCATTTCGGGCTTGAGGAAATCCGCGACTTGCCGGGTCTCGAAGAGTTGCGCGGCGCCGGGCTGCTGACTGGGCGTATGCCGCCGAACTTCAATATTCCTTCGCCACTGACCGATGACGAATTGACTGAGGACGAAGATCCGCTGACCCAGCTCGACCTGGAAGAACTGGGCCTCTTGACTCCAGGCGGGAAAGAAGAGGAATAGGTCCGCTTGTATTGGCCTGCAGCAGGCCTCCAATCCGGACTGTCTCTTGTCGAAGTCGCTCGAAAATCAGCAATCCGCACCAGAATCCCGCAGCCGGCGAACAGCCGGCGTGACCTTCGCCGCCCGGTTGGCCTTCGACGATATCCGCCACAGCTATCATGGCAGGGAAACGATCCGTGGCATTTCGCTCGTGGCAGAGCCCAGCGAAGTCCTGTGCCTCCTGGGTCCCTCCGGTTCCGGCAAGACAACGCTGCTGAGAATCGCCGCCGGCATCGAGGTTCAGTCAAGCGGTCGCGTGCTCCTCAACGACCGCGAGATTGCAGGCCCTTCCAACTTCCTGCCACCGGAGCGGCGCGGCATCGGCCTGATGTTCCAGGACTTCGCACTCTTCCCGCACCTGACCATCCTCGACAATGTCCGCTTCGGTCTCACCGCGCTGCCCAAGAAGGCAGCCATCGAAGAGGCCATGGCTGCGCTGGCTCGCGTAGGGCTGGACCACGCGGCGGAGAAGTATCCTCATGCCCTGTCCGGCGGCGAGCAGCAGCGCGTTGCCTTGGCCCGTGCGCTGGCTCCGCGCCCTGCCGTTTTTCTGATGGATGAGCCGTTTTCCGGCCTCGACTCGCGGCTGAAGGATAGTGTTCGCTCCGAAACGCTGGCCATTCTGCGCGAAACCCGCGCCACGGCCATCGTCGTCACGCACGATGCCGAGGAGGCGATGCTCATGGCCGACCGCATCGCGCTCCTGCGCGATGGCCGCCTTGTCCAGTCGGGTCCGTCCGAAGAGCTTTATCGTCGTCCCGCCAGCCTCTTCGCCGCCGGTTTCTTCTCCGACATCAACATCTTTTCGTCCGTCGTCCGCAACGGCGCCGTTGAGACCCCGCTTGGACGCACGACTGTGACGGGATTCGCTGATGGCACGCCCGTGCAGGCTGCGGTGCGATTGGCGGATGTCAAGGCGAGCGGCGAGGGCGGTTACATCCCCGCAAGAATTTTGTCGCGACGTTTTCTGGGTGTGGTCGAGGTGCTTCGGCTGGCCGTACCGGGCGTCGAAGAACCGGTACGGGCGCGAATTCGCGCCGACCAGTTGCCACAGGGCTTGCGCGACATATCGCTAGACGTTAACGAACGCGACATAATGGTGTTTGAAAAAGACGCTTGAACGTCTTACATCGTTTGGGGAACAAATAAGCCTCCGGTGTTCGGAGGTGTCAGGAAGGAGATTCCGATGGGTTCTTTTAGCATGGTGCATTGGCTGATCGTTCTGGTCGTCGTGCTTCTGTTCTTCGGTCGCGGCAAGATCCCGGAATTGATGGGTGACCTGGCAAAGGGCATTCAGAACTTCAAGAAGGGCATGGCCGAGGAAGATCCGGCGGACAGGGCCAAGACGGTCGAACACAAGGCCGACGAAGCCACCAAGTAATATTTGCGCGGCCCGCGCGTCTCTGAGGTAGTTCAATGCTGGATATCGGCTGGACCGAGCTCTTGGTCATCGCCATCGTTTTGATCGTGGTGGTCGGGCCGAAGGACCTGCCGCCCATGCTTCGCGCCTTCGGCAAGATGACGAAGCGCCTTCGCGTCATGGCTGGCGAGTTTCGCCAGCAGTTCGACGAGGCGCTTCGCGAGGCCGAACTCGACGATGTGCGCCAGACATTCTCGGACGCGCAGAAGCTCAATCCGGTCAATTCGCTGAAGGATGCGCTCAATCCGCTGCGTCAGATGGGGAACGACATCCGCAGCGACATCCAGAATGCGACGAAATCAGAGCCCGCCAAGATTGGCGAGCCCTGGAGACCGGAAGTCGAAGTGAAGGCGCCCGGCGAACCGCCGACCTTCCCGGCCGCCGAACCATCAACAGTGACACCGGCGACGTCGGCGGAAACGCCGGCCTCCCGCGATGCTGCGCCCGAACAGAAAAAGGCTGCCCGCAAGCCGCGTGCGCCAAAGTCTTCGGCTGTTGCGGAAACCGCACTGTCGGCAGAAGCTGCAGCGGTTGCTGCCTTCACTGCACCCGCCGCCATCGCCGTGAAGGCAAAGGCCGCACCGCGCAAGAGGGCCGTGCAGCCCGCTGAGGTGTCCGTTCCTGCAGCGGAAGTCGTTGCATCGCCCTCAAAGAAGCCGGCCGCCCGCAAGACGGCGGCGGTATCCGCCAAGACGGAAACCGCTGCCCAAGCCCCCAAGCCGAAGAAGCCCGCCGCGAAGGCCAAGAAGACGGGTGATGCATGACTGACGACATCGACGACAAGCCGCAGCCGCTGATCGAGCATCTGGTGGAGCTGCGCGCCCGCCTGATCAAATCGCTGGCAGCGTTCTTCGTTGCCTTCCTCATCTGCTTCTTCTTTGCGCGCGACCTCTTCAACCTGCTGGTCATCCCCTACAAGTGGGCGGTCATCTGGGCACATATGGATGTGAAGAAGGCGGAGTTCATCTACACCGCCCCGCAGGAATTCTTCTTCACCCAGCTGAAGGTGGCGATGTTTGGCGCTATGGTTCTGGCCTTCCCGGTCATTGCCTCGCAGCTTTACCGTTTCGTCGCGCCCGGTCTGTACAAGAACGAACGCGCGGCCTTCCTGCCGTTCCTGATTGCCTCGCCTGTGCTCTTCCTGCTCGGCGCCGCACTCGTCTATTTCTTCTTCACCCCCATGGTCATGTGGTTCTTCCTGCGCATGGAAGTGTCCGGCTCTGAAAGCCAGGTGGCTGTTCAGCTCATGCCGAAGGTCTCAGAATATCTGAGCCTGATCATGACGCTGGTCTTCTCTTTCGGTCTGGTTTTCCAGCTGCCGGTCGTGACCTCGTTGCTGATCCGCGCCGATATTCTCCGCACCCAGACGCTGGTCGAGAAGCGCAAATACGCCATCGTACTGGCCTTCGTGGTCGCGGCCGTGCTGACGCCGCCGGATCCGATGTCCCAGATCGGTCTTGCACTGCCGACGATCCTTCTCTACGAAATCGCAATCTATGCCGGACGACTCATCGAAAAGGGTCGCGGCAAGGAGAAGGCTGCGGAAGAAGAGACGGCGACTGGACAAGAGGTCGCATCCTCCACCGCGTCTGAAGACGGCGGGGCGTGACGACCGGCCCTGCCACGTGATCGGGGCGGGGCTTTTTGAAGACGAAGCTGCCACCCTTCGAAAACTGAACTGTCTTCGAAGGCTTATGTGCAATGCTCGACATCAAGTGGATCAGGGACAATCCGGCAGCGCTTGACGCTGCTCTGGCGAAACGTGGCGCCGAGGCTCTTTCGGCTTCCGTCATCGCGCTCGATGAGAAGCGCCGCTCCCTCGTCCAGTCCGTGCAGGATATGCAGTCGCGCCGCAATTCGGCCTCCAAGGAAATCGGCGCCGCCATGGCGCAGAAGAACACCGAGCTTGCCGAGAAGCTGAAGGCCGAAATGGCCACACTGAAGGAAACGCTTCCCGGTGCCGAAGAGGAAGAGCGCAAGGTCAGCGCCGAACTCACCGACATGCTCTCGCGCATTCCCAACATTCCGCTGGACGACGTTCCGGTCGGCAAGGACGAGCACGACAACGAGGTCAAGCGCGTCGTCGGCGACAAGCCGGTGTGGACCCATGCGGCGCAGGAGCATTATGAGATCGGCGAAGCGCTCGGCTACATGGATTTCGAACGCGCCGCCAAGCTTTCCGGCGCGCGCTTCACGGTCTTGACATCGCAACTTGCGCGTATGGAACGTGCCCTTGGCCAGTTCATGCTCGACCTGCACACGCGCGAACATGGCTACACGGAAGTCTCCTCGCCGCTGATGGTGCGCGACGAGGCGATGTATGGCACCGGCCAGCTTCCGAAGTTCGCCGAAGACCTGTTCCGCACCACTGACGGCCGCTGGTTGATCCCGACGGCGGAAGTGACGCTGACCAACCTCGTTTCCGGCGAAATCCTCGATCAGGACAAACTGCCGCTGCGCTTCACGGCGCTGACCCCGTCCTTCCGCTCGGAAGCAGGATCCGCCGGTCGCGACACGCGCGGGATGCTGCGCCAGCACCAGTTCTGGAAGTGCGAACTGGTCTCGATCACGGATGCCGAAAGCTCGATCGCCGAACACGAGCGCATGACGGCCTGCGCGGAGGAGGTTCTGAAGCGCCTCGGCCTGCATTTCCGTACGATGACGCTCTGCTCCGGCGATATGGGCTTCGGTGCGCGCAAGACCTATGACCTTGAGGTCTGGCTGCCGGGCCAGAACACCTATCGTGAAATCTCGTCCTGCTCGGTCTGCGGCGACTTCCAGGGGCGCCGCATGAACGCGCGCTACCGCAACGCCTCCGACAAGACGCTGAATTTTGTTCACACGCTCAATGGTTCGGGCACGGCTGTCGGCCGCTGCCTGATTGCGGTCATGGAAAACTACCTGAACGAAGATGGCTCGATCTCCGTGCCGGACGTGCTCCTGCCTTACATGGGCGGCATCACGCGGATCGAGAAGGCTTCCTGATCCGATGCGCATCCTGCTCACCAATGATGATGGCATTCACGCTCCGGGGTTAGCTGCTCTGGAGCGCATTGCCCGCACGCTGACGGATGATGTCTGGATCGTCGCACCGGAAACGGACCAGAGCGGTCTGGCGCACTCGCTGACGCTCAACGATCCGCTGCGCCTGCGCAAGGTTTCCGACCGGCATTTCGCGCTGCGCGGCACGCCGACCGATTGCGTCATCATGGGCATTCAGGAAGTCATGAAGGGCAAGCCGGATCTGGTTCTGTCAGGCGTGAATTCCGGTGCGAACATGGCCGATGACGTCACCTATTCGGGAACGGTCGCCGGTGCCATGGAAGGAGCGCTGCAGGGCGTACGTTCGATTGCCCTGTCTCAGGCCTATATCTTCGATGGCGAGCGCAAGGTTCCGTGGGAAGTCGCCGAGAACCATGCGCCGTCGCTTCTTCAGAAATTGATCGATGTTCAACTGCCTGCCTTCAGCTTCCTGAACGTCAATTTCCCGAATTGCCGGCCGGAAGAGGTCAAGGGCGTCGAGGTGACGAACCAGGGCAAGCTGACCTTCGGCCTTCTCGCCGAGCAGCGCCGCGATGGGCGCGGTTTCCCCTATTACTGGCTGAAGTTTGATGGGCGCAAATCCGATCTGAAAGCCGGTACGGATGTGAATGCGCTCGCGGAAGGCAGGATTTCTGTCACGCCCCTCAAGCTGGACCTCACCGATTACACGGCTCAACAGGCGCTGAAGGCAGCGCTTTCAACGGAGTAGAGGCTTGGAACCCGGGCTTGGCGACAGGGAAGAGTTTGCGGCGCTGGTGATGCGACTGCGCTCGGAGGGCGTTTCCAACGCCAGCCTCTTCAACGCGCTTGAACAGGTGCCACGCGCCCTTTTTGTGCCGCCGGCCTATGCCCGTGAGGCATGGTCACGGCACTCGATCCCGATCGAATGCGGTGCATTCGCTGAGGGCGTCGACCTTGCGGCGAAACTCGTGCATTTGCTGAACCTGCATCCCGATCACCGCGTCCTGGAGATCGGTACCGGCAGCGGCTATACGGCCAGCCTGATGGGCAAACTGTGCCAGCGGGTTCTGACGGTCGACCGATACCGGACGCTGGTTGAAAATGCCCATGGCCGCTTCGGCAAGATCGGTGGCGGCAACATCTTTTCCCGTCAGGCCGATGGCATGAACGGGCTGCCGGGCGAGGGCACGTTCGACCGCATCCTGGTGACGGCCGCATTTACTGCCATGCCGCGAATCTTCGCGGAACAGGTCGTTCCGGGAGGCGAAATGCTTGCGCCGATGATCCTTGAAGACGGGCGCTGCGTGATGATCCGGTTCACGAAGGTTGGCGTCCGTTTCGAGCGGACCGAGCTTTTCGACGTGCCTTATCTGCCGCTCGAACCTCACATGGCAAACGCCCTTTGAGGCCCGTGCGACGGCCAGGAACGCGACCGGCCGGATTAGCAAATCCCGAAAAATAATGACTGCTGATAAAGCGACCTTAACCCCGCGGTAACCCTAACGCGCTTTAATGGCCTCACGAGAGTTTCTTGTAGAGACGGGGCCAGTAATGCGTAACAGAATTGCGTCAGCGTACAAAAATCCGGCAGTTCGGTTCATAGCCATTGCACTGTTGGCGGGCACTGCGGCCGGCTGCAGTTCCGATGCGACCCGCTTCGACAGCTTCTATCATTCTGCCGACAATATCAGCACCGGGTCCATTCAGGGCGGCGGAAGCGGGCGGGTGCCGACGCCGAGCGCCGATATCGCCTCCGCTGGCAATCTGCCGCCGCGCTCGGATCTTTCTGATCCGATGAGCCAGCCGATGCCTCCGGCGCAGAACAATGCCCAGTACGGCTCTCCGCTGCCGGTTTCGTCCAACGCCCGCGTCGTTTCGAGTTCCCCGGTTCAATCGGCCTCATTAGGTGATCCGCTTCCGCCGGCTCAGCCTTCTGCGACCGCCCCGGTTCGCCAGGCTGCCAATGTTCAGGCGCAAGCCCCTGCCAGGGGTCACAACAATATCCGCATGATCAAGGGCCCTGATCCGATCTCGACCGGCACCGTGCCAGCCTCGCAGGCTGCGCAGAGCAAGCAGGTTGCGGCGATCGAGCCCAAGGCGGCCGAGCAGACCAAGGTAGCGCAGTCGCCAGCCAAGATCCCGGTTCCCGGCAAGGCGCCGCATCAGCAGGAAGCCGTGCTGCCGTCTGCACCGCAGACCGAGAAGAAGAAGGTCGCCGTCGCTGAGGCCAAGGATGGCGCAAAGGGCGCTACCCATAAGGTTGCTTCGGGTGAAAGCCTGATCGCGATTGCCAAGAAGAATGGCGTGACCGTTGAAGCCCTGCGGGCAGCCAATGGCCTGACGAGCAATGCCGTCCGCGCAGGTCAGGAACTCAAGATCCCGGCTGCAGGTGCTGCCGCCTCGAACGTTGCAGAGAAGCCTGCCACGGAAAAGGTGACGGCTGACGACATGACGACGGCGTCTGTCTCGGGCAAGCCTGAAGCGCCGCTGAAGGCGACGGCGACGGCCTCTGCTGCCGCCCCTGCGCCCGCAGCTTCAAAGGAAAGTGTGTCCGCGGCAGCCGGAACGCAGGTTGCTTCCACCGCGCCCGCCGAAACCGGCATCGGCAAGTATCGCTGGCCGGCGACCGGCGCGGTCATCGCCGCCTACGGCGCAAATGTCGACGGCCAGCGCAACGATGGGATCGACATTTCCGTTCCGGAAGGTACCCCGGTGAAGGCTGCCGAAAACGGCGTGGTCATATACGCTGGCAACGGTCTGGAAAAACTTGGGAATACCGTTCTGATCCGTCATGCGGACGGTAAGGTCACAGTCTACGCCCACCTGAAGAGCATCGACGTCAATCGTGGCGACAAGGTCAATCGCGGCCAGGTGGTTGCCGACTCGGGGATGTCCGGCAACGCTTCGCGGCCGAAGCTGCACTTCGAAGTGCGGAAGAACTCGGCTCCGATCAACCCGATGTCTTTCCTCGAAT
The DNA here is from genome assembly GCA_035565055.1 of Ensifer sp. Lineage (GTDB taxonomy): Bacteria > Pseudomonadota > Alphaproteobacteria > Rhizobiales > Rhizobiaceae > Ensifer_A. The sequence continues at coordinate 21,734 of DATMTA010000157.1, forward strand.
AGTGAACTTTCCCCGAAAAGTAGTGCGTATCGGGGACTGCATGAAGGGTCCGGCGGCAACGCCGGGCCTTTTATCATTTTGAAACAGGTTCCTCAGTCTGGGGTTGGCGTCTGGTCCGACGGAGTAGACGCACCTGAAACGAATGAAGCCGCCAGGTGGGGGACCTGGCGGCTTGTAAGGTAGGGCGCTTGTTGGGGGCTGCGCCCTGAGGCTTTCGCCTTATATGGCAGCGGTTTCGGTTGGGGGCATCCGCTGCACAAGGTCGATCATGCCGGCAAATGCATGAATTTGAGTAAACTCAAATTGCGAAATTTCGCATATAGGAAGGTGCATGTACGCGCGCCGAGGGCAATTCCTCGCGGCGGGCAGCTTCCATCCCGCCGAACGATGTTCTATGAGAAACCCGGACCAATACTCCTCAGCCATAGGGAAACAAATATGACCGCCATTGTTGATATCATCGGCCGCGAGATTCTCGACAGCCGTGGCAACCCGACCGTTGAAGTCGATGTCATCCTTGAGGATGGCAGCATGGGTCGCGCGGCTGTTCCGTCTGGCGCTTCCACGGGCGCGCATGAAGCCGTGGAGCTTCGCGACGGTGGCAAGCGTTATCTCGGCAAGGGCGTTGAAAAGGCAGTTGCGGCCGTCAACGGTGAGATCTTCGACGCTGTCGGCGGCATGGACGCCGAAGACCAGATCGCGCTCGACCAGGCCATGATCGAGCTCGACGGCACCCCGAACAAGAGCCGCATCGGCGCCAACGCCATACTCGGCGTTTCGCTGGCCGCTGCCAAGGCTGCAGCGGACGCCGCAGGCCTTCCGCTCTATCGCTACGTCGGTGGCGCTGGTTCGCGTCTGCTGCCTGTCCCGATGATGAACATCATCAACGGCGGCGTTCACGCTGACAACCCGATCGACTTCCAGGAATTCATGATCATGCCGGTGGGTGCGGAAAACATCCGCGAAGCCGTTCGCATGGGTTCGGAAGTCTTCCATACGCTCAAGAAGGAACTGGCTGCACAGGGCCACAACACCAACGTGGGTGACGAAGGTGGCTTTGCTCCCGGTCTCGAAAGCGCACCGGCCGCTCTCGACTTCATCATGAAGTCGATCGAGAAGGCTGGCTACAAGCCGGGCGACGACATGTTCATCGGCCTCGACTGCGCCTCGACCGAATTCTTCAAGAACGGCAATTACGTTTATGAAGGCGAAGGCAAGACCCGTAGCCCGGCAGAACAGGCACAGTACCTCGCTGACCTCGTTGCAAAATACCCGATCATCTCGATCGAAGACGGCATGTCCGAAGACGACTGGGAAGGCTGGAAGATCCTCACAGATCTCGTCGGCGCAAAGTGCCAGCTCGTCGGTGACGACCTGTTCGTGACGAACTCCGCACGTCTGCGCGACGGCATCAAGATGGGCGTCGCCAACTCCATCCTGGTCAAGGTCAACCAGATCGGCTCGCTCTCCGAAACGCTGGATGCGGTCGAGACCGCCCACAAGGCCGGCTACACCGCCGTCATGTCGCACCGCTCGGGTGAAACGGAAGACTCCACCATTGCCGATCTGGCCGTTGCCACGAACTGCGGTCAGATCAAGACCGGCTCGCTTGCCCGTTCGGACCGGCTCGCCAAGTACAACCAGCTTATCCGCATCGAGGAAGGCCTCGGCAGCCAGGCCAAGTACGCCGGCCGCTCGATCCTGAAGGCATAATTGGCACCATCAGCTTCAACTGAAGAGGCCGCGGCGATCCCGCCGCGGCCTTTTTTGTGTCTTGAGCGACGTGGTCAACAGAGCGTTAATCTCTGGATTCTAAAGTGGGTTCAAAGAGTATCGCGTCACGGGTTCCCCACATGTTGACCAAGCAGTACAGGAAGCGGCGGTTCGGCCGTTTCATCTTGCCGGCGATTACGGCTGCATTCCTCGCTTATTTCGGCTATCATTCCGTCCACGGCGAGTTTGGCCTTAAGGCGACCGAGAAGTTTCTGCAGCAGAAGGCCGAGCGCCAGCAGAAGCTTGCGGACCTGCAGCACCGACGCAAGGCGCTGGAGCGGCAAGTGTCGGCGCTCAGCGACGGGTCGATACAGAAGGATATGCTGGACGAGGAGGCGCGTGCGCAGCTCAATATGTCCCGTCCTGATGAAATCGTTATTTTTCACTGATTTCAGCCGTATAACTGAAATCGGATTAATTTAATTTTGCTATTGTTTTTCAATAATTTGCGACAGATGCTAGCTATGCGTTTAGGGCATTGCTGTTTTCCCTGACTTTGCCTATGGTGTCTCCCAAGGAAAAAACATCAAGCCTGGGGAGGTTACTGCATGGCTCCGCGTAAACCCGCGTCTGCTGCTGCCCGCAAGTCCGCCAAATCCGACGCTGCGGAAAAGATTTCCGAATTCAACAAAGAGCAGGAACTGAACGCGTATCGCGAGATGCTGCTCATCCGCCGTTTCGAAGAAAAGGCCGGCCAGCTTTATGGCATGGGCTTCATCGGCGGTTTCTGCCACCTCTATATCGGTCAGGAAGCTGTCGTTGTCGGCATGCAGATGGCGCTGAAGGAAGGTGACCAGGTCATCACCGGTTACCGCGATCACGGCCACATGCTGGCCTGCGGCATGAGCGCCCGCGGCGTCATGGCCGAACTCACCGGTCGCGAAGGCGGTCTTTCCAAGGGGAAGGGCGGCTCGATGCACATGTTCTCCAAGGAAAAGAACTTCTACGGCGGCCACGGCATCGTCGGCGCGCAGGTTTCGCTTGGCACCGGCCTTGGCTTTGCAAACCACTATCGCGGCAATGACAACGTTTCGCTCGCCTATTTCGGCGACGGCGCGGCCAACCAGGGTCAGGTCTACGAGAGCTTCAACATGGCCGCACTCTGGAAGCTTCCGGTGATCTACATCATCGAGAACAACCGCTACGCCATGGGCACGGCGGTCAACCGCGCGTCGTCGCAGACCGACTTCTCGCAGCGTGGCGCCTCGATCGGCATTCCCGGGATGAAGGTCGACGGCATGGACGTTCGCGCGGTCAAGGCGGCTGCGGATTACGCCGTCGAGCATTGCCGCTCCGGCAATGGCCCGATCATCCTCGAGATGCAGACCTATCGTTACCGCGGTCACTCCATGTCCGACCCGGCGAAGTATCGTTCGAAGGACGAAGTGCAGAAGATGCGCTCCGAGCATGATCCGATCGAACAGGTCAAGGCGCGCCTGATCGAGAAGGGCTGGGCCACGGAAGATTCGCTCAAGGACATCGACAAGGAAGTCCGCGAGATCGTGGCAGACGCCGCCGATTTCGCCCAGGCCAATCCCGAGCCGGCGGTATCGGAACTCTACACCGATATCCTGCTTTGACAGCGTTTCCCGCCTTCGGGAGTGAGGGCGGGATTTTCGCGATACCGCGCGCCGCGACATGCTGGCGCTGATCGAGATTTTTAAGGCCGAGCGCCTGAAACGAATTGGGTGAGGACCATGCCGATTGACATCCTGATGCCTGCACTGTCTCCGACGATGGAGGAAGGCACGCTCTCCAAGTGGCTGAAGAAGGAAGGCGACAAGGTCGTCTCCGGCGACGTGATCGCCGAAATCGAAACCGACAAGGCGACCATGGAAGTGGAAGCCGTCGACGAAGGCGTGATCGGCAAGCTGCTGGTCGCCGCCGGCACCGAGAACGTCAAGGTCAACGCGCCGATCGCAGTCCTGCTGCAGGACGGTGAAAGCGCCTCCGACATCGGTTCGTCGGCTGCCCCGAAGGTCGCGCCTGCTGCCGAGCCCGCTCCTGCGGCTGCACCGGCGCCAGCGCCTGCTGCCTCCGCTCCTGTTCCGGCCGAGCCGAAGACGGAAGCCGCTTCCGATCCGGCCATCCCCGCCGGCACTGAAATGGTGACGATGACGGTCCGCGAAGCACTCCGCGACGCAATGGCCGAAGAAATGCGCGCCAACCCGGATGTCTTCGTCATGGGTGAGGAAGTCGCCGAATACCAGGGCGCCTACAAGGTGACTCAAGGGTTGCTTCAGGAGTTTGGCCCGAAGCGTGTCATCGACACCCCGATCACCGAGCACGGCTTTGCCGGTATCGGCGTCGGCGCTGCGATGGCCGGCCTTCGCCCGATCGTCGAGTTCATGACCTTCAACTTCGCCATGCAGGCGATCGACCAGATCGTCAACTCGGCAGCCAAGACGCTCTACATGTCCGGCGGCCAGATGGGCGCGCCGATCGTCTTCCGCGGTCCGAATGGCGCGGCTGCCCGCGTCGCCGCCCAGCACAGCCAGGACTATGCTGCCTGGTACAGCCATATTCCTGGCCTCAAGGTCATCCAGCCCTACACGGCGGCCGACTTCAAGGGCCTGCTCAAGGCCGCGATCCGCGATCCGAACCCGATCATCTTCCTCGAAAACGAAATCCTCTACGGCCAGACCTTTGAAGTGCCGAAGATGGACGATTTCGTCCTGCCGATCGGCAAGGCCCGCATCCACCGCGCCGGCAATGACGTCACCCTCGTCTCCTGGGGTATCGGCATGACCTATGCCGTCAAGGCCGTGGACGAACTCACCAAGCTCGGCATCGACGTCGAACTGATCGACCTGCGCACCATCCGCCCGATGGACCTGCCGGCGATCATCGAATCGGTCAAGAAGACCGGCCGTCTCGTCACCGTCGAGGAAGGCTACCCGCAGTCATCGGTCGGTGACTTCATCGCCAACCGCGTCAGCCGCGAAGCCTTCGACTATCTTGACGCCCCGGTCATCACGATCGCCGGCAAGGACGTGCCGATGCCGTATGCGGCCAACCTTGAAAAGCTGGCTCTGCCGAATGTCGGCGAAGTCGTCGATGCCGTGAAGGCCGTTTGCTACAAATAAGGGAGGGCGAGGACATGCCGATCAATATCACGATGCCGGCCCTTTCGCCGACCATGGAAGAGGGCAACCTCGCCAAGTGGCTGGTCAAGGAAGGCGACACGATCAAGTCCGGCGATGTCATCGCCGAAATCGAAACCGACAAGGCGACGATGGAGGTCGAAGCCGTCGATGAAGGCACGATCGCCAAGATCGTCGTTCCCGCCGGCACCGAAGGCGTCAAGGTCAACAGTCTGATCGCCATACTCGCCGCAGACGGCGAAGACGTGAAGGCTGCGGCTGCTGGTGGCGCATCTGCTGCCCCGGCGCCGAAGGCTGAAGCCGCTCCGGCCGCTGCTGCAC
>DATMTA010000158.1:0-4404 GCA_035565055.1 Ensifer sp.
GGCAGGCGGCTGCTGGCCAGGCGCCGCGTGACCCTGGCCGTTGCCGCCGAATAGCGAGGAGAGGCCCGACAGGAAGCCACCGTTCTGGCCCTGCTGGCTTTGCGGCGCGGTCGCGCCCTGCTGAAGTTCCTTGACCTGCTCTTCCAATTGGCCGATGCGCGCCGCAGAGGCTTCGAGCCCCTTCTCCTGCAGGATGACCGCCTGGGCGAGATAATAGGCGGCATAAGGATGTCGCGCGAGTTCATCGCGGATCAGCGCCTCGGCTTCGGCGTCGCGCGGGGTGGACGCGGCCTGACCGACGCGGGCGAAAAGTTCATTGAGCAACTGGCGTTCTTCGGGCGACATGGTCGTGTCCTCTGCGGATTGGCGAAACTTCACGTTAGGTATGAGGTAGGACGGGTGTATGAAACTTTCGAGGCAGGCGCCGATTAAATGTCTGTAATCTTTCGGTCTTGCTTTCTTCGCGTCATCTGGCGCGCTGAACCGCCGCTCTTACTTCCGAGCCCAGAAGTGGCAAGGTTTGATAGAAAATCCAAATGAATCAAATTGTTCCCGAAATATTTCTCCGCTTTTGTCCGGAACATGCCTTCGCCTGATGAATTCGTTTGACAGGGACGCCCGTCAGCGCCCTGCCACGAAAACCCCCAAGGAAACCCCAAGGAAGGCAAGACCATGATGAACAAACTGGCCATTGCGATGATTGTCGCATCCATGTCCGCCCTGCCCATGGCGTCCGCTTACGCCCAGTCTTCGACCGGTGGCAGTAATGCGGCTCCCGCCACTGGCCAAAACAGCAACGATGCCTCCGGCGTGAAGCCGACAAATTCGAACGGCCTGCCTGCCAATTGTAAGGCAGGCGACGCCGCTTGCAGCAAGGGTGACCCGAACAATCCGGCCGCCTCCACGACCGGGACGATGGGCACGAGCGGCGCCACCGGTACGACGGCAACCGATGGCATGGGTGCAAACAGCCCTGCCAAGGACGGTTCGGCAAATTCGCCGAATTGCAAGGCCGGTGATACCTCCTGTGACACCAATGGCGGCCGGTCTGGAACGACCCCCTCGAAGTAAGGTCGGTTGAGCGACGTAAATTCCACGGGGCGAGGTTTATCCTCGCCCCTTTTTTCATGCGCCAACTCATTTACCATTCACCCGGCCCGCCAAACCTTTCTCCCACTCGACCATTGTCTTCATTCTGCGAAGCGATTACCTGTGAGTGAATCAGATTTGCATAGGAAGGTTGCCGATGAACGAAGAAGACGACGACGACAAGAAGACAGAAAAGCCGCTTGGCAAGGACGCGGAGGCGAATCTTTTCAAGTCGCGATCCATCTTCATCTATGGCGGTATCACGCAGGAACTCGCCCAGCGCGTCTGCGCGCAGCTCGTGGCGCTTGCCGCTGCCAGCGATGAAGACATCAAGATCTTCGTGAATTCGCCGGGCGGCCATGTCGAATCGGGTGACTCGATCCATGATATGATCAAGTTCATCAAGCCGAAGGTCTGGATTATCGGCACGGGTTGGGTCGCTTCCGCCGGTGCGCTGATCTACGTGTCGGTGCCGAAGGAACAGCGCCTTTGCCTGCCGAACACGCGCTTCCTGCTGCACCAACCGTCGGGCGGCACGCGCGGCATGGCCTCGGATATCGAAATCCAGGCCCGCGAAATCATCAAGATGAACGAGCGCCTGAACAAGATCTTCGCCGCAGCCACCGGCCAGCCGGTCGAGAAGATCGCCAAGGACACGGACCGCGACTACTGGCTTTCGGCTGAAGACGCCCAGAGCTACGGTCTCGTTTCCAAGATCATCACCAGCCAGTCCGAAATCGGCTGATCGGGTTGATCCGACCTTCAAGGGCCTCGCGCTTTAACCGGCGCGGGGCCTTTTCTGTTTTGAGGTGATGGCGTCCCGCAGGATCTGGACCTCGTCCCCGGTCAAGGCGCGGACCTCCCCCTTGGGAAGCTGGCCGAGCGGGAGGTCGCCGATCGCCACGCGCACCAGCCGCAGCACCTCGATATCCAGCGTTTCCAACATGCGGCGGATCTGGCGGTTCTTGCCTTCGTCGAGTTCGATCTCCAGCCAGGCATTGCGGTCGCCCTTGCGCAGGATGTTCGCTCGGCGGGCCTGCAGCCGGTCCCCGTCATGCTCGACGCCGGTCATGAAGGCGGCGAGCCTTTCAGGTGTAACGAGGCGGTCGATCTGGACGTGATAGGTCTTCGGCACGTGGGTTTCCGGATCGAGCAGCGCCTGTGCGAATTCGGTGTCGTTCGTGAAGAGAAGCAGGCCTTCGCTGGCCTTGTCGAGCCGGCCGACGGGCGAGAGATGCGCGTGGTCGAGATGTGTCAGGCAGTCGTAGACGGTCGGGCGCCCTTGCGGGTCGTTTCGCGTTGTCACAAGCCCGCGCGGCTTGTTGAGCATGTAATAGACGAAGGCTTCCGCAGCGACTTGGTTGCCATCGACCGCAATCTTCGACGTCGTCAGGTCCACCCAGGTTTCCAGCTGCGTGGTCTTGCGGCCATCGACAGTGACCCGGCCGGCCAGAACCAGCGCTTCGGCCTGCGTACGCGAGCAGAAGCCGAGCTTGGAGAGTGCGCGCGCGACCGTGACGCGCTTGCCGGCTTCTGGGGCCGAGGGGCGGGATGCAGGTGCGCGACGCGGGGCAGGCGGCTTTGCACGGGTGGGCTTTCGCATTACGTCCTTCACAAAAACATGCGACGGTTGACCCGCCTTTGGTGCTCACATAAAGCCTGAACCATCTTATCGCAAAGCCCGGCCGGATCGAAGACCATGCAGAACATCGACGACATCACCCGCGAGCTTCTGACGCTTCGCGATTACTGGCGCTATGCGATCTCGCGCTTCAATGCAGCGGACCTGAGCTACGGCCATGGCACGACGACGGCTGCTGACGACGCGGCCTTCCTGCTGCTCGATTCGCTCGACCTGCCGATCGATGTGCTCGACCCGTTTCTGGATGCGCGGCTCTTGCCCGACGAGCGCCGGCTGCTTGCCGAGCGGATCGAGGAGCGCGTCACGAGCCGCAAGCCGTCCGCCTATCTCACGGGCCGTTCCTATATCCAGGGCGTGCGCTTCCATGTTGATGAGCGGGTGATCGTGCCGCGCTCGCATATCGGCGAGATCCTTTTCACCGAATATGGCAGTGAGGAGGGCTCGTCCTTCCTGCCGGACCCGGAACTGGTGGAAAGCGCCGTCGATATCTGCACTGGCTCCGGCTGCCTTGCCGTGCTCGCCGCCAAATTCTACCCGTTTGCCTCAGTGGATGCAGTCGACCTCTCCGAAGATGCCCTGGAGGTCGCGAAGATCAATATTGACGAGCATGATGTCGAGGATCAGGTGACGCTGCACCACGGCGACATCTTCGAGCCGCTCGCCGGCCGCAAATACGACCTCATCATCACCAACCCGCCCTATGTGGACGCCGAAACCTTCGCCGCCTATCCGCCGGAATATCAGGCTGAGCCGGAAATGGCGCATACGGGTGGCGAGGACGGTCTGGACCTCGTGCGGATCATACTGGCGGAAGCGCCGAAGCATCTGAACCCGGGTGGCGGGCTTCTGTGTGAGATCGGCTCGGGCCGCGATATTCTCGAGGCCGAGTTTCCGCATCTGGAGTTTCTGTGGATCGAGACGGAGAATGCGCCGGATTCGGTGTTCTGGATTACGGCTGAGGCGTTGGGTGTGGAGTGAGGAAAATCGCCAAGAAGTCAGTTCCGCCTTATAGGCGCACGGCCGTGATCTACGCGTTGTGGCGTGGGATATCAATTGAGCAGATAAACCCTCACGGCATTTAGCGCTTTTGGACGTCTTGCGCACTTTTGAGCGCGCCTGGGAAGAGCTGTAGGTCCTTGAAGGGTAGCACCAAACCGTTGCTGTCGCTTCTTGTAAAGCCCTCAAAGTTGTTGAAACTGTTAGAGCTTATCGAGGAAGTGCAGGTTTTTTTACCCTCCGAAAAACCTCGTTGGAACGCTTCGAAAGCGGTTTCCGCGAAGGCTTGCGAGGAAATTGCGCACAGCGCTATCGCTGCGCCAAGAAAACGTATCATATCACCCTCCGGTTACTTCCGCGTATTGCCGTTGTTGATTTCTTCCCCATGCTGTCCGGTATTTCCCGTCGCTTCCCCGGGCCGGGAAACCATTTTGCAGAGACTGCCGACATCCGGCGGGGCATCCGCCGGAAGCGTAGCGCAGTATCCTAGCAGCAAAGCTAGTCTTTCATCCTGACTTTGGTTCGCCGCTCCACTCCCTGTGTCTGCGACACAAGTCTTGTCAGTCTTTTGTTGCTGAGTGCAAAAGACAGCTGCTGTGGCCGGAAATATTTCGGGCGCCCCAACTGGTATAGCAACATATTGGGTCACCATCATAACCAACACGCCACCCACGAGA
>DATMTA010000159.1:0-21244 GCA_035565055.1 Ensifer sp.
GGGCGACGAAATACCCTTAGTTTTCAGGGTCGTCTTAAGTTTCAAAGATGATCGTCATCCATTTGCAAAACAGAAAAATTATAGTTTAATTTCTATTTAGCTAAGTTTAATTTAGTGTTTCCTTCTCCTCGGAGGCTGAGCCCGGCTCGCTAAATATCGCTATATTCACGAGGCGACTTGTAAACTGCTCCAGGTCGTTAACCCGATGTTGTGGGGTTTGGCTTAGCGTCGGCTTCCAGTTGAATGAACGAGGCTGGTATGAGTTTTGGATCCGCTAACTTGCGACGGGTGGAAGAGCGCTTTTCCGAGACCGCTCTCCTTGAGCGACTGGAAAGCGCGCGAGGCCAGTTAGAGGAGCGTTTCCTCGATGGCGGGTCTGTTCTGGTCACAGTCCTCGACACGCTTTCCAAGCTGGTGGAACTTCTCGATCAGGTGGGGACATCGCTGAAGGACGAGGAAGCGCAGGATGCGAAGCGCAGGCTGCTGCTGACTGCCGAGCTCCTGAAGGCTGTGCCGGAGAATCATGCGACGCGGCAGGCGAGCCTTGTGGCCGTCAAGCAGATTAGCGGCCAGTTCGCCCGTAATATTGATTCCATGAACGAGGCTCTCCGCTATTTGAGGACCTTCGCGATGACGGCGAAGATTGCCGGCGCCAATATCGCGGATTTCTCTGATTTCGTTTCCGAGATCATGGAGCGGATTCAGTTCGCAACTCAGGAAGTGAAGGTTCTTGCCGAGCGGGTCGAAGCGCTCGCAGCCCAGATCGACGGAGCCGACATGAAGAGCGGTGGCCCGCTCGAAAACTACTTTGACGACCTGCCGCGTATCGTTGCGCGCCTCTTGCAGAATGGGCAGGAAATCGAGAACCAGAAGCACAATCTGTCGACTATGGCCATCAAGGTCGCCGAACTTGCCCGCAAGGCGCAGGCGAAGGTTGGACAGGTGCTTTCCGCCATGCAGATCGGCGACATCACTCGCCAGCGGATCGAGCATTGCCAGGCCGCGTTCAGGATCGCGCGCGAGACGCTGGATGGGACGTCCGGCGGCGGTGTCGATCCGGATGAGCGGGATATGATCATGGCGACGATCACCAGACTGGTGGCCGCGCTTCTCGCCGAATCCTCGGCAGACTTCCATCGCGATTCCAGTCGCGTCGTCGAGACCATTCATAGTCTCGCCGGCGATGTCGCGGGGCTGATGAAGCTTTACGAGGCAATGATCCTCGCGCAGCATCCGGAGCGTGGAAATCCTATCTCCGTCCTTCATGACGATCTGGTGACCGCGCGGAGCATGGTCGCAAGGATCGGTCAGGCCGCCAGCGTTGCCGCTTGCCTCAGCCAGAATACAGCGGTGCTCGTCGGCGAATTGACAACGAGCGTGGAAACCATCCAGCTGGTCCGTCGCGACATTCAGTATATGGCGCTCAACACGACGCTGCGGTGCGGCCGTTTGGGTGAAGAAGGCCGTCCAATCAATGTCGTCACGGGGGAGCTGCGCGTCTTCGCGTCGGTGCTTGATGATGACGCAGGCCAGATCCTCAATACATTGAAACAGTTGCAGGGCCATGCCGAGGGGCTCAGCACCGCGGACGCGCGCGATGGCGACGGAGAGACGGAAAGCCTGGAAGGTTTGCTGGACAACGCCGTGCCCATGCTTGCGGAGGCTGCCCGCATGATGGAAGACAACATGCAGGCGCTCAGAATGACCGCCGAGGACATGTCTGCAAACGTGACGCGGGCGATCGGGCGCCTCGATTTCAAGGCGGGTATCGGCGAGATCATGGCAGCCTGCACGGAAGAGGCGATTGCCGCGAGCGAACAGTGGCGCCATGCGTCCGAAATCACGCCCACTCTGGCGGCAATCGGCGAGCGGATCGCGAAAACCTATACGATGGTGGCGGAGCGCAACATTCATGCTGACGTCTTCGGTCAGTCGGCCGCTGCCGAAGAAGCTCCCGTCGCGTCTGATGATGACCTTCTGGAAGACGCCCTGTTCTGACAGGACGCAATCCTTCGCCGCGCCCGTGTCGTTGACGTGAGACGTGGTGGATCGCGCACTCCCGTGCCTGCGTCCACAAGCGCGTCGAGATTGCCGGCGGCAGATCACATCATGATGAAGTTCTGAGAACTCCTCTTTCGTCTCGGCAGACTGATGTGCATGATGGCGCATCAACGATTTGCGCTTGTGACGTCGACTGGCTGGCAGCCTGAGACGATATTTCCGCCGGAGAAGTATACATGAGGCTGTTCGCAATTGCCCCTGCGCTTCTGATCCTGGCTGCAGCGCCGGGAGAACCATTGCCTGAGCAGCGCGATGTGGTGTCGCGCGTCGATACGGCACTCGCGCGCCGCCTGGGCGGAGAGCTTTCGGCCGTGCAGGTTGAAAAGGTCGCCCCCAGTGCCGATCTGCCGGGATTCGTGGCGTGCGGGCGCGTATCCGAAAAACCGCAGGGGGGCGTTCAGAAAACGGAGCGCTTCTTCGCGGTCGTTCCGGGAAACTTCGCCGTTCTCGACCGCGACGGCGGCAATCTGGTGGATGTCTACTGGAAACGTTACGGCTGCTGACGCGCGGTTGTGGTGAGAGCCGCCAGCTTGTCCAGATTTCTGACATTGTTGCTGAAGGACAACCAGGTGTCCGGGTTTTCCCCCGACTGCCTTTTCAGGAACGTGTAGCCGGTCTGATACCAGAGCACCACGTCGTCCTCGAGATTGTCCAGGATGAGATCGCCCCGGTCGGTGCGCGCCATGAGCACGAGGTGACCCTCGTTGTGATGGTCAAGAACAACTGTGAGGAAAAGCGCGGAACTGGGCCATCCGGCTTCGATCAGAAGGCGCTTCTTCAAAATGGCGTAGTCGTTACAGTTGCCTTGACCGTCGTCAGGATAAGTCCACCAGTTGGCGATACCCTTGGCGCGGATGTGGTAATGATCTTCATCAGAGATGCCGGCAATGTTCTGGTTCACCAGCCGGTCGATATCGATCAGCGCTTTCCATTTCTGCTCGGTCAGGGTCACCTGCTGGGCCGAGCTGGAGTTGGCATGGCATTCAACGGCATGTTCCTGACAGAATATATGCCAGCCGATCGGCACAGATGTCGCGCCGGTCGTATCGGCGAATGCCTGAGGTTCGAAGCCTCCCTTGATATGGGGGCTCGCGCCGGCGCCCTGCGCAACCAACGCCAGGGAAATTGATGCAAGAAAGACTGCAGCGGCGGTACGGAACATTGAATTGCCCTCTTCTTTTGAGGGCATTGAAGACCGGCACGCGGAAATTTTCTGCGTCCCGAATTGATCGCATTTTATCGATCCGGACGTCGCGCTCCGACATGGTTACCGAAAAATCTCTGGCAGGGTTGTTTCTGCATTCTGCACTAGAGGAAAGCGGTCATCGCAAGCGACCTGCCGGGGGCATCGCGCAACTTCTGTCGCCCGGGACGTCGTGAAATCGGGCGCTACAGTGCCTTGGCCAGCTCCACCAGTTCCTCGTACAGGCTTTGCGCAAAGCTGCGCAGAACGGTCAACTGGAAGTTCTCCGCCCCGGTTCGCGCAACGTGGACCGATATGTGCCCGAACAGCGTCATGGCGCCATGCCCCTCGGCGAAAGACGTGCCGTCGAGATCGACGGCCGTGCCCCGGGAGATGAGGACGGCGGCGCATGGGCCCTGAACGCGGATGCGAACGCGTCCATGGCTCTGATCTGACACAAACACTCCCGGTGCCAGTTGGCGGGTGAAGGCCTCGAGGTTCGCGCTGGTGAGCGTTCGTTCACCGGCCATGAACCACTGCTGATAGCCAGCCGGCCAGACGCGGGTTTCGGTGATGCCGGCATCAGCCGCGAGGCTCTGCAGCGCCTGCATCGCTGTGGCACCCATGACTTGAAGGAGATGACCTTCGGCCATGGCTTCCACGCTCACCTTGTCGCTCTGGAAGACAGGCTGTCCGGCCAGGGCAGGCCTTGATATCAAGACGTCAGGCATGGAGCTTCTCGTTCTCGGGGTCGATGAAGACGGGGCTGCAGATGACCCCGTCGGTGAATTCATTGCGCAGTCCGTTCCAGATCATGACCTTTTCGCCGATCCGTTCCGGCCCGTTCTTGACCAGCGCAAGGCCGATCGTGTGGCCGAGATGCGGCGAGAAGCAGCTGGAGGTGACATAGCCTTGATCGTTTTCCAGCGTCGCCGCCGCCCCGTCTGCCAGAATATGCGACCCGGTGCGAAAGCTTGATCCCGGGTCGAGCGGCTTGACGCCGACGAGACACGGCCGGTCGGGGGCCTGCATACCCTCGCGCGCCAGCATGACCTTGCCTATGAAATCCGGCTTCGTCGTCGACACCATTCGGCCGAAGCCGAGATCGCCGGGCGTCACCGTGCCGTTGATCTCGGCATGGGTGACATGGCCCTTCTCGATGCGCAGGACGCCGAGCGCTTCCGCCCCGTAGGCGCAGATGCCGTGCTTTTCACCGGCCTGCATGATGGCGTCGGCGACGGATTCACCGTAGCCGGCAGGCACGCCGAGTTCATAGGCCAGTTCGCCGGAGAAGGAGATGCGGAAAAGCCGACCCTCCAGCTTGCCGCCAAGAAGCGAGACAGTGCGCGCACTCATGAAGGGGAAGGCCGCGTCGGAGATGTCCTCATCGACGATCTCGGAGAGGATGGCGCGGGATTTCGGACCGGCCACCGCCATCTGCGCCCACTGATCTGTCGAAGAGGCGAAATACACCTCCAGTTCCGGCCAGAGCGTCTGGGCGCAGAATTCCAAATGGGTGAGCACGCCGGCGGCGAGCGCCGTCGTCGTCGTCATGAAGAAATGGTCTTCGCTGAAACGGCTCGTCGTGCCGTCGTCGTAGATCATGCCGTCTTCGCGCAGCATGATGCCGTAACGAGCCTTGCCCACCGGCAGCTTGGCGAAGCCGTTGCAATAGACGCGGTCGAGGAAGGCCGCGGCGTCCTTGCCGAAGATCTCGATCTTGCCGAGCGTCGAGACATCGCAGAGCCCGGCATTCTGGCGGATGTTCAGCACTTCGCGATCGACGCTCTCGCGCCATGTCGTCTCGCCGGCGCGGGGGAACCAGGCGGCGCGATACCAGAGGCCCGTTTCCACGAAGGTCGCGCCGTTCTTGCGTGCCCAGTCGTGCAGGGGCGACCTGCGCACCGGCTGGAAATGCTTGCCCCGCGATGCACCGGTCAGCGCACCAAATGAGACGGGCGTGTAGAAGGGGCGGAACGTGGTCGTACCGACCGCGGCGGGCGAAACGCCGCGCGCTTCGGCCAGAATGCCGATGGCATTGATGTTGGAGAGCTTGCCCTGATCCGTCGCCATGCCGTTCGTCGTGTAGCGCTTGGCCAATTCGACATCACCATAGCCCTCGCGCACGGCAAGGCCGAGGTCCTTGAGGTTCACGTCGTTCTGGTAGTCGACAAAGGCCTTGCCCTTGCTGCCCTTGGCGAACCAGAAGGGCGTGGCGGCCGGAGGCACAGAATCTGCAGCTGCGAAAGCCGGTTCGACCCTGGCGAAACCGATGGTTTCAAGCGCTTCCGCAGCCTTTTGCGCGCCGTCGCCCAGGCAGGCTTCGGTGGATGCGAGACCCGCAGCGGAGCCGGCAATTGTCAGCCCTTCCTGCCGTTCGGGCGCGAGAAAGGCGGCGTGCGCCTCCGACCACGCCGGCTTTGCGCCGCGATGGCAGGCGAGATGAATGATCGGGCTCCAGCCGCCGGACATGGCGATGGCATCGGCATCCATGGTTTGTGTGCCCGAAGCGCTGGAGATGGTGACGCCGCGCAGCGCCTTGCTGCCGGCAGCATCAACGATGCAGGCATTGGAAAGCACCTTGGCCTTGCCTTGCCAGGCTGCGTCGCTGCGGGCGCGCGGATCGATGATGGCCGCCACTTCCAGCCCTGCGGCTTCCAGATCGGCGGCTGTACGGTAGCCAGCATCGTTGGTGGCAAAGACCACTGTGCGCTTGCCGGGGGCGACGGCCTGCCGGTTGAGATAGCTGCGCACCGCGCCGGCCATCATGACGCCGGGAATGTCATTGCCGCCGAAGACAAGCGGGCGCTCTTCCGCGCCGCTGGCGAGAATCGCCTGTTTCGCAATGATGCGCCACAGACGTTCGACAGGCTTGTGCGGATCGGGTTCGGCCACATGCTTCTGCACGCGTTCCACCGCGCCGAAGACATTGTCGTCATACCACCCGATGACGGTCGTGCGCGGCAGGCATTGCACGTTCGGCAGGGCTTCGAGTTCGCTAAGCATGGCGCCCAGCCGTTCGTCGCCATCGGTCAGCAGCGTGCCGCCGAGAGCGAAGCCCTCATCGGCCAGAAGCACGCGTGCACCAGCCCGTCCCGCCGTCAGCGCTGCAGCAAGACCTGCGGGACCGGAGCCGATGACGAGCAGGTCGCAATGCGCCCAGCATTTCTCGTAGCTATCCGGATCTGCCTCGTAACTCGCCTTGCCGAGACCGGCGGCCTTGCGGATCAGGGGTTCGTAGACCTTCTCCCAGAAGCCTGCCGGCCACATGAAGGTCTTGTAGTAGAAGCCGGCGCTCAGGAAGGGCGAGAGGAGGCCGTTGACCGCGCCGATGTCGAAATTCAGCGAAGGCCAGCGGTTCTGGCTGCGCGCCGTCAGCCCATCGTGCAGCTCGATCATCGTCGCCCGCGTATTGGCTTCCGTGCGTCCGCCGGTTCCGACCGTCACCAGCGCGTTGGGCTCGGCCGCACCTGCTGTCAGGATGCCGCGCGGGCGGTGGTATTTGAAGCTGCGGCCGACGAGCTGGATGCCGTTGGCCAGCAGCGCGGAGGCGAGCGTGTCGCCGGGATGGCCCGTCAGCGCCTTGCCGTCGAAGCTGAACTTGATCGTGCGGGCGCGGTCGATCCGGCCGCCGGTGGAGAGGCGATGGCTGCTCATGCCGCACCTCCCAACTTGGTGAGTGCTGCATCTGCGACGCTGAGGACCTTGTGCGTCACGGTATCGCGCTCGACGATCAGCCAGCGGCGGCAGCCGGAAGAATGATGCCAATATTCCTTGTGCAGCCCCTTCGGATTGTTGCGCAGGTAGACATAGTCGTACCACACATCCGCGCCGGCATCGGGGGCAGGGCGGGTGATGCTCGCGTCGCCCTTGATGGTGAATTCTTCCTTCGGGCGCTGGCCGCAGTGAGGGCAGGTGATCAGGCTTGCCATGGTCTCATCTCCTCAATGCAGGTTCGGCTGTGCGCCGACGCCTTTTTCATCCATCTGGTAACCGCGCTGGAAGCGGTCGAGGCGCATCTGCCTGGCCGTTTCATGCGGCTCGTTGCGCGCGATGAGGTGGGCGTAGCAATAGCCGGATGCCGGCGTCGCCTTGAAGCCGCCATAACACCAGCCGGCGTTCAGATAGAGATTGTCGATGGGGGTGCGGTCGATGATGGGCGAGCCGTCCATGCTCATGTCCATGATGCCGCCCCAGGTGCGCAGATAACGCACCCGCGTCAGCGACGGGATCATGGCGACGCCCGCCTCGGCGACATGTTCGACGGTGGCGAGATTGCCGCGCTGCGCATAGGAGTTATAGCCGTCGATATCGCCGCCGAAGACAAGGCCACCCTTGTCGGATTGCGAAACATAGAAATGACCGGCGCCGAAGGTCACGACGCAATCGATGAAAGGCTTCAGTCCCTCCGAGACGAAGGCCTGCAAGACGTGGCTCTCGATGGGCAGGCGCAGGCCCGCCATGTCGGCAACGACGGTCGAATTGCCCGCCGCCGCCAGCGCCAGCTTGCCGCAACCGATGAAGCCCTTCGTCGTTTCGACCCCGATGACGCGGCCGTTTTCGCGGCGGATGCCGGTGACTTCGCAATGGGTGATGATGTCGACGCCGCGACTGTCGGCGCCGCGCGCATAGCCCCAGGCCACCGCATCGTGGCGCACCGTGCCGCCGCGCGGCTGCAACAGGCCGCCCATGATGGGGAAGCGGGCGTTGTCGTAGTCGAGGAAGGGCAGCTTCGCCTGCACCGCCTTGCGGTCGAGCAGTTCGGCATCGACGCCATGTAGCCGCATGGCGTTGCCGCGCCGCGTATAGGCGTCGCGCTGGGCATCGGAATGGAAGAGATTGAGAACGCCGCGCTGGGAGACCATCGCGTTGAAATTGAAATCCTGCTCCAGTCCCTCCCAGAGCTTCATCGACAGTTCGTAGAACGGGTTGTTGCCGGGCAGAAGGTAGTTCGAGCGGATGATCGTCGTGTTGCGGCCGATATTGCCGGAGCCGAGATAGCCCTTTTCCAGCACGGCGACGTTGGTGATGCCGAAGGTTTTGGCGAGGTAATAGGCCGTGGAAAGTCCATGGCCGCCGCCGCCCACGATAATCACATCATAATGTGGCTTCGGCTCCGGCTGACGCCAGGCGGGCGCCCAGCCGGTATTGCCGCGCAGGCCGTTGAGAAAGACGGAAAGGGCTGAGTAGCGCATGGGCGGTCCCGCTTTGATTTTCTCCATCATGACAGAACGGCCAATCCTGACTTGCACAAACGGGACCTCTTTCGATAGAAAAGGGACATGGCTTCCACCGATACCCGAAACGTCCAGACTGTCGGCTTCATCCTGGTCCCAGGCTTCGCGCTGATGTCCTACGCGTCGGCAACGGAGCCCCTGCGCGCGGCCAATCTTCTGGCCGGGCGCGAGATCTACCGCCTGTCCAACCATTCACCCGATGGCCGCCCTTCGCTCTCGTCGGGCGGCGTGCCGGTGCCGGCTGAGCCGCTTCCCGGTCGCGGATCGGGGCTCGGAACGGTCTTCGTCTGCGCCGGCGGATCGCCGAGAGACTGGCATTATCCCATCGTGCTCGCCTGCCTGCGCCAGCTCGCGCGCGACGGCGTTCGCATCGGCGGCATTTCGGGCGGACCCTACCTGCTCGCAGCGGCGGGTCTTCTGGAAGAGCGTGACTTCACGATCCATTGGGAGCACGCACCGGCGCTCATGGAGTCCTTTCCGACGCTGACGCCCCGGCAGGCGCGGTTCGTCATCGATGGCAACCGTATCACCTGCGGCGGCGGGATTGCGCCGCTCGACATGATGCATGTGCTGATCGGCGAGCGCATGGGCGCGGATTTCGCAAGACGCGTCAGCGACTGGTATCTCCATACGGAGGTCAGCGAGCCGACCGCTCCGCAACGCGGGTCGCTCGCAGAGCGATATGGCGTCCATCATCCTGGCCTCCTGAGCGTACTGGAAAAGATGCAGGAGACGATCGAGATGCCGCTTGACCGCGCAGCGATGGCGAGAATTGCGGGTGTTACGCCGCGTCATCTCGATCGGCTGTTTGCCGCGCATCTCGGCACATCATTTCTGGACCAATACCGGCTGATCCGGCTGCAGCACGCCAGGCGGCTGCTGGAGCAGAGCCCGCTCTCCGTATCGGAAATTGCTGTTGCCACGGGCTTTTCCAGCGGCGCGCATTTTTCCCGCGCCTATCGTGCGCTTTACGGGATGGCGCCAGGCGCGACCCGCCGGGGATAAGCTTTCGCCCGAGTTGAGAAAATTTCACTCTCACGATAGAGTTTTCTCGAGCCGTCGAGGAGAGAGCGGAATGAAGACCAAGGCCGATAAGAAAACAACAAAAGACGAGGAATCCCACGCAGCACGGGCGGCATTTTCCCAGGATCCCCACGCGGTTCGCGAGCCGAAGGAAAACAACCTCGAAATGGCGATCGGCCACGAGGTGCGCGCCTATCGCAAGAAGCTCGGCATTACCGTGACAGACCTTGCTGCGGCGACCGGCATTTCGCTGGGAATGCTGTCAAAGATCGAGAACGGAAACATTTCACCGTCGCTGACGACGCTGCAATCGTTGTCGCGCGCGCTCGGCGTGCCGCTGACGGCCTTTTTCCGCGGTTACGAAGAGCCGCGCAATGCCGTCTTCGTTAAATCCGGGGAGGGCGTTGAGCTCGAGCGGCGCGGCACGCGTGCGGGCCATCAATATAATCTTCTCGGTCATATCGACAACAATTCGAGCGGCGTCATCGTCGAGCCCTATCTGATCAGCCTTACGGCGGATTCGGATGTGTTTCCGACTTTTCAGCATGAAGGCATGGAGTTCCTCTACATGCTGGAAGGCGAGGTGGTTTACCGCCACAGCGACAAGCTTTTCCCCATGCAGCCCGGCGACAGTCTTTTCTTCGATGCGGATGCCCCGCATGGACCGGAGAAGCTGGTCAAGCTGCCGGCGAAATACCTGTCGATTATCTGTTACCCGCAACGCGGCAAGATCGACTGAATTGCCTTAGAAGAAAAAATTATTCTTTTGGGTTGAAATCCAAAACCGAACCTGATAGCCATTTTTGCAGACGCGAAAACGGGGGTTTGGACCATGTGCGGGATTGTCGGTCTCTTCTTGAAAGATAAGGCGCTGGAGCCTCAGCTCGGTGCGCTTCTTTCGTCCATGCTGATCACGATGACCGATCGCGGTCCGGACAGCGCGGGCATTGCGATCTACGGCAGCGATAACGGCAATACGGCGAAGATCACGCTGCAGTCGGCGGATCCGGCAACGGATTTTGCCGGGCTGGGGGATGCGCTGAAGGGCGCTCTTGGCGTGCCGGTTTCCGTTGAGGTCAAGAGCACCCATGCGGTGGTGACCCTCGCAAGGGACAAGGTCGACGAGGCGCGCCCTACGCTCTCGTCGCTGCGTCCGAACATCCGTGTCATGAGTTCCGGCGACACGATCGAGATCTACAAGGAAATCGGCCTGCCGAAGGATGTCGTCTCGCGCTTTGCCGTCAGCGGCATGTCCGGCACCCATGGCATCGGGCATACGCGCATGGCAACCGAGTCCGCCGTGACGACGCTCGGCGCGCATCCCTTCTCGACCGGCTCGGACCAGTGCTTGGTCCATAACGGCTCGCTTTCCAACCACAACAACCTGCGCCGCGAGCTGGTGCGCGAAGGCATGACCTTCGAGACCCAGAATGACTCGGAAGTCGCCGCTGCCTATCTCACCGCCGAAATGGCCAAGGGCAAGGATCTGGGCGAGGCGCTCACCAGCGCGCTCGACGATCTCGATGGCTTCTTCACCTTCGTCGTCGGTACCAAATCCGGCTTCGGCGTCTTGCGCGACCCCATCGCCTGCAAGCCGGCGGTCATGGCTGAGACCGACCAGTATGTCGCCTTCGGCTCCGAATATCGCGCCCTGGTCAATCTGCCCGGCATCGAGAACGCCCGCATCTGGGAGCCGGAGCCAGCCACCGTCTATTTCTGGGATCACGAGAAGGCCGCCTGACAGGCGCAACACAATCGAGAGAGTTTTAACATGCCTGTTTTTGACCTTTCCATTACGCCCTTGCGTGAACTCAACAGCGCGCTTCACGGGCTTGCTGCCGGCGCCAACGACACTGTCTTCGAAGTCATCAATCCGCGCGGCTCGCACGCCGTCGCGGTCGGGATCGATGCGCCCGTCACGGTCGATATCAAGGGCTCCGTTGGCTACTACTGCGCCGGCATGAACGACGGCGGCAATGTCACTGTTCACGGTTCTGCTGGACCGGGTGTCGCCGAAAACATGATGTCCGGCTCGGTCGTCATAGAGGGTGACGCCAGCCAGTATGCGGGCGCGACCGGACGGGGCGGCCTGCTCGTCATCAAGGGTAACGCGGCCTCGCGCTGCGGCATCTCGATGAAGGGCATCGACATCGTCGTCCATGGCAATATCGGCCACATGTCGGCCTTCATGGGCCAGTCCGGCCACCTCGTCGTGCTGGGCGACGCTGGCGATGCTCTCGGCGACAGTCTCTACGAGGCGAAGCTTTTCGTGCGCGGCTCGGTCAAGAGCCTGGGTGCGGACTGCATCGAGAAGGAAATGCGCCCCGAGCACATCGAGAAGCTCACCGAACTTCTGGGTCTGGCCGGCATCAGCGATGTCCGGCCGGAGGAGTTCAAGCGCTACGGCTCGGCCCGCAAGCTCTACAATTTCAACATCGACAATGCCGACGCGTATTGACGCGAAGGGGACATCATGAGCTATCACAACCCACCCACCCCGCCTCGCAAGTCAGCCACGTTCGATGATCATACGCTCGCCGAAATTCGCCGGGCGGCGGCGACCGGCATCTACGACATTCGCGGCGGCGGCACGAAGCGCAAGGTTCCGCATTTCGATGATCTTCTTTTCCTCGGCGCCTCGATCTCGCGCTACCCGCTCGAAGGCTATCGCGAGAAATGTGACACGAGCGTCGTTCTCGGCAGCCGTTTCGCCAAGAAGCCGATCACGCTCAAGACACCGATCACCATTGCCGGCATGAGCTTCGGCGCGCTGTCCGGCAATGCCAAGGAAGCACTCGGTCGCGGCGCGACGCTTGCCGGCACCTCCACGACGACAGGCGATGGCGGCATGACGGACGAGGAGCGGGGCCATTCGCAGACGCTGGTCTACCAGTATCTGCCGTCGCGCTACGGCATGAACCCGAAGGATCTGCGCCGCGCCGACGCCATCGAGGTGGTTGTCGGCCAGGGTGCCAAGCCGGGCGGCGGCGGTATGCTGCTCGGGCAGAAGATTTCCGACCGCGTTGCCAACATGCGCAACCTGCCCAAGGGCATCGACCAGCGCTCGGCTTGCCGTCATCCCGACTGGACCGGTCCCGACGATCTTGAAATCAAGATCATGGAACTGCGCGAAATCACCGATTGGGAAAAGCCGATCTATGTGAAGGTCGGCGGCGCGCGGCCTTACTACGACACTGCGCTGGCCGTGAAGGCCGGGGCTGATGTCGTGGTTCTCGACGGGATGCAGGGCGGCACGGCCGCAACGCAGGATGTGTTCATCGAGAATGTCGGGATGCCGACGCTCGCCTGCATCCGTCCCGCTGTGCAGGCGCTGCAGGATCTCGGTATGCATCGCAAGGTGCAGCTGATCATCTCCGGCGGCATCCGTTCGGGCGCCGACGTCGCCAAGGCGCTGGCGCTCGGCGCGGATGCGGTTGCGATCGGCACGGCGGCTCTGGTTGCCATCGGCGACAACGATCCGCGCTGGGAAGAAGAATACAGACAACTCGGCACGACGGCTGGGGCCTATGACGACTGGCATGAGGGCAAGGACCCGGCGGGCATCACGACGCAGGACCCCGAACTTGCCGCACGCCTCGATCCCGTCGCCGCCGGCCGGCGGCTTGCCAACTATCTCAAGGTCATGACGCTGGAGGCGCAGACGATCGCGCGCGCTTGCGGCAAGAACCACCTCCACAACCTGGAGCCTGAAGACCTCTGCGCGCTGACGATGGAGGCCGCCGCCATGGCGCAGGTGCCGCTCGCTGGCACCAGCTGGTACCCGGGCAAGGGAGGCTTCTGACATTTGCCCGGGCCGAAGCGGCCC
The DNA here is from genome assembly GCA_035565055.1 of Ensifer sp. Classification (GTDB taxonomy): domain Bacteria; phylum Pseudomonadota; class Alphaproteobacteria; order Rhizobiales; family Rhizobiaceae; genus Ensifer_A. The sequence goes on from DATMTA010000159.1 coordinate 13,331, forward strand.
GGGACTTGCATGCATCATCGAAGTGTCTCGAATAATCCAAAGGGGAACGAGAATGACACTGGATCTTGCTGCCTTTGCAAAAGACAAGGGCATCAAATATTTCATGATCAGCTATACCGATCTCTTCGGCGGCCAGCGGGCCAAGCTGGTCCCGGCCGAGGCGATCGCGGACATGCAGAAGGATGGCGCGGGCTTTGCGGGCTTCGCCACCTGGCTCGACCTGACGCCGGCTCATCCCGATCTTTTCGCCGTTCCGGACCCATCCTCCGTGATCCAGCTTCCCTGGAAGAAGGATGTCGCCTGGGTCGCCGCCGACTGCATGATGGAGGACCAGCCGGTCGAGCAGGCTCCGCGTGTCGTTCTGAAAAAGCTGATCGCTGAGGCAGCCGGCGAAGGCCTGCGGGTCAAGACGGGCGTGGAGCCGGAATTCTTCCTGATTTCACCGGACGGCACGCAAATCTCGGACGAATTCGACAGCGCCGAAAAGCCTTGCTACGACCAGCAGGCGGTCATGCGCCGCTATGATGTCATCGCCGAGATCTGCGATTACATGCTGGAACTGGGGTGGAAGCCCTATCAGAACGACCACGAAGATGCGAACGGCCAGTTCGAAATGAACTGGGAATATGACGACGCGCTCCAGACCGCCGACAAGCATTCCTTCTTCAAATTCATGGTCAAGTCCGTTGCCGAAAAGCATGGGCTTCGCGCCACCTTCATGCCGAAGCCGTTCAAGGGGCTGACCGGTAACGGTTGCCACGCCCATATATCGGTCTGGGACGTGGCGGGCGGGGTCAACGCGTTTGCCGACAAGGCCATGCCGTTCGGACTGTCCGCCAAGGGCAAAACCTTCCTCGGCGGCATCATGAAACATGCCTCAGCGCTGGCAGCCGTGACCAATCCGACCGTCAATTCCTACAAGCGCATCAATGCCCCGCGCACCGTCTCGGGCGCAACCTGGGCGCCGAACACGGTTACCTGGACCGGCAACAACCGCACCCACATGGTGCGCGTACCCGGACCCGGCCGCTTCGAACTGCGCCTGCCGGACGGCGCGGTAAACCCCTATCTGCTGCAGGCGATCATCATCGCGGCGGGCTTGTCCGGGGTTCGCTCGCAGGCGGATCCTGGTCCCCACTACGATATCGACATGTACCGCGAAGGCCATACGGTCAAAGACGCGCCGAAGCTGCCGCTCAATCTTCTCGATGCATTGCGCGAATATGAAAAGGATGCCGAACTTCAGAATGCGCTCGGTCTTGAATTCTCCAAGGCCTATCTGAAGCTCAAGCACCAGGAATGGAATACCTACTGCTCGCATTTCACCCAGTGGGAACGCGACAGCACGCTCGATATCTGAGCATTTCAAGACATGCCTGCATTCAATAATGCGCCGAGGGGCTTCCTTCGGCGCAAAGGAGAAGTTCTGGCCGAAAACGGCGGAGGAAAATCACCATGACGAGCTATGTTCTGACAGTGACCTGCAAATCGACGCGCGGCATCGTTGCCGCGATCACCGGGTTTCTGGCTGAGAAGGGTTGCTACATCGTCGACTCCTCGCAGTTCGATGATCTCGATACCGGCATGTTCTTCATGCGCCTGACGTTTACGAGCGAGGAGGGGGCGACGATCGAGGAAATCACGTCCGGCTTCAAGGCCATCGAGAAGCAATATGGCATGGTGGCCCGCTTCCACGATGGCGCCGAGAAGATGAAGGTTCTGCTGATGGTGTCCCGCTTCGGTCACTGCCTCAACGACCTTCTTTATCGCTGGAAGATCGGCGCGCTGCCGATCGACATCGTCGGGGTCGTCTCCAACCACTTCGATTACCAGAAGGTCGTCGTCAACCACGACATTCCCTTCCACCATGTCAACGTGACGAAGGCCAACAAGCCTGAGGCGGAAGCGCGGCTGATGGGGATTGTGGAACAGTCGGGTGCGGAACTCATCGTGCTCGCCCGCTACATGCAGGTTCTCTCCGACGACATCTGCAAGAAGATGTCGGGTCGGGTGATCAACATCCACCATTCCTTCCTGCCGAGCTTCAAGGGTGCGAACCCCTACAAGCAGGCCTTCGAGCGCGGCGTCAAGCTGATCGGTGCGACGGCGCATTATGTGACGGCCGATCTCGACGAGGGTCCGATCATCGAACAGGACGTGGCCCGCATTACGCACGCGCAGTCGGCGGCCGACTATGTGTCGATCGGCCGCGACGTGGAGAGCCAGGTTCTGGCGCGTGCCATCCACGCCCATATCCATCACCGCGTCTTCATCAACGGCAACCGCACGGTCGTCTTCCCTGCAAGTCCCGGCTCCTATGCCTCTGAACGGATGGGCTGAGCGATGACCACGATCATCGACGGAAAAAAGGCGGCGGCTTCGGTGATCGAGGCGGTCAAGGCGGCCTCCGCCAAACTTGAGGCGGAGACGGGCGTGAAGACCGGCCTTGCCGTCATCATCGTCGGCGACGATCCGGCAAGCCACGCCTATGTCGGCGCCAAGGGGCGCATGGCAAAGGAATGCGGCTTCCTCTCCATCCAACATACGCTTCCGGCGGAGACGACGCAGAAAGAGCTGGCCAACCTCGTCGCGACGCTGAATGAAGACGCAACGATCCACGGCATCCTCGTGCAATTGCCGCTGCCGAAGCATCTGAACTCCGACGCCATCATCCAGTCGATCCGGCCGGAGAAGGACGTGGACGGCCTCCACGTCGTCAATGCGGGCAAGCTGGCGACCGGGGATCTGGAAACGGGTCTGATCTCCTGCACGCCTGCGGGAGCGATGCTGCTGGTGCGCTCCATCCATGGCGAGGACCTTTCGGGCCTCAATGCCGTGGTGATCGGCCGCTCCAATCTCTTCGGCAAGCCGATGGGGCAATTGCTGCTTCATGCCAACGCCACGGTGACGATGGCGCATTCGCGTTCGCGCGACATCCCGGCTCTGACACGCAGCGCCGACATTCTGGTGGCGGCCGTCGGGCGGCCGGAAATGGTGAAGGCTGATTGGGTGAAGCCCGGTGCAACCGTGATCGATGTCGGCATCAACCGCATATCCGCGCTGGAAAAGGGCGAGGGCAAGAGCCGGCTGGTGGGCGATGTCGCCTATGCGGAAGCAGCTGAAATCGCCGGCGCGATCACCCCCGTCCCCGGCGGCGTCGGGCCGATGACGATCGCCATGCTCATGGCGAATACCGTCATTGCCTCGCATCGCGCCGCTGGCAGGAACGCACCGAAAGTCTGAGACGAAAAGCGGGTAACCGACCCGGAAAATCCTCTCATATCGGCTTGCCAAGATGAGAAACACGCATATACTCAGGAAATAATTATTCCACATAGGAAAAGAGGGAACGCAATGGCATTATCGTGGCGCTTTTCCGCCCTGGCGGATCGACATCGGGCTCTCGGATCGAAACTCGAGGACTGGAGCGGCATGGGAACCGCCTGGACCTACGACAAGGACATGTCCGCGGAGCATGTGGCCATCCGCACCAAGGCCGGGCTCATGGATGTTTCGGGCCTCAAGAAGGTCCACCTCGTCGGGCCCCATGCCATTGCCGTGCTCGACTACATCACCACCCGCGACATGAGCAAAATCTATCCCGGCCGCTCCGTCTATGCGGCGATGCTGAACGATCGGGGCTATTTCACCGACGACTGCATTGTCTACCGCACCGGGCCGAATTCCTGGATGCTGGTGCATGGCTCGGGCTCGGGTCACGAGGAAATCACCAAGCAGGCTGCCGGCCGCAATTGCGCCGTCCTCTTCGATGACGACCTCCACGACCTGTCGCTTCAGGGGCCTGTCGCGGTCGACTATCTCGCCAAATATGTGCCGGGCATCCGGGATCTCAAATATTTCCACCACATGCAGACCACGCTCTTCGGCGCGCCGGTGATGATCTCGCGCACCGGTTATACCGGTGAACGCGGCTACGAGATTTTCGTGCGCGGGCAGGATGCGCCCATGGTCTGGGACCGCATCGTCGCCGAGGGCGCGGAGATGGGGATCATCCCATGCTGCTTCAGCGTGCTCGACATGCTGCGCGTCGAGAGCTACCTGCTCTTCTACCCCTACGACAATTCGCAGATGTATCCCTTTGCTGATCAGCCGCCCGGCGACAGCCTGTGGGAACTCGGCCTCGATTTCACCGTCAGCCCCGGCAAGACCGGCTTCCGGGGTGCCGAGGAACATGCGCGGCTGAAGGGCAAGGAACGCTTCAAGATCTTCGGGATGCTGATCGACGCGGATGGTCCGGCCGATCTCGGCGACGAGGTCTATGCCGATGGCAGACAAGTCGGCGTCATCACCTGCCCTTGCTACTCGACGCTCACAGGCAAATCCATGGCGATTGCTCGTCTCGATGTCGACAAGGCGGTGCAGGGCGTCAAGCTCGAAGTCCGTGGCAAGGCGCTGAACGCCAGCGCCGTTGCCCACACGCTGCCCTTCGACGACCCCGAAAAGAAGAAGAGGACGGCGATCGGCTAAGGAGGCGGACCCATGCTTGTCGAAGGCATCAAGAGCCGTCCGGTCTACAGGGGGCTAACCCTTCAGCCACACGCGCGGCGGCATCTTTTCGTTCTGGAAGGCGAGGGGGCACACGCTCTCCTCGACCAGGCGGACCGGCTGGATCAAACCATCCTTTCGCGCAGCGAAATTCTCTACACCGCGCGCGGCTCGCAGGGCAAGGGCCATGACGAGGCCCTCAAGCACCTGGGCGCCGACATGTTCTTCACGGCGCCGACAATCCCCACTCTGCTCTTCCGACTGAAGGTCTCGCTCTCGACAGCCCATATGGGCACGCGGCTTTATATCGCCGGCACCGAAGGCTTCATCGGGCAGGCCATGATGGTGGCGCTGGAGCTCGGCATGGATCACGCCTCGATCCTCACCGAACATCGCGGCTCGCTGGCTCGCCGTGTGCAATGCGTCCACTGCAAGGGCATTACCGACGATGTCACGCAGAGCCCCTTCTTATGCAGCCATTGCGGCCTGCCGCTTCTGGTTCGCGACCATTATTCGCGCCGTCTGGGTGCCTTCCAGGGCGTCAATATCGATGCCGAGGAGCCCGGCAGCGCGCCCGAGCCTGAGGAGCTGTTCCTATGAGCGGTGGCATGGAAATTCCGGTTCGCGTCGCGAAGATCACGCCGGTGGCCAGCGGCATCAAGCGTTTCCGCTTCGAGCGGCTGGACGGACAGCCCATGCCGTCTTTTTCTGGCGGCGCGCACGTCATCGTCACGATGAACGACGACGGGCATCTGCGGCGGAACGCCTATTCGCTGATGTCGCCGCCACACGACCGTTCGGCCTATGAGATCAGCGTGCTGCGGGTGGAAGATTCCCGCGGTGGTTCGGCCTTCATGCATGAGAAGCTTTCCGAGGGTGACGAGATCCGGGTGAGCTATCCGGTCAATCTCTTCCAGCCGGACTGGCGCGGGCGCAAGCACCTGCTGATCGCCGGAAGCATCGGGATTACGCCCTTCCTCGCGATGATGGAGCAGTTCACCCGCGAAGGGGCGAATTTCGAACTGCACTATGCCGTGCGCTCCATGGATCGCGGCGCCTATTGCCACGATCTCATCGAGCGATACGGGCCGCATCGCGTGAAAATCTATTGCGATGCCGATGGCAGCATGATCTTGCTTGGCCGGCTTCTCGACAGCCAGCCGCTGGGCACGCATCTCTATGTCTGCGGACCGGGCGGCATGATCGACGGCGTGCTGAAAGCTGGCATCGAAGCCGGCTGGCCGGAGCAGAACCTCCATTCCGAGCGCTTCCTCTCGGCCCAGCCCGGCAAGCCGTTCTCTGTCGAGCTGACGCGCACCGGCAAGACGGTTCATGTCGGCCACCACGAAAGCATCCTGGAAGCCGTCGAGGCAGCGGGCGTCGATCCGCCGTTCCTCTGCCGCGGTGGCGCTTGCGGCCAGTGCGAAACCGGCGTGGCGCTCTGCGACGGCGTGCTTCTGCATCACGACGTCTATCTCACCGATGAAGAAAAGGCCTCCGGACGGAAGGTCATGATCTGCGTGTCCCGCTTCGAGGGGCGCGCGTTGCATCTCGACCTCTAGTCCTTAAGACCGACACCCAGGAGAACGGCCATGTCACTCGTCTTCAAGCAGGAAACGTTCCGGGACGATTTCACCTATCGCAACAGCCCGCAGAATATCCGGCGCTTTCCCTTCCCCTTCGATCGCGACGAATACATGTATTCGGTCAACATGGAACCGCATGTGAAGGGAAAGCCGGGGACGGTCTACGAAAGCCTGATCGATGTCGATGAGCATTACGTTTCCGAGATGCGGGACCGCGCGCTGGTGCTCAAGGAAGATCCGCTGCGCTATCAGGCGCTGCCGCACATGATGTCGGCGCAATGGGATACGCTGGAGCTGCTGATGGAAGAGCAGGCGGCCGGCTACCCCGAACATTTCACCCTGATCCGCAATGGCGACCAGTGGCGCTGGATCAACCGTCCGCTTGGTATCGACGACACGTTCACCTTCGGCGATGCGTCTACGCTGCCCTACGAGCCGCTGGAATATATCAGCCGGCAGACCCAGGGTGACATCTGTGTCGTCGACCAGCGGGACGGCAATCTCTGGATGGATGCCGGCATGGTGACGACGCAGGCCGACTGGTCGCTCGATTTCGACATCGGCATGAACTTCATGGAATGGCACGGTCCGGTGCCGCTGGCCCATCAGATCGGCGTCTTTGAACGCGCGCTGAAATTCCTCCTGAACCTGCAGCTCGGCAAGCCGGTGCGGCGCTTCAACTGGACGATGACGATCAATCCCCGGCTCGACACAAGCCCGGAAAACTATCCGAAATGGGGACCGGACCGTACCACGGTCACGCCGGAGAATGTCGGCGAGAAGGTGCATCTGCGCGTCGAATTGCAGAGCCTGTGGCGGCTGCCGCGCTCCAATGCCATTCTCTTCGTCATCCGCTGCTATCTCATGAACATGGAAGAGCTGGTGACCGTGCCGAAATGGGCGCGCCGCTTCCCGCGCGTGCTGAAAACGCTGCCGCCGGAACTCATCGACTACAAGGGCCTGACCCGTTACCGCCAGACGACCATCGACTGGCTGGAAAAATTTGACGACGGCGCGCCGACCAGCCCGGGCTTCTGGCCTGACTGAGCTGGCTGCTGCCCCGGGCGTCTGTAGACTTCAAGAACATCCATAAAAATCTGGAAGGGGAATGCGACATGACACGAGTTGCCGTTATCGGTGCCGGCCCTTCGGGCCTAGCCCAGTTGCGGGCCTTTCAATCCGCCGCCAAGAAAGGCGCCGAAATTCCGGAAATCGTCTGCTTCGAGAAGCAGTCGAACTGGGGTGGGCTCTGGAATTACAGCTGGCGCACGGGCGTCGATGAAAACGGTGAGCCGGTCCATAATTCCATGTATCGTTACCTCTGGACCAACGGTCCGAAGGAAGGACTGGAATTCGCCGACTATTCCTTCGAGGAGCATTTCGGCAAGCAGATCGCGTCCTATCCGCCGCGTGCCGTGATGATGGATTACATCGAAGGCCGGGTGAAGAAAGCCGATGTCCGCAAGTGGATCCGCTTCTCCTCCGTCATTCGCTGGGTCGAGTATAATGAGGACGCCGGCGACTTCACCGTGACGGTCCACGACATGGTGAAGGACACTGTCTACAAGGAGCGCTTCGACTATGTCGTCTGCGCCTCGGGTCACTTTTCCTCGCCGAATGTGCCGGAATATCCGGGCTTCGAGCATTTCTACGGTCGCATCGTCCATGCTCACGATTTCCGCGATGCCCGCGAATTCACGGATCAGAACGTGCTGGTCGTGGGTTCTTCTTATTCTGCGGAAGACATCGGCTCGCAATGCTGGAAATATGGCGCCAAGTCCGTGACCTCCTGCTATCGCTCGGCGCCGATGGGCTTCAACTG
>DATMTA010000160.1:0-35516 GCA_035565055.1 Ensifer sp.
ACGACGACCTTGATGCCGGCGTCGAGTTGATCAAGCTTCGCGCCCGAGCCTTCCACAGCGACGCCCTCGATGGTCACGCCAGCGGCCTTGATGGTGACGACGGAGCCCTCGCCATTGCCGAGGATGCGGGCCTTGCCGTCGCCTTCGATGGTCAGCGGCTTGTCGATTTCGACCGGCCCGACATGGTCGCCCATGCCGAGCCGGAGCGTGTCACCAGGCGCTGCCGCCTTCAGCGCTGCGACGAGCGCGCCGGGTTCCGCACGCACTGTCATCTCCGCGCTGGCCGCAGGGTGCGACCAGACGGAAGCCAGCAACAGGGTGAGGAGAGCGGCGCGCGGTGTCATGGCGTCATGCCTTCTTCGGATGGACGAGCATTCGGCCGCGCATCTCCATGTGGAGCGCATGGCAGAACCACTGGCAATAGTACCAGTGCACGCCCGCCCGGTCGGCGGTGAAGGTGACAGATGCCGTCGCCTGCGGGCCGATTTCCATGGCGATGCCATGGTTGCCGAGCGTGAAGCCGTGGGTCAGATCGTCCACGTCGTCCATGTTGGTGATGGTAATCGTCACCTCGTCGCCCTGGTTGACCTCGAACTTGTCGAGGCTGAACTGGGGCGCGACCGAGTGCATGTACACGCGGACCTTGTTGCCGTCACGGATGACGTCGGCGGCATAGTCGAGTTCGACGCCGTCGGCCTTGGCCTGGGCGCGGGCATCGGCCCACATCGGGTCGTCGCGCTTGTAGACGCTCACAGGGTTGACGATATCGGCGCGCACGAGAATGCAGTCATGCGGCTCGGCAAAGGTCGGGCCGTCATGGACGATCTTCATGCTGTCGCCGGCGATGTCGATCAGCTGGTCGTTCTCCGGCTTCAGGGGGCCGACATTGATGAAACGGTCCTTGGAGAACTTGTTGAGCGAGATCAGATATTTCCCGTCGGCCTCCAGCGTTTCGCCCATGGTCGTGTGGTTGTGGCCCGGCTGATACTGGACGTCGATCTTCTGGATGATCGGATCCACCTTCTCGCCGGCATAAGCGCGAACGGCCTTGTCGATGTTCCATTTCACCATCTGGCTGTCGAGGAAGAGCGTTGTGTAGGCGTTGCCCTTGCCATCATAGGCGGTATGGAGCGGCCCGAGGCCAAGCTGCGGTTCGGCAACGACGGCGCTGCGCGGCTCGGCACCGTTGAAGACGGCTTCCAGCTTGCGGACGTCGACCACGGTCACGGTCGGCGAGAGCTTGCCGTTGAGGCACAGGTGGATCTTGTCCGGGGCCATGTTGCAGCCATGCGGCGAGTTCGGCACCGGGATATAGCGGGTGTAGGGCGAACCATGGCGGCCGTCGAGAACCTTGACGCCCTTGTACTCCTTGAAGTCGCCCTTCTTGATACCGGCCTCGATGCGCGCAATGTCGAAGACAACGACCCAGTCCGTCGGGCTTGCCGTCATCTCGGCGAGCGTTACGCCTTCTTCGGAATTGTAGCAGGTGGAGAAGGCGTATTTGCCTTCATAGTCCGTGTCGCAATTGTCAAGGTTGCCATCAACGATGACCTGCCAGGCCACTTCCATCGTGTCACCGTCGATGGCCGTGAAGATCGCATGATATTTCTTGGGGTCGTCGAGGATGATGCCGTCGTTCGGCAGCGGAATGCGGTGTTCGCCATTGGCGAAGACATAGCCCGTGCGCGGCCATTTCTGCGGACGCAGGCCGTGAATGTCGCTGGTGTTCGGGATTTCGATAACCTTGTCGACCTTCATGATGTCGCAACGGACGCGGGCAACGCGGGTGTTGGCCTTGTCGTTGGCGAAGAGGTAGCGACCGTCATAGGTGCCCTTGTTGAAGGACATGTGCGGGTGGTGCAGGTCGCCGTTCTGGTAGGTCTTCATGCCGCGCTTGGCGAGGAATTCCTTGGTCTCCGGCAGAAGGTTCTCGGTAAGGATCTTCAGGCTTTCGTTCGTTTCGCCCCAGCCGGTGGCCGAGCAGCGGTTGAAGACCGGGATGCGCATCAGCTCGCGCATCGAGGGCACGCCCATGATGCGGATTTCGCCGGCCTGGCCGCTCGACCAGAAGCCATAATATTCGTCGAGTTCGCCGGGATGGATTTCGTGATAGGCACCGTTGGCAGCGGCTGCACGCCGCGGCAACAGGCCTTCGCCCCCGCCGGCCAGCAGGGCCCCGGCAAAGGCGGCACCGCCTGCTGTCGAGCCGAGAAGGCCTCGGCGTGAAATCTTGTTGTCACTCATTGGACTACTCCTTCGTTGGATATCCCGGCGGCGTCCCCCGCCGCTGGATGGGATTTGAAATTGACCTTCGGCTGGCCATCGATCTTCGGCGTGGTGCCGGATTGGGGTGCGATGCCCGTTTGGCGCTCGAAGCGTTCGCGCTTCTTGATGCGGCCGACGACGACGGGGCACTTGGAAGTGTGCTGGTAGAGAACCTGGCAGTGCAGGCAGGAGATGCATTCGTTGGGGTTGATCTCGCCCGTCGGGTGGATCGCCTGAACCGGGCATTCCTTGGCGCAGACCTGGCAGGGGTTGCCGCATTCCTTGTAGCGCTTGAGCCAGCGGAACATGTGCAGCCGGGCCGGGATGGCGAGCCCGCCGCCGAGCGGGCAGACATAGCGGCAGTAGAAGCGCTCGATGAAGAGGCCGGGGGCGAGCATGGCGAGCGCGAAGAGCACATAGGGCCACGGCCGGTCGAACTTCAGGATGATCGCGGTCTTGAAGGGCTCGATCTCGGCATAGTGTTCCGCCATGTCGAACGAGTAGAGCGACATCCCGAAGAGGCCGAGGAAGATGATGTACTTGATCGGCCACAGGCGTTCATGCAGGCCCCAGGGAAGGGTGATCTGCGGCACATGGAACAGGCGGGCGATCTTGTTCGACAGTTCCTGCAGGGCGCCGAAGGGGCAGAGCCAGCCGCAATAGGCGCCACGGGCCCAGAAGAGCAGCGCAGCAGCGACGGCAAACCACATGATGAAGATCAGCGGATCCATCAGGAAGGTTTCCCAGCGGAAATTGCTGAACAGCGCCGAGATGACCGCCAGAACATTGACCACCGAAAGCTGTGCATTCGCATACCAGCCGATGAAGACCAGCGTGAAGACGAGGAACGAGGTGCGGAGGATCGAGAAGACGCGCTCGTTGCGGGTGGCAAACGTCTGGAAGAAGAAGATGAGCGTGAGCCCTGCCAGACCCGCCGCCAGCACCGCGACATCTCCCTTCTTCGCCTGCCAGATCTTCGTCCAGAGGGCGTTGCGGATCGTCGCGGCGCTGTCGGGGCCCTCCGTGGTGACGGCCGGGCCTGCTGCCGGAGCTTGAGGGGTTACGGCAGCGAGATACGGCTTGGGCAGATCGTAGGAGAGCTCGTAGTTGCGGAAGAGCTTGTCGATGGCGCCGACCGGGCGCTGGACGAGCATCTGCAGGCGGAAGGGTTCTGCCGGATCGAAGCCCGAGGCCTTGCGGATGATGAAGAGATCGGCCTCCTTCATCGCCGGCGCACCATCGGCGGCGATCTGGTTCATGCGGAGATGATCGCGGTCGTGGAAGCGGTTCGAAATTTCGCCCTGGATGATCTGGATGCGGTCGAAAATGCCGCCGCGCACGTAGCCCGAGCCCTTGAACGACCAGCGGCCATTGCCGGCAACGAGAATGGCTTCGTCGCCTTCCTTGAGTGCTGCCTGCAGATTGCGGAAGCCGTTGTCGCCAAGCAGGCTCTTGCCGATCGAGGGCTGGCTGACGAGCGCGACCCAGAGATCAATATAGGCGTCGTTGCCGGGGCCGGGCTCGACATGCTCTTCCGAGCGCGGATCGCCGAGACCCTTGAAGTCTGCATTGATCTGGTCGACATCGAGCGTGAAGTGGCGGATCGAGCCATCGCCGGCCAACGTCTGCCAGTCCTTTACCTGATCGTTGGCGCGGTCCATCTGGCGCTTGGCCGAGGCGAGCTGGCTATCCGGCGAGAGGCCGCCGAGTGACAGGGCCTTTGCCACCTTGATGCCGGCGCGGACGATGGAATCGTCGATGATCATGATGGTGACGGTCGCGCCCGAGACAATGTCGGGATCATGCGCCGAGCCCTGCGAGACGGCCTCCTTCTTGAGGTCGAGACCGGCATATTTCTCCGTGACGGCCTTGATGCGTGCTTCCGGAATGCCGACCAGTACGATCGGTTCGTGATGCTGCATGAGGCGGACGCCGGTGATGACGGCGTCGTCCGAGATGCCGGCGAGGATATGGATCGGCTTGCCCGAATAGCCGGCGGTCGGCACGAAATCCGAGGTGAGGAAGACCCAGCCGATGCGCTTGCCATTCTTCATGGCGGCGGCGACAGGGGCCTTGTCGCTGAGCGGGCCATAGCTGTCGGCACCCGGCACGAGGTCCGAGGGCTTGGCCTTGTCGAGAAATTCGCTGACGAGCGGTGCTGCATCGGCGGTGCCGGCGAGGACGGCGGCAAACAGGATCGCCGCGAGCGCCACTACGCTTGCCGCGATGAAATCTTTGCACCAGTCCTTGAACCCGAGGGGCATGTCTGTCTTCCCGCTTGATATCAACGTTTCGAGCGGAAACTAGCGGGAGAGCCTGAGACGAGTTTGCGATATCGCAATCAAAACCGAGAAAGGGCCGATCGTGCCATCGGATAGCGAGATCTGGCGAGACCGCCATTTTCTTTGCGTTAGCGCAAAATGACGTTTCGCAGGAGGCCTAGCCTTCAGGTCGCGGCGATACGGCCGGTCGCAAACAAAAGTCAATGATTTCAAGGGCCGTCGAGAGAAACGAATCCCATGACCGAAACGCTCACCGATCTGCCCACCATCGACGTGCGGTTGCTGCCGCCGCAGGAGCGCCACCCGAAAATCTTCGCGATGCTGGAGGCGTTGACGCCGAAGATGGGGATGCTGCTGGTCAGCGATCACGATCCCATTCCGCTCCGCCGGCATATCGGGCTGCACTTCTCCGGCATGTTCGAATGGCTCGCGCTGGAGGAGGGGCCGGAAGTCTGGCGCGCCGAGATCCGCCGGCTTCCCCATTCCGGCTGCACCTGCGCTGGGCATTGAACAAACTTTGAAAGGAGGCCGGCGATGCCCGTGCCGAGACTGAAAGCCTATGCCGGGCCGGCAATCCTGTCCTACGGGTTCCGACCCTTCTTCTTCCTCGGCGGTCTCTATGCGGGACTGGCCATCCTTCTCTGGCTGCCGATGGTCTTCGGACAGTTGCGCCTGATGACGGCCTTCGATCCGGTGGACTGGCACATCCATGAAATGCTGTTCGGCTTCCTGCCGGCGGTGGTGACCGGCTTTCTGCTCACGGCCGTGCCGAACTGGACGGGACGCCTTCCCGTTCAGGGACGGCCGCTCGGGGTGCTCGTCGCGCTTTGGATGATCGGTCGGATCGCGGTGCTCTTTTCCGCCATCATCGGCCCGCTTGCGGCGGGCGTCCTCGATGGCCTGTTCCTGCTGGCGGTCGCTGGCGTGACGGCCAACGAGATCGTGGCGGGGAAGAACTGGCGGAACCTGAAGGTGCTGATCCCGCTGACCATCCTGCTCTTTGCTAACGTGCTCTTTCACGCGGAGGCCTATTTCAGCGGGACGAGCGACTATGCGCGGCGGCTGGCCGTTGCTGCGGCTGTCATGCTCATCATCCTGATCGGGGGGCGGATCATCCCGAGCTTCACGCGCAACTGGCTCGCCCGCGAAAAGCCGGGCCGCCTGCCGGCTGCCTTCGGCCGCTTCGATGCGGCGACGTTGGGGGCGAGTGCCGTGGCCTTTGCCGGATGGATCGCGGTGCCTTCGTCACCGCTTGCGGGTCTTCTCATGCTGTTCGCCGGCATGCTCCATCTCGTCCGCCTCGCCCGCTGGGCCGGTGACAGGACATGGCGCGAGCCGCTCGTTGTCGTGCTGCATGTCTCCTATCTCTTCGTTCCGGTAGGATTTATTCTCTCCGGCCTGTCGGCGCTGCGGCCCGATCTCGTGCTGCCTGCTGCCGGACTTCATGCCTTCGGGGCAGGGGCCATCGGCACGATGACGCTCGCCGTCATGACCCGCGCGTCGCTTGGCCATACCGGCCATGCGCTGGTGATGAGCCATGTCATGAAGGCGGTCTATGTCGCGGCGGTGCTGGCAGCGCTACTGCGCCTCTGCGCGACCTTCGACTGGCCCCATTTCACGCCGCTGATCCTCGCTTCGGGTCTCTTCTGGGCTCTCGCCTTCATCGGCTTCGCAACCGCGTTCGCGCCGAAGCTGTTCACGCGCCGCAAGCCGTAAGGCTGAAGGGGGCGGTCACGCTGCGTCCACGGCCCGGGGGAGGCCTGCGGTGCGGCGAGCCCTTCTGTTGATCATGCGACGCCAGACCATGTCTGGCGTCGCCAATCGGCTGCGGCGACGGGGCGACCGTTGAGCGAGCCTGCCATGACAAGAGCGCCGAAGCGGGTATCGCCGTCGTTCAGGATTTTGAGGTTGTGCCCAAGCGATGTCAGGTATTCGATGCCTGGATGGCTTTTCTCGATCAGGACATCGCCGTTCTCGCTGCGCCAGCGCGGTGCGGCTACGGCCGTGGCAATGTCGGTGCCTTCGCCGTAAATCTTGGAGAAGACCTGCAGCAGGGTCTGAACCTGTCCGTCTGCGCCCGGCGTTGCCGCGGCAAGCGTGCCTTCATCGGATAGCACCAGGGCAGGGGCCAGCGTATGGACGGGTCTCTTTCCGGCCGCAGCCTCATTGGGGCTCGCTCCGAAGCCGGCGGCCCGGTCGTTGAGGGTGATGCCGCATTCGGGCACGTAGATGCAGGAGCCGAAGTCGTCGAAGACGCTGACGAGCGAGGAGATCGTCATGCCATCGGCATCGCTGACGGCAACGCCTGCCGTGTGCAGATAGGCTCTCGGGCCGCCGCGCCGCATGGCGCGTTCGAGGTCGAGCGGCAGTTCCTCGGCAAGCAGTGCCGTGCCTTCGCCGACGCGGGCGCGGTAGGCGAAGGAGGCCTCGGTCAGCTCAATGCCGGCGTGATCCAGCTGCCCGGCCTGCAGATTGCCGGCCCTCTGGAGACCGCCGAGTGCCATGTTGAGCAAGACACCCTGCGCCATTGGCGGCTGGGTGGCGACCCGAACGCCGGCCCAGTCGGTCATGACAGGCGTTGTCATCATTGACGAATGGTCGGCAAGATCGTCGACCGACAACCGCCCGCCATGACTGCGGACAGCCTCGGCGATGGCCGCCGCAAATGTGCCGCGGTAGAAGGCGGTGGCCCCCTGGTCGGCGATGGCCTCCAGCAGTGCCGCGAGCTGCGGCTGCACGAAAAGGTCGCCCTGCTTGAGCGCGAAGAGCCCCCAGACCGCCGCGCCCCCGGCTGCCAGCCGCGCGCGTTGTGCGTGCAGCGCCGTTTCGAGAATATGCGTGACGCGGAAACCCTCGCGCGCGATCCGGATCGCCGGTGCCAGAACCTGACCGAGCGACAGTCTGCCCCAGCGCGCCGAGGCGGTGGACCATGCGTCTACGATGCCGGGGACCGTGATGCTGTTGGCGCCTTCGAGCGCTTCACCTGCAAAGCCTGCCGGCGCCGCGCCGGCGCCATTGATTGCGATGGGTTCGTGACCCGGCTGGTGCACCAGGCACAGCATGTCACCACCCAGACCGCAGGCGTCGGGCGCCAGCACGCATAGCACCGCCTGCGCGGCAATAGCTGCATCGATGGCAGAGCCGCCGCCCATCAACATTTCCTGGCCGGCCGCGACTGCCAGCGGATGGGCGGCGGAGACGGCGCCGCGACGGCCCTCGAGAACCGGACGGACATAGGAAGAGTAGGGATCGCTGATCAGGGTCATGGCAAGCCTCGCGTGCAGAGAGGGAAAGGCGGATGGTCAGACGGCAGTATAGCCGCCGTCGACAGTGAGCGTTGTGCCGGTGATGTAGCGCGCAGCCTCTGACGAAAGGAACAGGACAGCGCCGGCAACGTCTTGCGGATCGCCCTGCCGGCCCAATGGAATACCGGCCTCGATCTTGTCGCGGACGGCCCGAGCGTCCGTCTGATGCGACCAGAAGGGGTCGTTGAACGGTGTCTCGATCCAACCCGGCAGCAGGCAGTTGACGCGAATGCCCTGCGGCCCGAGTTCGTCGGCGAGGCTGCGTGACAAGCCGATGAGCCCCGCTTTGCTGGCGTGATAGGCCGGCATGCCGGCATGGCCGCGCAATGCGCCGGTGGATGAGGTGAACAGCAGGCTCGGATTGTCGGAACGGGCGAGGTGTGGCGCTGCGGCCTGCGCCAGCAGGAAGGGCAGGCGCAGGTTGAGCGCCATCGAACGATCCCACATCTCTTCTGTCCACGCATCCAGCGGAGCGGATTGCAAAACGGCGGCGGTCACAAAGACGGTGTCGAGACCGCCGAACAATTGAACCGCCCTGTCGACCGACTGGCGGGCGGCATCCGCATGTGAAAGGTCAATCATCAGAACGTCCACCCGACCGCCGGTCGCTTGCGCGGCGACGTCCATCGCGGCTTTCTCATTGTGGTCGACAAGAAGCACATCGTGACCCTCTGCCGCAAAAGCGAGCACGCTGGCGCGACCAATCCCTGTTGCCCCGCCCGCCACCAATATCCTGCCCATGGGTATCTCCTTCAAGTCCCGTCGGGGTCACGCATTTTGCGCGCCCGGTTATATCTGTCGATAGGCTGGCGCCAGGCCGGACCAGGGGCGCGCGGCTTCGAGTTCGGTCGCCAGTTGCAGCAACAGGCCCTCCTGTCCGAAGGCAGCGGCAAACAGCACGCCAACCGGCACACCGGCGGCCGTGACATGCAACGGCACCGAGATGGCCGGCTGGCCCGTCCAGTTGTAGACGCGCGCAAAGGTCGTGCATTGGCGGTTCAGTGCCGCAGCGCCGGCGTCGGTCCTGTTGAGGCCTATCGTGCCGGGCGGTGGCGGCAACGTCGCCATGGATGGCGACAGGATCACGTCGAAATCAGCCATGAAGGCGTGAACCTGCCGCGTTGCGTCAAGCATGGCCTCCCTTGCCTCCAGAACCTCGCTTCCGGTGATCTGCAGGCCGGTGCGGTAGCGCTCCCAGGTGGCCGGCTCCAGGTCGCTCTCGTTTGCCGCCCGCCCGATCCGCTGCTCAAGTCCTCTGACGGTTGCAGCCACGGACGCAAGCCGGAGTGCCTGCTCGGCCCGCGCGTATCGGTCGGTATCGATGGGCAGAACGACCGGCATCGTCCTGTGCCCGAGCCCGGCACAGAGTTGGGCGGCATCGTCACACGCCAGCAGGCATTCCGGATCGGGCACGATGCCTTCTACGGACTGATGCAGTATGGCGATCCGCAAACGGCGCAAGGGCTGCCGGATCGTCTCCGAAAACCGCTCGAAAGCGGGTCTCGAAAGGCCGTCGCGGACATCGTCCGGCGAAGTCTCGACGTCGAGGAAGGCTGCACTGTCACGCACCGTGCGGGTGATGACATGCTGTGTCGCCAGGCCGCCGGCGCCCTCGTGGCGAACCGGGCCAAGCGGTACGCGGCCGCGCGATGGTTTAAGTCCCAGAAGGCCGCAGCACGAGGCGGGGATGATGATCGATCCGCCGGCGTCTGTCGCCTGTGCTGCCGGCACCACACCGCTGGCCACGGCAGCCGCTGCCCCGCCGCTGGAGCCTCCGGCAGAGAGGCCATTCGCGTGGGGATTTCTGGTCATGCCGAAGCGGCGGCTCTCGCTGGTTGAGGTGCCGCCGAATTCGGGACTATGGGTCTTGCCGAAGATCGATAGCCCGGCAGCCTTGTATCGGCTGACGACGGTGCAATCGTGCGCCGCCGGACCGGCGACATGAAAGGTCGAACCGTTTTCCGAGACACTGCCCTCGAGATCGGTGAAGAGATCCTTCAGCAGAAACGGCACACCACTGAAAACAGCGTTCCTGGCTGTGGTGCCGAGGGCCGATCGCGCCATGTCCGCATGAAGCTGCACCACGGCGCCAAGGTCGCCATCGACCTTCTGAAGCCTGTCGATGGCCGCATCGAGCAGTTCGGATGGGCGTGCTTCGCCCGTGCGGACCAGATCCGCCAAGCCTGTCGCATCGTGCCTTATATAGTCGTCGACGGCGATCGCGGTCATGGCATGGTTCCGGCAACGACGCTTCGCATTGTCAGACCTGGCTCTCTGGCAGGCGCACTACAATGCCGTCCAGCGCCTCGGTCATGATCAACTGGCAGGACAGCCTGCTTTGCGGCTGCCGTTCCGTGGACGTCGCATCGAGCATTTCCTCTTCGACCAGGCTGATTGGCGGCAACGCTTCTACATGCGCGCTCTCGACGAAGACGTGACAGGTGGCACAGTTGACCGAGCCACCGCATTCGCCGAGAATTCCAGACAGGTTGGCAAATACTGCGGCTTCCATCAGGCTCCGGCCCACCGGCACGTCGAGCGTGGTCTGGGAACCATCGTCGCCAATGAAGGTGGCTTTCGGCATGGTTGTCTCCTTCAATGCGCGCGAGGTGTCATGGTCAGCGGCAGGCTGGTCAGCCCGCGCAGGCCGGGATTGAGCCGTAGCACGGAGGGGCCGGCGGGTTCGATCGTCTCGATACGCTGTGCCAGCGCCTGGAAGAACACTTCTGCCTCAAGCCGTGCGAACATCTGCCCGACGCAGCCGTGGATGCCGACGCCGAAGCCGATCTGGCCGACGGTGCGGCGGCGAATGTCAAAGACATCGGGGTTTTCCCAACGCGCCGGATCGCGCCCGGCCGAGCCGAGAAAACACATGACCTTCTCGTGCTTGCCGATGGTGGAGCCAGCGAACTCGACTTCGCGTGTCGTGGTGCGAAACAGGCTCTGGCTGGAGGAATCGTAACGGGTTGCCTCTTCGAATGCCGCACGTGCGAGCGACGGGTCCTCGCGCACGAGCGCCCACTGCTGCGGATGCTCGGCCAGGGCGCGCAGGCAAAGGCCGATTGAATCGATCGTGGTATCGACACCGGCCGACAGGAAGGAGCGGATGAGAAGACCTGCCTCTTCTTCGGTCAACTGTCCGGCATCGACGGCTTCGTAGATCATCTCGCCGACACCCCCCGGCGCGACAGCATCGCGTTTGCAATGGGCGAGAATCCAGGCCGAGACCTCGGCCGAACGGCTCATAAGTTCCTCATACCACGGCGTAACCGGGCCGAAGGAGCCAAACACCATCGAGCCATAGACCAGCAGGTTTTCACGGCCGTCTGCCTCGATTCCGACTGAATCCGGAAAAACCTTCATGGGGTATGGGGTGACCAGTTCCGGAATGGCATCGAACGTCCCACGATCGGCGATTGCATCGACGAATCTTGCGGCATCGTCCTCGAAGCGTGGGCGGATGGCCTTGAGCGTGCGCGGCGACAGCGCGCGAGAGAGCGCGGCACGGGTACGCTGGTGGTCCGGCGGATCGACTTCGAGGATGATGCTGGGCTGGCGCCATGGCTTCTGTTTGAAGTAGTTGGCAAGCCCGCCGCCGCCGGCATTGCTGTATGTCTCCCAGTCATTCAGCACCGCCGCAACGGTGTCGTGGTGGGACACGGCCCAGATGTCGTATTTTTCCAGCCAGACAATGGGGCCGAGCGCGCGCAGCTTTTCGTAATGGCTGTAAGGATCGGACCGGAATTCCGCTGAAAACGGATCGAGATCCGAGACGACGCGTTTGCTGCTTACTAACATGATCCACCTATCGAAGTTCGCCTCCCGGTGAAACATCCCGATCGGCCAAAGAACATGAAGACAATAGTCTAGGCGTCGGCCGCCCGGGCCTCGCGCATCTGTTGGCGGCGCGCCTGCGTGGCCTTTTCATCGATGACCATGCCATCGCCGGTCTGCAACACCAGGCCGTAGGCGTCGTGCGCGTGGCGGATGCTCACGAGACCGTCGATCACGTCGGCCAGTATCCGCTCCGGTGCGCGCATCAGCGGGTCGCCATAGCCGCCGCCTCCCGCCATGACATGCCGGAACACGTCGCCGTTCTCGAGGGTGACAGGCTGAACCGGCAGAGAGGGCAGAACGCGCTCGTCATTGCCCGGGTTGATGAGGTTGACGGAGGGCCGACCCGGTTCGCCGCCGAAGAGGCCGTGCGGGGGGTGGCTGGATTTGTCGGATCTGACGCCGAAATACATGCCGTCCGACAAGGCGCGATATTCGCGCTCGATGCCGACGCCGCCGCGGAACATGCCGGGCCCGCCACTGTCGGCGACATATCCGTAACGCTCGATGCGCAGCGGATAGTCGGCCTCGATCATTTCGATCGGCACATTGGACTGGTTCGAGCCCATGTGGGGCACCCCGGATTGCCCGTCGTGCGTGGATGTCGCGCCCCATGTCCCCATCACGCATTCGGAGAAGACGAAACGGCTGTCGCCCGACTTGCCGCCGAAGCTCGGAAGCGTCGAACCGCCAGTGCCATCGGCTGCCACCTTTTCGGGCAGCGCTTCGGCAAGCGCACCGAAGATGCAATCGATGATGCGGTAGCCGGTGATGCCGCGGGCACCGCAGGGCGCCGGATAGACTGCGTTGACCAGGGTGCCTGCCGGGGCGACGACATGGATCGGTCGCGTATAGCCGTGGCAGTTGGGCACGTCCGCCGACATGATGGAACGCAGCGCGGCATACACGTTCGACTTGCAGAACGAGAGCGGCGCATTGATGCCGCCCTTGACCTGTTCGGTCGTGCCGGTCCAGTCGGCGGTGACTTCAGAGCCCGAAACCGTGAGCTTGAGGTGCAGTTCGATCGGCACGGGATTTTCGCCAAGGCCGTCGATATGATCGACGAAGCGATATTCGCCATCCGGAATGTCGCTGATCGCCTGACGTGCCAGTTGCTCCGCGTAATCCTGCAATGCATCGGCATAGTCGATGATCGTGTCGGCGCCGTAGCGCTCAAGCAGCGAAACGAGGCCACGACGGCCGGCGCGTGCGGCAGCCATCTGGGCCCTGAGATCGCCGATGACCTGATCGGGAACGCGCACGTTGGCGGCGATGATCTCCATCAGCATCCGGTTTTCCGTGCCGCGGTCTGCCAGCTTGAGGAACGGCAGGCGCAGGCCCTCCTGGTGGATTTCCGTCGCGCCTATCGAGTTTGACCCGGGCACAATGCCGCCGACATCGGCGTGGTGGGCGATGGTCGTGGCCCATGCGCATAGCCGGTCGCCGGAAAAGATCGGTTCGATGACGTAGATGTCCGGAAGGTGCTGACCGCTGGCAAGGTAGGGGTCGTTAGCGATGAAAATGTCGCCCGGATGGATGTCGCCGTCGAACTGGATGATGAGGTGGCGCATGGCATCGTAGAAGCTGCCAAGATGCATCGGCGTGGTCAGGCCCTGGGCGATCGTCTGGCCCCTGGCGTCGCAGAGAGCCGTTGAATAATCCATCGCATCGCGCACGATCGGCGAATGGGCGGTGCGCATCAGGATCAGTGCCATTTCATCCGCAATGGCCTCGAAGCCGTTCTTCAGCACTTCAAGAAGGATCACATCCAGCTGTCGTGTCATGAGGGTGCTCCTTCATTGAACTCGATCACGATATTGTCGAAGGCATCGCGATGGACATTGGCATCGGGCGGAACGATGGTCGTACCCTCGTATTCCTCGATCACGACCGGTCCGCTGCGGCGCTCCGTCGACAGCGCATGGCGGCCGATGACGGGTGTGTCGAGCAAGCCATGCTGCGCGCCGAAATAGACGGAGCGCTGTCCGTGGACCGATTTGCTTGCATTGGCGAGCGTCAGTCGTTCGATTGCCGCGGGAGAGATCGCGCCGGTCACCCGCAGGGTTACGAAGTTTATCGGCGTGTCTTCGAGGGCATGGCCGTAGGTGCGAATGTGTTCCTGCTCGAAGCGAATGCGGATTTCGACCAGCGCGGCGGCGAGGTCGATATCGCGCGGCACGTCGATCGGGAGTTCGAAGGCCTGCCCTGCATAGCGCAGGTCGGCACGCCATGTCATTTTAGCCGACGTATCGGCCAGTTCGTCTGCAACTTCGGCTTCGAGCGCCTGGAACCGTGCCCGGATTGCACCGGTCGATTCGGCGTCGAGAGGATGAAGGAAAGCCGCCGAGCGAGAGACTTCAAAATCGGCGAACAGCAGGCCGACGGCACTGAATACCCCAGCGGCGGGCGGCACGACGATGCGCTTCATCTGGAGCTCGCGGGCGAGAGCCACGGCATGGATGCCGCCGTTGCCGCCGAAGGCAAACAGCGTGAAATCGCGCGGATCGCGGCCACGATAGGTCGAGACCGCCTTGACTGCGCGCATCATCGTCACGTTGGCGAGGCGGTGCACACCGTAGGCCGCTTCCAGCATGTCGGAGCCTAGCGCACTGGCAATCTTGTCGCGGAAGACGATCCGTGCGGCCTCGGAATTGATCGGCACGCTGCCGCCGGCCAGTGCATAGGGATTGAGATAGCCGAGCACGACATTGGCATCGGTCACTGTTGGTTCGGTGCCGCCTGCCTCATAGCAGATCGGGCCCGGCACCGCGCCAGCACTTTGCGGGCCGACCTTCAGGGCGCCGGTTGCATCGATGCGAACGACGCTGCCGCCGCCCGCGCCGACTTCCGAAACATCGATGACGGGCAGCTTGAGTGCATAGCCGCCGCCCTTGACCAGACGGCTTGAAAGCGAAATGCCGCCGCCGACCTCGTATTCGTCGGTGCCCATGACCTTGCCGTTTTCGATCAGCGCGGCCTTGGCGGTGGTGCCGCCCATATCGAAGGTGATGATGTCGCGATAGCCCGCACGACCGCCCAGATGGGCTGCGCCGATGACGCCGGCGGCCGGACCGCTTTCGACAACCGTCGCGGGTTTGGCGATGACGCTTCTGATATCGAGCGTGCCGCCGCTCGACTGCATCATCAGCAGGCGACCGTTGACGCCACGCCCGACCAGCCGGTCAGACAGCGACTGCAGGTAGGATGCGACGCGCGGGCCGATATAGGCATTGGCAACGGTGGTGGAGGTCCGCTCATATTCACGGATCTCCGGCAGAACCTCGTGCGATACCGACACGAAACAGTCCGGCAGCCGCTTGCGCATGATCTCGGCGACCACGCGCTCATGCTCGGGATTGACATGGGCATGGAGGAAGCAGATGGCGACAGCCTCGACCCGGAGTGCCACGAGCTGGTCGGCCAACGCTTCGACATCGGCTGTCCTGAGAGCCTTGAGGACATTTCCCCTGGCATCCATCCGTTCGGGAAGTTCGAACCTCAGCCTGCGCGGCACCAGCGGTGCCGGCTTTTCATAGAGCGGCTCGTAAAGCCTGGGCACGCGGATGCGGCGCAGTTCGAGCACGTCCCGGAAGCCCTCGGTGGTGACCAGTGCGGTCACTGCACCCTTGCCTTCGAGAATGGCGTTCGTTGCGACAGTGGACGCATGCAGGATTTCGGCGAAATCCGTGCCCGCCAGGCCGAGGGCCGCGGCGATATCATCGAGGCCATTCACAATCGCATTGGCATAGTCCTCGGGTGTCGAGGGAACCTTGCGCGTGGTGAGTTCACCGGTCGGCGAGAGGCACGCAATATCGGTAAAGGTGCCGCCGATATCGGCCGCGACCCGCTGTGTGCCGGCTGCCGTTTCGGAGTTGGAATAGGAGGTTGTCATGATCAGTCGCACCGGTAGCGGTTGAGCTTGTCTTCGTCGATCTCGATGCCGAGGCCCGGACGATCGATCGGAAGCATTGCGCCATCACGGACTTCGAAAGGCGTCATGACGACATCGTCTTCGTAATAATTGCCGCCGATCCTGTAGGGATGGGTGCCGGCCGGCGCACTCACCGGGATCACGCAGGGCAATTGCACAGAAGGCGTGGCCAGCGCGAAATGGAGATTGGCAGCATTGCCGATGGCGGATTCGATCGAACCGTTGACGTCGCAGCGCATGTTCAGCGCTTCTGCGAAAACGCCGACTTTGCGGGCGCCGAGAATGCCGCCGGACTTTGCCAGGTAGATGGAGATCCAGTCGGCACCGCGGACAGCGGCAAGATCGATCGCGTCGACGATATCCCAACAGGATTCGTCGGCCATGACGGGAATGGTTGCATTGCGTGT
Organism: Ensifer sp.; assembly: GCA_035565055.1. Classification (GTDB taxonomy): domain Bacteria; phylum Pseudomonadota; class Alphaproteobacteria; order Rhizobiales; family Rhizobiaceae; genus Ensifer_A. Next base: position 16,025 of record DATMTA010000160.1, read on the forward strand.
GACTTCCACCATCGCGGCCAGATTTGCACCGGGCTGTTCGACGGCCGTGGCACCTGCATCCTTCAGGCGTTGTACGATGACCGATGCATTCTTGCCGTCGCGGTAGCCTTGGTTGGCATCGAGCCGCAACTGAACGGCATCGCCCAGCTCCTTGCGCAGCGCGCCGATGAGCCGGATGTCGCGCTCTGGATCCACGCCGCCCTTGATCTGAAGCGCGCCCAGTCCGTCGCCGATCGCGCCGACCGCCTCTTCCATGGCCTCGGCGTCGCCCATCAGTCCGACCATATGCGCAACCTTGACGCTCTCGCGCACGGCGCCGCCCAGCAATTTGTAGATCGGCAGGCCGACACTCTTGCCCCAGATGTCATGGAGGGCAATGTCGACGGCGCATTTGGCGTAGCTGTTGCCTATCACGGCCTTGTCCATCGCGCTGCGGGCTGCGGTGACGGACGTCGGATCTGTTCCGATCAGGACCGGTGCGATCACGTCGCGTATGATTGCCACCACGGTTGCCTGTGTCTCGCCACTACGGCGGCCAGCGGCACCTCCCCAGTCCGGCAACGGCGTCGCTTCGCCCCAGCCGACAAGACCCTCGTCGGTTTCGATGCGAATGGCGACGAAGCCGCCAAGATCGATGCGCAGGCCCGCCCATTTGAAATCACGTCGCGGTGTCAGACGAAATGGAAACGCTTCGATGCGGGAGATTTTCATGATTGGCCTTGTGAATGTGTATCGCGCAAATGCCATCCTGCGATGGTTACAACCGCTTTTTAGCACGCGACTTCCGACAATCAAGAAAATTTTTTCTTAAAGGAAATTATTTTCCCACAGTTTCTGCCGTCATCCTCTTGGGCGCCTCTAGTCGGCCGCAAGCTCGGCAGTCTCGTCGTCCACTCTTCTGGCTCCGGGATTCATGAAGCGGGCAATGCGTTCGCCGCCGGCATTCGGGTCGTGGGAGACGGAGAGAACCCGCGCGTCCTCCTCGCTGACGGTGAGGTAGATGTGCTCCATATTGCTGTCGAAATAGGCGCTTTCCCCCTCCTGCAAGCGGAACGGCGCGTAGTGTTCGGTATGCACGTCGATCGCGCCCGACAGGACATAGACAAACTCCTCGCCGGCGTGGCGACTCCAGTGGTCGAACTCGTCGAGCGAGCGGGCGCGTATGCGCATCTCCAGCGGCACCATGCCCTTGCGCGAAAGCTCGGTGCCATGGGCCTTGTAGTCATATTGGCCGCTGGTGAAGCTCACCCCCTCGTTGCGCTTGGTGACCGTCTTGCGGCCGAAGATCTGGCTCTTTTCTCCCGGCCGCACGAAATCTTCGATGCTGACCTGAAGCCCGTCGCAGATCTTCTTGATGATGTCGAAGGACGGCGATACCTGGCCATTCTCGATCTTCGACAGGTAGGATACGGAAACCCCGGTCATGTCGCTGAGGTCGTGCAGCTTGAAGCGAAGGCCCTGGCGGACTTCCTTGAGCCTCTGGCCGATCTGGTTGCCTGAGAAGAAGCCCGGCTCCTCCTGTCTGACGTCCTTGCGCGATGCGCTTGCGGCCGGTTTCCTCTGATCCATTTGATGCTCCTCAGTCCCTAAGTCTCGGTTATTTTTGTTGAATTTCTAGACAGCGGTTGCTCCGCCGTCGACAATCAATGCTGTTCCGTTCAGGTTCGCGGATCGCGCACTCATGAGGTAGATGACCGCTTCGGCGACTTCGTCGACATGGCCCAGTCGGCGGAGCGGGATGGTATCAATCGGCGCGCCGGTCCTCCCGTAAACCGTGTCGATCCAGCCCGGGAGGATGCAGTTGACCCGGATCCTGCGGCTCGCAAGTTCCTGCGCGAGGCTCCGGCAGAGACCGACAAGGCCTGCCTTGGCGGCATGAAAGGGGGCCTTTCCGGAACGGCCGCGAAGGGCTGCCGATGAGGATGTCAGCACGATCGAGCCACCCTTGCCGGCCTTTGCCATTCTGGCCGCTGCCGCCTGGACGATCAGGAACGGGGCCTTCAACGAAAACGCCAGCTCCGCATCGAACGCCTTGGCCGACCACTCTTCAAGAGGTCGGGACTCGGCCCTGTTGAGATTGACGAAAACGCAATCCGGGGCGCCGAACCGTTTGGAGCAGATGTGGAGGGCCTCCTCGCATGCATCGGCGTCGTCCGGTGGAGCGTGTAGCTGCAACAGCGTGCCCGCAAAGTCGCGGCCCTCGTAATCGCTTGCGAGCGATGCGGCTGCTTCTCCACCATCAACCATCACGACGTCCTCTCCTGCGTCGAGAAGTCTGCGGCATACTGCGCCCCCGCTACCTGAAGCTCCGCCGAACAGCAGAAACGTCGTCATGTTTTCATCCTCGATGCGCAGGCGTTCCGATCTTGCAGCCAAGGAAAATCACTTGCGCTACTGAAAAAATATTATCTTATATGAAAAATTGTTGACACCCGCAATCGTCCTGATTGTTGTTCCGGATGCTGGAGTTGCACAGTTAAGCGCCGTGCCTGCTCGGCGTACCGGCCAGATAGCGCCCCTCCGGCAGCACTCTCAGGAAATTTTATTTTCTTATAGGAAAATTGATTGACATTTTTCCGATAAGAAACTTATTGTCCTGAAGGTCAAGAAAACACCGTTGCCAAGGCGGGCCGAGGCCTCGATGGCCGCAAGGCGCTGCGGGAACTTCATGCGCGTTGCGACATCCGAACCCGAGCTTTCACTGGAGAGATACTATGCGTCCACTACTTGCGATACTGATGTCCTTGGCTGCGGGGACGGCCATGTTTGCCACGATGTCGGGTGAGGCCCATGCGGCAGTTGCCGGGTGCCAGCCGGAAAAGGCTGCAGAAAAGTTTCCCGAACTGGCTGGATTGACGATCAAGCTGGGGGCCGATCCCTCGACGCCGCCTTATGCGACAATCGATGACAAGGACCAGAACAAGCTGGTCGGGTCCGATATCGATCTTGCGGCCGCAGTCTTCGATTGTCTCGGCCTCAAGCACGAGGTCAGCAAAGGCTCGTGGCCTGGTCTTTTTCCGGCTGTCGTGTCGGGGCAGATCGATCTTATGCTCTATCTCTACTACACGCCCAAGCGCGTCGCCCAGGGTGATTTCGTCGTCTACATGAAGTCCGGCTCGGGTGCGATCGTCCAGGCCGGAAACCCCAAGAACATCCGGGCGGAAGCCGATCTCTGCGGCAAGACCGTCGCCGCCGGTCTGGGTACGGTCGAGGAAAAGCAACTTCAGGCCCTCGGGGAGAAGTGCGTTGCAGCCGGCAAGTCGACCATCAATGTCATGACCTCGACCGATGTGCCCGCCGGTTTCCGTCTGGTCGGTTCGGGCCGTGCCGATGCAATGATCAGCGACTTGCCGCTGATCAACATGATGGTCAAGAAAAATCCCGAGACCTACGCCGTGGGCTACAGTGTCGTCAGCGATTATGAAATCGGAGCCGCCTTCAAGAAGGGCAGTCCGCTCGCCGCAGCCTTCCAGCAAGGCCTCGCGGCCATCCAGGCCGCCGGGCTGCAAAAGGAAATCTTTGCCAAATACGGCATCGATCCGGCTCTCGAAATCCCGGCCATGCTCAAGACGAAGTGAAAATCCACTCGCGTATCCGGCAATGAGGAAATGGGGGCGGACGGGCGACATGTCCGCTTCCACACAGGAGTATGATCGGCGTGGACTGGGTCTATCAGGTATTTGGCTATTTCACATCGGAATTCCTCTGGGCCGGTGCTGTCCTGGCGGTAGAGATCACCGTCTGCTCCATCGCCATCGGCTTCATGCTCGGACTTCTCGTGGCGCTGGCAAGGATGTCGCAATTCTTCGCGCTCAGGGCTGTGGCGTGGTTGTACATTTCCCTGATGCGCGGCACGCCGCAATTGCTGCAACTCGTCTTCATCTTCGATGCCTTGCCGCTGATCGGACTGAAGTTCGGAAGTTTCACCACGGCCGTCATCGCGTTCTCGCTGAGCGAGGCCGCCTTTGCTGCCGAGATTGTCCGTGGCGGCATCATGTCGGTCAATCCGCAGCAGGGCATTGCAGCCTCTTCGCTCGGCATGGGGTCTGTGAAGACGCTGCGGCGCATCATCCTGCCGCAGGCGCTGCGCACCATACTGCCCGCACTGGCGGGAGATTCCATCGGCATGCTGAAGATGACGTCGGTCGCGTCGGTGATCTTTGTCAGCGAACTCACGTTCCGTTCGCAGCAGATCGTCGGCCAGACGTTTGAATTCTTCACCGTCTTTACCGGCGCCGCCCTGATCTATCTGGTTCTTACCGGCCTGATCTCCGGTATCCAGGCCTATCTCGAATACGCGATGGATCCGGAGCGCAAGCGTGGCATCAATGCAGCGCAAACGATCTTCTCCCGGTTCGCGCGCAAGGCAGAGCCTGTTGACCAGCCCCTTGCCAAGCCTGCCGCCGCACGTCTGACGGTGCAGCAGCGGACGGACCTCGTCAGGAGCCTGCTCGGCACATCGGCGGCGTCGGGCGGCAAGACGGAAGAGGCTCCCTTTCTCTCCTGTCGCCGGATCTGGAAATCCTATGGCGAGCGCGAGATCCTCAAGGGTATCGACCTCAACGTCCAGCGTGGCGAAGTCGTGGCCGTGCTGGGGCCGAGCGGCTCGGGCAAGAGTACGCTGCTTCGGCTGATCAATCATCTGGAGTCCGTCGACGAAGGTGAAATCACGGTCGATGGCCGCCATGTGGGATATGTCAAGCAGAACGGCCGGCTGCGGCCGACGTCCGGTCGCGCCAAGGCCCGTGCAGAGGTCGGCGTCTCCATGGTGTTCCAGAATTTCAACCTGTTCGCCAATCTCACCGCGCTTGAAAACATCATGGAAGCGCCGATGCAGGTGCATGGTGTTTCACGCGCCGAGGCCGAGCAGACTGCACGCATCCTGTTGGATGTGGTGGGTCTCGGGTTTCACTGCGATCATCTGCCCCATCATCTGTCGGGCGGCCAGCAGCAGCGTGTGGCGATCGCCCGCGCGCTCGCCGTCAAGCCGCGCCTCATGCTGTTCGACGAGCCGACATCTGCGCTCGATCCAGAGCTCGTCGGCGAAGTGCTCAACGTGATGCGGACGCTGGCGGAGGCCGGGATGACCATGATCGTGGTGACCCATGAGATGAATTTTGCCCGTGACGTTGCCGACCGCGTGGTCTTCTTCGACGAGGGCGAGATGGTCGAGGAGGGGACGCCGGCCGAAGTGCTGGGCTCGCCGAAGAAGGAGCGAACCAGGCGGTTCCTCAACATGCTCAGCCGCGACGCCGAAGGTTTGGAAGGAGACCGGATCTGAGGCGATCGCAGCAATCGCGATGGCGCTCCCGGAAGGACAGGACATGATGAACGATATCGACATGAACTCCGGCAGGTACGGCGTTCATCGGAGCAATGCAGCCTTCGGCGGCGAGGGGCTCTCGAAGAATGCGGAGATTGCGCGATGAATGCTGGAGCCGTCATTGTCGGCGCCTCGCATGCAGGCGTGCAGGTGGCCGCATCCTTGCGCCAGAATGGCTGGCAGGAGCCTATCCATCTGCTGTCAGCGGACTCCGAGCTGCCTTATCATCGTCCGCCCTTGTCCAAGGGCTTCTTGTCGGGCGAGCGCTCGGCGGAGCAGTTGCTGCTGCGCGGCCGCCAGTTCTACAGTGATCAGGGGATAGAGCTGGTCACCGACTGCACGGTCGGGCGTATCGATCTAACGGCGCGGCGGGTCGAAAGCTCTATGGGAGAATTTGATTATGCCCGTCTGATCCTGGCGACGGGGGCAAGCGCGCGCCGGCTGGCGGTGCCGGGTGCCGCGCTCGATGGCGTGCTCTCTTTGCGGGATATGGCTGACGCTCGTCACGTGAAGGCTGCGCTTGCAGCAGCACATTCCGTTGTCATCGTCGGCGGCGGCTTTATCGGGCTGGAAGTGGCCGCGACGGCTGTCAAATCCGGAAAGCGGGTTGTGGTGCTGGAAGCCCAGGATCGATTGCTGGCAAGGGCCTTGCCGCAGCGACTTTCCGGTTTCCTGGCGGATTATCACGCGCGGAACGGCGTTGTTCTGCGCATGAATGCCGCCATTGAGGGCTTCCATGGCGAGAATGGGCAGGTGACGGCAGTCAGGCTCGCGGACGGGACGAGGCTTGAGGCGGATCTGGTCGTTGTCGGCATAGGCAGTTCGGCCAATATCGAGTTGGCGACCAATGCGGGCATCCCGGTCATGGCGGGCGGTATCCATGTCGACGCGCATGGAATGACGACGCTCGAAGGCGTCTATGCCGCCGGCGACTGCGCAAGTTTTCACAACCGCTTCTGGTCGGGCCCCGTCCGTGTCGAATCCGTTCAGAACGCGACCGATCAGGCCCGTGCGGTGGCGGGCCATTGTGTGGACAAGGCCGCGCCTCTGACCGCAGTGCCGTGGTTCTGGACCGACCAGTACGACCTGAAGATCCAGATGGCGGGACTGATGGCGCCCGGCTGCGAGGCGCTCCTGCGGGGTGAAATCGAAACCGGCACCTTTTCGGTATTGCACCTGCGTGACCAGCGGCTGGTCTCAGCCTTCTCGGTCAACCGTCCCGCAGATCACCTTGCTGCGCGCAAACTGATCGACCAGGGCCTTGAGATGGATCTGCCGGCTGCGGCCGACAGTGCCATTCCGCTGGCCAGGGCCGTTCCAAAGCCAAGCTGACAAAGACATTTCGAAACGCATTTCAAAGGAAGAGGAACCAGCGCCATGATGAGCCAGGAACAGAGCGAATTGTTGAGCAGGGTCGGCGCCGGTACGGGCGCGGGAGAAGTCCTGCGCCAGTATTGGCAGCCGGCAGCCCTGTCGGAAGAGTTGATGTCGGCGCGCCCCGTCGTGCCGGTGCGGCTGCTCGGCGAAGATCTCGTGCTGTTCCGCGACAATCAGGGCGTGCTGGGCCTCATCGGTCGCTATTGCCCGCATCGCGGCGTCGACCTCTGTTTTGGTCGCCGCGAGGACAATGGCTTGCGTTGCCCTTTCCACGGTTGGCATTTCGACCATACCGGCCAATGCGTCGAGCAGCCGGGCGAGCCGGAGGGCAGCCTCATGTACAAGAATATCAAGACGAAATCCTACCGCGTCATCGAGAAGAACGGCATAATCTTCGCCTATATGGGTGCCGGCGATCCGCCGCCATTCCCCGACTTCGACTGCTTTTCCGCGCCGGAAACCCATGTCTTCGCCTTCAAGGGGCTTTGGGAATGCAACTGGCTGCAGGCGATGGAGGTCGGGATCGACCCGGCCCATGCTTCCTTCCTGCATCGTTTCCTCAAGGACGAGGATCCGAACGAGGGGTATGGCAAGCAGTTCCGCGACAAGGCCGCCAACACCGACATTCCGATGACCCAGCTGCTGCGCGAATATCCGCGCCCGGAAATTCATGTCGAAGAGACCGACTACGGGCTGCGGCTGATCTCGCTCCGTCATCTCCCCGATGGTCGCAGCCATGTTCGCGTCACCAACCAGATCTTCCCGGAAGCCATCTGCATTCCGATGTCCAACGAGATGACCATCACGCAGTGGCATGTGCCGATCGATGACGAGAACTGCTACTGGTATTCGATGTTCACCAGCTTCGGCAAGCCTGTCGACAAGGTGCGGATGCGCGAACAGCGCCTGCAGGAACACCGCCTGCCGGACTACGCCCCGATCAAGAACAAGCGCAACAACTACGGCTTCAACCCCGATGAGCAGTCCACGCTGACCTATACCGGCATGGGGATGGATATCAACGTCCACGATCAGTGGGCGGTGGAATCGATGGGGCGCATCCAGGATCGAACGCAGGAACATCTCGGCCGAACCGATGTCGGCATCAGCCGCAATCGCCGCAAGTTGCTGGATGCGATCAAGAAGCTTCGCGACGGCGATGTCGCCGGGTTGCCCATGTACAACGATCCCGAGCGGGTGGCTGCGATCCGTGGACCCGTCTCGATCGATGCGATCGGCGAGACGGCCGACTGGCAGAATGTCTGGGTCGATGCCGACGCCAGGCGCCGTGCCGAATGCGATTGGAACGCTGCGCTTTGATGCGGCCTGTGGTCTGGCGTGCCGGTCGCTCGGCATCGGAATTGGACGAGGTGCGCGCGATGCGGCTTGCGCATGTCGCTGAAGTGACGAGGGTGTTTTGATGTCGGGTATCAACGCAGGTTCGCTTGAGAGCGGGCTGGTGGGCCGCAAAGGTCTGCTGAACGAAGAACAGTTCGCGACCGCCTATCGCGTACTGGAAGAGGTCCAGATGGCAGGACTGGAGACGATCCGGCTTGCATTCGTGGACCAGCATGGCATTCCGCGCGGCAAGGCGATCGTCGCGCGTGGCCTGGCCTCTGCCATCAGGAATGGCGTGGCCATGACATCGACACTGCTGCTGAAGGATACTTCCCATCGGACGGTGTTTTCCGTCTGGTCCGATGATATCGGCTTCGGCGAAGGTTTGCTGACGGGCGCCGGCGATGTGCTGATGGTGCCCGATCCGTCGACGTTCCGCATCCTGCCCTGGTCGCCGCACAGCGCGTCGATCCTGTGCACGATCCATTACAAGGATGGCAGCGAAATGCCATTCTGTGCGCGCAGCATCTTGAAGCGGGCAGTGGCAGCGCTGGCTAGTACGGGGAGGGCACTGGTCTGCGGTCTCGAGGTTGAGTTCTACGTGCTCAAGGTGGAAGATCATCGGCTGGCACATGGCGACGGCGGCATGCCTGCCAGTCCGCCGGAAACCAGCCTGCTTTCGCATGGCTATCAGTATCTGACCGAATCCCGCTACGACGCGCTCGAATCCGTGATGGACGAACTGCGCCGTGTCGCCCAGATGCTGGGGTTGCCGGTGCGCTCGATGGAGGCGGAGTTCGGTCCGAGCCAGTTCGAGTTCACCTTCGAGCCGGCCTCGCCGCTCGAACATGCCGATGCGATGATCATCTTTCGTTCGATGGTGAAGCAGGTGTGCCGCCGCCGTGGTCTGCATGCGACGTTCATGTGCCGACCCAAGCTTGACAATTCCGTGCCGAGCGGCTGGCATCTGCACCAGTCGCTCGTCGAAATCGAAAGCGGCGACAATCTGTTCATGCCGAAGGCCGACGGTGGTCTTTCTCCCGATGCCAGCGGATGGATCGCCGGGCTGCTCGCCCATGCGCAGGAAAGCTGCCTGCTGACGACCCCGACCGTCAACGGCTACAAGCGATACCAGCCAAACCAGCTTGCGCCCGATCGCGTGCAGTGGGGTCGTGACAACAAGGGCGCGATGATCCGCGGATTGATGGAGCCGGGCGATCGAGCCAGCCGCATTGAAAACCGCGTCGCCGAGCCGACGGCCAATCCCTACCTATTCTTTGCCTCGCAGATCCTGAGTGGTCTGGATGGTCTGGAGCGCAAGCTCGAAGCGCCTGCACCGGTGGAAAATCCCTATTCCAGCAACGCGATCGCGCTGCCAAAAAGCCTGCTTTCGGCGATCGATCACTTCGAGGGAAGCGAATTCTACAGACGTAAACTGGGTGCGGATTTCGTCAGGTATCTCGCCCATATCAAGCGCAGCGAATGGGATCGTTACACGATGACGGTGTCGGAATGGGAGCAGCGCGAATATTTTTCGCTGTTCTGATCGCCATGCCCCATTTCGTCATCGAATATTCCCGTCCGCTGGAAACCGCGCTGCATCTTGAGGAGGTGATGGATGTCGTCTTCGCGATCGGTGCCGCTTCGGGCATCATGAACGCGACCGACATCAAGGTGCGCGCCATACCTTACGACCACATGCGCTCCGGGGCCGGCTTCGATAGTTTCCTGCATGTCACCGTCACCTTGCTGGCCGGCAGGACTGACGAACAGAAGGCGCAGCTGTCCATTCTGCTGCGCGAAGCCCTGGTTGGCCGCTTTGCCGAGGTCGGCAGCATCAGCATCGATGTGCGGGACATGAACGTGATCGCGTACAAGAAGCGCGTGCTGCCACCGTCATGACGCAAGCGATTTCGCGCCCGGGAGGCCCACGATGAGCGATATACTCACTGCTGAACTGGTTGGCCGCGCCTTTGCCGTCATTCGACCCGCGGTCGAGGCCACCTTGCGCGCCGAGGTCACCGACCGGCGCGCGCTGGCGCTGGTGGTAACCACGACAGATGCGCTTCGTCGCGGGGCCGCGGACGATGCGACGGATTTCCAATCCGGCTGCCTGCTGGTGACCAGCATCGGCGATCTCTCGCGATCGCCGTATCCCAACTTGGAAATAGCTCTGAAGAAAGCTGAGATGTCGGCCCGGACGGGGCTGCCTACGGCTCAGATGCCGGCGCATTATCTGCGTTCCGGAGACACGATCTTTTGGGGCAGTGCTGTCCTCAATGGCATCGTCGTTGCCTGCGCTGGGCTCGAGCCGCGCCATGACGAGATGTTTTCCCACTGGTTCGCCGCTACCATTCAGGCCGAAGCGCGACTGGAATTCGAGCGGCGGATCGGGGCAAGCCCCGACTCCAGCTTCCTGCTGTAAAGCGAAGGAATATTGCAATGACAGTTTTCGTGCTCGTGGCGGGTGCATGGCATGGCGCATGGTGCTGGGAGCGGATCACGCCGGCGCTCGTGGCTCAAGGCCACACCGTGATTGCGCCCGACCTTCTCGGCATGGGCGATGATCCAACGCCGATCAAAGAGGCTAGCATCGGTCGATGGGCGGATCAGGTGGCGGATATCGTCCGGGAACAGCCTGAACCCGTCATCCTGGTCGGGCACAGCCGGGGCGGCGTGGTCATCAGCGAAGTGGCCGAGCGCGTCCCGGACAATATCGCCCGGCTGGTCTATCTGACCGCATTTCTCGTGCCATCCGGTCTGACACTGCTCGACATGGTCGATGCGGTGCCGGTCGACGGGCATCTGGCTCCGCTCGTCGGCCACCCGAATGGCACGACGACCATCATGCCAGAGCGCCTGGCCGCGCATTTCTACAACAATACGCCAGCAGAGTGGATTGAGCGCGCCAGAGAAAAAGCCTGCGCAGAGCCCGATTCAAGTTTCACGACACCGCTTGCCCTGACCGAGGAACGATATGGTCGGGTGCCGCGTGCCTACATTCGCTGCCAGAAGGACCAAGCCATCGTTCCGGCGCTACAGGCCCATATGCTGGGGCTGCTTCCGTGTCATCCGGTCCTTGAGATCGATACCGATCATTCGCCGTTTTTCTCGGCACCCGATACGCTGGTCGGCCAGCTCGACGACATTGCTCGCATCCACGTTGCCCGAGCATAGGAGAATGACGGGAGCAAGGTTGGCCTTCTTGTTTCAGGTCGTGGCCGGCACCGATCGGATCAAGCCCGCAGTCAAGTCCTTGCGGGTCGTCCGCCAAGGTGCCTGTCTAAGGCGAATTCGGTATCTTGCAGCGACCAGCAGCATGTTGCCCACCAATTAATCACCTGCACTTGCATTGCACGCAATTCGGTCAACCTCGGATATTGCCGGTGGATTGACCATCGGAAAACAGGCGTTTTTGGTTTGGCACGGCAATTGCTTATAAATAAGTGAGTTTGGGGGCTAGGGTTCCGGTGTTGTGACACGTCTGGACCGAGAGCTACCGCCGGCCCGGGATAAATCCGGTCGGACACACGGCGGGATAAAAGCCCGGGAGACCTCGTTGGCCAAGGGATTGGCCGATGACTGGTTTCGTCTGGTTTTCGTTCAATCCCTGTTTTGACTTATTTCAAAAGAGGGGAATTCAGCATGACGTTGGACTTTTTCAAGAAGATTGGAAAACTTTCGACCGGGCGCCAGTTTTCGATGTCCGTCCTGGGGCTAGCCGCCGGCCTGTTGCTGGGTGCCATGCCTGCTGCCTCGCGGGAGGTTCTGCGGGTGCCGTATTCCAGCGATATCGGCTCCTTCGATCCCGACAATGCCTTCGAGGTCGGCGGTCTCAGTGCCATCAACAATGTCTACGAGGGGCTGGTTGAATATGAGGAGGGCTCGACGAAGATCCGCGGCCTGCTTGCCAGATCGTGGGACATCTCTCCCGACGGCCTGACCTATACATTCCACCTGGTCACCGGCGCGACCTTTCATGACGGAACACCGTTCAACGCCGACGCCGTCGTCAAGTCATTCAAGCGTCGGCGCGACAATCAGCTGACGCTGAGCTATTTCCTTGCCAATGTGAAGGATATCAAGGCGCTGGATGACGCGACGGTGGTGTTGACGCTCAACCACGCGCAGCCGTCGCTTCTGGATGGTCTTGCCAGCCCCTGGGGACCCAAGGTCATCAGTGCGAAGGCGCTGGCCGATAATGCGGGTGCCGATGTCGGCAAGACGTGGCTCAATGAGCACGCGGTGGGCACCGGTCCCTTCAAACTGGCCGAATTCAAGCGTGGCGAGCAGTATACGCTTGAACGCAACGACGCCTATTACGGAAAGAAACCGTTCTTCGACGAGATCCAGATTCCGATCGTTGCCGATATCGGCCAACAGATCCTGCAATTGCGGGCAAACGAGATCGATGCCGTGCCCAACAATTATCCATGGGGCCAACTGGCTGCATTGCCACAAGGCGTAGAGGCGACGGCAATGCCGAGCATGGCTCTGGTGACCGCGTTCGTGAAGCCGGATTCGCCCATGGACAAGCCGGAGGTGCGCAAGGCCGTGCTGACGGCGATCAACCCTGCGCTCTGGGTCAAGGACGCCTTCGGCGCCTATGGCCAACCCGCCAAGTCGCTCTTCCAGGCCGCCATGCTCGAGCCGAAGACCCCGGTCGTTTTCCCGACAGACATGGAGGCGGCGAGAGCCGCGATTAAGGCGGCCGGGCCAGTGAGCCTGGTGCTCGGTTACGCCGCCGAAGAGTTGCCCAATGTCGGTCGCTCCGTCGACCTGATGGTGGCGCAGCTTGCACAGATCGGCGTCAATGCTACCGTCAATGTCATGCCCACCGGGTCCGTCTACGGTGTCAAGGGCGACCCCAAGGCGCCGGATATCATCATCTCCCGCTCCAGCCCCGATGCGGCCCATCCCGAAAACCAGGCGACGGTCTTCTACACAAGCAGCGGGCCGCTCAACTTCTTCGGCCGCTCGCTTCCGGCTGCGGACGAACTTGTCGCGCAGGCGGGGACGCTGACCGATATCGCGGCGCGCAACGCGCTCTATGAGAAGGCGGGCCAGATGTATTACGACGCCGGCTATTTCATTCCGCTGGTCGATGTGCAGGACGTCGTCGTGCATGCGACGGGGCTTGAGGATCTCGGGCTTCGCCCCGTATTCCCGCCGGGCAACATCGATTTCGCAACCGTGCGTTGGGTCAAGTAGGTATGCAGTCGCGCTGGCCTTGCCGGCGCGACGCTTTCACCATTTCCATCATTTCCCTTGCAAAAGGTGCCTGCCATGACGAGCGTCAAGCGGCTCTACGTGCTGCTCTGCGGTTTCGAGATCATTCCCAAGACGGTATCGACGCGCGATATCGGTGCCCGTTTCATCATCTCGGTGCCCATCACGGCCTACCTGATGGAGACCGATGAGGGGTGGGTGCTGTTCGACACCGGCCTGGACGAGGCCAATCTGCGAGATCCGTCCCGTCTCAAGCAGCTCTATATCGACACGGGCTGGGACCCGCCGCCGGTGATCAAGCCGCATCATGAGATGGAGCGGCAGCTTGCCGAAATCGGGATCGGTTTCGGCGATATCTCGACAGTCATCATCTCGCATCTGCATGCGGATCACAGCGGGCATATCAAGCATATGCCGCAGGCGAAGTTCATCGTTTCGCGGCGCGAATACGATTTCGCGTTCTCGGGCGAGGCGCCCTCCTATTTCTTCCCTTCCGATTACGACATGCCGGAAATCGACTGGACGATCATCGACCGCGACACCGAGTTCATGGACGGCATTTCCATCGTCGAGACGCCCGGCCATTCTCCCGGCCATCAATCGCTGATCGTCACGCTGCCGAAAACGGGCAAGGTCGTCCTTGCCGCGGACGTCGGCGACCTGATGATCAATTTCACCGACGAGATCCTGCCTGGGGGCGCCACCGACGATGTAGCCGCACTGGCCTCGATCCGTCGCATCAACGCACTCGTTCGCGAGAAGCAGGCCATGCTCATGCTGACCCATGATCCCGAACTCGTCCAGCAGATCAAACTGGCCCCCGACTATTATGACTGAACCTGTTCTTTCCATTCGCAACCTGTCGGTCGTGCTAAGCCGCGATGGCAGGTCCAATCGTGTGCTCGATGGCATCAGCTTCGATGCAGCTCATGGCGAGATCATAGCGCTCGTGGGGGAGAGCGGTTCGGGGAAATCGACGATCGGGCTGGCGCTGCAAGGTCTGCTGCCGCGCGAAAGCCAGCCGCAGGTCAGCGGCTCGATCTGTCTGGATGGAACCGAGATCGTCGGCGCATCGCAAAAGCTGCTGCGGGGCGCGCGCCGCAGTCTGGTGCGCGCGGTCTCGCAAGACCCGATGAGCGCGCTTGATCCGACCATGACGATCGCGCGCCAGATGCAGGAATCCATCGATGGTCCTGCACCCATCACAGACTGGCTGAAGCGTACCGGACTGCACGATCCCGAGCGGATCGCGGCTTCCTTTCCACATCTGCTCTCGGGCGGACAGCGCCAGCGGGTGCTGATCGCCATGGCGATGATGGCCAGTCCGAAGCTGTTGATCGCCGACGAACCGACGACTGCGCTAGACGTCACCATCCAGGCCCAGATCCTCGACCTCCTGAGGACGCTGGCGCGCGAACAGCAGACAGCCATCGTGTTCGTGACCCACGATCTCAGCGTCGCGGCGTCACTCGCCGACAGGGTCATCGTGCTCTATGCGGGTCGTATCGCCGAGATTGGGGCCATCCGGAACGTCATTGCCAATCCGGCGCATCCCTACACCGCCGGTCTGCTTTCCGCGCGTTTCGACTTTTCCTCCGATCGGTCGCGGCCGCTGGCAACGTTGCCGATCGAACGCGGTCAGCGTGTCGATACGGGTTCGGCCTGTGCCTATAGTTGGCGCTGTCCGCTGGCCGATGGCGAATGCCGCACCGTTCGCCCCAGCTTGAGGTCGATCGACCAGCACGATGGCAGCACGGCCTGTCACCATCCTGCGCGCACGCCACTGGCGAGCCGTCGCGATGTCGCCGCACCCTGGCCGCGCCCGGACATTCTGCCGACAGGGGTGGCGCTCGAACTGTTCAATGTCAGCAAGAGCTTTGCCAGCGGCACAGGGCCGCTCTGGGGCAAACGCCAAGAGAAGCGGGTGCTCCAGTCCGTCAACCTCTCGATTCGACGGGGTGAATGCGTGGCCTTGGTGGGCGAAAGCGGCTCCGGGAAATCGACCATACTGAGAATTGCTGCAGGACTTCTGGCACCCAGCAGCGGCGATGTTTCGCGGGTGGACAATGTGCCGCCGCAGGTGGTGTTTCAGGATGCGGTTTCGGCCCTGACTCCGTGGCTCACGATCGGCGAGCAGATAGGCGAACGCTTGCGCCCGCTGCGTCTGAGCGCCGGCGAACGACGCGAGCGGGTGGGCGCGGCGCTGACCATGGTCGGGCTCGATCCGGCGCTGATGACGGCGCTGCCGTCGGAACTTTCGGGCGGTCAGTGCCAGCGCGCCATGGTCGCCCGTGCCGTCGTCGTGCCGCCGAAGCTGCTGCTTTGCGATGAGCCGATCAGCGCCATGGATGTCTCGCTGGCCGCCACCACGCTCAATCTTCTCGGCGATCTCAGGCGGCGTCTGGGCATGGCGATGATGTTCGTGACACATGATCTCGCTGCCGCACGCATCATCGCCGACCGGATCGCGGTATTGCAGAATGGTGAACTCGTGGAGGTTGGCGATGTCGATGCCGTCATCGCCGCCCCGCAGGCCGCCTATACACGCCGGCTGATCGCGGCGATGCCGACACTTCATCTGGAACCTGCGCATGACTGACATACTCGAGAGCAAGCCCGCTTCAACGGGCCGCAGTGGCGAATGGACCGCATTGTTGCGGCGTATCGGCGTGCTGGAAGCGATTGGGATGGCCGGCGTATTGCTGATCACCATCATCGCACTGCTGGCACGCTGGCTCACGCCGTTCGATCCTCAACTGCGCGTCGCCGATGCCTTTCTGCCGCCGTCTGCGACCTATCTGTTCGGTACCGACGAGATCGGCCGCGACCTGTTCTCCCGAGCGATACTCGGTGTTCAATACACATGGTTGCCTGGCATGGCGATCATCGCCTTCAGCCTGGTTCTGGGCACCCTTGTGGGCCTGCTTGCCGGCGCGCTTGGGGGCAAGATCGACATGCTTGTCCAGCGTCTGATCGAACTGTTTCTGGTCCTGCCGTCGACTTTGATCGCCCTGGCAGTCGTGGCCTCGCTGGGGCCGGGACTTTTCAATACCATGATCGCCATCGCCATCTTCTGGTGGCCCTGGTATGCGCGCATCAGCCGTGACGAGATCCGGCGGCTCAACAGCCGCCCGCATGTGGAGGCGGCGCGGGTTGCCGGCGTCAGGGGACCGCGTTTGCTCTTGCGCTACCTGCTGCCCGGTGCAATCCCATCGCTGCTGGTCGCGGCCAGCCTTGATGTGGCCAATGTCATCATGACCATGTCCCTCATGTCGTTCCTAGGCCTCGGACAGCCGGCACCTGCGCCAGAGCTGGGGGCCATGACATCGCGGGCGCTCGACAGCCTCACTGTCTACTGGTGGCTGCCGATCCTGCCGGCCGTGCTGATCTTCTTCATGTGTTTGCTCTCCAATCTCGCCGGCGATGGATTTCGCTCGGTCCTGCGGGGGGCCTGATGATGAGTTCGTATCTGATAAAACGTTTCGTGAGCCTCTTTGCCGTGCTCTTGGCCATGAGCCTGATCGTGTTCTGCCTGCAGAGCCTCATTCCGGCAGATCCGGCCCGTGCGATTGCCGGACCCAGCGCGCCCGTGGAGACGGTCGAGGCGGTGCGCAAGGAGCTGGGGTTGAACGACCCGCTGGTGGTGCAGTATGGCCGTTTTCTCGGGCAGTTGCTGCATGGCGACCTCGGCACGTCGGTCAGGACGCGCCAGCCGGTAGCCAGCGACATTGCGAAATACCTTCCGGCCTCGCTGGAACTTGCGTGCATGGCGATGATCATGGGTACAGCCATGGCTCTATTGCTGGCGTTGCTGCAGAACACGACGCGTGGCGCCGGTGTGCTGCGCATGATCATGCTGGCCGCAGGATCGACGCCGATCTTCCTCTCGGCGCTGCTGCTGGTCTATTTCGTCTGGTTCAAGCTCGATCTGCTGCCGGGGTCTGGCCGTCTGAGCCTCCGGCGTTTCAGCGGCCCCACCGGCTTCAATGTCCTCGACGGTCTGCTCGTCGGCAAGCCGGAGGTCTCTCTCGATGCGCTCCAGCATCTGATCCTGCCTGCGCTGGCGCTGGCGCTGCCGGTTGCGGTCGCCGTCGGTCGCAGCCTGAATTCCTCACTGCACGATGTGTTGAAGCAGACCTATATCCGTACCGTGCGCGGCAAGGGTCTGGGCGAAGCGGATATCGTCGTCCGTCATGGGCTGCGCAACGCTGCTTCGGCACCGCTGGCGATGATCGGGTTGCAGATCGGTCTGCTGTTCGGAAATCTGCTCATTGTCGAACGGGTTTTCTCCTGGCCGGGCTTGGGGCTCTATGTGGTCCAGGCTTTCGCTGTGTCGGACCTGCCGGCGGTGCTCGGCGTTTCGATGGTGTTCGGGACGTTCTACATCCTGATCAACATGGTCATTGAAATCCTGCAGTCCGTCGCCGATCCGCGAATTCGGCTTTGAACGGGCTTGCTGCAAACTTCCGCGGGGGCTGGAATGTTCTCTCTCGCCCCCGCCTTCATGCTCTATTGAATTTTTGCAGTCCGGAGAGAGGTGCCTGCAGTCGGCTGTGATCGCTGATTGTCCGATCGCCGGTGACGCCGAAGCCTTTTTCGAGCTCTGAGCCGCGCGGCCATGGCGGAGGCGGAGGTGATGCCGGGCACGATATCCACCGCGATGCCTTCCGCCTGAAGCCGCGCGACCTCCTCGCCGGCACGGCCGAAGATCATCGGGTCGCCAGACTTGAGCCGCACGACGCGTTTTCCCGCCCTGGCGAAACGCACCATCATGTCGTTGATGTCGTCCTGCCCGCAGCTCTCACGGCCGCCGCGCTTGCCGACGAGGAAGCGCTTAGCCTCGCGGCGTGCGAGTTCCAGCACCTCTGCCGACACGAGATCGTCGAAAAGGATGACGTCGGCAGCCTGGAGCGCCCGCATCGCCTTCAGCGTCAGCAATTCGGCATCGCCGGGCCCCGCGCCGACGAGCGTCACCGAGCCTGCGGCGGGTGCTGCGGCGATGCGCTCGGCAGTGCCGATCAGGTCGTCTGCCTCGTCATCTGCCGGTAAGCGGTTCGAGCCCATGCAGCGGTCGACGAAATTTTCCCAGAATTTGCGGCGCGGCTGGCCGGCGGCGAGGCGCAGATTGACGGCATCGCGCACCTGCCGGGCGAGAGCTGCCCAGTCCTTCAGGGCCGGCGGCAGCAGCGTTTCGATGCGCTGGCGGATCGCCTGGGCCAGGATCGGGGCGGCCCCATCGGTCGAGATCGACACGATGACCGGCGAGCGGTTGACGATGGAGCCGAACTGGAACTGGCAGAACGCCGGCTTGTCGATGACATTGACCGGAACGCCCGCCGCACGCGCCGCGCAGAAAAAGGCGCGAGCCTCGTCCTCCCCCTCGCAATCGCCGAGGGCAAGGCTCGCGCCGTCGAAGACGCTGATCGACCAGGGCTGCGATCTCAAAGAGACCTTTCCCTCGGAAATCAACGCCTGCATCGTGTCTCCAACCTCATGCGGCTCGGAATAGACCTCGACCATCGCACCGCAGGCGGCCAGCAGTTCGGCCTTCCAGGCGGCGGCATCCGACCCGCCGGCCACGACCACGCGCTTGTCGGTCAGCGACCAGAAGACCGGTAGCTTGGCGAGCGGCGCGATGCGCTCGGGGCTGTCACTCGGCGGCAAGGACTTGCGTCGCATCGATGATCCTCCTGATTTCCGGGCGGCAGGAGCCGCAATTTGTGCCTGCGTTCAGGCTTTCGCCGATCTTCTCGACCGACCAGCAGCCCCCGCGCACGGCTTGAGTGATCTCGTTGATGCCGACCGAGAAGCAGGAGCAGACGATGGCGCCCTTGTCCGGCCGTCCGGGTGCGGGGCGACCTGCGGTGAGCATGAAGCGGGCGGCTGTATCGGCGTGGCTCACGGACAACTGCTCGACCGCCCATTGCCGCGAGACCGCGACCGGTTCGCGCGAGACGAAAAGCGCAGCCAGGAGCAGGTTGCCCTCGAAAACGAGCAGGCGATGGTCGCCGCTTGCGGCATCGGCATAGCCAGAGACATCAACCGAGGCAGGCAGCGCCAGGCTTTCGCGCAGCCATGCCTCCCAGCCCTGAGGCGGGGCGCCACCGGCAAGCTCCAGACGAAAGCCGTTCTCTGCCTTCGCGATGGCCCAGTAGTCGAAGGGGAGCGTTGCCGGCTTCGCGATCGACACGAGGAAGCCATGTGCCGGTGCAGCATAGCGGGCGG
>DATMTA010000161.1:0-9890 GCA_035565055.1 Ensifer sp.
GGCCTCGCTTTCCGGCGCCGGCCGCATGTGGTCGAACGGCAAGTCCGGCGGCGGCAAGCCGGTGGATGTCTATGACGCGAAGGCGGATGCGCTCGCCGTGCTGGAAGCCTGCGGAATGCCGATGGGCAATGTGCAGATCGAAAAGGGCGGGCCGAACTGGTATCACCCCGGCCGTTCCGGCACGATCAAGATGGGTCCGAAAGTGATCCTCGGCACCTTCGGCGAGTTCCACCCGAAGGCGCTCGATGCGCTGGACGTTTCCGGCGCGCTTTGCGGCTTCGAGGTCTATATCGACGCGATCCCCGAGCCGAAGAAGAAGGCGACCAAGACCAAGCCGGTGCTGGAGCTTTCGCCCTTCCAGGCCGTGCGCCGCGACTTCGCATTCGTGGTCGACAAGGCTGTGGAAGCCGGTGCGATCATCCGCGCGGCGGCCTCTGCTGATCGCAAGCTGATCGGCGCCGTCAACGTCTTCGACATTTTCGAGGGCGCATCGATCGGCGCGGACAAGAAGTCGATCGCCATCGAAGTCACGATCCAGCCGGCGGAACGCACGCTGACGGACGAGGATTTCGACGGTCTGACCAAGCGGATCATCGCCAATGTCGAGAAGACAACGGGCGGAACGCTTCGGGGTTGAATTACATAGCTGATAGGCGGCCAATGCGGCCGCCTATCGTTTCTCTTCCTTCGTGGAGGTGAGCAGATCGTCGTTGCTCTTCACCTCTCATCGTCGCGGATACCAGGCACGTTGGCATCACTTCAAGAGTTGCGTCGAATGTCCTTGAGAGGCTAAAAGCCTGACGGCCTTCTTATCGAACGACACAAAGACATGGCCGCCTTGAGATCTGCCTTCATGGGCAATGACTCCATCCGCGAAATCTCCACCGCCTCGAAGAACGGACAGTCCCGCTTCCACTGCGTCAAAATCAATGTACGCATTGGAAATACTGAGTACGTAACCTATGAGCTGAGCGATATCAGCGCGGGGAGTTTCATAAATTTTCTTGAGAACCCAAGCAAACTCACAAAGAGCTTGCAAACCTATTACGACGAACTCGGCACTGTTCAGTGCTTCGATAGCTAAAGCTTGCTGTTCTTCGTCATCACCCACAAACGCGCGCAGCAAGACGTTTGTGTCGGGAGTGACTTCATTCCCCCATGCCCGCTCGTGCACCGGCCTCCTCAATCGCAGTATTAATTTCATCTATTGTGAGGCGCTTGCCGTTCGTCTTTCCTTTAAGGAACCCCTGAAGATCCCGAAACGTCAGCGTCTTCGGCGCAGCGGCAATCTCCGCCTTGCCGCCCGGCAGGACGCTCAACTCCACCCTGTCGCCGGGCTTGACGCCGAGTTGCTTCACCACGTCTTCGCCGACGATGATCTGGCCTTGCGGGTTGACTGTGAGTATGGTCATGGCAAACCTCTTGTGATCCCAAAGTAATGCGAAAACGCATTGCCTTCAATCGGTCAAGAACAACGCTGAGAGCCCCTCATGAAAATCATCTATTCCGAGAAACACAAGCTGCGCGACGCGAAGACCGAGTTGCATGGCGGGGAGCTCGTAAAGCCCTTCGAGGGGCCTTTCCGGGCGGAATGGATATTGGAGGCGCTGCAGGCGGCAGGTTTCAATGACGTCTCCGCGCCTGCCGACCGCGAGCTCGACGTGGCGATGAAAGTGCATGATCGCGGCTATCTGGAATTTCTGGCAACGGCCTGGGACCGTTGGGCGGAGGAAGGCTTTGCCGGTGAGGCTATCCCCGTCACGCTGCCCGTGCGGCGCACACAGATGGCCCGCGTGCCTCGCAATATCGACGGGGCGCTGGGTTACTATGCCAATTCTGTCGAGACCTCGATCACCAAGGGCTCCTATGAGGCCGCGCTAGCCTCGCAATCCTGCGCGCTCGAAGGGGCGGACTGGCTGAACAAGGGCAATCGGAGCTGCTTTGCGCTTTGCCGGCCGCCCGGCCACCATGCCGGCATCGACACCTATGGCGGCTATTGCTTCATCAACAATGCGGCGGTGGCTGCACAGCGGCTGCTCGATCACGGCGCGAAGCGCGTCGCGATCCTCGATGTCGATTTCCATCATGGCAATGGTACGCAGGACATCACCTATCGCCGCGACGATATCTTCTTCGCTTCGCTGCATGGCGATCCGGTCGATGCCTTTCCCTACTTTCTCGGCTATGCGGACGAGACCGGCGAAGGTCCGGGCGAAGGCTTCAACGCCAACTACCCGATGCCGCCGGGCACGCCCTGGAGCACATGGTCGCAGGCATTGGCCGACGCGCTTGCCCGGATCAAGGGATATGGCGCAGAGGCGATCGTCGTGTCGCTCGGCGTCGATACGTTCGAGAAGGATCCGATCAGCTTCTTCAAGCTCACGAGCCCGGATTTCATCAGCATGGGCGCGATGATTGCGGGCAGCGGCGTGCCGGTTCTCACGCTCATGGAGGGCGGCTATGGCGTGCCGGAAATCGGGCTCAATGTCGCGAACTTCCTGAAGGGGATCGTTTCGCGGGGTTAATGCGTTTAGCGCTCAGCAAACATCAAGGGAGAGAGCCATGACCATCACAGTCGAGACAAGGGTCGTCGCGGATATCGCGACCGTCTGGAACGCCTATACGACACCGGACGATATCGTGCAGTGGAACGCGGCGTCGGACGATTGGCACACGACCCGCGCGACGGTGGAACTGACCGATGGCGGGCATTTCTCCTCGCGCATGGAGGCGAAGGACGGCTCCATGGGCTTTGACTTCGAAGGCACATACACCCGCATCGTGCCCTATGCCGTCATCGAATACGATTTCGGAGACCGACATGCACGGGTGGATTTCGTCGAACATCCGGAAGGCGTGACCGTGACGGTCGCCTTCGATCCGGAAAGCGAGCATCCGGAGGAGATGCAGCGCGAGGGCTGGCAGGCGATCCTGAGCAATTTCAAGCGGCATGTGGAGGCGAAGCATTCGTCTCGACCTGCGTTTGTCGGACGCTCTTGACGGCCGCCGAACCTGGACTTCGCATCATCGAACGCGGGCCGATCTGCTAGGCTGTGATCTGGCGATTCGCGCCGTCTGGATGCTGATCGGATTGAGAGCAAAAAATGCTGAACCGGACCTTCAACACTTCGACCTTCATCGCCGTTGCTTTCCTCCTTGCAGCCTGCCAGACGGCACAGAACCCGAGGGCGGAAAACCATCTCAGCAAACGCTGGGAGGGCAAGCCGGTGGCGGAATTCGAGACCCGATTTGGCAAGGCGTCCGGCGGCTCTTCCGGCAAACTTGTCTGGAGCGTGACACGCGATGACGTGACACCGGCCCATGAGCGTTCGTTCGGCTTCGGCGTTAGCGGCGTGACGATCGGCGATCCGATGAAAACCAAGGTCGAGGCAAAGGCCGAGCGCAAGACCTGCACGATCGAAGTCAGCACGAATAACGGCGCCATCACCCGCATCGATATCCTCAAGGACGACTCGACGCGGGAAGCGGCCTCGCTTTGCCTCTTCACCTTCGGCTGAACGGGTGCTCCCTCAATCGATGATGTGATTGCGGCCTTCTGCCTCAAGGCGGGCCAGGCCCGCCTTCATTGCCTCCAGCCGTTCCGGCGGATGACCCTGCCAGTTCTCCACCTCGGCTATGACCACTAGTGGTTCGCGCGACCGATAGGACATTGTCGGGTTCCCCGGAAAACGCTTGTCCGTCACGTTCGGGTCGTCTTCAAAGGACCCGAGCGGCTCCACGACGTATATCCGCTCCCGTCCCTCCCCTTTCGCCAGTTCAGCGCCCCAGATGGCGGCATCCAGAGTGGCCGCGAAATAGACCCATGACAGCGACATATCCTTGCGGAAGTTCGAGCGATAGCCCACGGCAATTTGATCTCCCGGCTTCAGATCGGCGCGGGATCCGTGAAAAAAGGACTGTTTGAACACGCTGGGAGATGGATTCATCGTTGCCCCCTTCAATCGTCGAGACCTTTCCCGTCCATGATTTTCGGCCTGCACTTCTCGATCCGACTCTGACGCGTCACCGATTGCTTAGCCGACGAAAAATGCAGAAGATAAGCCCGCTGCCGTCCGGGCGTGAGCGCTTCGAAGGCAGCTTTCAGTGCATCATCTGCCGCAAACGCTTCGGTCAATTCCTCAGGCACGGCGAACTCGGCAACCGATTTGTGCGCCACCTTGAGCCCAGACCTCTCCACCTCGATCGCCTCGTGCACATAGCTCTTGATGAGGTTCTCCATGCGTCGGATTTCATCAAGTCCGGAAAAGCGGATCTGGCGGGCGGACTGAACATTTTCCGTCTGCTGGATGAGGATGCCTTCCGGGTCCTTCACCAGCGCGCCCTTGTGGAAGAGCAGTGCGCAATAGTCCTTGAAAGCATGGATGAGAACGACATTCTTGCCGTCGAGCGTGTAGCAAGGAACGCCCCATTTCAGGTCTTCGGTGAGCGGGCAATCCAGCATCAGCGCACGAAGCGCCGCCATTTCAGCCTGCCAGCGCTCGTTGCGCTTCAGGTAGGCATCGACCTTGGGATTTGTCGGGTTCATGTTGCTCTCCACTTATTTTCAGGAGAGCTTATATGGCACGCGGACGCCTGGGAAGCCGCAGCTTGGCTAATGCCATTCCTGTCGAACCTGCGTCTGGAACTCAAGGCCATCCGGCCCATCGGAACCCCATAGATTGAAGGCCGCCGCAAAGCATTCGTCCGTCTTGACCTTCAAGAAAACGTCGATCGCTTCGAGGATAAGCTCCTCTCGAGAGACGTTCTTCATCTCGGCAAGCCGGTCCAATGCTTCAATCTGTGCGGCATCCAATTTCAGGTCGATCCGCATGATGTCCAATCCTCAGAACGGGAACTTCATCCCCGGGGGAAGCGGCATTCCGGCTGTCAGTTCGGCAAGCTTGGCCTGTGCCTGGGCCTCGCCCTTGTCCTTGGCCGCCTTGTGGGCCGCGACAATCAGGTCTTCGAGGATTTCGACGTCATCTTCCTTGAACATGGACGGGTCGATCTTGATCGATGTCATGACGCCCTTGCCGTCGAGATGGACCGTCACCATGCCGCCGCCGGCCTGGCCTTCGATGTCCATGGCGGCGATCTCGGCCTGGACCTTCTCCATCTTGGACTGCATTTCCTTGACCTTGCCCATCATGCCCATGATGTCGCGCATCGTCAGCTCCTCGTTCCTGTTCAGACTTCTGTTTCAAAGTTTTGAGATTTGGCCCAGCCGTTGAGGAATCTCTTTTAAAATTCCACGTCATCGCCAGGCAGAACGTCACCTTCTTCGGTGACCGCGGCGGCAGGCGCCGGCGTATTTTCCTCGTCTTCCGCCTCATCCTTGCGCACGCGCACGTCCATGATCCTGGCGCCGGGAAAGCGCTCAAGGATGGCAGCGACATCCGGATCGGAGCGCGCGTCGAGCAGGCGCGTTTCCTTCTCCATGGACTCCTGCTGAACCAGCGTCGGCTCACCCTCATCGCGAGACAAGATGACGAGCCAGCGTATTCCGGTCCATTTCTCGAGGCGGGTCTGCAGGTCGTTGACCAGCGAACGCGGGGCATCCGATCCCAACCGGATTTCCAGCTTGCCGGGCTCCATCTGCACGAAATGAACATGCTGGCGCAGCAGCGTGCGCAACACAGGCTCTCGGTTCTTGGAGCAGAGTTCAACAATGTCCTTCAGCGAGCCGACCTTGACCAGCATCTCGGGCACGGCGCGCTCCTCGGCGCGGGGCGCTTCGGCCGCTTGCGGATCGGCAGCGGTTTGCTGCGTCGGCAACGGATCTGCCTTCGGTACGGCGCGCAACATCGCCGTTGGACCGCCAGTGGCTCCGCGCGGGCTCATCGCCTGGCCAACCGCGTTGACATGCCCTCCGCCTTGCATGGATGCTCCCCCGCCGCCATTCGGGCGCGGCGCGGATGGCGCATCGACGGCGCTGCCGTTGGCGTAGTCCGCGAGACGGCGGGCGGCCTCTTCCGGGGATGGAAGATTGGCGGCGTGCGCGATGCGGATCAGAACCATTTCGGCCGCGGCCTGCTGGCGCGCGGCACTTTCGGTCTCAGGAATGCCCTTGAGCAGCATCTGCCAGATACGCGAGAGCATCGAAACGGCAAGCGTCTTCGAGAACTCTGCGCCACGCGTGCGCTCTGCCTCGCTCAAGGACGGATCCTCGGCAGATGCGGGCGCGAACTTGAAGCGCGTGACCAGATGGGTGAAATCGGCGAGATCGTTCAGCACGGCGACGGGATTGGCCCCCGCCTCATACTGGCCGGCAAATTCATTGAGCGCCGCCGCAGCATCGCCCCGCGCCAGGTTCTCGAAGAGATCCACCACGCGGGCACGGTCGGCAAGGCCGAGCATGGTGCGGACCTGTTCGGCGATCACGGCGCCGCCACCATGGGCGATCGCCTGATCCATCAGCGACAACCCGTCGCGCGCCGAGCCTTCGGCCGCGCGTGCGATCATCGCCAGCGCCTCCGGCTCGGCCTCAATTCCTTCCTTCTTCGCAATGGTCGAGAACAGATGCACAAGATCGGCGGCCGAGATTCGGCGCAGGTCGAAACGCTGGCAGCGCGACAGAACGGTAATCGGAACCTTACGGATTTCCGTCGTCGCGAAGATGAATTTCACATGCTCCGGCGGCTCTTCGAGCGTCTTCAACAGGCCGTTGAAGGCCTGCGTGGAAAGCATATGCACTTCGTCGATGATATAGACCTTGTAGCGCGCCGAAACCGGGCGGTAGCGCACCTGCTCGATGATCTCGCGGATATCGTCGATGCCGGTGTGCGAAGCGGCGTCCATTTCGACGACGTCGAGATGACGGCCCTCCATGATCGCCTGGCAATGGACACCAAGCTCCTTCAGCTCGATCGTCGGCTTGTCGATCGTGTCGGTCTTGTAATTCAGCGCGCGGGCGAGAATGCGGGCGGTGGTCGTCTTGCCGACCCCGCGAACGCCAGTCAGCATGTACGCCTGGGCGATGCGGCCGCTTTCGAACGCATTCGTCAGCGTCTTGACCATCGGCTCCTGGCCGACCATCAGATCATTGAAATCCTTAGGCCGATATTTGCGCGCGAGGACCCGGTAGCCTGTCTGCTCCGCAATGTCCTTGTCGCTGCCGCTCATGGCCCGTTGCCTTTGATTTCGCCCGGCAACCGGGCTTTCATAGAAAGGAGAGGTGGGAGGCCAGCACGATGACCCGTGCCTGAACTCGTTAGGGCTGCTTCCTTCCGGACCTGACCCGGTTGGCGAGTGGTCCGTCCACCACCAGCCTCCCGCCCTCCATATCGGCAATCTTCTTCCGAAATGCAAGCGGAATGACGAAAAAACCCCCGGCGGCGCGCTTGAAGGCGGCGGCAAATCCCGCATACAGTCGGCTCAAAAGAAAAGCGACGGGAGTGCAGCCTTGGAGATATTCGAACCCGATGCGCGGCTCACGCGCAACGCGATATTGATTGCCAATCTCGGCCTTTGCCAGCTGCGTCTGGTGGATGACAGCCGGTGGAGCTGGCTGACGCTGATCCCGCAGCGCCCGGATATTTCGGAGATTTTTGAACTGACACCGCTGGACCAGACCATGCTGACATTCGAAACAAATCTTGTTGCCAGTGCGCTGAAAGGCGTCACGCAATGCACCAAGATCAATGTTGCGGCGATCGGCAATATCGTGCGACAGCTGCACGTCCATGTCGTGGCCCGCAACGAAGGCGACGCCAACTGGCCGGGGCCGATCTGGGGCTTTGGCGACGCCGTACCCTATGAGCCAGAGGTGCGCAAACGTCTGGCCGACACCATTCTGAAAGCACTGAGTTCATGAAAAGTCCGATCTTCGATCTCGCTGCCCCGCACGCGGAACCCTCGAGCCTCACGGCATTCGCCGAAAACGCGCTTGTCCGCGATACGGAAAACCGCACCGACGACTGCCTGGAAAAGGCCTTCGCAACTGAAGGCGTGCATGTCTACGCGATTGCCGATGGCCGCATGATCCTGAAGCATGATCGGCAGGTGCTCGATCCGCTGTTTTCGCCTTACGAGCTCGCTGCGCTCGATCCAGATCCCGACAACGCCGTGCTGCTTGGTCACCGTGAGACGGGAGAGCCGCGCATCGCCATGCCTGTGCGCATCGATCCGGAAAACCTGCCGGATCTCTACAAGGCCGCCACCGCACGCGGCATCTACCGCGAGAACATCCTGGAAGGCGCCATGCTGGGTGAGGCGGCGCAGGCTTTCTCGCTCGTGCACTGGAACATGACGCATCGGTTCTGCGGCAAATGCGGCGGTGCCACCATTGCCAAGGCCGGCGGCTACAAGCGTGCGTGTGGGGATTGCGGCAACATGCTGTTTCCGCGCACCGACCCGGTGGTGATCATGCTGGTGATCGATGAGGAGACGGATCGCTGTCTGCTCGGGCGCAATGTGCAGTTCCCCGATGGCATGTATTCCTGCCTCGCCGGCTTTGTCGAACCGGGCGAAACGATCGAAAACGCTGTACGCCGTGAGACCTTCGAGGAGGCCGGGATCAATGTCGGCCAGATCCGCATCTATGCCTCACAGCCATGGCCGGTGCCGCATTCGCTGATGATCGGCTGCTATGGGCGGGCAGAGAGCCGCGACATCATCTTTGACCAGAAGGAACTGGCAGATTGCCGGTGGTTCACCCGCGAAGAGACGGAGGCGATGCTGAAGCGGACACTGGGCGAACCGGGTTCCGCACCGCCCAAGGGCGCCATCGCGCATCGGCTGATGCGGGACTGGCTGGATTGGCCGGAGGCGTAAAGCCTCCGGTCAGTAGGAATTCTTCTTCCGCAAATGCTCTTCCCAGGAGAGCGCGGAGGAAATGATCTCTTCGAGATTGTCATGCACCGGCTGCCAACCGAGTTCCCGCTTGGCGACCGCGGGGTTGGCGACGATCAGCACCGCATCGCCTGCCCGGCGGGGGCCGAAGCCGATGTTGAAATCGCGGCCCACCACTTTCTTCATCGTGTCGAGCACTTCGAGAACCGAGAAGCCTCGGCCATAGCCGCAATTGGCGACCAGCGAGCAGCCGCCGGCGCGCATACGCTGCAGCGCCTTCAAATGCGCATTCGCCAGATCCGTCACGTGAATGTAGTCACGCACGCAGGTTCCGTCCGGCGTCGGATAGTCGGTGCCAAAGACCTCGATCTTCTCGCGCGTCCCGATCACGACCTGGCTTGCCACCTTGATCAGATGGGTTGCACCCGGCGAGGACTGGCCCGTGCGCCCCTTGGGGTCGGCGCCTGCGACATTGAAGTAGCGCAGCGCCGTATAGGTGAAATCATGGGCAGCAGCCGTATCGCGCAGCATGATCTCGGTCATCAGCTTGGAGCTGCCATAAGGCGATTCCGGCGAGAGCCGCGCCGTCTCGGAGACGGGATCCGATCCTTCCGGTGTGCCGTAGACGGCTGCGGTCGAGGAGAAGACAAAATGCTTCACGCCGGCCTTCACTGCCCAGGCGATCAGCGCGCGCGATTTGACCGTGTTGTTCTCGTAGTAGCCGAGCGGGTCGGTGACGGATTCGGGAACGACAATGGAGCCCGCGAAATGGATGATGGCGTCGATCTTGTTTTCTGAGGCGATCCGATCAAGGACGGTCGTATCGGCAATATCGCCTTCGTAGAACTTCGCCTCTGGCGCGATCGCCCAGCGGTGCCCGGTAGACAGGCGGTCGAGGACAATCACATCCTCGCCCGCATCGATGAGCGCCCAGACCATGTGGCTGCCAATGTAACCAGCGCCACCCGTGACCAGAACCGCCATATCTATCTCCGCGTTCGAATCGATTGCGAGGCACGATAACTGTTGAGAAATCGTGCGCAACTGCAAACTTGGCGCCTATGCCAGCGGCAGCACAACGGGGTTTTCACAGGCACCAT
>DATMTA010000162.1:0-24136 GCA_035565055.1 Ensifer sp.
GTTACCGCTGCGGGGCGGGCCGGCTGCGGGCTGTACGAACGCACCGGAGCGGCGGCCTGTACCGAAGACGCGGCACCCGTGCGGAACCGGTTGACCAGCGCCATCAGGACGCTGACTTCGGCGTTGAGGGCGGCGCTGGCGGCCGTTGCCTCTTCCACCATGGCGGCGTTCTGCTGCGTCACCTGGTCCATCTGGTTGACGGCGGCGTTGATCTCACGCAGCCCCACGGCCTGCTCGGTCGAGGACGAGGAGATCTCCTGGATCAGGCCGTTGATCTGCAGCACCTGCGAGGCGATGCTTTCGAGCGCTTCACCGGCCTTGTTGACGAGGGTTACGCCTTCGCTCACCTGGGCTTCAGACGCGTTGAGCAGCGCCTTGATCTCCTTGGCGGCGGTGGCGGAGCGCTGGGCGAGCTCGCGCACTTCCTGGGCAACGACGGCAAAGCCCTTGCCGGCCTCGCCCGCACGGGCGGCCTCGACGCCGGCGTTCAGCGCCAGAAGGTTCGTCTGGAAGGCGATCTCGTCGATCACGCCGATGATGCGGTTGACCTCCTGCGAGGACTGTTCGATGCCGTGCATGGCCGAAATCGCCTTGTGCACGATCTCGCCCGACTTTTCGGCATTCGAATTGGCCGACTGGACCGAGCTTGCGGCACGGCCGGCATTGTCGGCGCTGGAATTGACCTGCGAGGTCAGCTCGTCGAGCGCAGCGGCTGTCTCTTCGAGGCTGGCGGCCTGCCGCTCCGTGCGCAGCGACAGGTCGGAGGAGGCGCTGGTGATCTCGTTGGCGCCGCCGCTGATGTTGCGGACGGAATTGCCGAGCGTCTGGATCGTTTCTTCGAGGCTCGCCAGCGCGCTGTCGAAGTCGCTCTTCAGCTGGCCGTATTCGGCCGGGAAGTTGGCGGGCAGGCGATAGGTGAGGTTGCCGGCGGAGAGTTCCGAAAGGCCCTGGCCGAGATGCGTGACCACCTGTTGCTGGAGTGCTGCGTTGGCCACCCGCTCCTGTTCGTTCTGGCGGCGGGCGGCGTCCGCCGCATCGCGCTGTTCTTCGGCTGCGGCTTCAAGGCGCACGGCATCCGCGAGCTTGTGGCGGAAGCCTTCAAGCGCTGCTGCAACGTGTCCTGTCTCGTCGGCGCTGTCCTGGCCGGCGACCGGCCGGTCATACTGGCCGCGGCTGAGGCGCTGCACGTCGGCGACAAGGCCGTCGATGGGACGCTGGACGAGGCGGCGGACCGAGAGATAGAGACCGGCCATGACGGCGAGCAGAACGACCACGCCGCCGGCGACCATCAGCAGGGTCTGTTCGCGCACCTGAGTGGCGACGACGGTGGCGGGAACATCGACGAGGACGACCCAGCGGGCGTTCAGGCCGGGCAGATCGAAGGGATAGACGAGACGTTCGAACTGGGCGCCGTCCTTGCCGGTGATGCCGTCGAGCTGCGAGGTTGTCTTGTCGGCGATGGCGGCCTTGATCTTCTCGGGCGCTGCGCCGTCGTAATCCTTCATCATGGCCGCGGCGTCAGGGCCGACAAGCCACTTGCCGTCCTGCGAGACGAGCATGACGCGGCCGGTCTCGAAGGGACGCAGCGCTGCCAGACGGGTTGAAAGCGAGGCGAGCGAAATGTCGACGCCCGAAACGCCGATCAGCTTGCCGCCGGAGACGACCGGATAGGCGATCGAGCTCATGATGGTCGGGACATCCGTCCCTTCGGCGAGATAGGGCTTGGTGATCGCGCCCTTCATGCTCTGGGCGGCCAGGGCATACCATTCCTTCGAATAATCGATGTCGAACGTGCTGAACTGGATCGCGTTGTTGCGGTCCTTGGACCAGTAGGGCGAGAACTGGCCGGTCTTGTTGCCGCCGAGGTCTGCCTTGTCCTTCATCTCGGCCTGCTTGCCGTCGAAGGCGTTCTGGGCTTCGGCGAACCAGCTGCCGAAGGCGAAGGGGTTCTGCTCCAGATTGGCGCGCAGGATGTCGATCGTGCCCTTGCGGTCAAGCAGGCCGCCGGCATGGGTGTGCCCGATCACGCCGGCCATGGTGCGGGCGGCGCTCGACAGTTCGCCGACATCGGCGGCGATATCCTTGGCGATGCCGCTGGCCTCGCTTCCGGCCTGCTTCATCACCAGGCTTCTGACACGGTCGTTGGTCTGCGAAATCAGAACATAATTGGAAAGCGCCAGCAGCAGTGTGATCGTGGCTGCTGTGACCAGAATGAGCTTGGCGGCGATGGAGCGCTTTATGAAACCGAACATGGACATTGGGCCTCGTCTGTCGGGGTGTGGACGGCAATGAATAGGTCCATAATTTTTTATCTATATGTTGTTAACGAAGCCTGAAATTGCAGGCATTTGAGTTGTGAAGGTTCCATGACGCAATCGCGTCAGCGGCCTGCTGGTTTGCGACTTCGGGGGCGAATGCACATTCCCCATTGCACAAATCGGTGGCGTGATTAAAGATTTGGCAATTGTCTGTTCCGGCGCGATGAGGGCCAATGTCGATCAAAGCCAGTATCTATCACCTGACCCATTACAAATACGACAAGCCCATCATCCTGGGGCCGCAGATCATCCGGTTGAAACCGGCGTCACATTCCAAGACCAAGGTGATCAGCCACTCGCTGAAGGTCACGCCGGAAAATCACTTCGTCAATCTCCAGCAGGACCCCTACGGCAACTACCTCGCCCGCTTCGTCTTCCCCGAACCGGTGACGGAGCTGAAAATCGAGGTCGATCTTGTTGCCGACATGACGGTCTATAACCCGTTCGACTTCTTCGTCGAGGAGCAGGCCGAACACTGGCCCTTCGATTATCCGGAGGATCTGAAGGAAGATCTCTCCATCTACATGAAGCCTGAGCCGGCCGGTCCGCTGCTCGCCGAACTGCTCAAGGGCATCGATCGCAAGCGCCAGCGCACCGTCGACATGGTGGTTGGCATCAACGCCATGCTGCAGGGCCGGACCGAGTATACGATCCGCATGGAGCCCGGCGTGCAGACGCCGGAAGAGACGCTCAAGCTTGCCAAGGGCTCGTGCCGCGACTCGAGCTGGCTGCTTGTGCAGATCCTTCGGCATCTGGGCTACGCCGCGCGTTTCGTTTCCGGCTATCTCATCCAGCTGACGCCGGATCTGAAGGCGCTCGACGGGCCGTCCGGCACGGATGTCGACTTCACCGATCTTCATGCCTGGGCGGAGGTCTATCTGCCGGGCGCCGGCTGGGTCGGCCTTGATCCGACATCAGGTCTTCTCGCTGGCGAGAGCCATATTCCGCTTGCCGCCACGCCGCATTACAAGAACGCGGCGCCGATCTCCGGTGGCTATTTCGGCGAGGCGAAGACCGAGTTCGACTTCGACATGAAGGTCATGCGTGTCGCCGAGCATCCTCGCATCACCAAGCCCTTCTCGGATGAAAGCTGGGAGGCGCTCAACGCGCTTGGCGAAAAGGTCGATGCCTATCTCGACCAGGCAGACGTGCGCCTCACCATGGGTGGTGAGCCGACCTTCGTTTCCATCGACGACTTCCAATCGGACGAGTGGAACACGGCGGCTGTCGGTCCGCAGAAGCGGGACCGCGCCGACGTGCTGATCCGGAAGCTGCGTGAGCGCTTCGCCCCCGGCGGCTTCCTGCATTATGGGCAGGGCAAGTGGTATCCCGGCGAAAGCCTGCCGCGCTGGACCTTCTCGCTCTACTGGCGCAAGGACGGACTGCCGGTCTGGAATGAGCCCAACCTGATCGCGGCGGAGGCGAAGGACTACAAGGTCAGCCACGAGGATGCCGGCAAGTTTGCCGCAGCGCTCGCCATCGAGCTTGACGTCAAGCCGGAATTCGCCACGCCCGCCTTTGAGGACACGGCCGAATGGCTGATCAAGGAGGCAAACCTTCCCGAGAATGTCGATCCGTCGAATTCCAAGCTCGAAAATCCGGAAGACCGCAGCCGAATCGCGCGCGTCTTCGAACGCGGCCTGACCAAGCCGACCGGCTATGTGCTGCCAGTGCAGGCGTGGAACTCTCGCGCCAGCGGCCGGACCTGGATCTCGGAGAAGTGGAGCACGCGGCGCGGCCGCCTCTTCCTCATCCCCGGCGATTCGCCCATCGGCTTCCGCCTGCCGCTTGGCTCGCTTGTCTACATTCCGGCCTCGCAATTCCCCTATATCGTGCCGACCGACCCTTCGGTCCAGCGGCCGCCTCTGCCAGACTACCGGCAGGACAAGGGCCGGCTGATGCCGGAACATTCGCTGCAGCCGGATCAGGCGACGACGCCGATCCAGCAGCAGGCGCTCTCCGAAATCGAAGGCCGCGTGCGCACGGCCATCTCCATCGAGCCGCGCGACGGGCGGCTGTGCGTTTTCATGCCGCCGACCGAAACGCTCGAAGATTATCTCGACCTGATCGCCTCTGCCGAACGGGCGGCGGCGCATCTCAAGATGCCGATCCATATCGAGGGCTATTCGCCGCCGCATGACGAGCGGCTGAACGTGATGAAGGTGACACCCGATCCGGGTGTCAT
The DNA here is from genome assembly GCA_035565055.1 of Ensifer sp. Taxonomy (GTDB): domain Bacteria; phylum Pseudomonadota; class Alphaproteobacteria; order Rhizobiales; family Rhizobiaceae; genus Ensifer_A. Next base: position 4,504 of record DATMTA010000162.1, read on the forward strand.
CGAGGTCAACGTGCATCCGGCCAATAACTGGAAGGATTGTGTCGAGATCACCACGGCGCTTTACGAGGAGGCGCGGCAGTCGCGGCTCGGCGCCGACAAGTTCATGATCGACGGGCGGCATACCGGCACGGGTGGCGGCAACCACGTCGTCGTCGGGGGCGCGAACCCCAATGACAGCCCGTTCCTGCGCCGGCCGGATCTGTTGAAGAGCCTCGTGCTGCACTGGCAGCGCCATCCGTCGCTCTCCTATCTCTTCTCCGGCCTCTTCATCGGCCCTACGAGCCAGGCGCCACGCATCGACGAGGCGCGGCACGATGCGCTCTATGAACTGGAAATCGCGCTGGCCCAGGTGCCTCTGCCGGGCAAGGGTCTGCCGCCGCTGCCCTGGCTGGTGGACCGGCTATTCCGCAATCTGCTGACCGATTCGACCGGCAATACGCACCGCTCGGAAATCTGTATCGACAAGATGTTCTCGCCAGACGGGCCGACGGGGCGTCTGGGGCTGGTCGAGTTTCGCGGCTTCGAAATGCCGCCGAATGCGCGCATGAGCCTTGCGCAGCAGTTGCTCGTGCGGGCGCTGATTGCACGCTTCTGGAAGAACCCGATCGAGGGCAATTTCGTGCGCTGGGGCACGTCGCTCGCCGACCGCTTCATGCTTCCCTACTATGTCTGGAAGGACTTCCTCGACGTACTGGCGGATCTCAAGGCCAACGGCTTCGACTTCCGGCCGGAATGGTTCTCGGCGCAGCTCGAGTTCCGCTTCCCGTTCTGCGGGGAGGTGGAATACGAGGGCAACAAGCTGGAGGTCCGGCAGGCGCTTGAGCCCTGGCATGTGACGGGCGAGCAGGGGGCCGTCGGTGGCACGGTGCGCTATGTCGACAGTTCCGTGGAACGGCTTCAGGTGAAGTTCGAGACGGCAAACCCCGAGCGTTATCAGGTGACGTGCAACGGCCGGCTGGTGCCGCTCAAGGAGACCGATCAGCGCGGGGTGTCGGTGGGTGGCGTGCGCTTCAAGGCGTGGCATCCGGCATCCGGCATCCATCCGGTCCTGCCGGTCAATGCGCCGCTCACTTTCGACATTTACGATACGTGGTCGAGCCGGTCGCTCGGCGGCTGCGTCTATCATGTCGCGCATCCGGGCGGGCGCAACTACGAGACATTCCCTGTGAATGGTAACGAGGCGGAGGCGAGACGCCTTGCGCGGTTCCTGCCTTCGGGGCATACCGGGGGCTTGTGGCTCTTCAGGGCCGATCCGCCGCACCCGGAATTTCCGATGACGCTGGATCTCAGGCGGCCCTGATCAGGGCCTATCAGGAGAGTGACACGTGGCAGGCGGGACTGCGGCAGACAAGCGATCGACGGCGGGGGGCAGGGTAGACTCGCTCCTCGGCTATCGGCCGCTGCCCGGCATCGCCGACGAGATGATCGACCCGCAGGGCAAGGTGCGCCCGGTGTGGCAGCATCTGCTCGGCTATCTCGGCCGGCAGGACGAACAGTCCATTGCCGACCGTTTCGCTACCGCCGACCGTTACTTAAGCGATGCCGGCGTCTTCTATCGTGCCTATGGCGGGCCAGGGACATCCGAGCGCGACTGGCCGCTCTCGCATATTCCGGTGATGATCGCCGAGGCCGAGTGGGCAAAGATCTCCGAAGGCCTGGTGCAGCGCGCCGAACTGCTGGAACATATCGTCGCCGATATCTATGGCGAGTGCCGGCTGGTGCGCGACGGGTTGCTGCCGCCGCCTCTGGTGGCCTCCAATCCGGAATTCCTGCGGCCTGTCGTCGGCCTCCAGCCGTTCGGCGGCCATCACCTGCATTTCTGCTCCTTCGAGATCGGGCGCGGTCCGGACGGCAACTGGTGGGTTCTCGCCGATCGCACGCAGGCTCCTTCCGGCGCCGGCTTTGCGCTGGAAAACCGGGTGGCGACGGCGCGCGCCTTCTCCGATCTCTATGCGGAAATGCATGTGCATCGTCTCGCTTCCTTCTTCGGCTCGTTCCGCGACACGCTGCTCAACAAGCGCCAGAGCCGCGATCAGCGGGTGGCGGTCCTGTCGCCGGGCTCGGCGAACGAAACCTATTTCGAACATGCCTATCTGGCGCGTTACCTTGGTTTCATGCTGCTGGAGGGCGAAGATCTCGTCGTCGTCAACGGCAAGGTCATGGTCAGCACGGTCTCCGGTCTGAAGCCCGTCGGCGTTCTGTGGCGGCGCGTCGATGCGAGCTTCACGGACCCGCTGGAGCTTGACCAGAATTCCTATATCGGTACGCCCGGCCTGGTGCAGGCGGTGCGCAGCGGCTCGGTCATGATGGTCAACGGGCTTGGCTCCGGCATTCTGGAAACGCGAGCACTGCTTGCCTTCCTGCCGCGCATCTGTCGGGAAGTGCTGGGCGAAGACCTGAAACTGCCGTCCATTGCGACGTGGTGGTGCGGGCAGGATGCCGAGCGCGCCCATGTGGCGGCGCATCTCGACCGCATGGTGATCGGGCCGGCCTATTCGCGGCTCCCCTTCTTCGACGACAAGGGACAATCGGTGCTGGGCGCGTCTCTGCGCGATCGGGCGAAGGAATCGATTGCGGGCTGGCTGAGGACCGAGGGCGCAAAGCTTGCGGGGCAGGAAGCCGTCACGCTTTCCACGACGCCGGTCTGGAACGACGGCAAGCTCGCGCCGCGACCGATGTCGCTTCGTGTCTTTCTGGCTCGCACGCTGGACGGCTGGACGATCATGCCGGGCGGGTTCGCACGGATATCCTCCGGCGAGGATGCGGCGGCGATCGCCATGCAGGCCGGCGGCAACGCGGCGGACGTGTGGATCGTCTCTGAAAAGCCGGTCGAAAAGACGACGCTGCTGCCGCCCGATTCAAGCTTCACCCGCAACATGCCGGGAAGCCTGCCGAGCCGCGCGGCCGACAATCTCTACTGGCTCGGGCGCTACATCGAGCGCGCCGAAGGCACGATCCGGATATTGCGCGCCTGGCACGCGCGCTACGCTGAAGCTGCGGACGCACGCACGCCGCTGCTGGGCGATGTGACGGACTATCTGGCAAGCCTCGATATCGAAATTGAGCCGGCCATCCCCAACAGCCTCATTACCAATATCGAGAGCGCGCTCTACAGCGCATCGCGCATCCGCGACCGGTTCTCGCCCGACGGCTGGCTGGCGCTCGCCGATCTGGCCAAGACCGCGCGCGAGTTCAATCGCAAGGTCAAGCCCGGGGACGATGCGACGCGGGCCGCGACCATATTGCTGCGCAAGCTCGCGGGCTTTGCCGGTCTGGTCCACGAGAACATGTATCGTTTCACCGGCTGGCGCTTCCTGACCATCGGTCGTATGCTTGAGCGCGGTCTGCACATGACCCGCCTGTTGGGGCACATGGCAGGCGAGGATGCGCCGGACGGCACTTATGACATGCTGCTGGAAATCGGCGACAGCGTCATGACGCATCGGCGGCGCTACAATGTTGCGACGGCACGCGTCACGGTCACCGACCTGCTCGCGCTTGACCCGCTCAACCCGCGCTCGATCTTCTACCAGCTCAACGAGATCAAGACGGAAGTCGAGCACCTTCCCAATGCCTATGTCGACGGGCAGATGTCGCCGCTCTATCGCGAGGCGCTGAGGCTGCATTCGACAATTGCCCTGATGACGGCAGACACGATGACGCCCGAAGTCTACAAGGAGCTGGAGCGGGAAATGGAACAGCTCTCCGACGTTCTCGCGCAAACCTATCTGCACTGAAGGTTTTCATGCTCTACGACGTCAAGCTCAAGATCGCCTATGACTACGACGTTCCGGCTTCCGGCGCGCGGCACATGGTGCGCGTGCTGCCGCTGTCCATTCCGGGGCGCCAGCGACTGATTGCAGGCACGGTATCGATTGCGCCCGCGCCGGAAGAGCGCGTCGACATGGTCGATTTCTTCGGCAACGCGGTGACCTCCGTCTATTTCCGTTCGGCGCATTCGCATTCGGAAGTGAACATGCAGGCCCGCGTGCAGGTCGATACACAACCGCCGGGGCTGGGGCTCTATTGCCGCGCCGACGAGATCGCAGCCGAACTTCAGGCCGTCACGTCCATCGGGCCGGACTCTCCGCATCATTTCGTCGGCGAAAGCCCGAAACTGCGCGATATCCCGGTGATTGCGGCCTATGCCCGCAGCTTCTACGAACCGGGGCGGACGGTGGACGAAATCGCGCGGGCGATCTGCGCCGATATCTTCAAGAGCTTCAAATACGATCCGACCGCGACGGATGTGGATACGTCGGCGGCGGAGGCCTTCGAGCTGAAAGCCGGCGTCTGCCAGGATTTCACCCATATCATGACCTCGGCGCTTCGCAGCCTCGGCATTCCCGCCGGCTATGTCAGCGGCTATCTGCGGACCATCCCGCCTCCGGGCAAGGAGCGGCTTGAAGGCGCGGATGCCATGCACGCATGGGTCCGGGTCTGGGCGGGGCGGGACGCGGGATGGCTGGAGTTCGATCCGACCAACAATATTCCGGCCGGACAGGATCACATCGTCGTCGGCTACGGGCGCGATTATTCCGACGTCGCGCCGATCATCGGCGTGTTGCGCGGATATGGTGGACACAATAATGTCCAATCGGTCGATGTTGTCCCGGTTTGAAGCAGTTCTCGCGCGGCAAGTGTCGTTTTCGTTGAGACAATCCTAAAATTGAGGAAAATTCGATTTAAGTCCTCATGTAGAGCTTAAATCCACGCAAATATATTCTCGCTAGCTTACATTCGTTCGACCAAAACCGTTCAGAAAAAGACTTGGTGCGATCATCTTTCGGCAAATTCTGCATTGTTCTCCCAAGTTGTGTTTGGGTCACGATGCATGGCGGGGGTATTCGTGGTCATTCGTCGCGATTGTCACAGGATTCTGTCTGACTTCGTTGCAGACAAGAGGGGAAATTTCGCAGTTCTCGCCGCTTTCCTGATTCCGGTCGGTCTGGCGGCTGCCGAGCTGGCGATGGACGTTTCCAGCTTGATGGCGGTCAGGACCAAGGTCCAGGCGGCGGCCGACTCGGCGGCGATTGCAGCGGGGGCTGCGCTCGCCAACGAACAGGCAACGGTGGACCAGGCGAAACAGCTGGCCCTGAGCTTCGTGAAGGGGCAGTTGAGCCAGGAATTGGGCGACATCGCGCAAAGCCAGCAGCAGTCCGGGACCAGCAGCCCCTACGGCAGTTTTGACATCGGCGGCTGCACTAATGTCAACGTGGTGCAGAGTACCGGGGTGGGCACAACCAAGGTCTTCGATGTCACTGTTTCCACCTGCCTTGAAAAGAAGCTGAACGTGCTTGGCGCTTTCTACGGCAGCAGTATGCAAACGCTGAAAGCCACCGGTTCCACGAAGAGCATGACGGCTTCGCAGAAGGCGCTGTCCATGTATCTCGTCCTCGATCGGTCGGGCTCCATGGCCGACAACACCGACACCGTCACCGGCACGACGACCTACTCCTATTCCTGCGGCTGGCGAAAAACCTGCACTGGCACGCAAAATACCTATCTGACCAAGATCGACGCGCTGAAACAGGCGGCCGACGCGCTCATGAAACAGATCGCCACCGCCGACCCGGACCAGTATTACGCTCGCCTGGGGGCCGTATCCTACAATTCCGCCATGGATACGCCGCAGGCGCTCGGCTGGGGCACCGTCGCAGTGTCCAATTACGTCAATGCGCTGGTGGCCTCCGGGGGGACCGATTCGAGCGGCGCCTTCAAGCAGGCCTACCAGTCGCTCACCGCGTCGACGGAAAACAGCCTGCACATGTCCAAGAACGGGCAGGTGCCGGACAAGTTCATCGTGTTCATGACGGACGGCGAAAACAACTATGCGTCTGCCGATACGGCGACGAAGCAATGGTGCGACAGCGCGCGCGCCGCAGGCGTGCAGGTCTATTCGATCGCCTTCATGGCGCCTGCGACGGGGCAGGCGCTGCTGAGCTATTGCGCCACGGATGCGAACCATTTCTTCGCGGCCAACAATGCGAGCGACATGATCGCGGCCTTCAAGTATATCGGCCAGAAGGCTGTGTCCGCCACAACGCGGCTTACGCAATAACTGGTTCAAAAGAAATCGAATTTTCTCCGGCCGGGGTCAATGCCCCCGGCCGTGCTGCCATGCGTCCAGCGAATTTCGCAATTGCAAAATGACGGTTGCAACGGTTCGGGAACAATGCATTAATTGCGTTCATAAACCGATTAATTCATGTTGGGTCAGGCTTGGATTTCACCGATGAATACACCGTCTTCCGAAACGCTCACGCCCGCTCTGCGCACCTCCGATCCGGAGCAGCTCGCGATCGAAATTCTGGAAAGACTGAAGTATCGCATCGGCAAGGATCCGAAGGTTGCCAAGCCGCATGACTGGCTGACGGCCGCCATTCTCGTTGCCCGCGACCGTGTGACCGACAACTGGATGGACTCGACGAAACGCACCTACGCGGAAGGCCGCAAGCGCGTCTATTATCTCTCGCTGGAATTCCTCATTGGCCGCTTGATGCGCGATACGATGACGAATATCGGCATCATGGACGAGATGCGGATCGCGCTCGCCTCGCTCGGCGTCGATATCGACGTGATCGCAGAACTGGAGCCCGATGCGGCGCTCGGCAACGGCGGTCTTGGTCGACTTGCTGCCTGTTTCATGGAATCCATGGCGACGGTGGACGTGCCGGCCTATGGTTATGGCATCCGCTATGTGCACGGCCTCTTCCGCCAGCAGATGTCGGATGGCTGGCAGGTAGAGCTGCCGGAAAACTGGCTGGCACACGGCAATCCCTGGGAATTCGAGCGTCGCGAGAGCTCCTATGAAATCGGTTTCGGCGGTTCGGTCGATACGGTTGATGTCGGCGACGAGGCGATCCGCTATGTCTGGAAGCCGGCCGAACGCGTGATCGCGACCGCCTATGACACGCCCGTGGCCGGCTGGCGCGGCCAGCGCGTCAACACGCTGCGCCTCTGGACGGCGACGCCGATCGACCCGATCCTGCTCGACGCCTTCAATGCCGGCGACCACATCGGCGCGCTGCGCGAGAGCAACAAGGCAGAAAGCCTTGCCCGGGTTCTCTACCCGGCGGATGCGACGCCGGCTGGCCAAGAACTGCGCCTGCGACAGGAGTTCTTCTTCTCCTCTGCCTCGCTGCAGGACATCCTGCGCCGCCACCTGCAGCAGTATCCGGACTTTACTTCGCTCCCAGACGCCGTGGCGATCCAGCTCAACGACACGCACCCGGCCGTTGCCGTTGCCGAGCTGATCCGTCTTCTGATGGACGTGCACGGGCTCGATATCGAGCAGTCGTGGAGCATTGCCAAGGATACGTTCTCCTACACAAACCACACGCTGCTGCCGGAAGCGCTGGAAAGCTGGCCGGTGCCGCTCTTCGAGCGTCTGCTGCCGCGCCACATGCAGATCGTCTATGCGATCAACGCGATGATCCTGATGGAAGCGCGCCGCCAGAAAACGCATACGGACCAGCAGATCCGTTCGATCTCGCTGATCGACGAGGGCGGCGAGCGCCGCGTGCGAATGGGCAATCTCGCCTTTGTCGGCTCGCATTCGATCAACGGCGTGTCTGCACTGCATACCGAGCTGATGAAGGAAACGGTGTTTGCCGACCTCCACCGGCTCTATCCCGACCGTATCAACAACAAGACCAACGGCATCACCCCGCGCCGCTGGCTGATGCAGTGCAATCCGGGTCTCCTGTCGCTCATCCGCGAAGCGATCGGCGACAAGTTCATGGACGATACCGAGGCGCTGAGGGATCTCGAAAAGTTCGCCACGGACTCATCCTTCCAGGAAAAGTTCGCTGCGGTGAAGCGCCAGAACAAGGTGCGCCTTGCCAAGCTGGTGCGCGAGCGCATGGGGGTCAGGATCGACCCGTCGTCGATGTTCGACATCCAGACGAAGCGCATCCACGAATACAAGCGCCAGCTTCTGAACATCATTGAGGCGATCTCGCTTTACGACCAGATGCGCTCGCATCCGGAACTTGATTGGGTTCCGCGCGTTAAGGTGTTCTCCGGCAAGGCCGCACCGAGCTATCACAACGCGAAACTGATTATCAAATTGGCCAACGACGTCGCACGAGTCATCAATAACGATCCTGCCGTGCGCGGGCTGCTGAAGGTCGTCTTCATTCCGAATTACAACGTGTCGCTGGCGGAAGTCATCATTCCGGCGGCCGATCTTTCGGAGCAGATCTCGACGGCCGGCATGGAAGCCTCGGGTACCGGCAACATGAAGTTCGCGCTCAACGGCGCGCTGACGATCGGCACGCTCGACGGCGCCAATGTCGAGATGCGCGACCATGTCGGCGCCGACAACATCAAGATCTTCGGCATGACGGCGGAAGAGGTCGCCAAGGTTCGGGCCGATACCTACAATCCGCGCGCCATCATCGAAAGCTCGAAGGAGCTGCAGCAGGCGCTTTCGGCTATTGCTTCGGGTGTGTTCTCTCCGGGCGACACGGGTCGTTTCGCCGATCTGGTCGACGGTCTCTACAATCACGACTGGTTCATGGTCGCCGCCGATTTCGACGCCTACGCCAAGGCGCAGCGCGAGGTCGATGCGCTTTGGGCCGACCAGCCGACATGGTACAACAAGACCATTCTGAACACCGCCCGAATGGGCTGGTTCTCGTCTGATCGCACGATCAGGCAATATGCGCGTGAAATCTGGAGAGCTTGATGGGGAATAAACCCGAACCACCCGACGCGACCAGCGAACCGGTGGTGCCTGCCCCGGAGGAGATCAGGGCGATTATCGACGGGTTGCATACCGACCCGTTCGCCGTGATGGGGCTGCATGAGATTGACGGGGGCTTTCAAGTCCGCTGTTTCATCCCCGGCGCCGAGAGCGTCGAGGCGGAAACGATCGGCGGCAAGCTGATCGGCGTGCTCGAGCGGCAAGACCGCGACGGCTTCTTTGCGGGCAAGGTCGATATCACGCATCGACAACCCATCCTTTATCGAGCGCGTCGCGGCTCTTCCGAATGGACCGTGGTCGATGCCTACAGTTTCGGGCCCGTGCTCGGGCCGATGGATGACTATTACATCCGCGAAGGCTCTCACCTGAGGCTGTTCGACAAGCTTGGCGCGCATCCGATGATGCTCGACGGCGTGTCGGGCTTCCATTTTGCCGTTTGGGCGCCCAATGCGCGGCGCGTGTCTGTTGTTGGCTCGTTCAACAATTGGGACGGGCGAATGCATGTCATGCGGCTTCGTCGCGATACCGGCATCTGGGAAATCTTCGTGCCGGACGTTCCGGCAGGGGAGGCCTACAAGTTCGAAATCGTCGGCCAGGACGGCACGGTCCTGCCGCTCAAGGCCGATCCTTTCGCGCGGCGTTCGGAGCTGCGCCCGCAGACGGCCTCCGTGACGACGGCGGAACTGCATCAGGACTGGGAGGACGAGGCGCATCGCAAGCACTGGTCTTCCATCGATGCGCGTCGTCAGCCGATCTCGATCTATGAGGTTCATGCCGGTTCGTGGAAGAAGCACCCCGACGGGCGCTTCTATTCCTGGGACGAGATGGCGGATCACCTGATCCCCTATTGCGTCGAGATGGGCTTCACCCATATCGAATTCCTGCCGATCAGCGAGTTCCCCTACGATCCGTCCTGGGGCTACCAGACGACCGGGCTTTATGCGCCGACGGCGCGCTTCGGCGAGCCCGAAGGCTTTGCCCGCTTCGTCAACGGGGCGCACAAGGCGGGGCTCTGCGTGCTGCTCGATTGGGTGCCGGCGCATTTTCCGATGGACGCGCACGGGCTGCGCGAGTTCGACGGAACCGCGCTTTATGAACACGCCGATCCGCGCAAGGGGTTCCATCCGGACTGGAACACGGCGATCTACAATTTCGGCCGTAACGAGGTGTCATCCTTCCTCGTCAACAACGCGCTCTACTGGGCCGAGAAGTTCCATATTGACGGGCTGCGCGTCGATGCGGTCGCCTCGATGCTCTATCTCGACTATTCGCGCAAGCAAGGCGAATGGATCCCGAACGAGAAGGGCGGGCGCGAAAACCTGGAGGCGGTGGACTTCCTGCAGGCGATGAACAAGGCCGTCTATGGTAGCCATCCGGGCATCATCACGGTGGCCGAGGAATCCACCTCCTGGCCGAAGGTGTCGCAGCCGGTGCATGTCGGAGGCTTGGGCTTCGGCTTCAAGTGGAACATGGGCTTCATGCACGACACGCTGCAGTACTTCGCCCATGAGCCGATCCACCGCAAATATCATCACAACGAGCTGACCTTCGGCCTCGTCTACGCCTTCTCGGAAAACTTCGTGCTGCCGCTCAGCCATGACGAAGTGGTGCATGGCAAGGGCTCGCTGATCGCCAAGATGGCGGGCGATGAGTGGCAGAAGTTTGCGAACCTTCGCGCCTATTACGGCTTCATGTGGGGCTATCCGGGCAAGAAGCTGCTCTTCATGGGGCAGGAATTCGCCCAATGGGCGGAGTGGAACCACGCCAAGGAGCTCGATTGGCATCTCACCCAGTTTGCCACGCATGGCGGTGTGCAGAGGGCCGTGAAGGATCTCAACCGGCTCTATCGCGACAGGCCGGCCCTTCATGCGCGCGACTGCGAGCCGGAAGGCTTCGAATGGCTGATCGTGGACGACAGCGACAATTCGGTCTTTGCCTGGCTGCGCAAGGCGCCGGGCGAGAAGCCGGTGGCGGTGATTTCCAATCTCACGCCGGTGATGCGCGAGAACTACGAGGTGCCATTGCCTGTTGAAGGCCTTTGGCGCGAAATCTTCAACAGCGACGCGGAAATCTATGGCGGCAGCGGCAAGGGGAACGCCGGCGAATGCCATGCCCGCAAAACCGCGTCGGGAGGGGTGGCCGCAAGCCTGCTTCTGCCGCCGCTTTCGACCATCATGCTGGAACTGGCTTGAGATACCAACGGGAGGACTGCCATGACAAAGATAAGAAGACCGCAACCACTCGCCCGCGATGCCATGGCCTATGTGCTTGCCGGCGGGCGCGGCAGCCGCCTGAAGGAGCTGACGGACACGCGCGCAAAGCCGGCAGTCTATTTCGGCGGCAAGACGCGCATCATCGACTTCGCACTGTCGAATGCGATGAATTCCGGTATCCGCCGCATTGGGGTCGCGACGCAATACAAGGCGCATTCGCTGATCCGCCACCTGCAGCGCGGCTGGAACTTCTTCCGCCCGGAGCGTAACGAAAGTTTCGACATTCTGCCCGCCTCGCAGCGCGTCTCGGAGACGCAGTGGTATGAGGGTACGGCAGACGCCGTTTACCAGAACGCCGACATCATCGAGCCCTATGGTCCGGAATATATGGTCATCCTGGCGGGCGACCATATCTATAAAATGGACTACGAGATGATGCTGCAGCAGCACGTTGATTCCGGTGCCGATGTCACGATCGGCTGCCTGGAAGTGCCGCGCATGGAAGCGACCGGCTTCGGCGTCATGCATGTCGACGAGAAGGACGTGATCATCGACTTCGTCGAAAAGCCTGCCGATCCGCCGGGCATTCCCGGCAATCCCGATCTGGCGCTCGCCTCGATGGGCATCTATGTCTTCCACACCAAGTTCCTGATGGACATCCTGCGCAAGGACGCAGCAGACCCGAATTCCAGCCGCGACTTCGGCAAGGACATCATTCCCTATATCGTGCAGCACGGCAAAGCCGTGGCGCATCGCTTCGCGCAATCCTGCGTGCGCTCCGAGACCGAGGCCCATGCCTATTGGCGCGACGTCGGGACCGTGGATGCCTACTGGCAGGCCAATATCGACCTGACGGATATCGTGCCGGAACTCGACATGTATGACAGCAGCTGGCCGATCTGGACCTATTCCGAGATCACGCCGCCAGCGAAGTTCGTGCACGATCTCGAAGGCCGGCGCGGGTCTGCCGTGTCGTCGCTGGTCGCCGGCAATTGCATCATCTCAGGCGCCTCGATCCACAAGACGCTTCTCTCGACCGGCTGCCGCATCAACTCCTTCTCCAAGCTCGATCAGGCGGTCGTGCTGCCGGAAGTCGTGGTCAGCCGTCATGCAAGGCTCACGAATGTCGTGGTAGACCGTGGCGTCATCATTCCGGAAGGCCTTGTCGTCGGCGAGGATCCGGAGCTGGACGCCAAGCGCTTCCGCCGCACCGAAAGCGGCATCTGCCTCATCACTCAGGGCATGATCGATAGATTGGGACTATAACGCATGAAGGTATTGTCGGTCGCTTCAGAGATCTATCCGCTGATCAAGACCGGCGGCCTTGCCGACGTGGCGGGCGCGCTGCCGCTTGCCATGGGGCACCACGGCGTGGAGATGCGCTCGCTGATTCCCGGCTATCCGGCGGTGATGAAGAAGGTCGGCAAGACGAAGAAGGTGGCGACCATCCCGTCGCTCTTCGGGGTCAAGTCCAACATCCTCTTCGTCGTTCATGAGGGGCTGGAGCTTTACGTGCTCGACGCGCCGGATTTCTTCCAGCGTGACGGCGGGCCCTACACGGATGCTCTGGGCAAGGACCATCCCGACAACTGGAAGCGCTTTGCGGCTCTGTCGCTCGCGGCCGCCGAGATCGCGGCGGGGCTGATCCCGGCCTGGAAGCCGGATCTGGTCCACGCGCATGACTGGCAGGCGGGGCTGGTGCCCGTCTACATGCGCTATGGCCGCGCGCCGGATACGCCTTCGGTCATCACCGTGCACAACATAGCCTTCCAAGGGCAGTTCTCGCCGGCGATCTTTCCGGAACTTGCGCTGCCGCCTGAGGCCTATTCGGTGGATGGCATCGAATATTACGGCGATGTCGGCTACCTCAAGGGCGGGCTGCAGATGGCCCATGCGATCACCACGGTGAGCCCGACCTATGCGCGGGAAATCCATCAGGGCGAATTCGGAATGGGACTGGAAGGGCTGATCCGGGCACGCGCCAGCCATGTCAGCGGCATCGTCAACGGCATCGACACGGCCGTGTGGAACCCGCTGACCGATCCAATGCTCGCCTCTCCCTTCTCTGCCAAGCAGCTTACCAAGCGTGCGGCGAGCCGAGAGGCTGTGATGCGGCATTTCGGGCTCGACGGCGACGGGCCGATCTTCTGCGTCATCAGCCGGCTCACCTGGCAGAAGGGCATGGACCTGATGGCCGAAGTTGCCGGCGATATCGTCGCGCAGGGCGGGATGCTGGCGATCCTGGGCTCTGGTGACCGGGCCCTGGAAGGCGGACTGGTGCAGGCCTCCTACTATCACAAGGGCCGCATCGGCGTGCATATCGGCTATGACGAGCCTCTGTCGCATGTGATGCAGGCGGGCTCCGATGCCATTCTGATTCCCTCGCGCTTCGAGCCCTGTGGGCTGACGCAGCTCTATGCGCTGCGCTATGGCTGCGTGCCGGTCGTGGCGCGCACAGGGGGGCTTGCCGATACGGTGATCGACGCCAATGCGGCAGCGCTTGCTGCGGGCGTCGCGACCGGCTTCCAGTTCTCCACGATCACTGCCGATGGGCTGCGCCAGGCGCTGGCCCGTGTCTTTGAAGTCTGGCGCGATGCTGATACATGGCGCCAGCTGCAGAAAAACGGCATGAAATCAGATGTTTCCTGGGACAAGAGCGCCGCGGCCTATTCCGCCCTCTACGCCCAGCTCATTTCGAAAGGCAATTGAACCGATGATCAAGACCGTCGCCACCACCCCGTTCGAAGGCCAGAAGCCCGGCACGTCGGGCCTGCGCAAGAAGGTGCCCGTCTTTGCGCAGCCGAACTATGCCGAGAACTTCATCCAGTCGATCTTCGACAGTCTCGAAGGCTTTGCCGGTGAGACGCTGGTGATCGGCGGCGACGGGCGCTATTTCAACCGCGAGGTCATCCAGATCGCGATCAAGATGGCCGCCGCCAACGGGTTCGGCAAGGTGATGGTCGGGCAGGGCGGCATTCTCTCAACCCCGGCGGCCTCCAACGTCATCCGCAAGTACAAGGCCTTCGGCGGCATCGTGCTGTCCGCCAGCCACAATCCCGGCGGCCCGAATGAAGATTTCGGCATCAAGTACAATATCGGCAATGGCGGTCCCGCGCCGGAAAAGATCACCGACGCGATCTTTGCCCGAACCAAGGTCATCGATGCCTACAGAATAGCGGACGTCGCCGATATCGATCTCGACAAGGTGGGCACGCAGACGGTCGAAGGCATGACGGTCGAGGTCATCGATCCGGTCGCCGATTATGTGGAACTGATGGAAAGCCTGTTCGATTTCGGCGCCATCCGGGCGCTGATTGCCGGCGGCACGCGCGTGGTCATCGATTCGATGGGCGCTGTGACCGGCCCGTATGCGACGGAGATCCTTGAAAAGCGCCTCGGCGCACCAGCAGGCTCGGTGCGAAATGCAACGCCGCTGCCGGATTTCGGCGGGCACCACCCCGACCCGAACCTCGTTCATGCCAAGGAACTCTATGACGACGTCATGAGCCCGGAAGGCCCGGATTTCGGCGCGGCCTCCGATGGCGACGGCGACCGCAACATGGTGGTCGGCAAGGGCATGTTCGTGACGCCGTCCGACAGTCTCGCCATCATTGCGGCAAACGCGACGGTGGCGCCCGGCTACAGCCAAGGCATCGCCGGCATCGCCCGCTCGATGCCGACGAGTGCCGCGGCCGATCGCGTGGCGGAAAAGCTCGGCATCGGCATGTATGAAACGCCGACGGGCTGGAAGTTCTTCGGAAACCTGCTCGATGCCGGCAAGGCGACCGTCTGCGGCGAAGAAAGCTTTGGCACGGGTTCCGACCATGTGCGCGAGAAGGATGGCCTCTGGGCCGTGCTCTTCTGGCTCAACATTCTGGCCGCCCGCAAGCAGAGCGTGGCCGAAATCGTCAAGGCGCATTGGGCCGAATATGGCCGCAACTACTATTCGCGCCACGACTACGAGGAAGTCGACACCGACGCCGCCAACGGGCTGATGGCCCATCTGCGCGACAGCCTCGCCTCGCTGCCGGGCCAGACATTCGGCGCGCTCACCGTCGAGGCTGCGGACGACTTTGCCTATCATGACCCGATCGACGGTTCGGTCTCGAAGAACCAGGGCATCCGCATCCTCTTCAAGGGCGGCTCCCGCGTCGTCTTCCGCCTCTCCGGCACCGGCACGGCGGGTGCGACGCTGCGTGTCTATGTCGAGCGGTATGAACCGGACGCGGCCCGCCATGGCATCGAGACGCAGGAAGCGCTCGCCGACCTGATTGCGGCGGCGGAGCATTTTGCTCAGATCAAGACGCGCACGGGGCGGGACAAGCCGACGGTGATCACCTGATCCACTAAATCGGACACCGGTCTCTTGAATTTGTGCTCCTGATTACATATATATTTTTATATGTAATCAGGAGCACGGCAATGACTTACGCATTCACCAAGACACTCGATATGCCGTTTGACGCGGCGATTGCCCATGTTACCGACGCGCTGAAGGCCAAGGGCTTTGGCGTGTTGACGACGATTGACGTCAAGGCGACGATGAAGGCGAAGCTCGACAAGGAGATGGCTCCTTATACGATCCTCGGCGCCTGCAATCCCGGCTTCGCCTACAAGGCGCTGCAGGCGGAGGCACTGATCGGAACGATGCTGCCTTGCAATGTCGTTGTCCGTCAGACGGATGACGGGAAGATCGAGGTTGCTGCGGTCGATCCGGCGGCGTCCATGCAGGCGATTGAGAACCAGTCGCTGGCGGCTGTTGCCGGCGAGGTTCAGACGATGCTGAAGGACATGGTTGCCGGGCTTTGAGCGTGCAACCTCTTTGGAGGTCGACGCGGTAAAGTCCTGCAGAGCCTTCCCGCCTCTTCCGAAAGCGTCTAAGACTGTCGTATTGATTTTCGACAGTCCCGGATTCGCTGATGCAATCTCCCAAACTCGGCGCAACGCTGCTTTCCAACGGTACGCAATTCGGCGTCTGGTCGGAACATGCAGCAGCGGTGGACCTTTGCATTTATGCTCCGGATGGTGCGACCGAGATCGCGCGGCTGCCGATGGAGCGGGGGCTGGACAACGTCTTCCGCGTCTTTGCCGAAGGCCTCGGCGAGGGCGCTCTATACGGGTTCCGCGCGTCCGGCTCCTATGCGCCCGATCACGGTCTGTGGTTCGATGAGGCGAAGCTGCTGGTCGATCCTTACGCGAAGGAGCTCGACCGGCCATTCGTCTATTCTCCCCGTCTCTCGACCTTTGGCGATGATACGGCGGATATCGTGCCGAAGGCACGAGTGGTGGGGCAGACGCTGGTCAGCGTCGAGCCGCCGCGCTTCAAGCCTGGCGGCTTTGTTTATGAAATAGCGGTCAAGCCCTTCACGATCCTCAACGAGGATGTCCCGGCGGCACAGCGGGGGACCGTTGCTGCTTTGGCCGATCCATCCGTGGTTGCCCATCTCAAGCGCCTCGGCGTCGATGCGGTCGAGTTGATGCCGATTACCGCCTGGATCGACGAGCGACATCTGCCGCCGCTCGGGCTGTCGAATGGCTGGGGCTATAATCCCATTGCCTTCATGGCGCTCGATCCGCGTCTGTGCCCTGGCGGGCTTTCAGAGCTGCGGGACACGGTCGCGTCGCTTCATGCCGAGGGCATCGGCGTGATCCTCGATCTGGTCTTCAACCATTCCGGCGAGAGCGACCGCTACGGCGCGACGCTCTCCATGCGGGGCCTCGACAACATCGCCTATTATCGCCACCTGCCGGGCGAACGGGGCATTCTGGTCAACGATACGGGCTGCGGGAACACGCTGGCACTCGATCATCCGATCATAGGCGGGCTGGTGGTGGATACCCTGGCGCATTTCGTTTCCGAGGCCGGCATTGACGGCTTCCGCTTTGATCTCGCGCCTGTTCTCGGCCGCGAGGAAAATGGCTTCAACCCGAATGCGGCGCTGTTTCAGGCAATCCGCAGCCATCCGTTGTTGTCCGACCGCGTCATGATCGCCGAACCGTGGGATATCGGACCGGGCGGATATCAACTCGGCAATTTCCCGGATGACTATCTTGAGTGGAACGACCGGGCGCGCGACGACATGCGGCGCTTCTGGCGCGGCGACGGGCGCATGGTCGGCGCGCTGGCGACGGTCCTGGCAGGCTCATCGTCCATCTTCGGGCGCTATGGCGGAAAGCGCACGCGGAGCGTGAACTTCCTTGCCGCGCATGACGGCTTCACGCTCTTCGATCTCGTGTCGCACGCGACCAAGCACAATGAGGCGAATGGCGAGGAAAATCGCGATGGCCACAACGAGAATTACAGCTGGAACAACGGCGTCGAGGGCCTGACGGACGATCACGCGATCAACGCGACGCGGCGGCGCGATGTGAAGGCGCTGCTTGCGACGTTGTTTGCGGCGCGCGGCACTGTGATGTTGACCATGGGCGACGAGGGCGGGCGCAGCCAGCAGGGCAACAACAACGCCTATTGCCAGGACAATGCCATCACCTGGCTCGACTGGTCGATGCTGGATGAGGAACTGGTCCTGTACACGCGCTTTCTTTCCGGTCTGCGCAAACGCTTCGATGTCTTTGCGCGTGCTGATTTCTTCAGCGGGATGGACGAGGATATCTGCTGGCTATCCCCCACCGGCGCGCCGATGACGGTTGGCGAGTGGGAGGCGGAGGAGCAGGGACAGCTCGGCATGGTCGTCAGGACGCAGGATCTGTCGACGCGGCAGGCGACGCGGCTTGCCGTGCTCTTCAATCGCGGCGGCGGGCCGGTCTCCTTCCGGCTGCCGGGGCTTCTCTGGCGTGAGCTCGAGGGTGGGCAGAGCGGGGCGACGTTTACCGTCCCCGCGCGCAGCGTTCTCTTTGCCGTTGAAGAGCCGCAATAATTCCTGCATGTTCGCGCCTTATTCTTTGTCTCACGATTGATCTTGCACGGAATTTCTCATGCCCCCGAAAATTCACCTGAAGGACGTTCCCGCGCTCATCGGCACGGAGGTGGGCGTTTCCGACTGGATTACCGTCGATCAGGCGATGATCGACAAGTTCGCCGACGCGACGCTCGATCATCAGTTCATCCATGTCGATCCCGAGCGGGCGAAGGACACGCCCTTCGGCACGACGATTGCGCATGGCTTCCTGTCGTTGTCGCTGCTCTCGGCCATGAACGCCTCCGGCGCGCCGCAGATCCTCGAACAGAAGATGGGCATCAATTACGGGTTCGAGAAAATCCGTCTCATGTCGCCGGTCAAGTCCGGCGCGCGTGTACGCGGCCGCTTCAAGATCGACGACGCGCGCTTCCGCGGCGGCAACATGCTGATGATCACCTATAACGTCACGGTCGAGATCGAGAACGAGACGAAACCGGCGCTGACCGCGATCTGGATCACCATCGTGCAGTTCGATCCCAAGGATCGCCCCGCTACGTAAGCGGCCGCTCCTGCTGCTCGATCTCAAGCGCCTCGCCGAGTATCCATTCGCGGAATGCCAGGATGCGCGGGTCGTTGGCATTTGCCTCGGGGTAGACCAGAAAATAGGCGAACTCGGCTGGGATGCGAATGCCGAGTTCGAAGGGCTGGACAAGTCGCCCCTCCGCCAGATCGTTGGCGACGATGGCAAAGTCGGCGAGCGCTACGGCCACGCCGCTCAACGCCGCTTCGATGGCATCCGACGATGAGGAAAACGAGAGCACGTTACGGTCGTCAAAATCGGGGATGCCGGCCGCGGCCATCCACATGTTCCAGTTGGGCCATGTAATGCCCTGGCCTGACCATTCGACATGGGCGAGCGTGTGCTGCAGAAGGTCGGCCGGCTCCTTCAGCGGGCGCTCGGCATTCAGCAGGCGCGGGCTGCAGACAGGCACGATGACGTTGCCGAACAGGCGCTCCGCGCGCAAACCCTCGTAATGGCCGGTGCCGAAGCGGATGGCGACGTCAATGTCATCGAGGTCGAAATTGCGTGTGTCGTAGGAAATGTCGAAGCGCAGATCGATGCCCGGGTTCAGCCGGCGGAACTGCACGACCTTCAGCATCAGCCATTTGGTGGCCAGCTCGACCGGCACGCTGATGCGCAGTGCCGTTGAACCGCGTGACAGTTTCTGGATGCGGGAAGCCGCGCGGGTCAGCGTTTCGATACTGTCCTCCGCCGCATCGCAGAAGATCGTCCCGGCCTCCGTGAGTCGCAGGCTGCGGCCGGCTCGGTGGAAGAGGATGGCGCCCAGCTGGTCCTCGATTTCCTTGATCTGGTGGCTGACGGCGGCCGGAGTCAGGCCCAATTCATCCGCCGCGCGGGTGAAATTGAGGTGCCGGCGCGCGGCCAGCAGGGTCTTGAGCGCTCGGGTTCCAGGGATGAACAGCATCGCAACTTCAAAAATAATTTGAAACAGGGAGAAAAATTATCAGTTTCTCTTTTTCTTATCAATGCGTCATAAGCTCACTCACAAGGAAGCATCAAAGATAAATAAAAGATAAACAAGAAGGAGTGGCGACATGACAAACGAAGTCACCAAGATCATCGATATTCTGAAGTTCCGCCGTTCGCAGCAGCGCCTCTCCCATGCCCTGCACAGCGTTCCGGATTTCCTCAAGTCCGACATCGGCGTCGAAGGCGCCCCGGTATCGCGCGCCCACTATGGCGACGTCCATTCGGCAGCCGCAGCGGCACGCGTGTCGACGGCTCACCGTCAGGTCTCGGCATTCTGAATATTGGAATCCCCAATACA
>DATMTA010000163.1:0-6081 GCA_035565055.1 Ensifer sp.
ATGACAAGGGGCGAACTGCGCCCACAAACCCCCAACGCCAACCCAAACCACCCAAACCCCGGCCTAGACAGAGGCCGGGATCGGTAAGGCACGCCTGCTGACCCCCAAATCAAAACAACGATGAATTCTGCGACGGTCCCCAAGGGGAGAAGAGGGAGAGAACCGGACGATGGCGGCAGCCAGAGGGGGTCTTCACTCCACCCGCAACGCTTAGCCCTTGCCCCACCCCAAATCGCCCCCTATCTTACCACTGTCCAAAACAGGAGCCAGACCGATGAACACGATGCTGAAGACCCCGCTTTCGCCCGTCTTTGCAGCATCGTCACAGGTTTATCATGTCTACGCGCTCCCCGACCATCACGCTCACCGGCCTTTCCGCTGCCGCGCCTGATGGTCACCCCCTCTTCAGCAACATCGACCTCAGCTTCGGCGCCGAACGCACCGGCCTTGTCGGCCGCAATGGCACCGGCAAGACGACGCTTCTTGACCTGATCGCGGGTCTTCGCGAACCGCTTTCCGGCTCGGTCCTACGGCGTGGCACACTTGGCTATCTGCGCCAATGGCCGGAAACGCCCGACGACGCGACCGTTGCGCAAGGCATGGGCCTCGCCGACCAGATCACCCTTTTCCGTCGCGGCCTGTCGGGCGATGCCACGCCGGAAGAGTTGGAGAAGATCGACTGGACGATTGAGGCCGAGTTAGAGTCAGCGCTCACCCGCCTCGGCCTCGCCGGCCTCGATCCGGATCGACCCTTCAAACAACTGAGCGGCGGCGAGCAGACCCGCGCGCGGATCGCCGGTCTCCTCGTCGAAAAACCGGACTTCCTCCTCATGGACGAACCGACCAACCATCTCGACCGCGCCGGCCGCGTCTTCATCGCCGACATCGTCGAAACCTTCAAGGGCGGCGTCCTCATTGTCAGCCATGACCGCGATCTGCTCGAACGCATGGATCGCGTCGTCGAAATCACCACGCTCGGTGTTACCGTCTGGGGCGGCAATTACAGCTTCTACCGCGCGGAGAAGGCCCGCGTGACGGAACGTGCGATGAGCGAACTCGCCTCTGCCCGCCGGCAGGCCGACCGCACCGCCCGCGAGATCGAGGCGGCACGCCAGCGCAAGGAAAAGCGCGATGCGGCGGGAAAGAAGGGTCGCGCCAGTGCCGGCCAGCCGAAAATCCTGCTCGATGCGGCCAAGGAACGCGCCGAAGGCTCCGCGGGCGGTCTCGGCCGACTGGCGCTGCGTCAGCAGGCCGAGGTCGAAGACCGGCTGACATCCGCAAAAGAGGCGGTGGAGCGCACCCGCAAGCTCGATTTCCACCTCACTGGCGCAGAAGTCCCCGTCGGCAAGATCGTTCTATCGATCGAAAACCTCACCGGCGGCCTGCCACAAAACCCGCGTGTCATCGAAAATCTCTCGCTGACCGTCACCGGGGCCGAGCGCATCGCACTGGAAGGCGAAAACGGCGCGGGCAAGACGACGCTGCTGCGTCTCATCGCCGGTCAGCTTCAACCCGCCTCCGGCCTCATCCGCTGCCCGGTCCGGCTCGCCTATCTCGACCAGCGGGCGGCGATCCTCGATTTCGGCGCGAGCCTCATTGAGAATTTCCGCCGCCTGAACCCGGGAGCAACCGACAATACGGCTCATGCGGCGCTTGCCCGCTTTCACTTCCGCAACGAGGCGGCACGGCTGACGCCGGCAACCTTGTCCGGCGGCGAGCGGCTGAGGGCGGCGCTCGCCTGCGCTATCGGCGGCGAGGACCCGGCAGACCTTCTGCTGCTGGACGAGCCGGTCAACCATCTCGACATCGAATCGGTCGAAGCGGTGGAAGATGCGCTGAATGCCTATCGCGGCGCCTTCATCGCTGTCAGTCACGATGCGGAGTTTCTGGCGAGGATTGGGATGACGCGGCGAATTTCGCTTGAAAAGCGGGCGCGGTCGCCTAATTGAGGGCCAAGGAACAAAAACGGCACGCCCAAGTTCTGTTTGCGCACCGATGACTTCTTGAAAGCTTCGCAATTTGGTGCGTATCATCTCCTTGCGATCTGAATCGCAAAAGTGACGTGCTGTGTTTTTGGATAGAAAGGCAAACCTCTGACAACAGTACATATCAAGGGATCTGCCCCCCGCAGCCTCCCACGGAGCAAGGACACTGGCGTCGAAGCCGCGGCCCGCGCTCTTCAACTGGTGCTTGGCAGTCTCGAAGACTCCAAGGCCGAAGATATCGTCACCATCGACATTGCCGGGAAATCGGCGCTGGGAGATTACATGATTGTAGTCTCCGGGCGATCGAACCGCCATGTCAGCGCCATCGCCGATCACCTCATCACCGATCTCAAGGACGAAGGCTTCGGGTCTCCCCGTGTCGAAGGTCTCGAGACAGGCGATTGGGTCCTGATCGACACGGGCGACATTATCGTGCATGTGTTCCGTCCGGAAATCCGGGAGTTCTACAACATCGAAAAGATGTGGGCGGCTCCGGATATGGAAGACGGCAGACTGCACTAAAGGTCGGCGCGGAAAGCGCTCATCTTGCGGCAGTCATGCACATGACGATGTGAGGTGGGCGTTATGCGGGTTGGACTTTTCGCTGTGGGACGGCTGAAAGCCGGACCGGAGAAGGATCTTGCGGCGCGTTATCTCGACCGTTTTGCAAAGGCCGGTCCCGCCATCGGCCTTGAATTCTCCCGTGTTGTCGAAGTCCAGGAAAGCCGCCTGCCGCAGCCCGAGGGCCGCAAGCGCGAGGAAGCTGGGATGCTTGAAAAGGCATTACCGGACGGCGCTGTTCTCATTCTGCTCGACGAGCGCGGCAAGGCGCTGGGCTCGGAGGATTTCGCCAACCTCATCGGCCGCTATCGCGACGACGGCAAGCGCGACGTGATGATCGCCATCGGCGGCGCGGACGGGCTCGATCCCGATCTTGTCGCCCGCGCCGATGCGCAGATCTGCTTTGGCAAGATGACCTGGCCGCACCAGCTCGTGCGCATCATGGCCGCCGAACAGCTCTACCGAGCCGTCACGATCCTCTCCGGCCATCCGTATCACCGGGCTTGACCGACTTCCGACATAATCCCCGAACACAAGCTTGCCGAAGGTTTGGCTCTCTATGTTTGCTGGCTTATCAGGACTGGGCCGGAGCGCGACAGCGGGAATGATGACACGACAGGCGATCAGGAGCGGAAGGTTGGCGCGGCGAGCGCTCTTGCCGCTTGCGCTGATGCCGGCGCTCGTCCTCGCCCCCGTCGATATCCACCGCTCTGGCGCACAGGACGCCGCAACCGCCCCGAAACAGGGCCGTCCTTCAACCGACCCGGCGGACAACGCCACGCCGGCGGACCCGAATGCCGATCTCGCCGCCCGTCGGGAAGCGACCCGTCAGGAGCTCGAGGCGCTATCAAAGACGATCAGCCTGTCCGACGAAAAGGTCGAGACGCTGAAGAAGGGCATAGCCGATCTCAAGCAGAACACGGCCAGCATTCGCGACGCCCTCGTTGTCTCCGCCACCCGGCGCAAGGAGCTGGAGGCGAAGATTGCCGAGGGCGAGACGTCGCTTGCCAAGCTGCGCACCGAAGAGACGGTCGCCAAGGCGTCGCTGCATGAACGGCGCGGCTTGCTGGCAGAGGTGCTGGCTGCACTGCAGCGCATGGGTCGCAATCCGCCACCTGCCCTTCTGGTCACGCCCGAGGATGCCCTTTCCTCGGTTCGCAGCGCCATCCTTCTGGGCGCTGTCGTTCCCGGCATCCGCCACGAGACTGACAAGCTCGTCGCGGACCTTTCGAAACTCGCCGAAACGCAGAAGAAGATCGGCGACGAACGCGCCTCGCTCACCACGCTCATGACCTCGAATCTCGAGGAAGAGCGCCGCATGAACCTGCTGATTGCCGAAAACGAGAAGAACGCCGCCAAGAGCGAACAGCAACTGGCCGAGGAGCGGGCCAAGTCGGAAGATCTCGCCAAGAAGGCTGCCAACCTGCAGGAACTGATCGGCTCGCTGGAGGATCAGATCGGCTCCGTACGCGACGCAGCCCTTGCCGCCAAGGCGCAAGGCAATGCCGGCGCCGCGCCCGGTCAGATGCCGCCCGATAAAAACCGCATTGCGCCCGCATATGCGTTTGCCAAGTTGACCGGCAAACTGGTGCTTCCGGCGGCGGGCGACGTGGTGCGCAATTTCGGCGATCCGGACGGAACCGGACACGTCGCATTGGGCCTGACGCTCGCAACTGCTCCGGGCGCCGTCGTCACCGCGCCGGCGGATGGCTGGGTCGTTTATGCCGGGCCGTTCCGCAGCTACGGCCAGATGGTCATCCTCAATCCCGGCGACGGCTATCACGTCGTGATGTCGGGCATGGGGCGTGTCTCCGTCCGACCCGGGCAGTTCGTGGTGGCGGGCGAGCCGTTGGCGGTCATGGGTGAAAAAAGAGTGGCCAGTGCTGCTGCATTGGCGCTGGTCACGGACAGGCCAAGCATTTACATTGAATTCAGGCAAAACGGTAAACCGGTTGATTCCCGTCCCTGGTGGACCGCTCCTCAGATTGGAAAGGCTCGCAATGATACGTAAGGCTTCACTTCTTGTCGCGGGTGCGCTTCTCGGCGCGACGGCGATGAGCGTCATCTATTCGGCTGGCGTTCCCGCCTCGGCCGCCGGCAATTCGACCTACAAGGAACTGTCGGTTTTCGGCGATGTGTTCGAACGGGTTCGCGCGCAATATGTGACGCCTCCGGATGAAAAGAAGCTGATCGAAGCGGCCATCAACGGTATGCTGTCATCGCTCGATCCGCATTCGAGCTTCATGAATGCCGATCAGGCAGCCGACATGCGCACCCAGACGAAGGGTGAGTTCGGCGGTCTCGGCATCGAAGTCACGATGGACAAGGATCTGGTCAAGGTCGTCACCCCGATCGAGGACACGCCCGCCGCCAAGGCCGGCATTCTCTCCGGCGACTATATTTCCAAGATCGACGGCACCGACGTTCGCGGCTTGAACCTGAACCAGGCGGTCGAGAAGATGCGCGGCAAGGTCGGCGAGCCGATCAAGCTCGAAGTCATTCGTCAGGGCGCCGACAAGCCGCTCGAATTCACCGTCAAGCGTGACATCATCGCGGTTCAGGCCGTGAAGTCTCGCGTCGAGGGCGACGTCGGCTATCTGCGCATCATCTCCTTCACGGAAAAGACGTTCGACGACCTGAAGAAGGCGATCGACAAGATCCAGGCCCAGGTTCCGGACGACAAGCTGAAGGGCTATGTGCTCGACCTTCGCCTCAACCCGGGCGGTCTGCTCGATCAGGCGATTGATGTGTCCGACGCCTTCCTCAACAAGGGCGAGATCGTCTCCACCCGTGGCCGCGATCCGAGCGAGACCCGCCGCTTCGACGCCACTGAGGGCGATCTTTCCCATGGCAAGCCGATCATCGTGCTGATCAACGGCGGCACGGCGTCTGCTTCGGAAATCGTTTCCGGCGCCCTGCAGGATCTGAAGCGCGCGACCATCCTCGGCACGCGTTCCTTCGGCAAGGGTTCGGTCCAGACGATCATCCAGCTCGGCGACAACGGCGCGCTGCGTCTCACCACGGCGCTTTACTACACGCCGTCAGGTCGCTCGATCCAGGGCACCGGCATCACGCCGGATATCAAGGTCGACGAGCCGGTTCCGGACGATCTGAAGGGCAAGGTCGAAGTCGAGGGCGAATCGAGCCTCTCCGGCCACATCAAGGGCCAGAGCGAGACCAATGAGGGCTCCGGCTCCATCGCCTATGTGCCGCCGGATCCGAAGGACGACGTGCAGCTGCACTACGCCATGGACCTCTTGAAGGGCACGAAGAAGGACCCGTCCTTCCCGCCGGATCCGACCAAGGTCACGATGGCCAAGTGATGATCGGAGCCAAGTGATCCGGCCATAAGCAATCAGATCGCCGCCTTGAACCGACCTCATTGGTCGAACATCAGGGCGGCGGCACCATCCAGGCAAGATCTCCCGTGAACAGCGACCTTCACGCGCCGCTAGGACTGAACCGAAAGGACCCGCCGCGCCGCGGCATTGCCGTTCGTCGCCTGGCAGTCGCCGCCGTCTGGATCGTCTCGCTC
>DATMTA010000164.1:0-5439 GCA_035565055.1 Ensifer sp.
AAATCAGTTGCAGTCCGAAGACACAATCTTGCAGTCGCTGCCATTGCAGCCCTGCAGTGCCTGGGCTTCGGCCTCCTTCTGTGTCGGAGCCTTGCCCCACCACAGCGACTTGCCGTTCGAAGAAAGAGCGCCGCACTGTTCGTAAGTCACGGCCAGCGTGCATTCCTTGCCGCCGGCTTCCTTACAATATTTCATGGCGTAGTCGGAGGCTTCCTTGTCGGTATCGCCCCCGCCAACGCCATAATAGGGCTCTTTCGTCTTGTCGGACGTATCGACGGCGAAGGCGCCCCACTTGGTGTCGCCAGCCAACGAGCTGCCGGCGAGAGACACCGCGGCGATGGTGGTCAGAAGTCCAATTTTGATGAAGCTTTTCATGAGCTTGCGATTCCCCTGGAGATGGTGGTCGGCGGTTGCCGTAAACACATATCTCATATCCTACGCGTCCTTGCCTTCAACGGGATCAGGGAAAACATTTTTGCGATGATCGGAGTGGGATTCGAGAAGCGCTGCGAGCCCCGGGGGAGGGGCTCGCGAGAGAGGCAGGTTAGCGGCGCTTCCAGCCGGTGATCATGGCCCGGGCAAGGTTTTCCCGATGCTCGACACTTGCCAGCACGACGCCGGCGACATGCAGGACGATGAGGCCGAGGGTCGAATAGACGAGCGTCTTGTGCACATCTTCCACCCATTCGATGCCCCAGAACGTGTCTGTGGTCATCATGTAACCCGTGGTGACGATGCCCGAGATCATGGCGATCAGCAGGATGACCATCGCCCCGCCGGCGGGGTTGTGGCCGACATAGCGCTTTGCCTTCATCGACAGGCTGTCCTTCAGGAAGGTCAAGATCGTGCGCGGTGAATAGATGAAGCTTATGAATCGCGCATGACGGGTGCCGACGAGGCCCCACATGACGCGGATTGCAAGCAGAATGCCGATCGCATAGCCCGAAAGAACATGCGCGGATTTCCATTCGTCGCCGGTGAAAAAGGAAAAGGTGAAGAGCGCGACAAGCGACCAGTGGAAGATCCGCACCAGCGGATCCCACACCTTGACGCGGTCGCCGCTCCGGCCGGAAAACTCCCGGCCTTCGAGCGAGACCTCGGCCATCAGTTATTGCCTTCTGCGCCGACCTGCGCGCCGGTTTCCGGGTTGAAGATCTGCTCGACCTTCTTGCCCTTGGCATCGATGGCATAGACTTCGTAGCAGCCGTTCTCGACCTTGATCTTGCGAACGTCGAGGCCCAGCTCCTTCGCCTTGGCCTTCATCGCGTCTTCGCTCATCCACTTGTCCTTCGGCACATCGCACTTGGTGCTTTCGTCTTCGGCATGGGCAGCGCCTGCAGCGAGAGCGGAAAAGAGGGTGGCAGCGAGGATGAGTTTCTTCATGGGAATGCTCCTTGGTTGGCGGCCAGGACCCTGTGTCCGACCGTTGGGAGCAAACTTAAGACCGACGACCTGAGCGATGGCTGACGGAAAATGTCAGCGAAATTTCAGCTTCGCCGTGCTAGCGTCCGATCATGCGCGCTCCCGTTCTTTCTCTCCTGTTTGCAGTTGCTGCCTTCGCCCTTGCGGTGGGTGGTGCCCATGCCGACGACGATGATGATGTCGACGAGGGCGCGACGCTCGATGCAATCCAGCGCGGCGTCGAAAGCGGTACGGTCAAACCGCTCTCCGAGTTGAAGGCGATCGTGGCCGAACAGTTTCCAGGCGATATCGTGCGCATCGAGCCGCGCGTCCGGCACGGCGACTTCACCTACGAGTTCAAGGTCCTGCGGGCTGATGGCAGGATTGTCGAAATTCATATGGATGCCAGGACGGGTCGCATCCTGAAGACCGAGAACGAATGATGCGCATCCTCCTTGTGGAAGACGACCCCCTGATCGCGCGTGATCTGATCGCCCATCTGGAGCGAGCTGGCTACGTTGTGGTGCACGAGCGCGACGGCGAATCCGCCTGGTATGCCGGGGACAGCGAAGATTTCGCGGCTGCGGTGCTCGATCTCGGCCTCCCGTCCATGGACGGCATGACCGTGCTGAAGCGCTGGCGCAAGGCCGGACGGTACATGCCCGTTCTGGTGTTGACCGCCCGCGGCAACTGGGAAGAACGTGTCGAGGGGATTGACGCGGGCGCCGACGATTATCTCGCCAAGCCGTTTCAGGTCGCCGAAGTGCTGGCCCGCCTGCGCGCCATCCTGCGCCGCTCCGCCGGGCAGGCAAATCCCGTTCTCTCCGCCGGCGAGGTTTCGCTTGATCCGCGCAACCGGCAGGTGACGCTCGCCGGCCTGCCAGTCGACCTCACGCCGCTTGAATACCGTTGCCTGCATCATCTCCTGCTGCATCGCGATCGCCACGTCTCCCAGTTGGAGTTGACCGAACAGCTTTACGCGCAGGATTTCGAGCGCGAGAGCAATTCGGTCGAGGTGTTGATCGCCCGACTGCGCCGGAAGCTCGGCCGCGATCTGATCGAAACCCGCCGCGGATATGGATACCGCATTGCCGCTGTCGGTGAGGCGCCTGCATGACGGCGCGCCGGATCACATGGCTCTCCTCCATCCGCGGCCGCTTCCTCTTGCTCTCCGCGCTGATGGTTGGCCTGGCGCTCGCGCTGACGGCCGCACTTCTCGTCTCGCTCTTTTCCACCAATATCCGCAAGCGCATCGATCTGGAGCTGACCAGCCAGATCAATACGCTGGCCGGCGCGCTGACGTTTGACGCGGGCGGCAGGCTCCTGCGCCCCGCCGGATCGCTCGATCCGCGCTTTGGCATCCCCTATGGCGGGCTCTACTGGCAAATCGTCGACGATTCGGCGGGACAGACCATGCGCTCTGTATCCCTGTTCGATACGCTCTTGGAACTGCCTGCGGATACGCACACCGATGGGACAATCCATCACTATCTTCTGCCGGGTCCCGAAAATCGCACGCTGATCGTTCTGGAGCGACTGGTGCGCGTCGCAGCCCCTGGCGGACAGAGGGCGATCCGCATTGCTGTGGCCATTAATAGTCTGGCTCTGGAGGAGGCGCGCAACGGCTTCGTCCGCGACTTCGCCCCGGCGATGGCTGCGCTCGGGCTCTTTCTGATCGGCGCCTCCATTGCCCAGCTCGCCTTCGGTTTACGACCACTCTCCTCGCTCAGCGACGGCATCAACCGCATCCGCGAGCGCCGCGACAGCCGCCTGACGGGCGACTACCCGTTGGAGTTTCAGTCGACGGTGACGGCAATGAACCAGCTTCTCGACGCCCAGGGGGCCATGATCGAGCAAGCGCGCCGTCGCGCTGCCGATCTCGCCCATGGTCTGAGAACCCCGCTCACCGTGCTGTCGAATGATGCGTTGACCTTGCGCGAAAAGGGCGAGACGGCCCTTGCCGACGAACTCGACCACCTCGCCTCCACCATGCGCGCCCATGTTGAACGGGAGCTGGCGCTGTTGCGGATCGCCGCCCGGCCGGATTTGCGCCGCGGCGACAGCGATGTTCCGAAGCTCGTCAGTGACGTCATCCGCACCGTCAGCCGAACGCCGAATGGCGAGGAGATCACATTCTCGACCGCTGGGCCGGCCTCGCTGACGGCGTCCGTGGATCCGGGCGATTTTCGGGAAATTGCTGGAAACCTGATCGAGAACGCTGCAAAATGGGCAAAGTCTCGCGTCGAAATCGCCTGGGGAAACGACGGTGGCCGTATCTGGTTCAGGGTCATTGATGATGGCCCGGGTGTCCCACAGACGGAGCTTGCCAACCTGACTCGTCGCGGCTGGCGGCTGGACAGCGCCAAGCCCGGCAGCGGCCTCGGCCTGTCCATCGTGCGGGAAATAGCCGCGGTCTACGACATGGAATTTGCCCTTGAGAATGATCGCCACCTGGGCGGCCTCGCTGCCAGCGTTTCGCTTGCAACCGCCGCGGCGCACGGTTTGGTCTGACACAAGCAACCGGGTTATTCGGTCGTCGCAACAAAAATGCTCCCACATCCACAAGCCCCCCCCGCGCGGATTTCCCACGTCCATCCCTGATCCGCGAGAAGCCCGCCCTCAAGGTAGGGAAACCCGGCAACATCGCCCGTGCACAGCTGCGCTTGCGCGGTGGACGGGATTGGTCAGACTATAAGCAGTCGCTAAAACTGGGGGTGCCGGTTTAGGACGTGGTTAAGGATTACAAATTCTAATCAGGGTTGCGTAACATCTGGTTGTGAGTGGTTCCTTCGCATGAGGCGAACCGGCAGGGATTTGCGGGCATCGGGTCGGGCAGTGCCCGCTTGTCCCTGCTGACGACTAGAGGAGATTGGGGGACTGTTTCGTCGGTCAAGCGATTGCAGCCTGAACTCGCGCCGGTAGGCCTGGCCTTGTGGAGGTACGGCTTAACCGTCTGTATAAACTAAGCATTTTTGCCGGTCTGGTGACCAGCACGTATTCCGGAGACTCCCGGTCCGCTCGCCGTTTTCAACGGGGTGGCGGCTCCCAGGTGTCTGCGACCAGTCAATCACACCCTTCCAGGCTCAGCTTTCGATAGAGGAAAAACTGAATGTCCTTCTACACGCAAATGAAGAAGTCCTCCAAAGCTCCAGTGGCTCTGGCGGAGATCCAACGCATCTGTATCAGCCTCTCCGGCGGCAACCTATCGGAGCGCGCCAACCTCGACCTCGCAACGGGCGAAGCCCGGGAGATGCTCGTTGCCGTGAACCTGCTGCTCGAGGCGAGCACGCAGCCTATGAAGAAGCTTGCAACCTCGGTCGCGCGCATGTCCGGGGAACACGACAAGGGCGACATCGACGTCGCATTGCCCGTTGAGGAATTTACGGGTGACCTGGCCGTCATGGCCAAGGGCATCAACGACATGGTGGCGGGCCATATCGCGGTGAAGAAGAAGGCCATGGCCTGCGTCAAGCAACTTGGCGAGGGCAATTTCGATGCACCTCTGGAGCCGTTCCCGGGCAAGAAGGCCTTCATCAACGAGACGATCGAGACCCTGCGCGGCAATCTGCGCGGCCTGATCAACGAGATGAACCACATGTCCGTCGAGCATGACAAGGGCGACATCGACGTGTTTGTCCCTGTTGATCAGTTCAAGGGCGACTTCGCGATGATGGCGAAGGGCATCAACGAGATGGTGGCGGGCCATATCGCGGTGAAGAAGAAGGCCATGGCCTGCATCAAGGAATTCGGGACCGGCAATTTCGAAGCGCCGCTGGAGCCGCTTCCCGGCAAGAAGGCCTTCATCAACGAGACCATCGAGACGCTGCGCGGCAATCTGCGCGGCCTGATCAGCGAAATGAACAAGATGTCGGCCGAGCACGACAAGGGCGACATCGACGTGTTTGTGCCTGTTGATCAGTTCAAGGGCGATTTCGCGATGATGGCGAAGGGCATCAACGAGATGGTGGCGGGCCATATCGCGGTGAAGAAGAAGGCCATGGCCTGCATCAAGGAATTCGGGACCGGCAATTTCGAAGC
>DATMTA010000165.1:0-25358 GCA_035565055.1 Ensifer sp.
ATTACCGGTCCAAAGTGATTGACTGAGTCGCGCATAAATGATACGAAAATGGTGGACCGGCGGGGAGTCGGACCCCGCGCCACCGAGTGCAAACCCCAGTGCGGATACCACTTCCCGGCCCACGGTAGCGGATGAGACAAAAGCCTCATCCGCCATGTGAATGGCTTAGGCTCTTCTCATGCACCACCTCCCGGCACGGCTTCACGGCCTTTCGCTAAGAGGTTGTCGAGATAACCCGTTGACGGACTTTCCACGGTCGTATCGTCAGCGGGTTTTTTATTTACCGGGATCATGAAGATTCCTTTCTCTTCATTTTTCCCGATCTCTTTCAAGTCGTGATACATGCGCGAAGCAGTGGTATTGATCTGCTGCTTAATTTCTACGCCGTGCACGTTCTTGATATATTGCCTGATTTCATTGGGAGTGAGGCCTTCAACGTTACGCTGGCTGGCGTCCATCAAGGCTTCTTTGATCATTTCCCGAACTGTTGGGAGCTTTCCCTTAGCCTTTTTAGCAGCCTGCGGCGCATGGCGTTCGTTTGCCGAGCTAGACGAATTCCGTTTTGCACCGGACAGGCGCTCAAGAACCTTCTCAGCGATGATAAGTTCTTCAAGTTCGGTTGAGAGGGAAGAAACACGCTCATTCAAGCGCGCGAGTTCACGCTCAACCTCTTCGCGCCTAATCTGGATTGTATGAACGTCCATGCTTGATTCCTCAGCTTCTCAAACCCCAATACACCCATATCATATCTTTGGTCAACGCCGACCGTAAAAAAGATGGTTAACCCGGAAGCAACCAAAGTCATGGGAGAATGGCGCGAAGCGCAGAGGAATGTACGTTACCGTAACGTTCTTATTGCGTACCTTTAACGTGCTTGTGATGGTATGATAACGCAGGTTGCTTAGATAATGCAGCAAAATCAACGATAAGTGCGTACGTCAACGTTTAGGTGTGACACCGCCATAATACCGCGGAAATGGTTGGAGGTCCCGCCGAGCGGCATCGGCAGGCCAAGGCGTGCCAGCAGGGGCAGCAGGCTACGGAAGAGGCCGGCATATTCGAGCGCGAAGAGCGCCGCGATCCGGCTCTCCCTGGCATTTGAAATATGAAGCGGCGCCTGCAGGCAGGCAAGGCGTTCAGGCGCGCTCGAGAAGCGCGTATGGGCCTCGCGCAACTGCTGCGGATGCGGGCGGTCTTCGGCATCATAGATGACCACATAATCGCCGCGCGCGCCGGCAAGCGCATAATCCAGCGCCTTTGGCTTCGTGCGCGGGCCGCCCGCCGGGACCTCGATGACCTCGTAATGCGCGCCCCTTGCGTGCTGGCGGACTGCAGCGATCGTTGGCCTGTCATCCGCCTCGCAGACGATCTTGATGTCGAGCAGCGACCGCGGCCAGTCGAGGCGGTCGAGCGCGGCGATCATTTGCGGCACGACCGCCTCTTCGCGATAGGCCGCGACCAGGACCGTATAGACTGGAAGCGGCCCCGTGCTTCCGGTCGCAAGCGGGTTCAAAGGCGGCGCGGTTTCAGAGGCTCCCAGTTTGAGTGCGGCGGCACGAAGTCCGATGGCGAGCAGGTAGATGGTGCTCAACGCGATGTGCACAAGCAACAGAATGGGTTCGGGCCAGACACAGGCCGCCAGGGGAAAGCTCACCGACAAGGCACCGAGTGCGTAGCCCTGGCCGCCGGTCAGCACGATCCTGGCACTGAGCGCTGGCCGGTGGTCGAAGAGCCTGTCGGTGATCCTGTCAACGCGGGGTCGCGCGTTGGCCTGCCAGAGAGCATCGCGGATCGTTTTCGGCGCTGAGATCGCAAGGCCCTCGCGCATGTGCGGGGATGCGGAAAGTTGATCGCGCAGCGCGATGGCGTGGCGTATCTCCGGTGCGATGACCAGCATGGCAGGAAGCGATGGACGGCTCAGTCTCAAGAGCGGCCCCTTGGCGAGCTGGGTGTCGATCATCTCCGTCAGGAAGACATTCGCCGGATCGATGACCGCAAGATAGGGAAGCCCCAGCCACTCGGCCAGGGCCTCATAGAAAATCTGCGGATCGAGGAGCCCATCTGCGATCAGTTCGCGCTCGATCGTGGTCCCGTTCTCTCGCGCCTTGAAAAAGGCCGCCGACAAAGTCGGTTTGCCAATCCCGAGCCTTAACAGGAACCTGGCTTCTTCGTCGTCCGGGACGCCGTCCTGCTCCTCCTTTTGAAATAGGGGTTGCGGCGTCGACTGCAGGTCGGAATTGTCGATCTTTCCGGAATTCCAATATTCTCCGGCGCCCATGAGTTTGATAAACCGTCGTTGGGATCAATCAAAATTTCTGAAAAATAGAGAATTAAAACCCATGGTATCCAACGGCATTGCGTCTGCATCCCTAAGAATTATGGGCTTTTTAATGATTCTATGGCCCTCCATGTATGCGCCGGTGGCAGCCGCCGACGGGCAGGGGCCGCTTCTGACCTTCGACAAGCGCGAGCATCGCGCCATGCCCGACATCAGCAATGTGCCGCGCATCCGTTTTCTGACCACGCTGGACTTCCCGCCTTTCGAATTTCTCGATGGCGAGGGGCGGCTTTCAGGCTTCAATGTGGATCTCGCCCGGGAGCTTTGCGAGACACTCAATGTCACTGCGAAATGCCAGATCCAGGCGTTGCCGTTCAACGAGCTGCAATCGGCGCTTGAGAACGGGACGGGCGACGCCGTGATTGCCGGCATTGGCGTGACACCGGATCTCCGCTCGAAATTCGATTTCTCGCGGCCGTATCTGCAGCTTTCCGCCCGTTTCCTGTCGCTGAAGAAGGTTGCCGGAGAGCCGATCACCCCGATGAAGCTGGCAGCAGGCAAGGTGGGCGTCGTCAGGGACACCGCCCATCAGGCCATGTTGAAAGCCTATTTTCCCAATGTGAATCCGCTCCTCTATGACGATCGAGCCGCGTTGTTGAAGGCGTTGAAGGGAGGCGAGATCGAAACCGCGTTCGGCGAGGGAATGGCGCTCGCCTTCTGGGCGGCCAGTGGCGAGGCCGAGAATTGCTGCGCCTATCGCGGCGGCCCCTATTATTCGGGCGACTTTCTGGGAGAAGGCATGACGATCATGACGCGGCCGGGCGAACCGCTCGCCGCCGCCTTCGACCACGGCCTGCTGGAACTGGCGCGCAGCGGCAAGCTCAACGAGCTTTTCGTGAAGTATTTCCCGCCGGGCCTCTACTGAAACACCAGATCACATCGCGACATAGCGATCGCGCCGGTGGTTGATGGCAAGCACCATGTTCAGCACGACAGCCCCGATGATCGAGCAGACGATGATGAAGGGTGTGGCGATGAAGAACGAGAAGAACAGCACGCAGCAATCGAAGCCGAGCTGCACCAGCCCCGCCTTCCAGCCCAGCTTCTCCTGCAGGTAAAGCGCCAGCACGCCGAAGCCGCCTAGGCTGGCGCGGTGGCGAAACAGCGCCAGCATGGCCGTCCCCACCAGCAGGCCGCCGAAGAGAGCGCCCGCGAGCGGGTCGATCTGGCCAATGGGGATCAGCCGCGGCAGGACGATGGAAAGCGCTGAAGTCGCCGCCACCGTTGCAAATGTCTTCAGGGTGAAAGCCCATCCGAGCCGTGTCCAGGCGAGATAGTAGAAGGGCAGATTAAACAGGAAGAAGACGACGCCGAAGGAATAGCCGGTCGCGTAGTGCAACAGGAAGGCGACGCCCGCCGTGCCGCCCGTCAGCAGACCGGCGGATGAAAGCAGCAGCACACCGAGCGACGCCAGCATCGCCCCGGAGGCCACACCTTGCGCATCTTCCAGCAGCGAATGCTTGTCACTCGTGGATTTGAGATAGTCGGAAAAGGTCTTGCCGGGTGCTGCCGTGTTCATCCGTCGTCCGCTCGTTGTCCGCCTACCGGAGCACGCTGTAGCGGTCGGAGCGGTGATTCACCATCACGAAGACATTCAATATGACGGCGCCGAGTACCGAGGCAAGAACGATCGGCAGTGGAGCGGCCAGAAAGGCGAAGGCGAGCACGATCGTGTCAAACGCCATCTGCACCTGACCTGCCCGAAAGCGGGTACGGTCCTGGACATACACAGCCAGGATGCCGATACCGCCGAGACTGGCGCGATGCCGATAGAGTGCGAGCAGCCCGAAGCCCAGAAGCAGGCCGCCGATCAGCGCCGCCCAAAAGGGGTTGATCTCGCCGATTGCCAGATAGCGGCTCTGCACATCGACCAGCGCCGAGGTGATCGCGACAGCAGCAAAGCTCTTCAACGTGAAGGCAAGCCCCATGCGCAGGAACGACAGGATATAGAAGGGCAGGTTGACGAGGAAGAAGAGCAGGCCGAAAGACAGCCCCGAAGCGTAGTGCATGAGAAAAGCCGCGCCGGCCATGCCGCTGGTCACGAGATGCGCCTTGCCCATGAAGAAGAGGCCAAGAGAGGCGATCAGCGCGCCGGCCAGAATCCCTTGTGCATCCTCGAAAATGGAATGCCGGTCAGGGCGACCGCTCAAATGGGAAAAGACATCCGAAATATTTGCCACGTCACGCTCCGTCGCCTGAAACAGATAGCCTTTCCTCCCGGGCACAATTGTCTCAAATTGCGGATTTTGCGCAATAAAAATATGTAAGCAATGCTGACCTATTTCAATGCTGCGGCGCAATAAAATTACGTGGTCGAAGCCTTTTCGGCAATGAACAGAATTCCGTTCACGGGCTGCCCTGCATCCATGCGGATGACAAGCTTTTCCGAACCGAGCATCATGAATCCATGATCCGCCAGAAGCCGCTCGATATCGGCCGGCGAATGCGCGTACCGGAGCGACGGCTGCAGACGAAAATCTGCGCTCTGATCCATCAAATGCTCGACCGAAAAGGCGAAGTGACCACGGTCGGACAGCAGTGTCGCAGACAGCTGAAAGACCGGCACGAGGTCACCGAGATAC
The DNA here is from genome assembly GCA_035565055.1 of Ensifer sp. GTDB lineage: Bacteria > Pseudomonadota > Alphaproteobacteria > Rhizobiales > Rhizobiaceae > Ensifer_A. Next base: position 4,921 of record DATMTA010000165.1, read on the forward strand.
ATGAGCACATCGGCCGCGGCGACCAGATCGGCGCGGCCCGCCGGGAGATCGGCACCGATCAGCCGCGCCTCGCCTGTCCCAAGCGACAAATCGGCCTGATCGAGATGGTCGTAAATCCCCTTGTCTTCCGCCTTCGCCAGCATGTTGGCGGAAAGGTCGTAGCCTTCCAGATGATCGACGCGGGCGCGCAGTTCCACGCCCATCAGCCCTGTCCCGCAGCCGAGATCGATGGTGCGGACGTAGTGCGCGCGACCCTTCGCCCCAATCAGCGCCGCAAGCCGGCCCGGCACCTTGTAGTCCAGTTTCTCGACCAGCGCCGTTTCGAAGCGATCGGCATAGTCGTCGAAAAGCTGCTCGACATAGGCGACTGGCGGCGTTGCCGGCTGTGCCCGGTCACCAAGGATGGAAAGCTTCAGTCCCGCGCCGAAGACATCGTCCTGGCTGAGTTCGGCCACGCGGCGATAGGCGTCAATAGCCGGCTCGCGAAAACCCGCCTTTTCGCGATACTCGCCAAGCAGAAACCAGCCGGCGCTCCAGCCGGGTGCTAGCTCGAGCGCCTGTTCCATCAGTTCGGCCGCAGCCTCGAGATCGCCGCCGGATGCGAGCATCCGGGCGTAGTCGGCGCGCCGATCGGCGATGAGGTCGCCGGAGGTGAGGTCCTTCGCAGTCATGTCAGGCATTTCCGGTTGAGATTGCGCGCAATATTGCCTTTGCGCCGGCGCGATCAAGCGAATTTTGCAATGCCTCTTGCCCATGCCATGATTCGGACCCTATCTCTGGCCAGAAGCGCCGTTTGAGGCGATGGCACAGGGCTGTAAGGAGCTGAACGAGATGAGCGAATCCATGAACCGGATCTTGGGCGACAGCCCCGGCCGTCTCGCGATAAAGCTGATTGTCGTCTCGGTCATCGTCGGCTTCGTCATGCGGTCCTTCGGCTGGTATCCGATGGATATCCTGCACTGGATCCGGGATTTCCTGACGAACCTCTGGCGCACCGGCTTCCATGCCTTCGGCGAGGTGGGCGATTACTTCCTTCTCGGCGCAGTTGTCGTCATCCCAGCCTTCATCATTCTGCGCCTGATGAGCTACCGTCGCTGATGTCTGCCAACAGTCTTGAATTTCCCTTGCTCACCCGCCGCGCAGCCCTGGCTGGTCTCGGCCTGACGCTGCTGTCCGGCTGCACCACCGTGACTGTTCTCCAGCCAGAGCCCGGCAATTCGAACGATCATACGAAGACCGTTCTGCCGCTGATCAACAAGCTGCGTGCCTCAAAGAAGCTGCCGCCGCTGGTCGAGGACAAGGCGGCTGTCGCCGCCGCGACCGATCAGGCAAATCGCATGGCGAAAGCCGGCGAAATGAACCACGAACTGAAATCCGAAGATGATTTCACCTCGCGCATGAAGCGCATGGGCGTGCGCCTGCAGGCGGCCGAAAACATCGCAACCGGTCAGGAGACGGCCGAGCGCGCGTTCGAGGCCTGGGTGCACTCGCCGAAGCATCTGAAGAACATGCTCGGTCCCTACAAGGGCCTCGGCGTTGCTGTCTCGCAAAATAGCGCTTCCGATAACCGTCCCTTCTGGTCCATGGTTCTGTCGAACTAGCGATTCCACGTTCTGCAGGGAATCGCATGAAACGCGATCCCTGCCGGACCTCTCATGAATATAGCATCGCAAGACCGCTCCTTCCGCGTCACTCACCGCCTCGTCCTGTCGATCGCGATACCGATGACGCTGGGCTTTGTTTCGACGCCGCTTCTTGGGCTGACGGATACGGCGGTCGTGGGGCAGACGGGCGTCGCCGCCGACCTTGCCGGCATCGGCATTGCCGCCGTGCTCTTCGATTTCATCTTCTCCTTCACCGGCTTTTTTCGCACATCGACCACGGCATTGACCGCGCAGGCCTTTGGCCGCATGGACGCTGCGGAAGAGCGCGCCGTCTTCTTCCGCGCCGCCGCGACCAGCCTCGTTGCCGGGTTCCTGCTGCTGGCGCTGTCGTCGCCAATCCTTGCCGCCGGCCTCGCCATTCTTTCGCCGGAGCCGGCCGCTGCAACGGTGGCTGCAACCTATTTTGCGATCCGCATCCTCTCAGCCCCCGCCCGCCTGATCAATGACTGTCTTCTCGGATTCGTGCTTGGTCGGGGCAGGGCGGGCGTCGGGCTCTTCCTGCAAACTCTGCTGAACGGCATCAATATCGCCCTTTCGATCACGCTCGGCCTTTGGTTCGGCTATGGTGTGTCGGGCGTCGCCTGGGCGACGTTCACGGCGGAAATCGTCACGGCGCTTACCGGACTTGCCTTCGCCTTCTCCGGCTTCCGTCGCGTGCCGCTGGGCACCGATTGGCGCGCCGTCTTCGCTTTCGGAAAATTGAAGGCGCTCTTCGCCGTCAATCGCGACATCATGATCCGCACCCTGCTGCTCACTGGGTCGTTCCTCATCATGGCTCGAATCGGTGCGGAACTCGGGACGGTGACGCTGGCCGCCAACGGCATTTTGATGAATTTCTTCATGGTCACCGCCTTCTTTCTCGACGGCATGGCGGCGGCGGCCGAACAGATCTGCGGGCGGTCTCTAGGTGCCGGCGATCGTCAGGCGTTTCGCGATGCGGTCCGGCTGACGCTTGTCTGGTCGCTCGGCCTGTCGGCGCTGCTGGCGGTCGCCACGATGCTCGTCGGCCATCACGTCATCGCCTTCCTGACAAGTGCGGCCGATGTGCGTGCGGAAGCCGGACTTTACCTCTTCTGGATGGCGCTGACGGCAATGACCGGGGCGCTTGCCTTCCAGATGGACGGCGTCTTCATGGGCACGGCGTGGTCGGTGGAGATGCGCAATATGATGATCGTCTCGTTTCTGGCCTATCTCGTCGCGATCTTCGCGCTACCGCCCCTTTTCGGCAATCACGGCCTCTGGGCCGCGCTCAATCTCTTCCTGCTGATGCGTGGCATCACGCTCGCCGCAATCCTGCCCGGCAAGGCGCGCAAGATGTTCGGCGCGTGACGTCTGCGCTCAAGCGAGCGGCTGGCTTGCCCAATGCGCGACGCGCGTGTCTCGCAGGTCTTTGACCGAAGAAAGCGTCTCCCGGTCGCAGAGCGCCGAGAGCCCCTTGATGATCCGGCCTGCCAGCTCCGGCCCCTCATAGACCATGCAGGAATAAAGCTGCACGAGATCGGCCCCGGCGCGGATCTTTTCCGCCGCAGTCTCCGCCGATTCGACACCGCCCGCGCCGATCAGCGGGAAGTCCTTCCCGACGCGCTGACGCATCTTCGCAAGCACGGTTGTGGAGAGCGCAAAGAGCGGGCGGCCGGAAAGCCCGCCGGCCTCGCCCGCCTGGCGCTTGTCCGTCAGGCCGTTCCGCCCGATCGTCGTGTTCGACACGATCAGTCCGTCGAGCCCGCGCGCCAGCGAAACCTCGGCGATATCGTCAAGCCCGCCCTCGCTCATGTCGGGTGCGATCTTGAGGAAGACCGGCACTTTCGCGCCACCGGTCTTCGCGGCCTCCTCATCGCGCGCGGCCAGCACGGCAGTCAGCAGCGCATCAAGGCTTTCCCGGTCCTGCAGATTGCGCAGGCCGGGCGTATTGGGTGAGGAGACGTTTGCCGTGAAGTAGCGCGCTACGGAATGGAAGCTGCGAATCCCCGCCACATAGTCGGCGATGCGGTCTGTGCTGTCCTTGTTCGCGCCGATATTGACGCCGACCATGAGCGTTTTCGGCAGGCGCTTCAATCGTTCGAGCGCTGCCGCGTGGCCCTCGTTGTTGAAGCCCATGCGGTTGATGACCGCCCGGTCTGAGACAAGCCGGAAGAGACGCGGCTTCGGATTGCCGGCCTGCGGGCGCGGCGTCAGCGTGCCGACCTCGGCAAAACCGAAGCCCAGGCGTACAAGCTCTGCCGGGACTTCGGCATTCTTGTCATAGCCCGCCGCCATGCCGAGCGGATTGTCGAAGGTGAGGCCCGCAAGGGTTTGTCGCAGCCGCGCATCGGGGGCGGCACGGCAGGCGGGGATGAGCCCGGTCTTGAGCGCAGCAATGGAAAGCCCATGGGCCGTTTCCGGATCGAAGGTAAAGAGTGCCTGCTGGCCGAGACGGGAGAGAAGGCTCATGCGACAAACTCCGGGAATTGATGCCGGCCATCTGCGCCGACGGGCAAGGGTTTGGCCCAGATCACGGCGGAGAGCGGCAGAGGGCCGTAAAGATGCGGGAACAGCGCATTGTCGCGCGACGGCTCGAAAACGAGCGCGTCGCCGAGCTTGGCGGCGTCGACCGCAACCAGAACCAGCCCTTCCTGTCCTGCGAAATAGAGCTCCGCCGTCTTCATCGATTGCGCGGCGGTCGACAGGTGAATGAAGCCATCGTTGAGATCGATGCCCGCCCCTTCGAAAACGCCCTTCTCCCGAGCGGTTTGCCATATTTCGGAGGCGACGATCTTGTAGACTGCTTTTTCCATGGGACAATTCCGCGGGCTTGGGTTTCTTGAACCCTCTTGGCGCGAAGCCGGCCGCAAACGCAAGGGGAGTTTGACATGACCAGCCGCTTTTTAGCCGCCGCCCTGCTGACTTTGACGCCATGTCTGGCGCTCGCCGACGACGCGCCGGTGGGCCGCTACCAGTTGCAGCCCGTCGAGGGCGGCGTGGTGCGGCTTGATACGGCCACCGGCGAGATGACATTGTGCAAGGCCGATTCAGGCAGGCTTGCCTGCGCGCCCTCTGGCAGTGCGGCAGCCGCGACGGTGCCTGGAGCGGCTGATCTTGCTACCTTGAAGGCCCGCGTCGATGCGCTAGAACGTCAGTTGGCAGGCAGCAACAAGGCGCCTGACCTGCCCACGGATGCTGAGGTCGACCGCAGCCTGTCGATCATGGAAAAATTCATGCGCCGCTTCATGGACATCGCGAAGGATCTCGATCAGCAAAACCAAGGGTCGAACGCTCTTCCGCAAAAGACCTGAACATGTATATAATGGTGCTAAAACAGGTGGCGGGCCGGGGAGAGAGTGGTCGCGACCATCAGAACCATGACCCGGGAGGGGTTGGGAATGACGTCAGCCTTGACGATCCTGATTGCGGATGACCATCCGCTGTTTCGCGGCGCGCTTCGACAGGCGGTGTGTGGGATGCAGCCCGTGCCGCAAATCCTCGAGGCTGGCGATTTCGACAGCGCGCGCAAGACGGTGACCGAAAATCTCGACATCGACATGCTGCTTCTCGATCTGTCCATGCCCGGCATGAACGGGCTGACGGGCCTCATGTCGCTGCGCGCCGAATTCCCCGGGCTCGCCATCGTCGTCTGCTCGGCCAGCGAGGATCAGCAGACCATGCGCCGGGTCTTCGAGCTCGGCGCGTCCGGCTTCATTCCGAAATCCTCCGGCGCCGATCAGATCCGCGATGCGGTGCGCAAGGTTGCCGAGGGCGGCATTGCCGAGCCCGAGGGGTACAACCCGGCGAGCGGCGACGTCGATGCGGAGGTCACGGATCTCCTCAGTCGCCTGCAGACGCTCACCCCCCAGCAGGTTCGCGTCCTCAACATGCTCTCCGAAGGCCTGCTCAACAAGCAGATCGCCTATGAGCTCGGCGTTTCCGAAGCCACGATCAAGGCGCATGTCTCGGCCGTGCTTCTGAAACTCAATGTCGATAGCCGCACGCAGGCCGTCATTCAGCTGTCGAAGCTCGGTCAGTTGCAGCCCGTCTGACATCTTGTGTTAGTTGGATTGGGATTTTATTCCTCACTCGCTTTACTCGTACGTCGGGATTGGCTAAAGTCGCGGCAAGGTATCTGAAGGCCTTGCAGCCCGCCGTTGAAGCTCGGACGGCGGCGCGCGATTTCGAAGCGGCATGACCCATGATTTCACACGACGCGATCTGGGGCGCGATCGACGCCCTTGCGGAAAAATACGATCTGTCTGCTTCCGGTCTTGCGCGCAAGGCGGGGCTCGATCCCACGTCGTTCAACAAGTCGAAGCGGTTGAGCCCGGACGGCCGGCTGCGCTGGCCCTCGACGGAATCGCTTTCCAAGGTTCTCGAGGCGACGGGGGCCACGCTGGATGAATTCATGGGGCTGCTCAATCCGGGCGGCGTGATGGGCGGCATTCCAAGCGGCCAGTTCCCGCCGCAGCAATCGGCAATCCCGCTTTTGGGGTTTGCCCAGGCCGGCGCCGGTGGCTTTTTCGACGATGGCGGCTTCCCGGCAGGGCAAGGCTGGGACGTTGTGGATTTTCCGGCAGCACCTGACCGCAAGGCGGGCTGTTATGCGCTGGAAGTGCAGGGCGAGAGCATGATGCCGCTTTATCGCGACGGCGATGTGCTGATCGTGGAGCCGGGCGCGCAGGTGCGCCGTGGCGACCGCGTCGTGGTCAAGACCCGCGAGGGCGAGGTCATGGCCAAGGTCCTGCAGCGCCAGACCTCGCGCAACATCGAGCTCATGTCGCTCAATCCCGATCATCCCAACCGCTCTTTCGATCTCACCGAGATCGAATGGGTGGCGCGGATCATCTGGGCCAGCCAGTAGGAAAATTTGCCTTGCGCGTCCTGTTCCTTGCGCTTCTTATCATCGCCGGTATTCTCGGAACCGTGCTTTTGCTGCAGAAGGGACAGGCGCGGATCGCAGCGGAAACGGCGTCAGCAACGATCGACGCCACAAAGGCCAGCGAGGCGGCACCGAAGCCGGATGCCGCAGGTCCGGCGCCCAATCCTGCCCCCACATCAGCCGAACAGCAGTCCTTCGCCGGAACGTCCGCACAGACCATCGCCGCTGGCGGGCCGCAGGCCGAGGCTCCCGCCGCTGGCGGCGTGTCCCCTGGTCCTGCGGCTGTTGAGGCGGCTGCCAAGCCTCCCGCACCGGCAGCCCCTGCATTTCAGATCGTTGCAAGACCCGCCATCGTGGCCGCCGGTATTCTGGAGACCACGCGGGGCCGCGTGATGGTCAAGGATATCGTCCCGCTCGATCCGGCTGAAACCTGCGGTGCGGGTGCCAAGGCATGGCCCTGCGGCCAGTTCGCGACCACCCAGTTTCGCAGTTTCCTGCGCGGCCGCTCGGTCAGATGCGAGATCGCCGATCCGGACTGGACTGGGGAGGTGACGGCGCGCTGCAGCCTCGGAAACCAGGATGTCGGCGCGTGGCTGATCGAGAATGGCTGGGCGCGGGCAAAGCCAGGCTCGGCCTATGAAGAGGCGGGCCGCACCGCGGAGGCTGACAAGCGCGGCATTTTTGGCGCCGATCCGCGTCACCCGTGAGCCCAAGAGTCATGAGCTTCCCGCTTGCCGAACTTCGCTGGAAATCCTACACAAACAGCCATCCATACACTGCGCGGGTGGCCGATCCGCGTTCGACCGCTGGAATGAAGAGGACCTGATGGCCAAGAAGATTACCACGCACGAAGCCCTGATCTACGGCATGATCCTGGTTTCCGCCTCCGACAGCAACATGACCGACGCGGAAATGGCGCGTATCGGTCGACTCACGCATTTCCTACCCGTCTTCAAGGGCTTCGATGAGGAATCCCTGATCGGCGTTGCGCGCGATTGCTCCGCGCTGCTGCAATTGCCGGAAGGGCTCGACATCGTTCTCGAAGTCATCCGCGACACGCTCCCGCACAAGCTCTACGACACGGCTTACGCGCTCTGCGTGGAAATTGCCGCTGCTGATCTGTCGGTGGCGCCGGAAGAGTTGCGCGTGCTCGCTCTCATCCGCGACCGCCTCGGCCTCGACAAGCTGACCTGCGCGGCGATCGAACGCGGCGCGATCGCCCGTTTCCGCACGGCCTGACGGCTCGGATCGGCGAGGAGGGGGACGCCGATGGAAACTCGCACCGACGGTGAACCCTCAGCCGGGGATCTGCTGCCGGCCCCCTTCCTCCGCTGGTTTGCGACGAAGGGCTGGCAACCGCGCCCGCATCAGCTCGCGCTGCTCGAAAAGGCCCGCGCCGGCGCCTCCGTCCTCCTGATCGCGCCGACGGGTGCAGGCAAGACGTTGGCCGGTTTCATGCCCTCGCTGACGGAACTCGCGACGCGTGGCCGCAAGAAGCCGGGCACGGCCTTTCAGGGCGTGCATACGCTTTATATCTCGCCGCTCAAGGCGCTTGCCGTCGACATCGAGCGCAATCTGATGAAGCCTGTCAGCGAGATGGGCCTGCCCGTGACCATCGAGACTCGTACCGGCGACACACCGCAGGGCAAGCGGCAGAGGCAGAAGCTCGCGCCCCCCGACATCCTGCTGACTACGCCCGAGCAGCTCGCGCTGCTGATCGCCAATGGCGAGGCGGAACGCTTCTTCGCCGACCTGCGCTATGTGGTGTTCGACGAACTGCATTCGCTGGTCACGTCCAAGCGCGGTCACCTCCTTTCGCTCGGTCTCGGCCGCCTGCGCCGGCTCGCGCCCAACATGCAGGTAATCGGTCTCTCGGCGACGGTGGCCGACCCGCTCGACCTGCGCAAATGGCTGGTCAGCCAATCGCAGCGCGAGGCGGCGGCCGATATCGTTGTTGCGCCGGGCGGAGCGCGGCCGCTGATCACGATCCTTCAAAGCGAAGATCGCGTTCCCTGGTCCGGCCATTCCGCCGGTTATGCGATCCCGGCGGTCTACGAGGAAATCAAGACCCACAAGACGACGCTGATCTTCGTCAACACCCGTTCCCAGGCCGAGCGTGTGTTCCAGGAACTCTGGACCGTCAATGACGACAGCCTGCCGATCGCTCTGCATCACGGCTCGCTGGACGCCGGGCAGCGCCGCAGGGTGGAAGCGGCCATGGCCGAAAACAAGCTGCGGGCGGTCGTTGCCACCTCCACGCTCGATCTCGGCATCGACTGGGGCGATGTCGATCTCGTCATCCATGTCGGCGCGCCGAAGGGCGCAAGCCGGCTTGCCCAGCGCATCGGCCGCGCCAATCACCGCATGGATGAGCCGAGCCGTGCCATTCTCGTGCCCGCCAACCGCTTCGAGGTGCTGGAGTGCCAGGCCGCACTCGACGCCAATTATATCAACGCGCAGGACACGCCGCCCTCCGGCGCTGGCGCGCTCGATGTGCTGGCCCAGCATGTGCTCGGCATGGCTTGCGCCGCGCCCTTTTCGGCCGATACGCTCTATAAAGAGGTATGTTCGGCCTTGCCCTATGCGGATTTGTCTCGCGAGACCTTCGACCGCGTGCTCGATTTCGCGGCGACCGGTGGCTACGCGCTGAAAAGCTATGACCGCTACGCCAAGATCAGGCAGCGCCCGGACGGGCTCTGGCGCGTTTCCAATCCTCAAGTTGCGCAACAATACCGGTTGAATATCGGCACGATCGTCGAAATGCCGATGCTGAATGTCCGAATGGTCAGGAAGAACAAGCTCGGCTCGCTCGGGCGCGGCGGGCCGGTTCTCGGCAAGATCGAGGAATATTTTCTCGAAGGACTGACCCAGGGCGACACCTTCCTCTTCGGCGGCAAGGTGTTGCGCTTCGAAGGTATTCGCGAAAACGAGGCCTTGGCGAGCCAGGCCTTTTCCATGGACCCTAAGATACCAGCTTATGCAGGGGGGAAGTTTCCGCTATCCACCTATCTTGCCGAGGGCGTGCGCGGGCTCCTGTCGGATCGCAGCGGCTGGCATCGTCTGCCAGATCAGGTGCGCGACTGGCTGGAAATCCAGCGCGAGGTCTCGGTCCTGCCTCGCCGCGACCAGATGCTGATCGAGACCTTCCCGCGCGGCTCCCGCTTCTTCATGGTCACCTATCCGTTCGAGGGGCGGCTCGCCCACCAGACGCTCGGGATGCTGCTCACGCGCCGGCTCGACCGCATGGGCGCCCGCCCGCTCGGCTTCGTCGCGACAGATTATTCGCTGGGCATCTGGGGACTCGACGACATGGGAGACCTGATCGCCCGGAAAAAGCTCGATCTGCAGGCGCTGTTCGACGAGGACATGCTGGGCGACGATCTGGAGGCGTGGCTCGACGAGAGCTTCATGCTGAAACGCACCTTCCGCAATTGTGCCGTGATTGCCGGCCTGATCGAGCGTCGACATCCGGGCCAGGAAAAGACCGGCCGTCAGGTGACGGTTTCCGCCGATCTGATCTATGACGTTCTGCGTAGTCACGAGCCGGACCATATCTTGCTCCAGGCGACGCGGCAGGAAGCCGCAGCCGGGCTTTTGGACATTCAGCGCCTTGGCGCTATGCTGACACGAATCAGGGGGCATATCCTGCATCGCCCGCTCGACAGGGTCTCGCCGCTCGCCGTGCCGATCCTCCTCGAAATCGGCAAGGAGCCGGTGGCGGGCAACGCGTCGGAAAGCCTGCTCGCGGAAGCGGCGGAAGACCTGATCCGTGACGCGATGCAAATTTGAGGCTTGGACGGGAAACGAAATTGGCAAGGCTGGCGCTGGCAGGCATGGGGGAAGAGGAAATCGGGGCATCGGTGACGACAGTCGCCGGCGTTGAATTCGTCTGCGATCCGCTCGGCGCGCTCTTCTGCGAGGCCGATGGCCTTCTTGTCGTCTCCGACCTTCATCTCGAGAAAGGGGCGGCCTTCGCAAGGCGCGGGCAATTGCTGCCGCCCTACGACACCCATGCCACGTTGCGTCTTCTTGACCGGGTCATCGACCGGTACCGGCCGAAGCTGGTCGTTTCGCTGGGCGACAATTTTCATGATCGCGTCGGATCTGCGCTGATGCCGGAGGACTGCCGGTCTCTGATCGGGGAGATGACGCGCGGTCGCGACTGGATCTGGATCACCGGCAATCACGATCCCGATGGTGTCAGCGGCCTGCCCGGAACGGTCGCCGAAAGCCTCGCCTTCGCCGGCCTTGTCTTTCGCCACGAGCCGGAAAAGGGTGCCCGAACGGGCGAGATCGCCGGCCATCTTCATCCCGCTGCGACCTTGCGACGCCGCGAGAAATCCGTCCGTCGGCCCTGCTTCGCCACCGATGGCGATCGCCTCATCATGCCCTCCTTCGGTGTCATGACGGGTGGGCTGGACCTTGCCCATGCCGCGTTCAGGGGCCTCTTCGACCGCACAAGGCTCATTGCCCACATGATTGGCAGGGAGCGGGTCTATCCGGTGAGCTACGAAGGGCTGAAAGGCTGAGATCAGTCTTTTCTGAAGATCACCGAGCCCGCCCAGCCGATGCCGAGCGCGGTCAGGACGGCGGCGAGACCATAGAGAAACGCATTGCCATAGGCGGCTTCCGTCAGCGACTGCTCAATGCCGGTCTTGACGACGCGCAGCGGCAGTTTCGTTTCCATCAGGAATTCGCCGCTCTTGAACAAATAGGCATGAACCATGTGGACGCCATTGGGGACATCCGCCGGCAGTTTCAGCGTGGCGCGAAACAGGCTGGGGCTTACGAAGCGTATCCCGCCGGGATTGGTCTGGTACAGGCCGCTGGCCAGCATCTGCCGGCGGAAGGCCTGGCGGAAATCGTCGAGGGCCGCGATGTCGCCGAAGTAGTTTGCGGCGAACAATCTGATGTGGTCGATGCCCACATTGAGCGTGGCGAGTTCCTGTTGCGGCGTGATGTCCTTGATGACGCGCGTGCTGGTCATCGAATAGGATTGCGGCACCGCTGAAAAGGTCATCTGCTCGGTGTTGATCCAGATGCCGAAAACGCGCTCCTTGCGCCGGATCGTGGTATCGACGCGCGGTCCCTCGAGCGTGACGATGATGTCATACTGGCCGATCTGCTGCAGATAGTCGTCGACATTGGTGAGCGTGCCGAAGATCGTGAGATCCGCTCCGGTGAAGTCGGAGGTAATCGCGATCTCGTTCGTCGACATCCCGATCTCGATCCCTTCCGGGGGGCGCACCTTGTCATTCGCGCGCTCGGCGGCCAGGGCTCCGCTTGCCAGCAGCGAAAGGCCCACAAGCATGGCCGAAAGGCAGCGCGAGACGGGAAGGCGGTTCATGCATGGCCCCCCGTCACGATCGAATAGATGTCCTTCGGCGTCAGCACGAGGTCGATGGCGAGGCGCAGGCCGACGGCGAGCACGAGAAGGGCCAGCAGCGCGCGCAATTGTTCGGCCCGCAGTCGTTGTCCGACGCGCACGCCATATTGCGCGCCCACGACTCCGGCGATCATCAGCTGGAGGGCAAGGATGATATCGACCGTGTGGTTCAGCGTCGCCTGAATCATCGTCGTATAGGCGGTCACGAAAACGATCTGGAAGAGCGACGTCCCGATGACGACACCGGTCGGCACGCGCAGGAAATAGATCATCGCGGGAACCATGATGAAGCCGCCGCCGATGCCCATGACAGACGTCAGCACCCCGAGTGCGAAGCCGATCGCAATGACCGGCAGGACACTGAGATAGATCTTCGACTTCTTGAACCGCATCTTGAAGGGCAGGCGGTGCACCCAGTTGTGCTGGCCCGGCCTGTTCAGCGACACGGCCTTGTTCTTCGCCACCCGGCGGATTGCCCGCAGGCTTTCGATCAGCATGAGCGAACCGACCGTGCCGAGCAACAGCACATAGGCGAGCGAGATGAAGAGATCGAGCAGGCCGAGACTGCGCAGAAGCGCGAAGACCCCGATGCCGGCCGTCGAGCCCGTGAGGCCGCTCACCAGCAGCAATGTCCCGAGCTTGAGATCGAGCGTCCCGCGTCGGAAATGGCTGATTGCGCCGGATACGGAGGACGCGACGACGAGGCAAGCGCCGGTGGCCACCGCGATCGGCGGCGGTACATTGTAGAAGATGAGAAGCGGCGTGATCAGGAACCCGCCTCCGACGCCGAACATACCCGACAAGAAGCCGACAGCTGCCCCCATCCCGAGAATGACCAGGATGTTCACCGACATTTCGGCGATGGGCAGATAGATCGTCACCGACGGGCCTCGGAATTCAACTCATATGACGGCAGAGAGGTATGAATAACCTGCCTCCCATGAACATTTCATTTCCGGCGGAGACTTGCCGGATCCGCACCTCGAAAAAAGATGACACCCTTGCGCCGGGGGCGAAGGGTGTCAATTCATTCCGCTACAATTGGGGCAGCACGCGCAAATTCGCTTATTTGCTGCGGGCAATCAGCTCCTTGACCAGCGCATCGTTGATTTCGCCGGTCGGCTGCTGGCCGACGGAAGACTGGAACTGCTTGATGGCGGCAACCGTCTTGGCGCCCATCACGCCGTCCGGACGACCGACGTCGAAGCCGTTCTTGTTCAGCATGGCCTGGATGTAGGTGATTGCCTTCTTCATGTCGACGCTGTTGGTCTTCTGGGCCTTGCCGGCCCAGGCGTCGGGAAGGATCGTGGCGTTTGCCTTGTCATCGGTATTGGCAGGCTTCCAGCCGTCTACCTCTGCCTTGGCCTTGGTCAGCTGATCAGCAGAAAGAACCTTGGCAACTTCGTCACGCTTCTGAGCGGCATCGACATCGCCATCCTTTGCGGCGATACCGAACCACTTGTAGGACTGCACGAGATCCTGGGTGACGCCACTGCCCTTGGCATAGAGAATTGCGAGGTTGAACTGGCTGTCGCGGACCCCGTGGTTGGCTGCCTCCGTGAACCACTTGGCGGCGGCGGTGAAGTCCGGAGCGCCCAAAGTACCGGTTGCGTAAAGCACGGCCAGATTGTGCATGGCGCTGATATTGCCAGCCTTTGCCGCCGTCGAATAATGCTCGACTGCCTTCGCCGGATCAACGCTGACGCCGACACCCTTTTCGTACAGGCTGCCAAGCCGATATTCCGCCGGGGCGAAGCCGAGTGCGGCGGCCTTGGTGTACCAGGCAACGGAGGATCCCGGGTTGGCGGCAACGCCGCGCCCGTCGAAGATCCGATTGCCGACTTCGTAGATCGCCAGAGCGTCGCCGCCGTTGGCGGCATCGACCAGCGCCTGGGGTTCAATGCCTGCAGGAACGGCAAGCGCGCCCGCGGTCGCGGCGGCGGGGGCCGCAGCCGGCTGAGCCGTTGCAGCCTCGGTCTCGGGCTTGGTTTCGGTTGCCGGTGCGGCAGTCGTCGCCATGGCGGCGGCAGGAGCCGTTGCACCAGCGTTTGCATCCGGCTTTGCTGCCGACGACGATTCTGCCGGCTCGGCGGTGTTGCCGGCAGTTGCGGCTGCCGGCGGCGTGTTGGTTGTCGCAGCGGCGGGCTCGTTTACCGCAGGTGCTACAGGCTTGGTTTCTGCAGCTGCCTTGTCGGCCGCCATCTTGTCAGCGACAGCCTTGTCTGCGGAAGCCTTGTCGGCCGCAGCCTGATCGGCCAGGGCCTTGTCAGCCGCAGCCTTGTCGGCCGCAATCTTGTCTGCCTGAGCCTTCTCTTCAGTAGCTGCATCAGCTGAGGCAGCGGGTTGCGCCACGGCGGCAGGCTGGGCGACCGGCGTGTTCGGCGAACTGAACATGGTCGTGACGAGCGGCCAGGACATGACAGCCAGCACCACCAGGCCCGTGCCCAGAAGCAGCGGCCTGCGATATTTGCCCATGACGCTCGACGTTGCCTCGGCCTCGTCGTTGTCCCGTTCGGCCGGGCCAACTTCGGCTGCTGCGGCCTGTGCGGCACGACGCGCAATCGCGATATAATCGCTGTTGTCCTCGCTGCGTGCCGTTACGCCGTCCTTCCGGACCGGCTTGCCATCCTGAACGGCGCGAACCTTTTCCAGGATCTGGCGAATGTCGGGCGCGCCCGAGCCGGGCTCAAGGAGCTGGTTTGCCAGATCCGGGCTGATGTCGTCTGCGGCGTCGATGGCCGGCGCGACCTCGAGCGTGCGGCGTGGCTCTTCGGCTTTCTGGTCCTGAGAGTTGTTACGGAAGCGCTTGCCGATGGAAGACAGAAACCCCTTGATGGGCTTGTCGCCACCATCCCGGACCTTCGTGCTTTCGAGTGCGATATCGTCGTCGAAAAGATCGTCGTCGAAATCGTTGCTGAACATTTCCGTGTCGGTGCCGGTGCGCAGGCGCGGACGGCTGGCAACAGCGGCGGCAGACTTGGAAACGGCCGGTGCAGCGGCAGCGGCAGCTTCGGTCGATGCGCCGAGCTTGTCGAGACGGTCGGCGATCTGCATCAGCGTCTGCTGCAGCGTTTCGAAGGTCTGCTGGTTCCGGGCTTCGCCGGAGCGCGTCAGCTCTTCAAGCGCGTGCAGGTCGGAGGCGAGGTCCGAAATCGTCGAAATGTCGGCCTGCGGCATACTGGTATTGCTCGGCTGGCCGGCAAAGTTGCGGACATAGGCTTCCAACGCCGTTTCGGCAGCCTGGCGGGCAGCCTCCACAATATATTCGTCGTTCGTCGACATGTAGTCTTCGAGCGCCGACATGCGGCTGGTCATCTGCGCCGTATTGATGTCCTCGGCAACGCGCGGTTCGCTCAGCAGCTTGGTCAGCGCGGCGATCTGCTCTTCCAGCGCGCCGAGATCCGCTGCGGGATTGCCCTTGGCGGCAACATTGCCGTCGATGCGGGCGGCGATGTCGTTCATGCGCTCTTCGAGCCAGGTGAGGATTTCCTCACTCAGCCCGCCCGTCGCGCCGGCGATGTTCAGGCTGTCGATGCGGCCTGCAAGGTCGTCGAAGCGGTCGATGAGGTCGCTGCTGACCGTGCCGCGCGCCATATCGTCGATCTTGCGCGAAATGTCGGAGACGATCGCGGTCAGGTCCTCGCCGGCCGGCGATGCGCCGCCCTGGGCCAGAAGCGCTGCGAGCTCATCGAAGCGGCGGTCCAGATGCTCGGTCGCCTGCAGCTTGGCGAGCTCTTCCATGCGGGCTGCAAGGCTTTCGATGCGCTCGGCGACCACGTTGTCGCGCTGCGGCAGGTTGACGGCGTCGATCTCTTCGACAAGCCGCGCGATGCGTGCTTCGAGCGAGCCGAAGCCGGCATCGCCCGACAGATCGGCGGTCGCCTGCGCATTCGCGTCGATGGCGGCGACGATTTCGGCAAGCCGCTCATCCAGTGTATGCATCTGGCTGTTGAGATCGCGGTCGGCGCTCGACATCTGCGACACCAGCATTTCGATGGCGTCGGCCAGACTGCCGATCTTGGTGTCGAGGCTGCGTGCCTGCGACTGGGCTTCCGTCTCGGCCATCTGCTGGCGCAGCGCCTCGAAATGCTCGACGATGACAGCCAGATCGTCCTGACGGGCCATGCCATTGACCATCGCGCGGAGCGAATCGAGCTCGCTGCGCATACTGTTGGTCACGGCGTTTTCGGTCGCCTCGCCCAGATATTCCATGCCCTCGGCAAGCCGTTGCAGATCGGCGTAAAGATCCTGCGGATAGCCGTTTTCGGCCACAGTCGCGCCGATGGACTTGATCTCGCCGCGCAGGCTGGCGATTTCCTGCGCAAAGCTGGCAGCCAGATCCTGCTTCAGGTCGTGACGCAGCTTGGCAAGCGCTTCGGAAATGTCGATCGCCGCATGTTCGGCGGAAGGCTGCCGGTAATCGCTGGCCCTGTAGTCGCTCGCCCGGATCTCGCCTGCGCGTGGGGCGGTAATGCCGGCTGTCACCGGAGCTGCCGGGGAACGGAGGCGCTCACGGATCTGGTCGGCCAAAGAGAGATTGGCGGCCGCCGGCGGTGGCGGACGGTTGCGCGACAGCAGCTTCTGGCGATCCAGGATCTCCGAAATCTGCGTGGATCGTGCCAACCGGGTCGCATCGTCTTGTCGAGGTGAGCGAAGCAGCGAGCCGCGCGCTTCTTCCACACGTCCCTGAGCCGTCTCAGCCATGGGGGCGGCGGGCGCGCTCGCGGCCCGGTCTCCCTGACGAGGCGTATCGGATTTTGATCTGTTCATCATTCCACTCGCTTCAATTGCGTCTGGCGTTGATCCACTTCGGGCGCGGGAAATTCCCCGCGATGCCCGTCATGGCGAAACTGCGAATGTTCCCGGCTACGAAAGACCTTCAAAAATCCCGGATCGGCGCAAATCACCTGCGAGAGATGATTACATTTGAAGTGGCCGCGTTAACAGCCTGTTAACCGATGTCCAGAGATTAAAATTTCGTTTCGCGCAGAATCACCCTTGATACCGTCGTTAACCATTTGCCGTGACGAGACTTGCGGCAAGCTGGAGTGGCACAAAATTTCACACGCATTAAAGTTTGACGTTTACGCAAACGTCAAAATTTTGTAAGAGTGGGCCAACGACGACCAATGGAAGGCGAGGAGACTGCCATGCCCGTGTTCAAGGCCCCCGTACAAGACACCCTTTTCGTGCTCAACGATGTCCTCGGCATCGAGCGCTATTCGAATATGCCCGGTTTTGCCGATGTCGGCCCCGATCTTCTGGAGGCCATCACGGGAGAGGCCGCCAAGGTGGCGGAAGAGGTCATGTTCCCGGTCAACCTGTCGGGCGATCAGGAAGGATGCGTTCGCAACGATGACGCCAGTGTGAAGGCGCCGAAGGGCTTCAAGGAAGCTTTCAACCAATATTGCCAGGGCGGCTGGCTCGGCCTTTCCATGCCGGAGGAGTTCGGCGGCCAGGGCCTTCCTTATGTGCTGCACAGCGCCGTTTCCGAATATCTCATCTCCGCCAACATGGCGCTGATGATGTATCCTGGCCTGACCCAGGGCGCGATCGCTGCCATCCTGGAGCATGGCTCGGATGCCCAGAAGCAGACTTATGTTCCGAAGATGGTCGCCGGCACGTGGACTGGCACGATGAACCTCACCGAGCCGCATTGCGGCACCGACCTCGGCCTGCTCCGCACCAAGGCAGTTCCTCAGGCAGATGGCTCCTACAAGATTTCCGGCCAGAAGATCTTCATCTCTGCCGGCGAACACGACATGTCGGAGAACATCATCCATCTGGTTCTCGCCCGCATCGAGGGCGCGCCGGAAGGCACGAAGGGCATTTCGCTCTTCATCGTGCCGAAGTTCATGGTCAAGGAAGACGGTTCGCTCGGCGCGCGCAATGGCGTCGCCTGCGGTGCGCTTGAGCACAAGATGGGTATCCACGGCAACGCCACCTGCGTCATGAATTACGATGACGCGACCGGTTACCTCATCGGCGCCGAGAACAAGGGCCTTGCGGCCATGTTCGTCATGATGAACGAGGCTCGCCTCGGCGTCGGTCTTCAGGGTCTGTCCATGGGCGAAATCGCCTATCAGAACGCAGCGCAATATGCCCGCGATCGTATCCAGGGCCGTTCGCTTTCCGGCCCAAAGGCGCCGAACCTCAAGGCGGACCCGATCATCGTGCATCCGGACATCCGTCGGGCGCTGATGACCATCCGCGCCTTCAATGAAGGCGGCCGCGCCTTCGCGCTCTGGACCGCGCTGCAGTCCGACATCGCACACCGCTCTGACGACGCCAAGGCCCGCGAAACGGCCTCTGACCTCCTGGGTCTCATGACGCCGATCCTCAAGGGCGTGATGACCGACAAGGGCTTCGACCATGCCGTGATGGCGCAGCAGGTCTATGGCGGCCATGGCTATATCGAAGAATGGGGCATGAGCCAGTATGTGCGTGATGCCCGCATCGCCATGATCTATGAAGGCGCCAACGGCATCCAGGCGCTCGACCTCGTCGGCCGCAAGCTGCCGGCCAACGGCGGCCGCGCCGTCATGGCGCTGTTCAACGAGATCGGGGCCTTCTGCGAGGAAAACCGTTCCAACGAAGCGCTTTCCGGCTTCACCAAGGCGCTGAAGAAGGGCCTCAACGACCTGCAGGCCTCCACCATGTGGTTCATGCAGAACGCAATGGCCAAGCCCGACAATGCTGGCGCCGGCTCCTACGATTACATGCACCTCTTCGGCCTTGTCGTCATCGGCTACATGTGGGCCAAGATGGCAAAGGTCGCCCAGGACGAGCTTGCCGCTGGCAATTCTCCGCGCGAAGACTACCTTAAGAACAAGCTGATCACGGCGCGCTTCTACATGGACAAGGTCATGCCGGAAACGGCCCTGCGCAAGACCCGCATCGAGACCGGCGCCGACACGATGATGGAACTGGCCGCCGAGGCATTCTGAGTTCTATGAAGAAATGAGAGGCCCTTGAAGACAAGGGCCTTTCTGCATGAGGAATTGAGGCAGCCAAAGTCCGTTGGGAACCCCTCATCCGGCGCTTCGCGCCACCTTCTCCCCAAGGGGAGAAGAAGGAATGTGCCGCAGCGCCTGCGATCCTCCTCTCCCCCTCGGGGAGAGGGTCGCCGAGCGAAGCGGAGGCGGGGTGAGGGTTAGCCGGAACGCAAACGCCGATTGCCTTGTAAGATCCAATTCGCGGCCCGTGCCGCACAAAGGGAGAAGACATCATGACCGAAGCCTTTATCTATGACACCGTGCGCACGCCGCGCGGTCGCGGCAAGAAGGACGGCGCGCTGCACGAAGTGCCCACCCCCCGTCTCGCTGCGCTCACGCTGGAAGCCATCCGCGACCGCAACGGCCTCGACACATCCACCGTCGATGACATCATCTTCGGCTGCGTCGACCCGGTCATGGAAGCCGGCGCGGTCATTCCGCGCTCTGCCGCCTTCGAAGCCGGCTATGATTTCAAGGCCCCGGGCGTTCAGATCTCGCGCTTCTGCGCCTCCGGCCTCGACGCCGTGAACCTCGCTGCCTCCAAGATCGCCTTCGGCGCTGACGATATCGTCATTGCCGGCGGTGTGGAATCCATGTCGCGTGTCGGCATGGGCATGGCCGGCGGTTCCTGGCCGGTCGATCCGTCCGTCGCCTTCCCCGGCTATTTCATGCCGCAGGGCGTCTCCGCCGACCTGATCGCCACCAAGTATGGCTTCTCCCGCGAAGACGTTGACGCCTATGCCGTCGAGAGCCAGAAGCGTGCTGCGAACTCCTGGGAAAAGGGCTATTTCGACAAGTCCGTCATCGCCGTGAAGGATATCAACGGCCTGACGATCCTCGCCAAGGACGAGCATATGCGTCCCGACACGACGATGCAGTCGCTCGGCTCGCTGAACCCGTCCTTCCAGATGCCCGGCGAAATGGGCGGCTTTGAAGCCGTCGGCCTGCACGCGCATCCGGATGTCGAGCGCATCAACTACGTCCACCATGCCGGCAACTCCTCGGGCATCGTGGACGGCGCTGCCGCCGTTCTGCTCGGCTCCAAGGCCGGCGGTGAGGCCATGGGCCTTAAGCCCCGCGCCCGCATCCGCGCCTTCGCCAATATCGGCTCAGAACCGGCGCTCATGCTGACCGGCCCGGTGGACGTCACCGAGAAGCTCCTGAAGCGCGCCGGCATGACGATCGGCGATATCGATCTGTTCGAGCTGAACGAAGCCTTCGCCGCCGTGGTGCTGCGCTACATGCAGGCCTTCGACATTTCGCATGACAGGATCAACGTCACCGGCGGCGCCATCGCGCTCGGCCATCCGCTCGGCGCCACCGGCGCGATGATCCTCGGCCAGGCGCTGGACGAAATGGAACGCCGCGATCTGAACACCGCGCTTGTCACGCTCTGCATCGGCGCCGGCATGGGCACGGCCACGATCATCGAGCGCGTCTAAGGTTTGGGAGAGAGAAGAATGTCTTACGTAAACTTCAAGGTCGAAACCGACGCCGACGGCATTGCGCTCGTCACCTGGGACATGCCCGGCAAGTCGATGAACGTC
>DATMTA010000166.1:0-4033 GCA_035565055.1 Ensifer sp.
GGTCGATGCCACGCGCGGCGACGTCCGTTGCGATGCAGACCTTGGCGCGGCCGTCGCGCATGGCCTGCAGCGCGTGGCTGCGTTCGTTCTGCGTCAGTTCGCCGGAGAGGGACACGGCGGGGAAGCCGCGGTTGGAGAAGCGCGCCGTCAGATGCGCGACCGCCGCACGCGTCGAGCAGAAGACGATGGCCGTGGCGGCATCGTAATAGCGCAGCGTGTTCAGAATGGCGTTTTCGCGGTCATGGGCGGTGCAGAGAAGGGCGCGATATTCGATATCGCTATGCTGCATCTCTTCCGCCGCCGTGGTGATGCGCAGTGCGTCGCGCTGGTAGCTCTTGGCGAGCGTCGCAATCGACTTCGGCACGGTGGCCGAGAACATCAGCGTGCGGCGTTCGGTTGGCGCAGCACCCAGAATGAATTCGAGGTCTTCCCGGAAGCCGAGGTCGAGCATCTCGTCCGCCTCGTCCAGCACGACGGCGGCGAGGTTGGAGAGGTCGAGCGCGTTGCGCGTGATGTGGTCGCGCAGACGGCCGGGCGTGCCGACGACGATGTGGCAGCCGCGCTCCAGCGCGCGGCGCTCTTTCCGCGTATCCATGCCGCCCACGCAGGTGGCAATCACCGCATGGGCTTCGCCATAGAGCCATTCGAGCTCGCGGGCGACCTGCATGGCAAGCTCGCGCGTGGGCGCAATCGCCAGAGCAAGCGGCGCTTCCGCCGGGCCGAAGAGGCGGTCTTCGCCGAGAATGTCGGGGGCAATGGCAAGCCCGAAGGCCACCGTCTTGCCGGAGCCGGTCTTGGCGGAGACGAGCGCGTCGCGGCCCTGCAGGTCGGAGGCGAGCATGGCTTCCTGAACGGGGGTCAACTGGGTGTAGCCGCGCTTTTGAAGCGCGTTGCCAAGCGGCGTCGCAACGCCGTCGAGAATGGTCATGCAAAAATCTTTCGGAACAGGATCGCTGATGCGGGAACGCATACTGCGGGATCAATCATGCGCGCCTTCTACCTGCACTTTGGCAAAATGTACAGGGCGGAGCTCCGCGTGATGCGCAGGGCTGCCTTTCAGGGTTACCGACCGCCTGTGCGTCAGAGGCTCCGCAATGCCTCTTCGGTCTTCCGGTCAAAGAGATAGACATTGGACGGGTCGATCTGCACGTCGAGGCTTTTGGCTGTCAGGATCGCGCGGCTCATGTTGGCGGCAACGGTCAGCATCGGTTCGGTTTCGGTGACGACATAGGTCATCGAGCCTGTCTGCTCCACCAGCGATACGGGCAGGCGCATCGTGTTGCCGGTCACGGTGTCGGCGACGACATTCAGGTGTTCGGGGCGCAGACCCACGGTCACGGCCTCGCCGGCGGGGCGGCGGCCGGCGAAGGAGAGTGTGGGATCGCCGGGCAGGGCGAGGCGGACGCTGTCGCCGGTTTCGGAGACCACGCCATCGATGAAATTCATGGCCGGCGAGCCGATGAAGCCGGCGACGAAGCGGTTGACGGGACGGTCGTAAAGCTCGAGCGGCGCGCCCTGCTGTTCGATCACGCCGGCGCGCATGACGACGACATGGTCGGCCATGGTCATGGCTTCGATCTGGTCATGGGTGACATAGACCGAGGTCGCGCCGAGGCTGTTATGCAGCTTGCGGACCTCCGCGCGCATGTGGACGCGCAGCGCCGCATCGAGGTTGGAGAGCGGCTCGTCAAAGAGAAAGGCCTTGGGGTTGCGGATGATGGCGCGACCCATGGCGACGCGCTGGCGCTGACCGCCGGAAAGCTCGCGCGGATAGCGGTCGAGCAATGTCCCAAGCCCGGTGATCGCAGCGATCTCCTCGGCCTTGCGGCGTGCTTCTGCGCGCCCAACGCCCTTCAGGCGGAGCGAATAGGTGAGGTTCTTTTCCACTGTCATATGCGGATAGAGCGCATAGGACTGGAACACCATGGCGATGTCGCGCAGGCGCGGCGGCTGGCGGGTGATGTCCTCGCCCTTGATGCGGATCGCGCCGCTGGAGATAGTCTCCAGGCCCGCAATCGTGCGCAAGAGCGTGGACTTGCCGCAGCCGGAAGGGCCGACAAGCGCCACGAACTGGCCTTTCGGAATGGAAATGTCGATGCCGCGCAGGGCGTGATAGCCGCCGTAATATTTCTGGATGCCGGCAAGTTCGATCTGCAAGGTCATTTGAGCGCTCCGGAAGTCAGGCCGCTGACGATGCGGCGCTGAGCCAAGACGAAGATGATGAGGATGGGCGTCACGTAGATCGCCGCGAAGGTCATGATGCCGGTCCAGTCCGACGCATTCGGCCCGACGAAGAATTGCAGGCCGACGGTCGCCGGCTGATAGGCGCGGTCGGTGATCAGCGAGCGGGAATAGACATATTCGCCGAGCGATTGCAGGAAGATGAGAATCGCCGAGACGAGAATGCCGTTGCGCGCTAGCGGCACGGAGATCGACAGGAAAGCGCCGATGCGGCTGTTGCCGTCGACAAGGGCCGCCTCTTCCAGCTCGCGCGGCACCTGTGTGAAGGCAGCGCGCACGAGCACGATATAGAGCGGCAGCTTGTTGGCGGCAGTGGCGAGAATGGTGCCGGTGCGCGGCCAGGAGAGCAGCCCGAGCTGGCTGAAGGCGACGAAGATCGGGGTGATCAGCAGCGAGGGCGGCAGAACCTGGAGCATCAGCACCATGAACAGCGCCACGTCCATCCACACCGAACGGACGCGGGCGAGCCCATAGGCGCAGCCGGTGCCGAAGAGCACGACGAGGGTGACAGTGCCACAGGCAATCACCAGCGAGTTCTGGATGAAGGAGCCCATGCCCATGTCGTTCCAGACGCGGGCGACCTTCAGCTCGGCATGATGCGGCCAGAGCGTCGGCGGATTGGCGAAGGTCTCGGTATTCGTCTTCAGCGCCGTTACATACATCCAGTAGAGCGGAAAGAGATAGATCGCGACGAGCACGACGGCGATGGCCAGCAGGAGCCAGCGTTTCCAGGGGGTGCTAGACAACATGTTCGTGCCTCGTCGAGCGGACATAAGCGGTGGCGACGAAGATCACCACGATAATCATGAAGACCGAGACGGCCGAGCCATGGCCGATGCGGTATTCGCGGAAGGCGAGCTCCCAGGACCAGTATTGCAGCACGTTGGACGCATTCGACGGGCCACCCTGGGTGAGCGCGGCAAAGAGGTCGAACTGCTGGAGCGTGAAGATGATGCCGAGCGAAATGACGGCGCCGAGCTGTGCCCGCATCATCGGCAGCGTGATGGTGAAGAAGCGTTGCAGACGCGTCGCGCCATCGAGTTCTGCCGCCTCGTAGACATCCGCGGGGATCGCGGCGAGCCCGACCGAAAGCAGGATCATGTTGAAGGGCACGCCGAGCCAGATATTGGCGATGATGACCGAATAGATCGAGATCGAGGGATCGGAGAGCCAGAAGATCTTCTGCTGTGTCAGACCCAGCGACTGGATGAGCCAGTTCACCACCCCGAAATCGCCGGCAAGCAGCCAGCCCCAGATCGCGCCGACGACGAGGCCGGGCATGATCCAGCCTGCCAAAAACAGACCGCGCAGCCAGGTCGAGCCGGGAAAATCGAGCCGGAAGAAGAGCGCGAGCGCCAGCCCGATGGCGAGCTGGAAGATAACCGATAGGCCGACGAACAAGATGGTGTTGCGTACCACCGGCCAGAACAGCGGATCGTTGACGATGTCGCGATAGTTTTCGAGCCCGACAAAGGGCCGGTCGAAGGTGGCGATGGTGAAAAGGTCAACGCTCTGGAAGGAGATGACGAGGTTGTAGATTAGCGGGAAGGCGGAAAAGGCGACGAGATAGGCGAGCGCCAGCAGCACGAGGGCACTGTCAAAGCCGCCGCCGTCGCGGAAAACCCGATTGAACCGTAACATTTCGCCCTCCCGGCATGCATGTGCTTCTGACTATAGCCGAACATCTTCTTAAGGCGGTTGTGGCTTACCCTCACCCCGCCTCCGCTTCGCTCGGCGACCCTCTCCCCAAGGGGAGAGGAGGATCGGGAACGCCGCGGTGCACTCCCTCTTC
>DATMTA010000167.1:0-29036 GCA_035565055.1 Ensifer sp.
CGTGGTATTGCGCATGGGAAGTCCTATTTGATCGAGCCTGTCATGCCCTGCACGAACTGGCGCTGCATGACGAAGAAGACGAGAAGGGTAGGAAGCGTGGCGAGGATGGCGCTGACCATGACTGCCCCGAAATCCGGATAATAGGCCGAGGCGAGCGACGAGACGACAAGCGTGATCGTCTTCATCTCGTTGCTTTGCAGCACGATCAGCGGCCAGAGATAGTTGTTCCACGAGGCCATGAACACGATGATGAAGGCCGCCGCATAGGTCGAGCGCATCACCGGCACATAGATCAGCAGGAAGATCTGCCATTCCTTGAGACCATCGACGCGGGCGGCATCGCGCAGCTCCGACGGGAAGGCCTTGGTGGACTGGCGGAAATAGAAGATGACGAAAGCGGAACCGAGGGTCGGCAGGATGACCGCCCAGTGGGTGTCGATGAGTCCAAGCTTGCCCATCATGATGAAGAGCGGAATCATCAGCGCTGCAAAGGGCACCATGAGGGTGAGCAGGATCGTGTTATAGACCCGCTCGCGATATTTGGAGCGGAACACCTCGAAGCCGTAGCCGGCGAGCGAGGCGACGACGAGCGTCAACGCCGTCGAGATCAGTGCGATCTTGACCGAGTTCCAGAAGACGAGCGGCACATCGACCGCAGCGGTAAAGGCGCGGATATTGTCGATCAGAGAGCTGCCGATGCCGACCTTGCCGGTGACGATGTCGTTCGAATTGTTGGTCGCGCCCAGGATCATCCAGATGAAGGGAAAGATCGAGAGGAAGGCCATGATGCCGAGAAAGGCATAGGTGAAGACGCTCGCGAGCGTGCGGGTGAGCCGGTCCATCAGTCCTTCTCCCTCAATGCATAGAACTGGATAAGGGCGAGCAGTGCGACGGCCAGCACGATCACATAGGAGACCGTGGCGGCATAGCCGAAGCTCGGCACGAACTTGAAGGTCAGGTTGTAGATATAGACCGAGAGCGTCAGTGCCGAGTTCGACGGACCCGCCGCGCTGCCGGCATCGCTCGTCATGATGTTGCGCACTTCGTCGAAGAGCTGCAGCGTGCCGATCGTCGACGTGACGGTCGTGAACAGGATCACGGGCTTCAGCATCGGCACGGTCAGGTAGAAGAACCGGCCCCAGGACGGCACGCCGTCGATGCGCGAGGCTTCATAGATCGACTTGTCGATATTCTGCAGCGCGGCCAGGAAGAAGATCATGTTGTAGCCGGTCCAGCGCCATGTGATCGCAATGATGATCAGCACCCGCGCCCAGAAGGGATCGGTCATCCACGGGATCGGCTGGCTGGTGATGTGAAGGGCCAGCAGTGTCGAATTGATCAGGCCATCCTGCACGAACATGCTCTTGAAGAGCACGGCATAGCCGACCAGCGAGGAGACGCAGGGCAGGAAGATGGCCGTGCGCAGGATGCCGCGGAATTTCAGGTTCGGATTGTCGAGCAGCGAGGCGAGGAAAAGCGCCAGCGTCAGCATCACGGGCACCTGCACGATGAAGAAGATCATCGTGTTGTAGAGCGCCAGCATGAACATCGGGTCGTCGAAGAGCCGCTTGATATTCGCGAGCCCGCCGAAATGGATCATCATGCCCTTCCCGGTCTGGAACGACATCCAGAGCGAGTAGAGGATCGGATAGACCATGAAGACGCCGATCAGCAGCGCGGCGGGTGCGACGAAGAACCAGCCGTTGATGTCGAAATAGCGGTTCAGGCTGCGGTTTGCGCTTGCCATCTTGATTATCCGGGTTCGTGTCTAGAGCAGGTCCAGCAAAAGTGCGTTAGCGGTTTTGCGTCCGGACTGCGTGAGAATATTGAGCATTGCCTGCCCGCGTGAGCGGGCAGGGCTTGCGCCGCGTCAGCCGCGGCTAAACCCTTCGCAGGGTTTGTGTCATCCATGCAGGGATGCGGAGGCGGGCCGAACTTGCGCACGGCCCGCCTCCACTTGGGAGGATCTTACTGCATCGACGACTTGGCCTGGGCCTCGATCGCCTTCAGGGCTGCGTCAACATCGCCACCCTTGCCGAGCGCCGGCAGCTGGGCTGCAACGGCGGAGTCGACTTCGTTGGTGAACGTGCCGTAGTTGACCGACGGAACCTTGGAGAGCCAGTCGGCAAACTTCTGCCAGATCTTTTCGCCGCCGAAGAACTTGTCGGCCGTTTCATAGGCAGCACCCTTGCGAGCTTCCATCAGCGAGCCGACGGCGCCCTGATCGACGAGGATCTTCTGGTAGAAGTCGACATCCTTGGCATAGACCGAGTTCAGGAAGTCGATGGCTTCCTTCTTCTGCGGCGAGGAGGCGATCACGTACCAGCTGGAGCCGCCGAGGTTGGAGGCATCCGTGGCGCCCTTGACGTCAAGCTTCGGGATCGGAGCGACGCCCCACTTGTTTTCCTGGTCCTTCGTCGCCTTGATCGTGCCGGTGATCCAGACGCCTGTGATGACGGTCGCGACATCGCCCGAGGTGAAGGTGCTGACCCAGTTTGCCCAGCCGGAAGCCGGCTTGGTGATGCCGGAGGAAAGCAGCTTGCCTTCGGTCTTCAGCGCGGCCTTGAGGGCCTGGTTGCCGGTGATGTTCAGCTCACCCTTGTCGTTGAAGTACCAGCCGCCAGCCGACTGCATCATGATGCGGATCAGGCCGGCATCGTTCGGGTCGAGACCCATCATCTTCTTGCCGGTCTTTTCAGAGACCTTCTTGCCGATCTCGATGTACTTGTCCCAGGTCAGGTTCTGCATGTCTTCCGGCTTGTAGCCGGCCTGTTCCAGGTAGTCCTTGCGGTAGTAGAGGCCGGTCACGCCGGAATCGAAAGGCATGGAATAGGTCTTGCCGTCAACCGTGGCGAGCTTGACCTTGTAGGGTGCGAACTTGGAGTAATCGACAACGTCGTTCATCGACGCGAAGGCGCCCGGGAACGACTGGATATACTTCTGCGCGCCGTAGTCTTCGATGAGAACGATATCGGGCAGGCTGGTCGTGACGCCGGAAGCAAGCGTCGTCTGAAGCTTGGCTTCAACGTCGGCCTTGGCGAAGTCGACAACCTTGATGTTGATGTCCGGATGCGTCTTCGAATAGATCGCGCCGGCTTCCTTCATGATGGCGACGTTGAAATTGGGGTCCCAGCACCAGACGGTGATGTCCTTGGCCTGTGCGGCGGCCATGGCCAGCACGCTCGACGTGCTGAAAACCAGCGCAGCCAGCGAGGTCTTGAAAGTCTTGTTCATCAGATTTCCTCCCGAGAATGCAAAAAGTCGCGCGGCAATCTCCATCCGCTGGGCGGGAGTAAAGCCTAAATCATTTTGCTGCGCAAGAAAATTTTTAGTAAATATTTATTGCGCTGCAGCGAGGCTTTGAAGGGCAGGAGAGGCTTGCGCGGGAGAAAGGCAACTCTGCCGCCAAATCATGGTTGTAGGGATGATGACGCGCTTGGCATAGTCGCGTCCGGCGAGCCGCTCGATCAGCAGATCGACCGCCGTTTCACCGATGCTTTCGCTGCGGATGCGAACGGTGGAAAGCGGCGGGTTGAGGAATTGCGAGACCGGGATATCGTTGAAGGAGGCGACGGAGATGTCCTGCGGGATCAAAAGCCCGGCCTCCTGGAAGGCCCGATAGGCGCCGATCGCCATGTTGTCGTTGGCGGTCACGACGATATCGGGTCGTTCGCCACGCTCAAGCAACTGTTTTGCCAGCATGTATCCGGTTTCCAGGCGCAGGTTCTGCCCTGTGTCGCAGATATTGCCCAGCACCAGTCGGTCGGGGTCGAACAGGCCCTTTTCCTTGTGCCATTCAATATAGGCGCGACAGCGCGTCTCGCCATGCGGCTCGGAGCGCCCGTCGATATTCTCGTAGCTGCCGATGAAGGCGATGCGCCGGTAGCCCAGCGAAGAAAGGTTGTCGAGCAGCCTGCGCGTCGTCTCGTTCAGGTCGCTATAGACGCTGTCGAGCGTGTCGCGTCGCGGGTTGAAGTCGGCGAAGACGAGATTGCGGCAACTGTCCTGCAGCCAGTCGATCTCGCGCGGCGAATGCTTGCCGATGACGATCACACCGGAGGCCCCCTGCAAGATAACGGGATCCGGCAACTGGTCGCTGTGGTAAACCTTGACGATCTCCGTCTTCATGTCGCGACAGCGGTTCTCGATGCCCAGCCGGACGCCGATGTAGTAGGGGTCCGCGAGCTCCTCCGAGGACTGCAGGAAATGCACGAGCACGAGGCGTGTCAACGCGACTGTCGAGGCGGCGAGCGGCATGGAAACCTGCGCGCGGTTGCGGTTGCGCGGTGTTTCGTAATTCAACGCTTCCGCCGTTTCGATGACGGCCTGGCGCTTGGCCGGCGAAATCGAGAGCGTCGGGTCATAATTCAGGACGCGCGAAACCGTGGCGGCGGACACGCCGGCAGCCTTTGCGATCTCCTTGATGGTGACCATGCTCTTCGCCTCGATCGTCTGGCGTCATTGATTTAGTAAAATTTTACTACGCCCTTTGTCCTTGATAGCGCAAAAACAGCCGATTGTCTGCCCCTTGTCACGGTTTGGTCACGGAGTTTTCGCGCCAGTGGGCGGCATTGCGCTCAGTACGCCTGCTCCAGGTCCCGGCGCGGTTTCGTGAGTGCGGCCTCAAGCAGTGAAAACCCGTCATGGATGAAGAGGGCAAGCATGGCCACGACCAGCCCGCCCTGGAGGACGAAGGCGGTGTTGTTCGAGATGAGACCGGCGATGATCACTTCACCGAGCGTCTTGGCCGCCACGGTCGAGCCGATCGTCGCCGTGCTGAGCGAGATCACGGCGGTCAGGCGGATGCCGGTGAGGATGATGGGCAGGGCAAGCGGGAGTTCGACACGCAGCAGCCTTTGCGTGTCGGTCATGCCGACACCGCGCGCGGCTTCCTGGACCGACGGAGGAATAGTGGTGAGCCCGGTCAGCGCATTCTCGAAGATCGGCAGCAGGCCATAGAGAAAGAGCGCGATCAGGGTCGGGATCGGGCCGAAGCCGAAGACCGGAACGGCCAGCGCCAGCACCGCGACCGGCGGGAAGGTCTGGCCGATATTGGCGATCGAGCGCGACAGGGCCAAGAATTCGCGACCCGAGGGGCGCGTCACGAGGATCGCGAAGCCGACGGAAACGATGGTCGCCGCCAACGTAGCAGCTGCCACCATAACAAGGTGGCTCAGTGTCAGTGAAAGCAGGCTCGACTGCGTGTAGATGGCCGGCGCGCCATTGGCGGCGAACGGTGCGAAGACAGGCTCGAACACCTGAGGCGCGCCAAGAAAGGCGGCAAAGGTGATGATGAGCAGGACGCGAAACACCAGCGATGCGCTCATTGCGGCCTGCCCGCCTTCGCCATCAGGCGCTCCCGCGTGACGCGACCGATAACCGCGCCATCACGCATCACCGGCAGCGCCCCACGGCCTGACCACAGGGCCTCCGAAAGCGCATCTTTCATGGATTGAGACGCGTCGATCGGCTCTCCCGGCGCGTCGCCGGGCTCCAGCAGATCCCCGACAGGTGAGAGCGAAAGGAGACGGAACGCGCGATCGGTGCGCCCGACCAGGTCGGCAACGAAATCGGTTGCCGGATGCGCGATGATCTCGGCCGGCGTCGTAAACTGCAGCAGCTTGCCCTTGTCCATGACCGCGATCCGGTCGCCCAGCCGGATCGCCTCGTCCATGCCATGCGTCACCAGCACGATGGTCGTGGAAAACCTGCGCTGGATGTCGAACAGATCGTCCTGCGCCTTGCCGCGAATGATCGGGTCGAGCGCCCCGAAGGGTTCGTCCATCAGCAGTACTGCCGGCTCGGCTGCAAGCGCACGCGCCACGCCGATGCGCTGCTGCTGGCCGCCGGACAGTTCATGCGGCAGACGTGCGCGAAAGAGGTGCGGCTCGAGATGAAACAGCGTCAGCAGTTCGTCGACGCGGGCATCGATCCGCTTGCGGTCCCAGCCGAGCAGCTTTGGCACGGTCCCGATGTTCTCGGCGACCGTCCGATGCGGGAAGAGGCCATAGCCCTGGATGGCATAGCCGATGGCGCGGCGCAGCTCGTGGCCGGGCAGGTCGCGATTGTCGCGCCCGTCGATCAGGATCGCGCCGGACGTGGGTTCGACCAGACGGTTGATCATCCGCAGAAGCGTCGTCTTGCCGGAACCGGAGGTGCCGACCACCGTGACTATCTCTCCGCTTTCGATCTTGAGCGAGACATCATCGACGGCGCGAATGTCGTCATAGGCTTTGGTGATCCCGTGGATTTCGATCATACCTCGGCGCTCCGGGTGGGGACAGGGTTTAGGATTTCCACCAGTGCATCGAGGATGATTGCGGCGGCGAACGCAAGGGCTACGGTGGGCAATGCGCCCAGCAGCACAAGGTCGGTTGCCGTCTGGCTGATGCCCTGGAAGACGAAGGTGCCGAAGCCCCCGCCGCCGATCAGGCCGGCCAGCACCGCAAGTCCCAGATTCTGCACGAGCACGATGCGGATACCGGTGAGGATGACCGGGAAGGCGAGCGGCAAATCGACCTCGAAGAAGCGCTGCCACGCCGTCATGCCCATGCCGCGCGCCGCATCCCGCGCCTGTGGGGGCACGCTTTCCAGGCCGGCCACGGTGTTGGAGACCATCGGCAGCAGGGAATAGGCAAACAGTGCGACGAAGGCCGGCGCGATGCCGATCCCGGCAATGCCTACGGCCGAGGCGCCCGGCACATGTGCGCCGATCCAGGCTAGCGGCGCGATCAGCAGGCCGAACAACGCCATGGAGGGGATTGTCTGTAGAATATTGAGGCTGTTCAGCAGTGCTGCACGAATGGGCCGTACCCGGAAACACAGAATGCCGAGCGGAATGCCGACGACGACCGCGCCGGCCAGCGAGCCGACCGCGAGCAGCAAATGCACCCGCGCCTCGCGCCAGAAGACATCGGCGCGGTTGGCATATTCGCGGAGAATCGAGAGGGAATCCCAGGCCCCGGACCACAGAAGCAGCCAGAGTGCACCACCGGTGAGGGCAAGGAGGGCCAGTCGTCCCACGGGGGACATTTTCAGCCTCACACTGGCGTCAGCGAGGGCTATGGAAAAGGCAAAGGAGACGATCCAGAAGGCGCCGCCGGGCGCGACGCGGGCATAGGCATTGCCGGGCGGCGTGAGATAACTCGCCGACTGACCGATGGCGACCGCGAGAAGCACGAGCATCAGGGCGGAAACGACGAGCCGCAAGGCTGGCCATGTCCGAAGTAGGAGGATGGAGCAGGCACTTATCGCGACGCCCAAAAGTGCCCACGCCTCCAGCGGCGGTATCGCCGAGAGGAGACCAACCGGTTGTGCCGCCACAATCCTGTTCGGGCGTACGAGAGCGAAGGGCTCGAAGGCGAGGCCGGCGAGCGCAATCGCGACGAGAACCGCCCCGAGCCTGTCCAGCCCGGAGCGCGTGTTTACTCTGGTCTCGTACGCCTGTACCGACATGTCTTCCGCCAGACTGGTGCCGGTCATGCCCGCCGGCCCTTCCTGGCCGCCATCTTACTTCACGAAACCGTGCGACGACAGGAAATCAGCGGCAACCGCATTGGCCGGCTCGCCGCCAACCTGGACGCGGCCGTTCAGCTGCTGCAGCGTCTGCAGATCGAGCGCCTCGAAGATCGGCTTCAGGAGGTCGCCGATCTTCGGAAACTGCTTCAGCTTTTCCTCACGGATGATCGGCGTCGGCAGGTAGACCGGCTGCACGCCCTTGTCGTCGTCCATGACCTTCAGGCCGGACGGAGCAATCCCGCCATCGGTGCCATAGACCATTGCGGCATTGGCGCCGGAGGTCTGCTGGGCCGCCGCCGCGATGGTCGCGGCGGTGTCACCGCCGGAAAGCGTGATGAGCTGGTCGGGCTTCATCTTGAAGCCATAGGCCTTTTCGAAGGCCGGCAGTGCAGACGGCGAGGTCACGAATTCGGACGACGCTGCGAGCTTCACCTGTCCGCCCTTGGCGACATAGGCCCCGAAATCCGAAAGCGTGGCGAGCTTGTTCGCATCGGCGACATCGCGACGGATGGCAATCGCCCAG
Organism: Ensifer sp.; assembly: GCA_035565055.1. Classification (GTDB taxonomy): domain Bacteria; phylum Pseudomonadota; class Alphaproteobacteria; order Rhizobiales; family Rhizobiaceae; genus Ensifer_A. The sequence goes on from DATMTA010000167.1 coordinate 8,042, forward strand.
GTGTTGTTGGCCTTGGCCGGCGTCAGCCAGACAATCTTGTTGGCGGCGTAATCGAGTTCCTTCGCCTTCGCATAGCCTTCCCCCGCATTGTTCCAGACGGGAAGGTCCGACTTGTTGAAAAAGAAGGCAGCGTTGCCGGTATATTCCGGATAGATGTCGATCTGGCCTTGCGTGATGGCCTTCCGAACGATCGGGGTCGCACCCAGCTGGATCTTGCTTTCGACCGGAATGTTGTTTGCCTTGAGCACCTGCAGGATGATGTTGCCGAGGACGCCGCCTTCGGTATCGATTTTCGATGAGACGACGACGCTATCAGCCGCGAAGCCCTGGGTGGCGGTGAATGCGGCGAGCGCAACCGCGCCGGCGAATTTCAGAAGCCTGTTCATCATGTCTTCCCTTCCTCTCTCCGCTGCCTGTCGCCGATGGCCCATGGCAGCGTGGTCCCGACTGTTTTCAGCATTATGGCTTACGTTCATGAGAATGGACGTCGACGGCCAAGGTTCCCTGGCGACCGGCGCGTTCGAGACTTTTTTCGTAAACCGCGTTGCTGCCAAAGATTGGCAGGAATGATTACGTGCGCCGGGACGCATCCGTTCACGGACGAATGACATTTTTCCGCAAGGGATCGCGGAATGGATTCGGTGTGGGTCGAGTGCTGGGAAACCTTATGTTGCAATGCAGCATTTGCATGGCTGCGATGCAATATCAGCGCTGGCGATGGCCGTGAAGTTTGGTATCTTCAACTCATCGAAGCGCGGCACCTCCTCCCGCCCGCTTTGACGCTCAGGCCTTCTCCTCCTCCCGAAGGGCCTGAAAATAGAGCAGCGGCACTCCTCCTCCCAGTCGCTGTTCTGAATTTCGAAAAGCCTGCCGCACCTCCTCCCGCGGCAGGCTTTTTCGATTCTTGGTCCCCAAGAACTCCGTTCGGGCCAAAACATCACGTCTGTGAATCGGTCTAAGCATTTGGATTCATAAGTCTCATTGGACGCGGGAGTCGCAATCGGCGACTCTTTCGCCATGACGATGATCTCAGACGAAATCTATCTGGAGCGGCGCGACGCCGCGAAAAACATGGCGCGCTTTTATGTCTTGTCCATTGAACCGACGCTCTTCGGCGATGTCAGGCTGTGGCGGCATTGGGGCCGGATCGGCACTCGGGGCCAGGTGAAGCTGCATGATTTCGCCAAGCGCGAGGAAGCGGCGGCGTTGTTTGCCAGCCTGCTCAGGGCTAAACGCCGGCGGGGCTATGGCGAGGCATGAGGCGGACATTGAAAAAGCCTGCGCGGGGTCTTGTCTGCGCAGGCTTCTGTCTTGCATCAATCAATCGATCAGGCGAGCGTCACGCGCTTGCCGGTCTTGGCGCTTTCGAGTGCCGCGTCAGCCAGCTGGAGCGCCTTGAGACCGTCCGTGCCGGTCGGGCTGATGGCAGCACCATCCACGATGGCCGCGATGAAGGCAGCGATTTCGTTGGCATAGGCTTCGGTGTAGCGCGTCATGAAGAAATCATGCAGCGGCGGGCGGGTATAGCCATCGCCATTGGCGATCTCGATGGAAACCGCACGCTGGTTCTCGGCCGAAACAACGCCCTTTGAGCCATGAACCTCGATGCGCTGGTCGTAGCCATAGGTGGCGCGGCGCGAGTTCGAGATGACGGCCTGCTTGCCGGACTTGGTTTCCAGGATCACGGTGACGCTGTCAAAGTCGCCGGCCTTGCCGATTTCCGGATCGACCAGAACGGCAGCGTGCGCGGAGACCGAAGCCACCTCTTCGCCGAGCAGGAAGCGCGCCATGTCGAAATCATGGATCGTCATGTCGCGGAAAATGCCGCCCGAACGCTTGATATAGTCGACCGGCGGGGCGCCCGGATCGCGGGAGGTGATCGTCACCATTTCGACAGCCCCGATCTTGCCATCGGCAATCGCCTTGCGAACGGCCATGAAATGCGGGTCGAAGCGGCGGTTGAAGCCGACCATCAGCTTGCCCTTGGTTTCTTCAACGACCTTGATGCAGGCCTTGACGCGCTCGACGTCGAGATCGACCGGCTTTTCGCAGAAGATCGCCTTGCCGGCGCGGGCAAAGCGCTCGATCAGGTCGGCATGGGTGTCGGTCGGGGTGCAGATGATGACGGCGTCGATATCGGAAGACTTCTCGATCTCCTCGATCGTCCGAACATCGCAGCCATAGGTCTTGGCGATCGCGTTGGCGGCCTCCGCGAAGGGGTCGGCGACGGCCACCAGCTTGGCATTCGCATTGCCGGCCACGGCCTTGGCGTGGACCTTGCCGATGCGGCCGGCGCCTAAGAGTCCGAATTTCACTGTCATGAGTGTGCTCCCGAGAGTGTCAGTTTGTTGGCTGCAAACCCGGCGGAAGCGTGACGCGCTTTTCCGGAATTGCCGATCCGAAATGGAACGAAGATTTCATTTGCACGGTCATAAAGGAATGTCTGGTTTCAAACAACGGGTCGCTCAAGAATTTTGGAAGAGGCAGTTGCCGAATTCCATTTTTGGCATAAACATTCCAAGATCGAAGAGCGGCGTGGAGAAATGATTTGGCGGACATGAGCGAAACGCGCGTCGCACCGCCGGCGGATTTCGAGAGCCTGAAGGCCCAGGTGGTCGGCAACCATGTGAAGCTGCCCAAGCGGCTGAAGCAGGCTGCGGCCTATGCGCTCGAAAACCCCGACGAGATCGCCTTCGGCACGGCGGCCAGCATCGCCCAGGCGGCTTCCGTCCAGCCGTCCACACTCGTGCGGCTGGCGCATCAGTTCGGTTACGAAGGCTTTTCGCATTTTCAGACGATTTTCAAGGAGCGCCTGCGGCTGCGCACGCCGTCCTACGAGGAACGGCTGACGCAGATCGAGAAATCCGGCGATGCGGCCCCGGAAGCCGCACTTCTGCATGGGTTCTTCGGCGCCGCGCGTTCCTCGATCATGAAAATGGAAGAGGCGATCCGCGAGGAGGATTTCAAGCGGGCCATCGAGGTTTTGGGCGCGGCTGACACGATCTACCTTATCGCCAAGCGGCGCTCCTATGCGTTGACCGCGCATTTGTCTTACGCCTTCTCCAAGCTCGGCATCCGCCACCAGATGGTGGCCTCCACCAATGGCGTGGACATGGAGACCGTGCAGTTCGCCCGACCGAGCGATGCCGCGCTGGCGATCTCCTTCTCTCCCTATGCCGCCGAGAGCCTGGAACATGCCCGTGCACTGCATGCGCAGGGCGTGCCGCTGGTCTCCATTACCGATTCCGCCTTCTCGCCACTGGCCTCGATTTCCACCCTCTGGTTCGAGGTGGCGGAGGCGGATTTCGCCGGTTTCCGTTCGCTTTCGGCCTCTCTGGCGCTGACCATGGCGCTTGCCGTCGGCATCGCGGAGTTTCGCCGGCATGAACGGAATACGGACGAATGAATTTGGAATATAAATTCCGAATTGACAAGTGAATGGCTTTTGTGTTTCATCCGCCGCAACCGGCCTGAAGGCCGACAAGAACAGAATGTGGAGGATCGAATGCCGCGCCTTTCCCCCGGCTTCAAGCCCGAGGCTGAACTTGATGTCATCACCATCGGCCGCTCCTCCGTCGATATCTACGGCCAGCAGATCGGCGCGCGGCTGGAAGACACGGTGAGCTTCGCCCGCTCGGTCGGTGGTTGCCCGGCCAATATCGCCATCGGCACGGCACGGCTGGGGCTGAAATCGGCCATCATCACCGGTGTCGGCGACGAGCAGATGGGCTCCTTCATCAAGGAACATCTGGCGCGTGAGGGCGTGGAGACGCGAGGAATCAAGACCGACCCGACGCGGCTGACCGCGCTCGTCCTGCTCGGCGTCGAAAACGACAAGACCTTCCCGACCATCTTCTATCGCGAAAACTGCGCCGACATGTCGATCTCGGAAGACGACGTGACGGAGGACTTCATCAAGTCCGCCCGTGCAGTCCTCGTCACCGGCACGCATTTTTCCAAGCCGAACACCGAGGCCGCGCAGAAGAAGGCGATCCGCATCGCCAAGGCGAATGGCGCCAAAGTGATCTTCGACATCGACTATCGCCCCAACCTTTGGGGCCTTGCCGGCCACCGGGCGGGCGAGGAGCGCTATATTGCGTCCGATGCCGTCTCCAGTCGTTTGAAGCCGGTTCTCGCCGAATGCGACCTGATCGTCGGCACGGAAGAGGAAGTGCTGATCGCCTCGGGCGAAGGCGATCTTCTGGCGGCGCTGAAAACCATCCGCGCCGCATCATCGGCCACCATCGTTCTGAAGCGCGGCCCGATGGGCTGCATCGTCTATGATGGAGAAATCGCGGACGATCTGGAACAGGGGATCGTGGGGCAGGGCTTTCCGATCGAGGTCTATAATACGCTCGGCGCCGGCGACAGCTTCATGTCCGGCTTCCTGCGCGGCTGGTTGAAGGGCGAAGCGCATGAGACCTCGGCCACCTGGGCCAATGCCTGCGGCGCCTTTGCCGTGTCGCGCCTGCTCTGCTCGCCGGAGATCCCGACCTTCACCGAGCTGCAATATTTCCTGAAGCACGGCAGCAAGGAACGCGCGCTGCGCAAGGATGCGGATCTCAACCATGTCCATTGGGCAACGACCCGGCTTGCCGGCGAAATCCCGCTTCTGATGGCGCTGGCGATCGACCACCGCTCGCAGCTGGTCGATGTGGCGAGTGAACTCGGCGTGCCGGAGACGCGGATCCCGGCCTTCAAGCGTCTTGCCGTGGCCGCTGCCGCCCGCGTCGCCAAGGGCCGCCCGGGCTACGGAATGTTGATCGACGAGCGCTTCGGCCGCGACGCCTTCTTTGATGCGATGAAGCAGAATTTCTCCTGGATCGGCCGTCCGGTGGAACTGCCGGGCTCCAAGCCGCTGAAATTCGAATTCTCGCAGGATATCGGCTCGCAGCTCGTCGCCTGGCCGCTCGAGCATTGCATCAAGTGCCTTTGCTTCTACCATCCGGACGATCCGGCATCTCTCAAGGCAGAGCAGCAGGAGAAGCTGAAGGCCCTGTTCGACGCCGCCCGCAAGGTGGGCCGCGAGTTGCTGATCGAAATCATCGCGGGCAAGAACGGACCGCTGAACGATGATACCATTGCGAGGGCCATGCGCGAGCTTTACGATCTCGGCATCAAGCCCGATTGGTGGAAGCTGGAGCCGCAGGCTTCCGAGGCCGCTTGGGCCAAGATAGAGGCGGTGATCGCCGAACACGATGCCTTCTGCCGCGGCATCGTGCTGCTGGGGCTGGAAGCGCCGGCGGAAGAGCTGGAGAAGGCTTTCGCGGCCACGCTCGTTGCCCCTTCGGTCAAGGGTTTCGCGGTCGGCCGCACCATCTTTGCGGACGCTGCGCGGCAGTGGCTGGCTGGCCGAATGGACGATGAGGCGGCGATTGCGGACATGGCGGCGCGGTTCGAAGGGCTGACAAAGGCCTGGCTGAAGACGCGCGGGATGGAATGACACCTTCTCCCCAGGGGGAGAAGAGGGAGTATGCGGCGACCGCTCGGCCCAAACAGTTGGTCGGGCAGTTGAAAAGAAGAATAGACGTACCGGGAGGCCAACATGGCGAAGACGATCAGGCTGACGATGGCGCAGGCCCTCGTGAAGTTTCTTTCCAGCCAGATGACGGTGATCGATGGCGTCAGAGAGCCGATCTTTGGCGGCTGCTGGGCGATCTTCGGCCATGGCAATGTCGCCGGCATCGGCGAGGCGCTCTATCAGGCGCGCAACGGCTTCCCGACCTATCGCGCCCATAACGAGCAGTCGATGGCGCATTCGGCGATTGCCTATGCCAAGGCAAATTTCCGCCGCCGCTTCATGGCCTGCACGACCTCCATCGGTCCCGGCGCGCTGAACATGGTGACGGCAGCGGGCGTTGCGCATGTCAACCGCCTGCCGGTCCTCTTCCTGCCTGGCGATGTCTTCGCCAATCGCGCCCCCGATCCGGTGCTGCAGCAGATTGAGGCCTTCGGCGATGGCACGGTTTCGGCCTCCGACGCCTTCCGCCCTGTCTCGCGCTATTTCGACCGTATCACGCGGCCCGAACAGATCATCACGGCGCTGCGCCGCGCCATGCAGGTTCTGACCGATCCCGCCGATTGCGGCCCGGTGACGCTGTCGCTTTGCCAGGATGTGCAGGCGGAGGCCTTTGATTATCCGGAGAGCTTCTTCGAGGAGCGCGTCTGGACGACCAACCGCCGCATCCGGCCGGACGAGACCGAACTCGCCAATGCCATCGCACTGATTTCGGCGGCAAAAAAGCCGGTCATCGTGGCCGGCGGCGGCGTGCTCTATTCGCTGGCAAGCGACGAACTGACGGCTTTTGCGGACAAGCATGGCGTTCCGGTGGTGGTCACCCAGGCCGGCAAGTCAGCCATTGACGAGCGCCATCCGCTGGCGCTGGGTTCGGTCGGGGTCACGGGAACCTCGGCTGCCAATGCTATTGCCGAGGACGCCGATCTGGTCATCGGCATCGGCACGCGCTTCCAGGATTTCACAACCGGCTCCTGGGCGCTGTTCAAGAACGATGACCTGAAGATCCTGTCGATCAACGTCGCCCCGATCGATGGCGGCAAGCATGGCGCGGAGCCGCTGATTGCAGATGCCCGCGAGGCGCTCACGCTGATTTCGGAAAAGCTTGGGTCCTGGCGCGCGCCGACGACGGTCGCCGACAAGGCGGATCTTGCCAAAGCGACCTGGACGAAGTCGGTCGAGAAGATGTTCTCGCCGGATTTCGTGACCGGAACCGGCCTGCCCTCGGATGCGCAGGTGATCGGCGCGGTGGCGCGGTCGATCGATCTTGAGAAAAGCATGGTGCTCTGCGCCGCCGGTGGTCTGCCGGGCGAGCTGCACAAGCTCTGGCCGGCGACCAAGCCGGGCAGCTACCATATGGAATATGGCTTCTCCTGCATGGGCTACGAGATTGCAGGCGGGTTGGGCGCCAAGATGGCGCGGCCGGAGCTCGACATCGTCGTCATGGTCGGCGATGGCTCCTACATGATGGCCAATTCCGAGATCGCGACCTCGGTCATGATCGGCCGCAAGATCACCGTCGTCGTGCTCGACAACCGTGGCTATGGCTGCATCAACCGCCTGCAGATGGCGACCGGTGGCGCGAACTTCAACAACCTGCTGGACGACGCGTATCATGTCGTCCCGTCCAATATAGACTTCCGCGCCCATGCCGAAGCGATGGGCGCGGTAGCGGTGAAGGTCTCGACTGTCGCCGAACTGGAGAAGGCACTTGCTGACTCGAAGTCGCACGACCGCACCTGCGTCATCGTCATCGACACCGATCCACTGACGACGACCGGCGATGGCGGCCATTGGTGGGATGTCGCCGTGCCGGAAGTCAGCCCGCGCTCTGAAGTCAACAAGGCCCACGAAGCGTATAAGAAGGCGCTCGCCTTCCAGCGTCTCGGCTAATCTTTTTCAGGGGTGCCGGCTCGGCCCCCGCTTCTTTGTCAGGAGACTTTCATGAAAGCCAAATTGGGCATGTCCCCCATCGCCTGGTGGAACGACGACCTTCCGGATCTGTCCGACGACGTCTCGCTGGAAGAATGCCTGCGCCAGTCGCGCAAGGCGGGCTTCACCGGCATGGAAAAGGGTCGCCGCTTTCCCGACGATCCGGCGGTCATGCTGCCGATCCTGCGCGCCGCCGATGTGACGCTGTGCGGCGGCTGGTTCTCGGGCACCCTGGTGAACGAGGAGCTGTCGGCCAACAAGGACCGCATCGCGCCGATGATCGAGCTGTTCAAGGCGGTTGACGCGCCCTGCATCGTCTATGGCGAAGTGGGCCTCTCCATCCAGGGCGACCGCTCCAAGCCGCTGGCGACCAAGCCTAAGCTGTCGGACGACGAGATGAAGGCTTATGGCCGGAAGGTCACCGCGTTTGGCGAATGGTGTGCCGAGCAGGGTATGCCGCTCGCGTACCACCATCACATGGCGGCAGTTGTCGAAACCGAGCCGGAGCTTGACGCCTTCATGCGCAATTCCGGCGAGGGCATTCCGCTGCTGCTGGATGCCGGGCATCTTGCCTTTGCCGGCGGCGACGTTCTGCGCGCGATCGACAACCACCATGCTCGCATCAATCATGTTCATGTGAAGGATATCCGTCGCCCGGTCGTCGACGGTCTCGACCGCTCCAGGCAGTCCTTCCTCGATGCCGTGGCGCTCGGCGCCTTCACGGTTCCCGGCGACGGGTCGCTGGATTTCGGCGCGATCGTGCAGCGCTTCGCCGATTACGGCTACGAAGGCTGGTTCGTCGTCGAAGCCGAGCAGGACCCGAAAAAGGCCCCGCCGCAGAAGATGGCCGAGATCGGTCATGCCGAGCTGATGCGTGTCATGACAGCGGCAGGTTACACGGTCGAGACGCAAGGTTTTCCGGTGAAGTAAGATCGGCGGTTGCGGCACCCCCTCTGTCCTGCCGGACATCTCCCCCGCAAGGGGGGAGATCGGATGGGAGCGCCGGCCTGCCGCGAAACTGAGGTGATCGCCAATGCGTTCATGTGGACGCTGGCTAAACCGAAGTTGTCCGAACATTGCTTTGGCGGAGCGCGTGCCGTTCTGCCAATCTCCCCCCATGCGGGGGAGATGCCCGGCAGGGCAGAGGGGGGGTAACACCTCCGCAACACGTCAACTTGAGCAGGAGCAAACCATGTCCAAACTTCTCGTCAAGCCTCAGGGCGATCATGGTCTGGTGACGAAGGTCACGCCGGAAAGTGCGGGCTGGACCTATGTCGGCTTCGAGCTGCATAAGCTGAAGGCCGGGGAGACCGTGTCGGCCGAGACGGGTGAGCGCGAAGTCTGCCTCGTGTGGATTTCAGGCTCGGCGAAGGCGAAGGCGGGTGGTGAGGAATTTGGAACACTTGGCGGCCGCAAGAGTCCGTTCGATGGTGCACCGGATGCGCTTTATGTGCCGATGGGATCCGACTGGTCTGTGACCGCCGAAACCGATCTGGAGCTTGCGGTCTGCTCGGCGCCCGGCGGCGGCAGTTACAAGGCCAAGCGCATTGCACCGGGTACGCATCCGCAGATCACGCGCGGCAAGGGCTCGAATGTCCGTCTCGTGCATAACATCATGCCGGAAGACGACAATTCGGCGCATTCGCTGTTGGTCGTCGAGGTGATCACGCCGAACGGCAACACCTCGTCCTACCCGTCTCACAAGCATGACCGGGACGACCTGCCGAATGAAAGCCTGCTGGAAGAGACCTATTATCACCGTCTTAACCCGCCACAGGGCTTCGCCTTTCAGCGCGTCTACACGGATGATCGTTCGCTGGATGAGGCCATGGCGGTCGAGAACGGCGATGTGGCCCTGGTGCCCAGGGGCTATCATCCCTGCGCCACCATCCACGGCTATGACCTCTATTATCTCAACGTCATGGCCGGCCCCCGCCGCGTCTGGAAGTTCCACAACCAAACGGAGCACGAGTGGCTGCTGAAGTAACGATTGCCGGGCAGAATGCTACGCGACGCTGCCGTTCAGGGAGTGGCGGGCGGATTGCGGCAGGTTAGGTTCGTTGCTTGTGTGTTTGATCGCCGAATACCGGACTGATCAGGAAAAGACCCAGCGCGATCAAAAGGAGATATCCAAGCGACAGAAAATGCGTCACGTCAATGGATCTGCTGACCAGGCCATGCAGGACGTGAGTTGCAGCCAAAAGCGGAGATATGCTGATTACCGCCAGGACCGTGATCAATAAAACTCTGAAAATGAATGTCTCTAATCTTTTCATGGCCATGTCCCCAAGACACAAGACCTTTATAGCGGAAATTTGTTACGCTGCTTGATAACCGTTTGTTAGGGTTAACCGTGGGTAAGCCATACTTGTTGCCATCGCTCTCCGGTTGCGGGTTCTTGCTGCACGGGGCCGGTGCAATTTCCTTCGTGGCCTTCTTGCAGGCGCCTTGAAAGTTATATATCATAATCATCTGACAGTATCCGCGAGGGGGATGTCATGTCTGGAGGAGATGTGACGGCAAGGCGTGCGCCATAAGTCGGGTTTGCCCTCATCTTCGGCAAGGACGTTTCAAACGGAAGTCACGGGAGGAGTTCCATGAAATTCAAATTCGCATTGTTGGCCGCAGCCTGCGTTGCAGCGCTCGGCGTCTCGAACACGATCACAAAGGCTGAAGACGGCGTGCTCACGGTGGGCGCGACCTTGTCGACCACCGGACCCGCTGCTGCGCTCGGTATTCCCGAAAAGAACGCGCTGACGCTGGTGCCGACGGAAATCGGCGGCCTCAAGGTCAAGCTCATCGTTCTTGACGATGCCGGCGACCCGACCCAGGCGACCACCAACGCCAAGCGCCTGATCAACGACGACAAGGTCGACGTCATCCTTGGTTCCTCGACCACGCCGCCGACGATTGCCGTCTCGGCTGTCGCCTTCGACGCCAAGGTGCCGCATTTCGGCCTTGGCCCGATGCCGATCACGCCCGGCAAGGAACGCTATACGGTCGTCATGCCGCAGCCGGTTCCGCTGATGGCCGCAGGCATCTTCGACCATATGAAGAAGAGCGGTGTGAAGACGGTCGGCATGATCGGCTTTTCCGACAGCTGGGGCGATCTGTGGCTCGGCCAGTTCAAGGCCGCCGCGGACAAGTATGGCCTGAAGCTCGTCGCCGATGAGCGCTATGCCCGCGCCGACACCTCCGTCACCGGTCAGGTGCTGAAGCTGGTTGCCGCCAAGCCGGACGCCGTTCTCGTTGCCGCCTCCGGTACGGGTGCTGCCCTGCCGCAGTCGACGCTGCGCGAACGCGGCTACAAGGGCCTGATTTACCAGACCCATGGCGCTGTCTCGCAGGACTTCATCCGCATCGCCGGCAAGGCTGCCGAAGGCGTGATCATGGCCTCCGGTCCGGACATGCTGCCGGAAGGCCAGCCGGACAGCGCGCTGACCAAGGCCCCCGGCCTTGCGCTGGTTCAGGCGTATGAGCCGAAATTCGGCCCGCGCAACCAGTTCGCCGGTCATCCGTGGGATGCATTCGAAGTGCTGAAGCGCGTCGTTCCGGTCGCCTTGAAGAAGGCCAAGCCCGGTACGCCGGAATTCCGTGAAGCCATTGCCGATGCGCTGATCACTGAGAAGGACATCGGGGCTTCGCAGGGCGTCTACAACTTCACCGCCACCGATCGCTACGGCGTCGACGAACGCGCCCGCATCATGTTGACGGTCAAGGACGGCAAGTTCGAGCTGATCAAGTAAGCTCGACGACCAAAATCGGACCCGGTCTTTGCGCCGGGTCCCCTTTACGAACATTGTTATTCACGGCAGGCTGCAAGCTGCGGCAACGCTGAAACTGTGCCCGGAGGGAGGCAAAACTTGGATCTGACGATTCTGCTCTTTCTGGTGCAGGACGGTGTCACCAACGGCGCAATCTATGCTCTCCTGGGCTTTGCGCTGGTGCTGGTCTTCGCCGTGACACGCATCATCTTCATTCCGCAGGGCGAGTTCGTTGCCTATGGCGCGCTGACCTATGCCATGCTGCAGGGCGGCCATGTGCCGGGCACGGCCTACCTGCTGCCGATCTTCGCCTTCGTCGCTCTGCTATTCGATCTCTATGCCGAGCGCAACCGCATCACCGGCGGGTTCCTTCTTCGCCAAGGCGTCGAGAAGATCGTCGTGCCGCTGGCGCTGCTTTTGGCTGCCCGCGAGCTGGCGGGCGTTTCCACGATCGCAAGTCTGGTTCTGACCGTGGCGATCGTTTCTGCTCTCGGACCGCATCTCTATCGCATCGCCTTCCAGCCGCTTGCGGATCGCAGCGTTCTGGTCCTGCTGATCGCCGCCGTCGGCACGCATCTGGCGCTGACCGGCCTCGGTCTCGTCTTCTTCGGTGCAGAAGGCCTGCGGGCCGACGCGCTCACCGATTTCTCCGTCGATCTCGGCCCGCTGCCGGTGAGTGGCCAGAATATCGCGGTCTATGCGGCCACGGTTCTCCTGATTGCCGGCCTCTACTGGTTCTTCGAGCGGACCGTGCAGGGCAAGGCGCTGCGTGCCACCGCCGTCAACCGGCTCGGCGCACGCCTGGTTGGCATCCGCACCAAGGGCACCGGCAAGGTCGCGCTGGCGCTCGCCGCCGGCATCGGCGCCGTCTCCGGCGTGCTGCTCGCACCCATGACCACGATCTATTACGACACCGGCTTCGTCATCGGCCTGAAGGGCTTCGTCGCCGCGATCATCGGCGGACTTGCGAGCTATCCGCTCACAGCTGCTGCGGCGCTTGCCGTCGGACTGATCGAAAGCTTTTCCTCCTTCTTCGCCAGCGACTTCAAGGAGGTCATCGTCTTCACGCTGCTGATCCCGGTCCTTCTGATCCGCTCCTTCGCGAGCAAACATACGGACGAGGAGGACTGAGCCATGACCAATCGTATCGCCCTTTGCCTCTTCGCCGCCATCGTCATCCTGGCGCCCTTCGTGCCCGGCTTCCCGCCCTTCTGGATCATCCTGCTCGACAATATCGGGCTGGCGGCCATTGTCGCCATCGGCCTCGTGGTGCTGACCGGCGTTGGGGGGCTCACCTCCTTCGGGCAGGCCGCGCTTGCCGGTTTTGGCGCCTATTCCGCGGCGGTGCTGACCACCCAATACGGCTGGAGCCCGATTGCGACGCTCCCCGTGGCACTCGCCGTCTCCGCACTTGCCGCCCTGCTTCTGGGCTTCGTCACCGTGCGTCTTGCTGGTCACTATCTGCCGCTCGGCACGATCGCCTGGGGCCTGGCGCTCTACTATCTTTTCGGCCAGCTCGAACTTCTGGGCCGCCATGACGGCATCAGCTCCATTCCGCCGCTGACCATCGGCCCGATCAGCTTCCACGAACCGGCGCGGCTCCATGCCGTCATCTGGGCAGCACTTCTCATCTGCGGCATTGCCACGCTGAACCTGCTCGACAGCCGCGTTGGCCGCGCCATCCGGTCGCTGCGCCGCGGCTCGACCATGGCCGGCGCCTTCGGCATTTCAGCGAGCCAGGCCAAGCTCATCGTCTTCGTCTACGCGGCGGTTCTCGCTGGTCTCTCCGGCTGGCTCTATGCCTTCTTCCAGAGCGCGGTGACGCCGAGCCCGTTCAACCTGAATGCCGGCATCAGCTATCTCTTCATGGCGGTCGTCGGCGGGGCAGGGCAGGTCTGGGGCGCCATTGCGGGTGCCTTCATCATCACCGAACTGCGCGACGTCATCCAGCGCGTCATGCCGGCCATCCTGACCGATAGCGCGCTCTATGAACCCATCGTCTTTGGCGTGCTGTTGATCGTGCTGCTACAGGTCGCGCCCGATGGACTCTGGCCGCTGGTGCAACGCGTCCTGCCCGAGGCAAAGCCGCGCAGCATTCCGACTGACGCGCAACCGCTCACCGGTCGCGATATGCCGGTGGCACGCGGCAGCGAGATCCTGAAGGTGCAGGACGCCACGAAGAAGTTCGGCGGGTTGACAGCAGTCAACGCTGTCAACTTCGGCGTCAAGTCCGGCGAGATCGTTGCCCTGATTGGCCCGAACGGCGCCGGCAAGAGCACGACCTTCAACCTCATCACCGGCGTCCTGTCCTTGAGCTCCGGCACGGTCTCCTTCGCCGGACAGACGATCTCCGGCATCGGACAGCAGCGCATCGCGGAACTCGGCATCGCCCGCACGTTCCAGCATGTGAAGCTGCTGCCGGACATGTCGGTTCTGGAAAACGTGGCGCTTGGCGGTCACCTGCGCGGCCGCAAGGGCCTGCTTTCGGCGCTCATCCGCACGGACCGGGCCGAAGAGGCTGCACTCTTCGCCGAGGCTGCGCGGCAGATTAAGCGCGTCGGCCTTGCCAAACACATGCACAAGCCGGCCGGCAGCCTGGCGCTTGGCCAGCAGCGCATCGTCGAAATCGCCCGTGCACTGACCATGAACCCGTCGCTGCTTCTGCTCGACGAACCCGCAGCTGGTCTTCGCCATTTCGAAAAGGGCCAGCTTTCGGAACTCCTGAGCCAGCTACGCTCGGAAGGCATGAGCCTGCTTCTGGTCGAACACGATATGGGCTTCGTCATGGGACTGACAGACCATATCGTCGTGCTCGATTTCGGCACCAAGATCGCGGAAGGGCCGCCGGATGTCATCCGCTCGCACCCCGCCGTTCTCGAAGCCTATCTCGGTGGCGCGGCCGAACCAAAACAGACAAATCCGCCCGTTTCCGGAGGTGCAGAAGCATGAGCAAGCCGCTGCTTTCTCTTTCCAACCTTTCGGTCTCCTACGGCAAGGTCGAGGCCGTGCGTGGCGTTTCGCTGGAAGTCTTCGCTGGCGAGATTGTCACGGTCATCGGCGCGAACGGCGCGGGCAAATCGACGCTGCTGAACGCTGCCATGGGCATCCTGCCGGCGGTCGGCGAACAGATGTTCGATGGTGCGCCGTTCAACCGGCTGGAGGTCGAGGACCGTGTGGCAGCGGGCCTCTCGCTTGTCTCCGAGCGGCGTGAGCTTTTCTCCACCATGAGCGTCGAGGATAACCTGCGCCTCGGCGCTGTGCGCTTCTCCGAGCGCGAGGCGCAGGCGCGCATGGCCGGCGTCTTCGAGCGCTTCCCGCGCCTGAAGGAACGCCGCCGCCAGGAAGCCGGCACCATGTCCGGTGGCGAACGCCAGATGCTCGCCATGGGGCGCGCCCTGATGGCGGGTCCGAAGGTTCTGATGCTGGACGAGCCGAGCCTCGGCCTTGCTCCCCGCATCGTCGCCGACATCTTCACCATCATCGAAGACCTGCGCAAGGATGGGGTGGCAATCCTGCTCGTCGAGCAGAACGCGCGGGCCGCGCTGAACGCCGCTGACCGGGCCTATGTGATGGAACTGGGCGAGATCACCATGAGCGGCCGGGCTGCGGATCTCGCCAATGATCCGCAGATCGAGCGGAGTTATCTCGGGCTGCATTGAGGCACGCATCCGCTGGCAGCAAATGTCGCCGGGGAACCCCTCATCTGTCCTTCGGACATCTTCTCCCCAGGGGGAGAAGAGGGTGCTGCGGCGTCTCCGTTCCTCCTCTCCCCTTGGGGAGAGGGTCGCCGAGCAAAGCGGAGGCGGGGTGAGGGGGCGACACGGCAGAACATCGGCCGTTTCACAAACCACAAGCCTCCCGTCGCCGTATCCCTCAAGCCCACCCTTGAATTCCCGGGAACCCGCGCATCATATGGGCGTTGATCACAAAGCCACGCCCTTCAATGAGGTCCCGCCACGCCCATGGATGCCGAGCAGCTTCTGAGCCCGCGACCGGAAGGGCTTTATTGCCGGCCAGGCGGCTTTTATATCGACCCGGTGCGACCGGTCGAGCGGGCGCTGATCACCCACGGCCATTCCGACCACGCCCGCCCCGGCCACGGTGCGGTTCTGGCAACACGGCGGACGCTCGATATCATGGCGCTGCGCTATGGCGCTGATTTCTGTGGGACCGAACAGGCGGCCGCCTTCGGCGAGACGATCACCATCAACGGCGTGACGGTTCACTTCCACCCCGCCGGCCATGTGCTGGGCTCGGCGCAGATTGCCGTCGAGATGGACGGCACGCGCATTGTCGTGTCCGGCGATTACAAGCGCTCGCCCGATCCGACGGCGGAGGCCTTCGAGCCCGTCCCCTGCGATGTCTTCATCACCGAAGCGACCTTTGGGCTTCCAGTGTTTCGTCATCCCGATCCGGACAGGGAGATGGGCAAGCTGATCGCCTCGCTGAAGCTCTTCCCCGAGCGCACGCACATGATCGGCGCCTATGCGCTGGGCAAGGCGCAGCGGGTGATCGCGCTGTTGCGCCGCCAGGGCTATGACGCGCCGATCTACATTCATGGTTCGCTCGACAAGCTCTGCCGCTATTACCAGAGCGAGGGGATCGATCTCGGCGATCTGCGGCCTGCGACCGTCGAGAAATCCGAGCGGGCGGATTATCGCGGCGCGGTGGTCATCGGCCCGCCATCCTCCTTTTCCGATCGCTGGGCGCGGCGCTTTGCCGAGCCGCTGACCGGCTTTGCCTCCGGCTGGATGATGGTGCGCCAGCGGGTCCGCCAGCGCGGCGTCGAACTGCCGTTGATCATTTCCGACCATTGCGACTGGGACGAGCTGACCGCGACGATCCGCGAGATCGGCCCGCAGGAGGTCTGGGTGACGCATGGGCGCGAGGAGGCGCTGGTGCGCTGGTGTACGTTGCAGGGCGTGGCCGCCAAGCCGCTGCATCTCGTCGGCTATGAAGACGAGGGCGACTGATGGAAGCCTTCGCCGCCCTTCTCGACCGTCTGGTGCTGACGCCGCAGCGTAATGGCAAGCTGACGCTTCTCGCAGACTATTTCGCCACCACGCCGGACCCTGATCGCGGCTATGCGCTCGCCGCGCTGACCGGCACGCTCGATCTGCATCTCGTCAAACCGGCCCTCATCCGCGAGCTGGTTCTGGAGCAGATGGACCCGGAGCTTTTCCGCTATTCCTATGATTATGTGGGCGATCTGGCGGAGACCGTGTCGCTCGTCTGGCAGGCTCCCCCGGGCGAGAAACCGGAACCGCCGCGCCTCAGCGCCGTGGTGGAAGAGCTGAACGCCCTTAGCCGAAGCAATATCCGCACGCACCTGCGCGCGCTGCTCGACCGGCTGGATGCGAGCGGCCGCTATGCCTTCCTCAAGCTCGCCATGGGCAACCTGCGCATCGGCGTCTCCGCCCGGCTTGCCAAGCAGGCGCTCGCCCAGATGAGCGGCATCGACATTACCGAGATCGAAACGCTCTGGCATGGGTTGGCCCCGCCTTACGTCGATCTGTTCGCCTGGCTGGAGGGCAGGGCGGACAAGCCTGTGCTGGCGACGCCCGCGATCTTCCATTCGGTCATGCTGGCACACCCGATAGGCGACGATGACCTGAAGAAGATGGACCCCGCCGATTTCCTGGCCGAATGGAAATGGGATGGCATCCGCGTGCAGCTCTCCGCCTCGGGGGATCGCAAGAAGCTCTACTCCCGCAGCGGTGACGACATTTCCGAGACCTTCCCGGATGTGCTGGAGGCGGTGGATTTCGAGGGCGTCATCGATGGCGAACTGCTGATCGGCGGCACCGCGCGCACCAATTCGCCGACGCTGACCTTTTCCGACCTGCAACAGCGACTGAACCGCAAGACTGTGACGCCCGCGCATCTCAGAGACTACCCCGCCTTCATCCGCGCCTATGATCTCCTCTTCGAGGGCGAAAGGGATGTTCGCGGCGAGGGGCTGGAGAAGCGGCGCGAACGGCTTGGGGCTCTCATCGAACGCGCCGCCCATGACCGCTTCGACCTGTCGCCGACTGTCGGTTTCGACAGCTGGGAGGGGCTGGAAAAGCTCCGCCTCGACCCGCCCGATCCGGTCATCGAAGGCGTGATGATCAAGCGCCGCGAAAGCACCTATCAGGCCGGCCGCATCAAGGGCGAATGGTTCAAGTGGAAGCGCGACCCCTATCTCATCGACGCGGTGATGATGTATGCCCAGCGCGGCCACGGCAAGCGCTCCAGCTACTATTCCGACTTCACCTTCGGCGTCTGGACCGGCGAGCCCGGCCAGGAAGTCCTCGTCCCCGTCGGCAAGGCCTATTTGGGTTTCACCGACGAGGAACTCGAAGTCCTCGACAAATTCGTCCGCAACAACACGACAGACCGCTTCGGCCCCGTCCGCGCCGTCCGCGCCGAGAGGGATATGGGCTTCGTGCTGGAAGTGGCGTTCGAGGGGATTGCGCTGTCAAATCGGCACAAATCGGGCGTGGCGATGCGCTTTCCGCGCATCGCGCGGCTGAGAATGGACAAGCCGCCTATCGAGGCGGATCGGCTGGAGACGCTGATGGCGCTGGTGGGGGAGAGGTGAGGGGGGCATATTGTCCCGGTCTCGAGCGCCCTCCAAATTTAAACCGTCGGCACCGTCCCCCCATCGATCACGAACTCCGAACCCGTGATGCTGCCCGCGCGGTCGGAGGCGAGGAAGGCGATGAGGTTGGCGATTTCTTCCGGCGTGGAGGGGCGGCCGAGCGGGATTCCGCCGAGGGAGGCCATGATGATGCGCTTGCCTTCTTCGAGGCCGCCGCCGGCTTCGGTTCCCAGCCGCTCCGCGAAGCGGATGGCCGCCTCGGTTTCGATCCAGCCGGGCGATACCCGGACGACACGGACGCCCTTGGGCGAGACTTCCTTCGACAGCGCCTTGCTGTAGGTCGAAAGCGCGGCCTTCGCCGCCGCATAGGCGGTCGTCGCGTCCGGCAGCGGCATGATCCGCTGGATGGAGGATACATGGATGATGACGCCGGTGCCGCGAGCGATCATGTCGGGCAGCAGCGCGCGGTCGAGCCGCACGGCCGGCATCAGGTTGAGGTCGAGCTCGCGCGTCCACTCGGCGTCGCCGAGCGCGGCGAACCCGCCGGGTGGCGACGACGAGCCGCCGAGCATGTGAACGACGATGTCCACGCCGCCGAGGCGATCCTGGACTGCGGCGGCAAGCGTTGCGCAGCCTTCGGCCGATGTCAGATCCGCCGCGACGAACTCGACGCCGTCTTCCAGCGTTTCCGGTTTCGTTCGCGCGTTAGTCAGGACCGTGGCTCCAAGCTCCCGGAAGAGCCTCACCGTTGCGGCCCCGGCCCCGCGCGTGCCCGATGTCACAAGCGCGCGCTTGCCTTGCAGATTGACGAACGGGATCATGGCTTGATCTCCAGCTCGGTGATCTTGTCGCCATCCAGCAAGAAGAAATACCGGAGGTCGATCGGGCTGCCGGGGAAGTCGCCGGTGAGGTGGCTTGACACCACCGTGCGATCCCCTTCCGCTGTCATGGCGAAAGGCACGACCGTGTACGTGTACGTGGTCGAGGCCTCTGCCCTCCAGCGGCGGATGGCATCGCGGCCGCGATAGACATTCCTTTCGTCCGTCACGAGCGCATCGTCGCCGAAACAGGCCGCGACAGCGTCGGCATTCGTGTTCCGGTCGGCCTGGAAATAGGCGGCGATCACCTCGGGTAGCTGGAAGTACATGTTTCGTCTCCTTGTTTCGCTTCTGTCAGTGCCGGGTCAGCGGGCTGCAGCGGCATCGATGAGGACAATCTAAGGCTGGACCGATGTTGCGATAAGTGGGATAAAGTGGGATGTAATATTTCGGAAAATGGGATAATGTCGCGACACGGTCTGCTGGAAATCGAAGCGGTGCTCGTCATCGCCGCGCGGAACTCTTTTCGCGCCGCCGCGCTGGAACTCGGGCTTTCAACCACGGCACTCAGCAATCTCATCGGCAAGGTCGAGCGGGAGCTTGGCGTCCGCCTGTTCAACCGCACCACGCGCAGCGTGTCGCTGACGGATGCCGGCCGCACCTTCGTCGAGCAGGTGTCCCCGGCGCTGCGCGTCATACAGGATGCGATGGAAACCGCGCGCTCGCAGCAGGACACGCCGTCGGGAACATTGCGCATCAATGCCTTCGCCTCCGGCGCCCGCGAGATTCTGGCGCCGCTCGTCCTTGCCTTCCTGCGGCGCTATCCGCAGGTTCATGTCGATCTTGTCACGGAGGGCCGCATCGTCGACATCGTGGCCGAAGGGTTCGATCTGGGGCTCCGGACTGCCGATCTGGTGCCCAGCGACATGATCGCGGTTCAGGTGGGTATGCCGCGCAGCTTTGCCGTGGTTGCGACACCGTCATACTTCGAGGCGCATGGAAGACCGCGCGTGCCGCCGGATCTGCTGGCACACAGGTGCATTCAAATCCGGCTGCCGAAAGGCGCACCCTATCGCTGGCACTTCGCGAAGGAGGGAGAGACGGTTCAGATCGACGTCGAGGGTCCGATCACGCTCGATGAATCGACGCTTTCCAGGATTGCCGTTCTCGAGGGAATCGGCATTGGCTTCTTCATGGAAGCCGATGTGCGCGAAGACATCGCCGCCGGCCGTCTCGAACGCGTCCTGCAGGATTGGACCCCACCGACAGCGCCGCTCTGCCTCTACTATCCCGGCCGCAAGAACCCGTCAGCCGCCTTCCGCGCCTTCGTGGAGATGGCGCGGGCGCATGGCAGGGCGGCTACCCAAGTTGTATAGCCTGGCAGAAATTCGAAACTCAGCGAGACTAGCTCGCCTCAGTTGCCCTTCTTTTTCTTCCAGTCCGGCTTCGGCCCCTTGCTGAAGGGCTTTTCAGAGGTTTTGCCACCCGGCTTCCCATCAAAGCCCTTCCCCTTATACGGCTTCCCTCCACCCGCATTGTCCCGGTCGCCCTTTTTCTTCCAGTCGGGCTTCTTGAAGTCGCCTTGCGGGCGCTCGTCGCGGTGGCCAGCCTCGCGGGGGCCGCTGCGGGACATGTCGGGGCGGGCGTCGAGTTTCTTGACGCGCAGCTTGTCCTCGATGAGCATCTTGGGACCGAGGGCTGCGGTGAAACCGTCGGCGGCGCTGGCGTGGATTTCGACATAGGTTTCAGCCGGCATCATCTTGATCGTGCCGATGTCGCGCTTGCCGATATTGCCGGCGCGGCAGAGCATGGGGATGAGCCAGCGGGGCTCGGCATTCTGCTTGCGGCCGACCGAGAGCGAGAACCAGACGCTTTCCTCGAAGTCTTCGCGCGCGCGCGACGGCTGCGGCTCGAAGTCATTGGTGCGGCGCTCGCGCGTCGCGTCGCGCGCCTCGCGGGACTTCGGCGCATAGACGGCCATTTCCTGGATGTCTTCCGGCGCAAAGCGCGTTGAGCGGAAATGGCGGATATAGGCGGCGGCGATCTTTTCGGCGCCATGCGCTTCGATGAGGCGCGCCGCCATGTCGCGATCGTCCTCATCGACGGGGAGGCTCAGTTCCGGATCGTCGATCAGGCGTTCGTCGTCGCGCTGCAGGATGGCTGCGGCGGTCGGCGGGTTGGCCCATTCGGCCTGGATGCCGGCGGCATCGAGCAGGCGCTCGGCCTTGCGGCGGGCGGGCAGGGGGACGATCAGGGCAGAAACGCCCTTGCGTCCGGCGCGGCCGGTGCGGCCGCTGCGATGCTTCAGCGTTTCGGCATTCGTCGGCAGGTCGGCATGGACGACGAGTTCGAGGCTCGGCAGGTCGATGCCGCGCGCGGCAAC